>NZ_JAGPXY010000004.1 GCF_018070325.1 Micromonospora sp. H61
GGCCGGCCCGCGCCCCGCGCCCCGCGCCCCGCGCCCCGCGCCCCGCGCCCCGCGCCCCGCCGATCTTGCAGTTTCGGTTGCCTATACGAGTGGAATGGTCCCTATGTCGGGGCAGAAAGTGCAAGATCGCGGCACGCGGGCGGGCTTTTATCGCCCACCACAACTCCATGATCGACGAGGTGACGCGGGGTTGATGGACAACTACTCCACCTGACGCGATGGTGTTGCTGTCAGAATGCCCGGGTGATCGTCAGACTTGCCGAAGAGCGGGACTTCAACGGCTTCCTTGGTCTGGCGGCCGAGGTCGAGTGCTGGTTCGGCCCGATGGTCGAGGATCGTGGCTTCCATGACGCGGTGCGCAAGCACATTCGTCGGACCACAGCGATCGTTGCTTTCTCCTCCGGGTCCGATCTCCTGGGTGGGTTGTTGTTCACGGCGAAGGTTCCGACCCACCACGTCCACTGGCTTGTCGTTGCTGAGCAGTCACGGGGAAAGGGTGTTGGTCGTGCACTGATGACAGCAGCGATGCGCAGGTTTGTACCGGGCTCAGGTTCCGTCGAAGTGGTCACCTTTGGTGCCGATCACCCGGGCGCCTGCGTCAGCGGTGCACGTGCCTTCTACGAACGCCTTGGTTTCACCCCTGCCGAGGCCGTCGATCCCGGTCCGGAGGGCGGTTCCCGGCAGGTCTTTCGCCTGGCCGTCGCCTGATCCATCCGACGGCGGTCTAGACAACGAAGCTGTTCAGGAGGATCTGACCGGGGCCCGGAGGAGACGATGCGGGCACACCGAGGCGGGCCCTGGCTCAGCGCGGAGTGGTCTCCTGGCCGGCCAGGACAATCAGGTCGTCGGGGCGGGCCGACAGCGGCGCCGTCGCCCCGTCGAGCCACACGAGATAGCCCACCGGCGGACCTGACCGACCCCACCGGGCACCGATGATCGTGGCCGACCCCGCGTGGTGCGGCTGCCTGAGCAGGCGTACCCGGGTGCCCGGCGCGTGTCCGTCGTCGGCGACGATGAGCAGCGCGTCAAGGATCTGCCGGGCACCGCCAACGGGCAGCCCCGGAACGTACGGCTCGCCCGCGGACCCGAGACGCGGCGTCATCATCGTGCTCAACAGCGCGGTCTGCCGGATCGCCTCCTGGCGGACCTGCCCGTCCACGCTACGTTCGACAGTGGTCAGCGCCTGCTGGATGCGCGACCAGAGGGCCATCGGCTCCTGGTCGAGCAGCCGGCGGGCCTCGCGGTCGATGTCGGCGCAGGCCGTGTCGAGCGCGGTGTCCTCGCCGAGTTCCGCGATCCAGGCGAGGTCCCCGACCTCGGGCAGCAACCCTGGCGACTTGGCCACGATCACGATGTACAGCATCGCGAGCAGTTCCTCGCGGCCCTCGCCGTGATAGAGCGAGTCCACCCCGCTGCCGGTACGCCCACGGCTGGGCGGGAACCGCCCGACGAGGTGCTGCGCGCGACCATGCGGCAGGACCGCGGCCCGCCTGGTGTCCGCCACCCGCTCCTCGAACGACCGCCGCTCACGGCGTTCGACGAGCAGTTGGCGGTGCGGGTCGAACCCGATCGGATAGATCGTTCGCCCGTACCTGGAGAGGGTTTCGCCGGGCCGAAGGCCGACCGACTCGAGCTGCCGGGCGGCCTCCGAGTAGGCGACGCCAGCCCGGGCTGCATGTTCACGGATGGCGCGCTTGCGGGCGCGTCCCGGAGCTGGGGTCCGTCGGGGGGTGGAATCAGACATGACGCCTCCGGTGCAGCCCCACGCACTCCACCGAACAGGCGGCGTGACCGGCACGCCGGGAGTCGACGGATCGGCGCGGAGTCGGAGACTCTTGGCCCCAGGCATGTGGTCGGGCGTGGGCCACCACATCGGGCGCTGGCAGGCGCTCTGCCGTGGCCAGCATATCGTGACGCCGACCGTTGGAACCCGTGCCCTATACAGCTCGTCAGTCAAGGTACTCTTCGGACCAATTGGTGATCACTCACGCTTTCCATCCGTTGAAAGGTCAGCGCTTGACCGTGCTGTTTTCGCAGCGCAAGCGCACTGGGCTGTTCTTCATGTGCGAGGTCGAGGGGGGTGGCGGGTCACCGTGGCTCAGGAGTGGACCGACCGCGGCGTGCCCGCCTCAGCTGGTCGCCTAGCGGTGGATGGCTTGACGGCGGCGCGGTCACTCGTCGACGCCATCGACCCCAGCGGAGCGCGGCCCAGCGGTCGATGCAGCAGCCGGGCCCACGAATAGTCAGCTCTGACGGACTGCGGCACCCCTTGTCGTGTTTCAGGTGGTGGCGTACTGCGGGCGCCCGGCGGGTCGGTAGACCTGGAGCGTTATGCCCTTCGGGAAGACTTGCGAGTCGACCAGGTCCAGTGCGATGTCTGGGCCGGTGTCGGGGAACATGCGCATGCCTTGGCCGACGACCACCGGGACGATGAGCAGGTTCATCTCATCGACGAGGTCGTTTTCGAGCAGCCACCGGGTCAGGATGGCGCTGCCGTGCACCTGCAGCTCACCCGCCGGCTTGGCTTTCAGCTCGCGGATGGCCGCCGCGGGGTCACCGGAGAGGGTGATCGTGTTCGCCCATTGCGGGTCGGTGAGCGTGGTCGATGCGACGTATTTGGGCTTGGTGTTCAAGGCACCGACGATGGGGTTTTCCAGGTCTTCTCTCACGCCCCAGTAGCCGGCGAACAGTTCGTAGGTCCGCCGACCGAACAGGAACGCGTCAGCGCGCTGGTAGGTCTGGTCGACGAACGTCATGGCCTCGTTGTCGAAAAGCGGCCGGGCCCATCCGCCGCGCTCCATTCCAGGGTCGAGGATCGGATGCCGCCCGCCGTTTGCCTGCATCACGCCGTCGACAGACACCTGCGTGGTGGTCGTCAGTTTCATGATCGTGGTTCCCTTCTCGTTGGTTGGTCGTCCTTCGTGGGGTCGTCATTCGGCAGGGCCGGACCGCCCACGCCGAAGCCGCGGGTCATCGCGCCCGCTGCGCGAGATAGCAGCGGAAGACGAGGCCCAGGCGGATGGTCCCGTCGGCTCGTGATCGCGGCGCGAAGAAGGACCCCAGCGCCGCTTCCACGGCCGCGCGGCCGGAGTGGCGGACCGCCGCGCTGACTGGGCCGGCCGGCATCTGGGCGGCGATCGCCTCGTTCTGGTCGTTGAATTCGATGTCGAACGCGATGTCGGTCGACGTGACGGATGCGAACCCGGCGTCGAGCAGGGCGCTGCGAGCCGCGTCCGCGTCGGCGAGGTCGAGGGTGCTGCGGTCGGGCACTTCGTCGTGCGGAGCCAGTGGATTGATCAGTGCTGCGCTTTCGGCCTGTTCGGGACCGACGCCTACGGTTACGACGGCACAGCCTGCGGGGGCGGTCACGCGCGTGATCTCGGCGAGCGCGTGGCGGGGGTCGGCGGCGTAGAGCACCGAGTTGAACGCGGTGACGATATCGAAGCCGCTGTCGCTGAACGGTATGTGCTCCATGTCGTCGACGACGTAGCGGGCCGCCGGGCGTCGGCGGCGTGCGTACTCGACGAGTCCCGGGGCCGCGTCCAGCCCGACGACGTCAGCGCCGCGCTGGGCGGCAAGCTCCGCGAACAGGCCCGAGCCGCAGCCAACGTCGAGGAGCCGCGTGCCGGGGCGAAGGTGAAGGCGTTCGAGCACACGCATGTACAGCGGCCGGATGCGGCCCTCCGCGGTCTGCGCCCAGCCCTGCGGATCGCTGCTCCAGAGCCGGCCTTGGATGGTCGCGTTCACCGTGCGCTCGCACGGGCCGGACCCTGGCGTCGATCTTGGGGTGGTTGAGCGGGGCCCGGTCGGCGGTCGGGTGTCGGCGGCCCCGTCAAACAGAAGGTCATGAAGTCGAACATGGCCAAACCGTACGGCCGGATTCGCTCCGCGCTCTTGAACAAACCGGGCGTCCTTCTCGCGGCCGACCAACCCGCGCGCGACATACTGGTCACGTGACCAGCGACCCGTTCTCCGCCCCCGCCGCGGGCGGGCAGAGCTACGTCGAGCGCTCGCCCGCTCCGGCGTTGCGCGAGCTCGTCTCGTCGGTCTGGGTGCAGCAGGTCGGGCGCGACGCCGCGCCGTACGTCCACCGGCGCATCCCCAGCGGCGCTGTCGAACTCGTATGCAGGGTTGGCGCGGCCCCGCAGGTGATCGGCCCGCTTACCGAGCCGCTGGTCGAGGTACTTCAGCCGGGCACCACGATTCTCGGCGTGCGCTTCGTGCCAGGCGCCTTCCCGATGGTCGCGGGACAGCCCACGTCCGAGGTCGTCGGACTCACACTGGACGCCGAACAGCTGTGGGGCCGCTCTGCCGCCGCACTCGGCGACGTGGTCGGCACGGCGGCCTCGCTCCAGGAAGCGCTCGCCGCCGTGCAGCTCTACGTGCAGGAGCGCGCCAGCGCCGGCCAGCCCGCAGACTCGCTCGTGTCCGAGGCGGTGCGCGGTCTCATGCCGTGGCGCACGGTCGACGTGACGTCGCTGAGGGCGTCTCTGCACATCTCCGAGACGCAGCTGCGGCGCCGCTGCCGGACGGCGATCGGGCTCGCGCCGAAGTCGCTGCACCGGATACTGCGCTTTCAGGGCTTCCTCGCGCTCGTCCAGCAGGCGATCGCCCAGGGCCTCGCGGCGACGGACGACGGGCTCGGGCTGCTCGCCCTCCGCGCCGGCTACGCCGACCAGCCTCACCTCACACGCGAGTGCGTCCAGCTCACCGGCGTCTCGCCGCACGTGTTCATCGCCGAGACACAACAGACCTGCGCCTCCGGGCACGATCACTCGGCGTCGTTCGCGCCCGTGCTGCGCGCCGAGACCGAAACACGACCCACCCGGGCATAGCGCAGCGCCCGTCGGTGTGGATGTGCATGCCTCCTCGGCGGCTCCGATGTCAGCCCGTGTCGGCCCGTGTCGGTGGCGTGTCGGGGCGGTGTCAGCGGGCCCGCACAGACTGGGCGCATGACAGCTGACCTGGTGATCGAGGCTGAGGGCCTCGTGAAGACGTTTGGGAAGACGAGGGCGCTTCAAGGCGTGGACCTCGCCGTGCCCCGCGGGACGGTGCTCGGGGTGCTCGGCCCCAACGGCGCCGGCAAGACCACCGCCGTGCGCATCCTCTCCACACTGCTCACCCCGGACGGCGGGACCGCCCGGATCAGCGGTTTCGACGTGGTACGGGACGCCGAACGCGTTCGGCAGAGTATCGGCCTCACCGGCCAGTACGCCTCGGTCGACGAGGACCTGACCGGGCGGCAGAACCTGGAGCTGTTCGGCACCCTGCTGGAACTGGGGCGCGCCGGCGCCCGGCGACGGGCCGCCGAGCTGCTCGACTGGTTCGACCTGACCGATGCGGCGAACCGTCAGGCCAAGACCTACTCCGGGGGCATGCGGCGACGGCTGGACCTGGCCGCCAGCCTGGTCGGCTCCCCCGACGTGATCTTCCTGGACGAGCCGACGACCGGGCTCGACCCGGCCAAGCGCGAGGACATGTGGGACGTGGTCCGAACGCTTGTCAACAACGGTTCGACGGTGCTGCTGACCACCCAGTACCTGGAGGAGGCCGACGCGCTCGCCGACGCGATCACGGTGATCGACCACGGCCGGGTCATCGCACACGACACCCCCGAAGGGCTCAAGCGGGTGGTCGGCGGGCAGACCCTGGAGGTCCGGCCGTCCGATCCGGCTCAGCTGCCCCGCACCGCGGAGATCCTGACCCAGGTCGGCTCCGGCGCGCAGGCCGACGAGATCCGCAAGGGCGTGCTCGCGGTGCCGGTCACCGACGACGCGGCCCTGACCGAGAGCGTCGCGCGGTTCGCCACGGCCGGCATCGCGGTCACCGAACTCTCCCTGCACCTGCCGAGCCTCGACGAGGTGTTCTTCACCCTCACCGGGCGTACGGCATCAGAAGACGACACCACCCGCCCCACGGAGGTCGCGGCATGAGCACTCTGACCGACACCGCGCCCACGAGAAGCCGGGCGCTCTCGACAACCGCGCCGAATCCTCGGCCGTTCCGGCTGGTGCGGCACTCGTTGGCGCTCGCCAAGCGCAGCCTCATCAAGACCTGGCGTACGCCCGAGGCGCTCATCGACGTCACCCTGCAACCGGTGCTGTTCCTCATCATCTTCGTGTACGTCTTCGGCGGCGCCGTCGCCGGATCGACCCACGACTACCTTCAGTTCCTGCTCCCCGGCATTCTGGCGCAGACGATCGCGACCGGTGCCATCGCGATCGGCGTCAACCTCAACACCGACATCGCCAAGGGCATCTTCGACAGGTTCCGGTCATTGCCGATCCCCCGCTCCGCACCTCTGGTCGGCGCGGTCCTCGGCGATGTCGTCCGGTACGTCATCGTCACCGTGTCGACCCTCGCGATCGGCTACGTGATGGGTTTCCGGATCGACACCGACCTGTTCCGGGCGATCGCCGGGTGTCTGCTCGCTGTGCTGTTCGCGCTCTGCCTGAGCTGGCTGCCGGTGCTGGTGTCGATGAAGGTGCGGACCGCGGGCGCCGTGCAGGGGGTGATGTTCGCGTTGATCATGCCGCTGAGCTTCGCGTCCAACGTGTTCGTCGGCGCCGACACCCTGCCGGGCTGGATGCAGGCGTTCGTGGACGTCAACCCGATGACCCACCTGGTGGCGTCGGTACGCGGGCTGTTCCTCGGCACCCCGCTGGGCAACCACGTGTGGTGGACGCTCGCCTGGTGCGCCGGCTTCGTTGCGGTGTTCATGCCACTGGCGCTGCGGGCGTACCGCAAGAAGATCTGACCTACGCGAGCAGGTCGTCCATCAGCTCGCGGATCCGGCTGACGGCCGCGGCGGGTGGCCGCTCGCGCCACGCGGCCAGCAACGGCTCACGCTGCTCCTCGTTCCCGAGGATGGCGTTGAGCCGTTCGCCGTTTTCAAAGGGGAAGAACATCTCGATCTGGGTGCCGATCCGCTTCGCGAGTACGGCCAGTTCGCGGGCGGCCTCGACGTCACCCCGGTACGCCGCGAACTCCGCGCCGCCCGACGCCCACGCCCCGATCACCGGCAGGTCCCGTGAGGTCAGCGCGTCCTCGCGGGCGAGCGACAGCATCGCGGCGGCCTGGATGGTGGCGTCGGTGCCCGACACCCGCCCAACCTGGGCCACCCGCAGGTAGATGATCGCCGCCGTGGCTCGGAGCATCACGCGCGGCTGTGGCTGCGGCCCGACCCAGCCGGCGAGGACGCGCGTCACCTCGTCGGCGTGGGCGAGCGCCTCGTCGTACCGCTCACGCTGCCAGGCGAGGTGCGCCAGGCCGAGCAGCGCCTGCGCGGCGTCGATCTGCTCGGCCTGGCCCAGGGCGGCCGTCTCGCCCAGTCGCCGCTCCGCCTCCGCGTCGCCGGTCAGGGCCAGTTGCACGTCCAGCCGTACCCGGATCGACCGGGCGTCCTGCGTGGCGCCGACCAACTCCATGTGCCGGACACTGCGGGTCAGCCACTCGGCCGACCGGGCGTCTCCGCCCGGGACCAGGAACTGCCCGACCGCACCCGCCGCCATCGCCATGCCCCAGTGGTCGCCGGCGGCCTCGAAGCGGTGGTAAGCCTGCTCGGCGTCGCTGATCGACGCTTCCGGCAGGCCGCCGTTCTCCCGTACCGCCGCGCGCGCGAAGAGCCCCAGCCCCTGCACGTACGGGTCTGGGTGCGCGACCATCTCGGTCGCGCTCTTCAGGCTCTGCTCCACGTCGGCGGCGTCGAAGCCGGGCAGTGCCGACGCGATAGCGGTCAGCCGGGACGACACCTCGGCGGGACGTTCGGTCAGGAGCGTCCGCAGCGCCCGCCGGGCGAGCACGGCGGGCCGCAGGTCGGCGCTGACGCCGGCGTTCACGCTGATCACCACGCACGTCCAGGCCAGCCGTTCGGCGTTGGGAAGTGGCCGGCCGCTGGCCGCGCCGCGCAGGATCGTCGACCGCAGCCGCCGCTGCGGGTCGTCGATGTGCAGCAGCCCGCGCGCCCAGGCGAGGACCTCCAGGTGCAGGCCCCGCACCGACCAGAGGTGGAACAGGGCGGTGGCAACGTCGACGGCGGCGGGCTCGTCGTCCGCTGCCATTGCCCATCGCAGGCCCGCGACCAGGTTGTCCTGCTCGGCGGCGCAACGGTGCAGCGCCTCGACCTGGCCGGGGCCGATGAAGTGGGCGGCCAGCACGACGGCCTGCTTCCGCGCCCACCTGACCAGGCCGGCCATGGCCTGGTCCCGGGCGCCGGCCGCGTCCAGCCGGGCCTCGCCGTACTCACGGACCGTTTCGAGCATGCGGTAGCGCGGCGGGCCGTCCCCCTCGACCAGGGACAACAGGGATTGTTCGACGAGGGTCGCCAGGCCGCGACGCACGTCCGAGGCCTGCGCGACGGCGGCGGCGAGGTCCGCTGTAAACGGCGCGGGAATGACCGCGACCCGCTGGAGCAGGTCCCGGTCGGCCTCGGCGAGCAGTTCCCTGCTCCAGTCGACAAGCGCCCACAGGCTCGCGTGCCGCTCAGGCAGGCCGCGCAGGGCGTCGTCGAGCAGCGCGAACCGGTCGGTCAGCCCGGCGAGTACGTCGTCGATCGGCATGTGCCGCAGTCGCGCGGCGGCCAGTTCGAGCGCCAACGGCAGGTTGTCGAGTCGGTGGCACAGGGCGAGCGCCCGCTCGGTGTCCCAGGTCGGCACGGCGCCACCGGCTTGTGCCCGGGACTCGACCAGCGCGAGCGCGTCGGCGTCCGGCAACGCGGTCAGCCGGTGCACCAGCTCGCCGACCAGGCCCAGTGGGGCGCGGCTCGTCGCGAGCACCGCGACCTCCGGCGAGGCCGCCGCGACCAGGTCCGCGACGACGACGGCCACCGCGTCGAGCACGTGCTCGCAGTTGTCCAGCACCACCAGACCGTCGAGGTCCGGCGCCACGGCCCGCAGCCGCTCCTCGGGGCTGAGGACCCGCCGTTCCAGACCCAGGTTGCCTCCGGTCGCCGTGGTGTCCGCGCCGCCGAGCGCCCCGAGCACAGTGGGCAGCACCTCGTCGGGCGAGCGCAGGCCAGCGAGTTCGATCACGCGTACCGCCCGCCCACCCGCTGCCGTACGCCTGGCCACCTCGGCGGCGAGCCGGGTCTTGCCCGCCCCGCCGGTCGCCACGATCGTCACGACGGGTGTCTCGGCGAGCGCGTCGGTGACGGCCTTGACGTCCCGCTCCCGCCCGACGAGGGCGGCCATGGGGCGGCGCCACGCGGCGGGCAGCGTGATCCGCGCCTGTTGCCGGGGCGGCGCCGCGACGGGCGGTGCGGTGAGTTCACCGCGCAGCAACGCCAGGTGGACGCTCGTGATCACGGGCGACGGGTCGGTGCCGTAGCGCTCGGCCAGCTCGGCGCGCAGCCGCTCGACCACCTCCAGCGCCTCCGCCTCCCGTCCCTGCGCGGCGAGCACCCGGACGAGCAGGGCGGCGGACGGCTCGTCCGGCGGTGTCTTCGCGACGAGTCGGCCCAGGTCGACCTCGTCGAACGGGCCCACGCCGGCGAGTGCCGCCTGCGCGCGCAGCGCGGCGACCTCCGCGAACAGGCGGCTGTCCTCGGCGCTGACCAGCTCCGGCACCTCGGGGAACAGGGCCCGCGCCTGATCGGCCAGGCCGCGGGCGGCATTGACGTCACCGCATCGGAGCGTGGCGCCTGCCTGGTCGACGAGCGCGCGCGCCTCGACCGCGTCGACGGTGATCTCCTCGGCGGGCAGCCGGTATCCGCCCGGCACCGCGACCACGGGCAGCCCGAGACGGCGTACCCGGGACACGAGGGCCTGGACGGCGCCGGTCGCGTCGTCGGGTGGCGCGCCGTCCCAGACGGCGTCCACGAGCAGGCTCACGGAGACCGCCCGGCCCCGCGCGTCGACGAGCGCGCGGAGCACCGCCGCGAGCCGTTCACCCCGAACGGGCTGGCCGTCGACGGCGAGTGGGCCGAGGGTCGCGATCTGCACGGACCCAGCATCCCCCACGCGCGCACGGGCCCGACGACCACCGGTCCGCTAGGCCGGTCGCCGCCCCGTGACCGGCTTGACAGGCCGTCATCTGGTTAGGTTAGCCTAACCTCATGCAGAGCGAGTTGGCGTCGGTCAACGGGGAGCGCAGCCTGTCCGGCGTCGACCTCCGTCTGGGCTATCACGGTGTGCCGGTGGTGCACGGTGCCGAGATCAACCTCCGCGCGGGCGCCGTCACCGCACTGGTGGGGCCCAACGGCAGCGGCAAGTCCACACTGCTGCGGGCCCTGGCCCGGCTGCATCCGATCGAGGCCGGAATCGTGCACCTCGCCGACGGCGTCACGGCCGCCAGCCTCGCGGCCCGGGATTTCGCCCGGCGGGTCACCCTGCTCGCCCAGAGCCGGCCGGTGCCCAGCGGCGTCACCGTCCACGACGTCGTCGGCTACGGCCGCCACCCCTACCGGGGGCGCTGGCGCACCGAGGACCCGGACGGTCCCGCCGCCATCGCACGCGCCATGGACGTCACCGGCGTCGCCACGATGGCCGACCGTCCCGTCGACGAACTCTCCGGAGGCGAGTTGCAGCGGGTCTGGTTGGCCACCTGCCTCGCCCAGGACACCCCGGTTCTACTCCTCGACGAACCCACCACATTCCTCGACCTGCGCTACCAGGTGGAGATCCTCGACCTGGTCCGTGACCTCGCGGACGATCACGGCGTCGCCGTCGGCGTCGTGCTGCACGACCTCAACCAGGCAGCCGCCGTGGCGGACGAGGTGGTCCTGTTGCAGCAGGGCCGGGTCCGCGCCACCGGCACCCCGGCAACGGTGTTCACCGAGAACGCCCTCACCGAGACCTACGGGATCCGCATCGAGGTGACCACCGATCCGGTCAGTGGACTGGTCACCACCCGCCCGGTCGGGCGGCACCAGATCCGCGCCCTGGTCTGAGCACCCCCATCCACAGCAGAGAAAGACCGTCATGACCCGTACCCGTTTCACCGCCCTCATCGCCGTCGTGGCCGCGCTGACGCTCGGCGCCTGCGGCACCACCGAGAACGCCGCAGCCCCCGACACCTCCGCCTCGGCGTCCGGCGGCCCGGTCACCGTCACCGACAGCAGGGGCAAGGAGATCACCCTCAAGGCGCCGGCGACCAAGGTCGTCGGGCTTGAGTGGGGCGAGGTCGAGCTGCTGGTCAGCCTGGGCGTCATGCCCGTCGGTGTCGCCGACCCCAAGGGCTACGGCACCTGGGTCACCTCCGCGAAGCTCGACCCGGGCGTCAAGGACGTCGGGGTCCGCGGGGAGCCCAGCGTCGACGCGATCGTCGCCCTCCAGCCCGACCTCGTCGTGATGGAGGACGACCGGGGCGCCACCATCGTCAGTCAGCTGGAGAAGTTCGTACCAGTGGTGGTCGCCAAGGGCAGTGACGCCACCGACAACCTCGGCCGGATGCGCACCGACCTCAACATGATCGCGAAGGCGGTCGGCAAGACCACCGAGGCGGAGAAGCTGCTCGCCGACTTCGACGCGGCCATCGCCGACGGCAAGAAGAAGATCGCCGACGCGGGTGCCGCCGGCCGACCGTTCGCCATCGCCGACGGCTGGAAGGAGGGCAGCACCGTCAGCATCCGGATGTTCGGCACTGGCGCGCTGGTCTCCCAGATCGGCATCCAACTCGGCCTCACCAACGCCTGGACCGGCAAGACCGATGAGGTGTGGGGCCTGGGCCAGACCGACGTCGAGGGCATGACGGTCCTCAAGGACCCGAACACGCACCTCTTCTACAACGCCTCCGACGGCGACGACGTGTTCGCCGACGGTCTCGCCGGCAACGCCATCTGGAAGTCGCTGCCCTTCGTGCAGAAGGGCAACCTGCACAAGATGCCCAACGGCATCTGGACCTTCGGCGGTCCGCTCTCCGGTAAGCAGTACATCGACGAACTCGTCAAGACGTACACGGTGTGAGCGTGCTGAACGCACCCCCGCGCCCGGAGCCGGCCACCCGGCCGGCTCCGGGCGGAAGCCCGGCCGTGCCCCGCATCGCCGTCGTCTTCGTCGCCGCGATCCTGCTGCTGCTCGTGGTCGGCGCGGTGCACCTCACCCAGGGCACCTCGAACGTCGGCGCCCTCGACCTGCTGCGGCTCGCGACCGGCGCCGACGACGAGGCAGCCCGCGTCCTGATCGCGTCCCGGCTGCCCCGGCTGCTCGCCGGGCTCGCCATCGGCGTGGCGCTCGGGTTCGCCGGGGCGGCGTTGCAGTCGATCGCCCGCAACCCGCTCGCCTCCCCCGACACCCTCGCTGTCAACGCGGGCGCCCACCTGGCGATCGTCGCCGTCGCCGCGTTCGGCGTGTCGCTGCCCGCGCTGCCGGCCGGCGGCCTCGCCTTCTGCGGCGGACTGGCCGCCGCCGGCCTGGTGATGGCGATGTCCTCCGGTGGGCAGGCCGGCACCACCCGGCTGATCCTCGCCGGCTCGGCGACCGCGCTGGCGCTCGGGTCGGTGACCACACTGCTGCTGCTCCTGTTCGAGCAGGCCACCATCGGGCTGTTCGCCTGGGGGAACGGCTCGCTGGTGCAGAGCGACCTGACCGCGCTGACCCAACTCGCTCCGGTGATCGTCGGCGCCGCCATCGTGCTCGTGCTGCTCGGGCACCGCCTCGACATCCTCGCCCTCGGCGACGACACCGCCACGGTGCTCGGCCTCGACGTGCGGCGCACCCGGCTCACCGTCATGGTGCTGGCCGTGCTGCTCTCCGCCGCGGCAGTCACCCTCACCGGCCCGGTCGGCTTCGTCGGCCTGTGCGCACCGGTGATCGTCCGGCTGCTCGCCCCGGTGGTGCCGGGGGTGCACCGGCACCGCGTCCTGCTGCCGTTGTCCGGCATCGCCGGGGTCATCATCGTGCTCGGCTCCGACGTGCTGCTGCGGGCCGTGATGGGCGGGCAGGCCGGTGTCGACATCCCCACCGGAGTGGTCACCACCCTGTTCGGCGCGGCGATCCTCATCTGGCTGGCCCGCCGGCACCGCGACGCCGGCCCCACCCGTCGTCCGCCCGGCGGGCACGCCGCCGTCCGCTCCGCCGCCTTCCACCGCGGCGTCGTCGCCGTCACCGCCGTCCTGACCGTCTGCGCCGTGGCGGTCGGCATGCTCGCCGGTGACACCTGGGTGCTGCTGGGCGACGTCGTCAACTGGGTCAACGGCACCACCGGGCCCGCGTACACCTTTGTGCTGGACCAGCGGTGGCCGCGCGTCGCCGCGGCGGTCCTGGCCGGCGCGGCGCTCGCGGTCGCCGGCACCACAGTGCAGGCGGTCTGCCGCAATCCGCTGGCCGAACCCGGCATCCTCGGCATCACCGCCGGCGCCGGGCTCGGCGCGGTCTCCCTGCTCACCTTCGTGCCGCTGGCCGGGGTGTGGGCCGTCTCCGGCGTCGCCGGGCTCGGCGCGATGCTGGCGTTCGCCCTGGTCTACGGCCTGGCCTGGCGCGGCGGACTGAGCTCCGACCGACTGGTGCTGATCGGTTTCGGCGCCTGGCAGGGCGGCATGGCGGTCATCACCTACCTGGTCGTGGCCTTCGACCCGTGGAACACCGGGAAGGCGTTGACCTGGCTGTCCGGCTCCACCTACGGTCGGATGCCCACCCAGGTGCTGCCGGTGCTGATCGCCCTGCTGGTGCTCACTCCGGCCGTGGTCGCCGCCCGCCGGGAGCTCGACCTGATGGCGCTGGACGACGACACCCCCCGGGTGCTGGGCGTCCGGCTGGAACGCACCCGGTTGATCGCGCTCGGCGCGGCGGCGCTGCTCACCTCCACCGCCGTCTCGGCCGTCGGGGTCATCGGTTTCGTCGGTCTGGTCGCCCCGCACGCCGCGCGGGCGCTCGTCGGCGGCCGGCACTCCCGGGTACTTCCGGTGGCCGCCCTGCTCGGCGCTGCGCTGGTCAGCATCGCCGACACCTTCGGTCGGACGGTCATCGCGCCGGCCCAGATCCCCGCCGGCCTGGTCACCGCCATGATCGGCACCCCGTACTTCGTCTGGCTGCTGTGGCGCTCCCGCGCCGTGGCGAGCACCACCCGGTAGCGCCGCCCGAGTCGAGAGAGGCACCATGACCGAGACCCTGCCCATCGCCCCGTGGCGCGTGTTCGCCGTCACCGTCCGGGCGGTACGCCGCCTGAGCCCGTCCTTCACCCGGGTGACCTTCACCGGGGCGAACCTGGACCGCTTCGCCGACAACGGCTACGACCAGCGGATCAAGCTGGTGCTGCCGCTGCCCGGTCAGGACCGGGCGACCCTGCCGGACGGCGCGGACTGGTACGCGACGTGGCGGGCCCTGCCCGAGCACCTGCGCAACCCGATACGCACCTACACGGTGCGGGCGGTCCGCCCCCACCTGGCCGAGGTGGACGTCGACCTGGTGCTGCACGGCGACAGTGGCCCGGCGACGCGCTGGGCTCGGCGGGCCAGCGTCGGCGACGAGATCGCCCTGGTCGGGCCGGATGCCGGCTTCGACGGCAACCACGGCGGAGTCGAGTTTCGACAGCCCACCGGCGGCACGCTGTTACTGGCCGGGGACGAGACCGCCGTGCCGGCGATCAGCAGCATCTGCGAGCGGCTCCCCCTCGACGCCCGGGGCACTGTCGTGCTGGAGGTGCCCGACGCCGCCGACGTGCTGCCGCTGCTCGCGCCGCCTGGCGTCGAGGTTCGCTGGCTGGCCCGGGGCGCCGACGGGTACGGCAGCCGGCTGGTGCCCGCCGTCGTCGCGGCGGCCGGAGATCTGCTGGCCCCCGGCGTGTCGACGGCCGCCCAGCCCGTGCCGGACGTCGACGTGGACACCGAGATCCTGTGGGAGGTGCCCGAGCAGGTGGCCTCGGCGCCGCTCTACGCGTGGCTGGCCGGGGAGGCCGGTGTCATCCGTAACCTGCGCCGGCACCTGGTCGCCGAGCGGGGTCTGGACCGGCGGGCGGTGGCCTTCATGGGCTACTGGCGTCTCGGCCACGCCGACGCCGACTGACAGCGCCGCGAGGCGCACCACGCCGGGAGGCCGCGAGGTGCGTCGGAGGCCGTGAGGCGCGTACCGTTTCGGGTCGGACTTGGGGCGGGTCGGCTGGAGCCGGCACGGGATACGGGACGAGACAACGACGCATGACGGTGGACAACATTACCGAAAACGGTCAAGAGGGTATTGACCGAAGCCGGCTGGAGGCCTGCCTCAGCGTCTTCGAGGCGTTGGAGGCGCTGCCCTCCGACCACCCCGACGTGGTGCAGGTGCAGCGGGCCACCGCCCGGCTCTACAAGGTGATCAAGCAGCGGCGGCGGGAGGAGCGGCGGGACGCCATCCTCGCCGCCGACCGCGCGGTGACGGAGGCCACCGCCACCGGCGCTCCGGGGCGGATCGACGACGAGACGCAGGGCATTCCGCTCGCGTCCTCCGTCGCGGGCGAGACGGCGGGCTTCCTGCACAATCCGCGCGGCTGCTACGTCTGCAAGCAGCGCTACCGCGAGGTGGACGCCTTCTACCACCAGCTCTGCCCGTCCTGCGCCGCGCTGAACCGGGAGCGCCGCGACGCCCGCACCGACCTGACCGGCCGGCGTGCGCTGCTCACCGGCGGCCGGGCCAAGATCGGCATGTACATCGCGCTGCGCCTGCTGCGCGACGGCGCGCACACGACGGTGACGACGCGGTTCCCGCACGACGCGGTTCGCCGCTTCGCCGCGATGCCCGACAGCGCGGACTGGCTGCACCGGCTGCGGATCGTCGGGATCGACCTGCGCGATCCCGCCCAGGTGATCGCCCTCGCCGACGACGTCAGCAGCCAGGGCCCCCTCGACATTCTGATCAACAACGCGGCGCAGACCGTCCGCCGGTCCCCCGGGGCGTACGCGCAGCTCATCGCCGCCGAGGCCGCGGCCCTGCCGGACGGCCCGCTGCCGGAGCTGATCACCTTCGCCAAGCCGGACGGCCAGGGCGGCCCGGTGGGCAGCCTGACTGCCGGGCCGCAGTCGACGGCGCTCACCCCGCACGCGCTCACCGCGCTGGCACTGACCAGCGGCTCGGCCTCGCCGGAACGGATCGCGGCGTCCACGGCCATCGACGCCGGCGGTCTCGTGCCCGACCTCGACTCGGTAAACAGCTGGGTCCAGCGGGTGCAGGAGGTGGACCCGGTCGAGCTGCTCGAAGTGCAGCTGTGCAACGTCACCGCGCCGTTCGTGCTGGTCAGCCGACTGCGGCCGGTGATGGCCGCCGCGTCGGCCCGCCGCAAGTACGTGGTGAACGTGTCGGCGATGGAGGGCCAGTTCGGCCGCGGTTACAAGGGGCCGGGGCACCCGCACACCAACATGGCCAAGGCGGCGCTGAACATGCTGACCCGCACCAGCGCCGAGGAGATGTTGACCGACGGCATCCTGATGACCAGCGTCGACACCGGCTGGATCACCGACGAACGCCCCCACCCGACGAAGATGCGGCTGGCCGACGAGGGCTTCCACGCCCCACTGGACCTGGTCGACGGGGCGGCCCGGGTGTACGACCCGATCGTCCGCGGCGAGCAGGGCGAGGACCTGTACGGCTGTTTCCTGAAGGACTACGCGCCCTGCGCCTGGTGATCGCCCCGCACGACGCACCATAGAGGAGAAGAACATGTCAGCTGACCGTGAACAGTGGCCGACGCTGGACGAGCTGCTGCGCGAGGAGAACGAGCTGGAGCTCGCGGGCCTGTCCGAGACCGACGCGTACGAGCTGGGGATGCTCGCCGTCACCGCCGCGACCGAGCAGCGGCTGCCGGTCTCGGTGGGCGTGTGGCGGGCCGGACGGCAGCTGTTCCACTGTGGCCTGCCGGGGTCGACGGCGGACAACGACGCGTGGCTGCGCCGCAAGGGGCGGGTGGTGATGCGCTTCGAGCACTCCTCGCTCTACATGGCCCGGCTGTGCCAGGACAAGCAGGTGACGCTGGCCGAGCGGTTCGGCCTGCCGGCCTCGCGGTACGCGGCGGCCGGGGGCGCGGTGCCGTTGCGCGTGCGCGGCACCGGTGTGGTGGGCTGGGTCGGTGTCTCCGGGCTGCCGCAGCTGGACGACCACCGTTTCGTGGTCGACATCCTCCGCAAGCTCCCCCGCTAGGGCGCGTTCCTGGCGGCCTCGCAGGCGAGGCCGCCAGGTCACTCGCTCAGCGTTCGCGCCGGTTGGCGCGTAGGGCGCCCAGGAGCACGCCGGGCCGGGCCAGCGAGTGCGGATGCTCGCGCATGGAGACCACGTCGTTGAACCGCCGCGCGGTCGCCACGTCCGTGACGGTCGCGGCGATGATCTGCCCACTGGCCCACTTGGAGAGCCGGTAGCCGCGCGGGTAGGGCCCGTCGACGTGCGGCAACGCCAGGTCCGCCGAGGTGGAGAGCGACCAGGCGGCGTCGACCACTACCTTCTGGAGCGCGAGGTAGTGGCGCGCGGGCTCCCGCAGATCCGGGCCGGACCGGAGGTACGTCGACAGGCAGGCCGCGTGCAGGGCCGCCGCCGTCATGCCCTGCCCGTACACCGGGTTGAACGACGCGACGGCGTCACCGATGCTGATCAGCCCGGCCGGGAACCGCTTGAGCGCGTGGAAGTCCCGTCGCCGGCTGTCGGCGTGGTGGTAGGTCTGGACGTCGCCGATCATCTCCTGGTCGGCGACCTCGGCGAACTCCGGTGGGAACTGCTCGCGCAGGCGGCGGACGAAGTCGTCAGCGGTGCGCCCCGGGCGGTCGTTGCCGTAACCGGCCATCATGGCCATCCACCGACCGTCCTCGATGGCGAAGAACGCGGCCCCGGCCACGTCCATCGCCGTCCTCGGCGTGTTCAGGGCCAGGACGACGGTCGAGGCCGGGGTGACCTCCGGGCGGCGGAACAGGGCTGTCGCGTAGTTGAGGTGCACTGTCATCCGCCGGGTGACCGGCCGGTCCCAGTCGGCCTGCTCCAGCCAGTCCGACAGTCGGCTCGACCGCCCCATGGCGTCCACCACGAGGTCAGCGCGTTCGACACCGAGCACCCCACCGACCTCGCAGTGGACCCCGGTGACCGCGGTGCCGTCGAACACGAGGCCGGTGGCGCGGGCGGTGATCGTCTTGACGTTGGGCAGTCGGAGCACCTGCTGGCGGATCAGGCCCTCCAGCAGCGGCCGACTGCCCGCCAGACTGTCGGCGTCGTCGGGGACGACGACCTTCGGACGCCCGTCGAGGTAGTTGCGCCGGGCCGCGGGCGGCGCCTCGACCGCTCCGCGCGCCAGTGCCTCGTCGCGGAATCCGGGAAACAGCCGCTCCAGCTGGAAGAGGCCGCCGGGCAGCAGCGCGTGCAGCTGCGTCCCCTGGGGTACGCCGGGCCGCGCGCCGGTCACCTGCGGGTCGTCCCGGTCGATGATGACGACGGTGTCGGCGTGGTCGGACAGCACCCGGGCGGCCAGTAGACCGGCGACACTGCCGCCGACCACGACGGCCGTGCCCATCGTCGGGGACGGCTGGTCAGGGGGTCGAGCCGCATTCAGCTCTGCGAAGACCCGGGACGGGGAGAGGGACATCGTGCTCTCCAAGGGGGTAACGGGGTGTGTGCCCTCCCCGGTCACTGTCCGCGGCCGTGCGCGGACAGACCGGTGGACGGTCGTTCGACGTTTTGCCCGCCGATCGTCGCACAACCACCTGAAGGGCAACCGGCTGTGTCCGCCAGATGACCGTGTGTGATCCGACGGGCCGGGTGTGGACCATCGTGCCACGCCCTGACACGATACTTGCGCTAGCAGTGCAAATACTTCGTCCGTCCCAGGTGGAGGATCGATGCACACATCTCGCCGGAGCCTGCTCTCCGTGGTGGCCGGGATCGCCCTCGCGGCCAGCCTGTCCGCCGTCGTCGTTCCACGCGCCGCCGAAGCCGCCGCCACGCCGACGTACCGTCCAGTGGTCTTCGTACACGGCAGCGCGGGATCGGCGGCGCAGTTCGAGACCCAGGCCAAACGGCTGGCCAGCAACGGGTACCCGATCGACATCATCGAAGCCCACGAGTACGACTCCCCGAACGTCGCGACGATCCTGCCCCGGGTGTACGCGGGACTCGACGCACGGATCTCCCGCCTGCTGGCGGCCACCGGCGCGGACCGGGTCGACCTCGTCGCGCACTCACTGGGCACCTTCGTCTCGCAGGGCTACCTCACCAGCTCGCCGGAGCGTGCCGTCCGGGTCGCGCACTACGTCAACCTGGACGGGCGCACCGCCACCTCGCCGCCGGGTGGTGTGCCCACGCTCGCCATCTGGGGCGAGGGTGACCCGGCCCGCGCCGTCGTCGGCGCGACAAACGTGCACCTGCCGGACCAGTCGCACACCCAGACCGTGTCGTCGGTGGAATCGTTCACCGAGATCTTCGGCTTCCTCCGGGCCCGCGCACCCCACACGACGCGGATCGTGCCGCAACTCTTCGGCGCCGCCCGGGTCTCCGGCCGCGCCGTGCTCTTCCCGAGCAACGTCGGTGTCACCGGTGCCACCCTCGAGGTCTACCCGGTCAGCCCGCTGACCGGCGGCCGACTGTCACACCGGCCCACGCATCGGCTGTCGCTCGGCGGCGACGGCTCGTTCGGCCCTCTCCCGGTGCTCGCCACGGCCCGCTACGAGTTCGCCATCGTGCGCCCGGGCGCCGCGACGCACCACTTCTACTTCCAGCCGTTCCTCCGCTCGGATTCGTTGGTGCGCCTGGCGACCAGCGAGCCGGGCGAGGGCCTCAGCGGCCTGGTCGAGACCAGCGACCGGCACACGGCGCTCACCATCCAACGGCAGAAGGAGTGGTGGGGCGACCAGGGCGACGCCGGCGACCACCTCTGGATCAACGGCAGGGATGTCCTGAACGCGGCGAACGCACCCCGCGTCAAGCGGACGATCGGCATCTTCGCCTTCGACGACGGCAGCGACGGCGTCACCGACCTGACGGCCCCGTTGCCGGAGTTCTTCAGCCAGACCTTCATCACCGGCATGGACGTCTTCATCCCGGCGACGCCGGCACACCTCGGCCTGGTCCGGATCACCGTGGGCCAACGCGGCGGCGGCCACGAGGTGATCAACGTACCCAACTGGAGATCGAGCACCGACCGGGTGACGGTCAGCGTCGACGACTTCTGACCGCGCCTCGCGGACGGCCCGGCCACCTCAGGTCGAGACGGTGGCCGGGACCGCTCGCACTCGTCAGACGATGACCGGGACCCGCTCGCGCACCCGTCGCCCGACGGCGAAGCCGACCAGCCCCAGGATCAACCCGACGACCGCCAGAACGACGCCCACCCGGGCCGGCGCGAGGTAGCCGAATCCGGCGGCGATGGCGACGCTGCCCAGCGCGGCGCCCAGGCTGTTCGCGATGTTCATGGCCGACTGGTTGACCGCCGCGCCCATCAGTTGCGCTCCCGGGGCGACGGTGATCAGGCGCGCCTGCAGGACCGGACCGAGATACAGGCTGGTCGCACCGACCAGGAACGCACCCACGAACAGGCCGACACGGGTCGACGCCACCAGGCTGAACACGGCGATGCTCACGATCATCGCCACGAAGCCGACGACCATGCTCCGCTGCAGGTCGCGGTCCGCCAGCCAACCGCCCAGGGCGTTGCCGACGGTCATCCCGAGACCCACAGCGACCAACGTCCACGGCACCGTCGCGGCGGAGAGGCCGGTGACGTCGGTGGTGACCGGTGCGATGTAGGTGTTCACCGCGAAGAAGCCGGCGAACCCGACAGCGCCCGTCGCGGCGACCAACCAGACCTGCGAGGTCCGCAGCGCCCGCAACTCGGCGGCCGGCGAGCCGTCGACCGCCGCGGCGACCTCCGGAACGACCGCCAGCACCGCCAGCAGGGTGAGCAGGAAGAAGCCGGCGATCACCAGGTACGCGACCCGCCAGTCGACCGCCTGCCCGAGCCGCGTGATGAGGGGTACGCCGACCAGGTTGCTCACTGTCAGACCGCCGAGCACCGTGGCGAAGCCACGGGCCTCGTTACCGGGGCCCATCAGGGTCGCCGCGAGCAGACCGGCCGCGCCGAAGTACGCGCCGTGCGGCAGCGCCGCCGCGAACCGGGCCACCAGCACCAGGTCGAAGGTGGGGGCGAGCGCGGACGCGACAGTGCCGACAGCGAACAGCACGAGCAGCCCGAGGACGAGCTTCTTGCGGGGCAGGCGCGCGCTCAACGCGGCGATCAGCGGCGCGCCGACGACCACGCCGAGCGCGTACGCGGTGATCATCCAGCCCGCCCGGGCGACGGCGTCCGACGACGACCGCGCGTACTCGTGCGGGAGCAGACCGCGGGCGATGTCGGGCAGCAGCCCCATCGCCACGAACTCGGTCAGGCCGACCGCGACGCCGCCCAGTGCGAGGGCGGCAAGCGCCGCCAGCCGTCGGCCTCTACTCATCTCGATCACCGAAAAAATTTAGCAACAGCGTTGCGTAATAGGGTGGTGAGATGACTCGCGTCACTGCCGACGTCACCTTCCTACGCGGCTACAACGAGGCCATGGTCATGGCGGTGGGACGCACGGCCCGCACGTTCGAGCGCTCGACAGTGGTCGAGGCCACCGGCCTGACACCGCAGGGGGTCTCCAAGGTCATCGCCCGGCTGACCGCCGACGGCCTGATCCGCCCCGCCGGCGTGCGACGTCCCGGCATCGGCAAGCCCGCTGTCGTCTACGAACTCGTCCCGGACAGCCGGTACGCGATCGGCGCCCACGTGGCCCGCCGCACGCTGCGGCTCGTCCTGGTCGACCTGGCCGGCACCGTGCACCCCTCTGCGGTCAGCCCGCTGCCCCGCGACTTCACCCCGGAGCAGCTCCTCGGCGCCCTGAGCGCCGGCATCGACACGCTGGCCGGCATCGGCGACCTGCGGGGCCGGCTCACCGGGCTGGGCATCGGCATGATCGGTCCACTCGACCACGCTGACGGCCTGGTCCGCGACGCCCACGGCCTGCGGCACTGGCACGACGTACCGCTGCGCGAGATCGCCGAGAAACACCTCGGCCTCCCCGTCCACCTGGACAAGGACGTCACTGCGGGGATCACGGCCGAGGCCTGGCGGCACGGCGCGACGTTCGGCGACGCCGCCCTCATCATGGTCGAGTCCGGCATCGGCGGCGGCTTCTGGCTGGGCGGTGCGGCCCACCGGGGGGCGCACACCAACGCGGGCGAGTTCGGCCACACGGTCGTCGACCTGACCGGGCCCCGCTGCGTCTGCGGTCGGCACGGGTGCCTGGAGATCGTGCACCACCGGGCCGCCGAGGCCGGAGACATCGCACACGCCGCCCGCGTTCTGGCCGTCGGCGTCGTCAACCTGCTCCAGACCCTCGACCTCGCCCACGTGGTGCTGGCGGGCGCGGACCTCCTCCGGCACCCGCAGACCTATCTCGCTGCGGTCACCGAGGCCGTCGGGGCGGACGCCCGGCGGGCGGACTGGCTCAGCACCAGGGTGGCCCTGTCCAGCCTCGGCGCGGACGTGATCGCCGCGGGCGCCGCCATGCAGGTCCTCGACCAGCACTACGGCATCCCGGAGCTGGCCCATTCTTGATCGTTGGCAGCTGAGCAGCTCCACACACCGAACGACGCCCTGCTGGGCTGCCACCGATCGCCACGAGGTCGGGGGACTCGCCGCGTCGCTACGCCCTCGCGGCGTCGGTGTCCGAACGGGTGCAACCGTTGGCCGGGCTCTCGCTGAGCGCGATGACCTCGTCGAGCCGCTCGCGCGCCTGCCGGAGTTGGGTGATCTGCCGATCGATGCGGTCGCGTTCGGCGCGGAGCATGGCCCGCGACTGCGGTGTGTTGACCTTCGCGTCGACGCAGGGCAGCAGGTCGAGGATGGTTCGGCTGGACAGGCCGGCGGCGTACAGCATCTGGATCAGATACACCCGGTCGACCGCGTCGTCGAGGTAGTGGCGCTGACCGCCGCTGCTCCGTGTGGCAGCCAGGAGGCCCTGTTCCTCGTAGTAGCGCAGGGCTCGTACCGACACCCCGGTCTTCGTGGCGAGTTCCCCGATCCGCATGGACCCCTCCCCCAGCCGGTGACGCCAGCCACCCAGCCTCGCCTCTCACGTCAACGTCAGGTTTTACCGTAGCTCGCATTTGTTGACGTTCACGTGGTGGGCCTCGGGCCGGTGGTTCAGCCTGCGGAGGCGGTCGGCTCCGGCGTCGGCGCGCGACCGGCGACCGCACGGGCGGGCGGCGGCGACGCCGGGGCCGGTCGCAGATCCGCGGGTACGGGCAGCGCGCTGCCCTTGACGAACTGGCCCCAACTGGCGTTCCAGGCCGTCCAGCCGTTGCCCGACTGGAGCCGGACCTCGGTGCCGGTGAAGGTGACCAGGTCACCGACCCGGGTGACGCCCATCAACCAGTCGGCGTTGGCCGGCGAGATGTTCGTGCAACCGTGCGAGACGTTGCGGTGTCCCTGATCCGCCACCGACCAGGGTGCCCCGTGGATGAACTCGCCGCCCCAGGTGAGCCGTTGCGCGTCCTCGACCTTCACCACGTAGCCGCCGTTCGGCTCGCCGCGCGTGTCGAACGTGGTGTACTGGTGCTTCTCCATGATCACCATCTTGCCGCTGGACGTGGGGGTGCTGCGCTTGCCCAGACTGACCGGGATCCTGCGGATCAGCTTGCCGTCCCGCAGCACACGCATCTGCTTGGTGGCGTTGTCGACTTCGAGCGCCACCTGGCGTCCGATCCGGGACGTCGCGGTGCGGTCGGCGTCACCGACGTGGTTCTTGCCGATCGGCAGACCCGCCAGGCCAGCCCGGACACTGATTGTCGTCCCGGGCCGCCAGAAGTCGGGAGCCCGGTAGTAGACCTGGCTGCCGTCGTCCACCCAGGACCAGGCACCCGGCTGCCGTGGGTTCGTGGTGACGAACAAACGACGCTGCACGTCGGCGCGGACGGCCCTGGCGATGGGCGGATCGAAGCCGATGGTCACCGGCATCGCGGTGCCGTACGTCTGCTTGTCGGCGAAGTACAGGGTGCTGCTCACCTGCGGCTTCGTCGACGCCGCCGCGGTGGTGAAGGTGGTGGTGCGGGTGGTGGTCCGCCCGGAGTCGCCGGTGGCGGTCACCGCCAGGGTGTAGGTGTGCTGCGGGCGCAACGGGACGCTCGGCACCCAGGCCGAGCCGTCCTCGCGTGGCTCCGCCCGGACCAGCGTGCCCGCGTCGTCGACGATGCGCACCGCGGTGATCTTTCCGCCCGTGACGAGCGGAACCACCTCGGCGCTGAGCGGCACGTCCCGGGAGAGATCGGCGGGCGTGACGGTCAGTTCGGGCGACGGCACCACCTGCTCGGCGGGACGCACGGCGGCCTTCCGCGCGGTGGTGCACCCACCGAGGACCAGCGGTGTCGCCGCGACGGTCACCGCAACGAGCGCCATACGCCTTCGTAAACCCATCGAACGTCCCCCGGCTTCCGCGTGCTCCGTGGCGGCAATTCTCTCCGCGTCGGCGGCGCCCTGCGCTGTTTCCGGAAATCACGCAACGAAGGTGGGAACGGTCGGCAGGGCAGCCGGTCCGGGCCCCTCGGTTGCGCTTCCCTTTCGTGATCCTCGGGGCATCGAAGTGTGATGCTGCCGTGGAATGCTGGCCGACATGCGCAGAAGACGACGTCCATGGATTCTGCTCCCGCTTCCCCTCCTGCTCCTGACCGCCTGCTCGCCGGTGGATGAGCCGATCGTCGCCCTCGCCGTCCAGGATGGTCAGCCGGTCGGCGTACTGGTCACCTGCGAGGACAGGGACGCGCGCCTCGCCGTGTTCGAGAACGACCATCAGGGTGATCCGGGCAAACGAACCCTGATCAGGTGGAGCATCAACGGCCCGCCCGCGAGTGAGATCGTGGAAGTAACCCTGCTGGGTCAGCCGCCGGAGGGCTGGGAGGTCGCCGACGCTGTCGACACCCCAGCGGCCGAGGCGGACATCGATCCGGACGTCGAGCCGCTCACCGAATTTCGGCCCGGGGTCACCTACACCGTCACCGGGTCGAGCCGCCGTAACGCCATCTCGGTGGACTTCACCCTCGCGGACCTCCCACGGATCGGCCCGGACCAGGTGCTGGCGCCGCGCGGACACGACTCGACGAGGGTCGTGTCCCGGGAGACCTTCCTGCGCAAGGCACGCGACAAGTGCTGAGCAGGACGGCGGCCGGGGAGACCGGTAGAAAAGCAGAGTGCCGCCACAGTCGCCGATTACAGTTTTTGGAGAAAAATCAGGGAATTGAGATCGAGCCGACATCACGGCGACTCCACAAACCTGACCAGGCAATCGCAGAGCGATATTTAAGGGAGAATTAATCGTTTCAGTTGGAAACGAGCAGGGGGCCGACTCGTATTCTTCGTGCTCGGAAGAAAGGTGCGTCCCCCGTTGATAAATCTCCGATCCACCCCTCGACACCGTCGTTCCGTCACCGCCCTGCTGCTGGTGAGCGTGGCGCTCGCCGGCGGATGCAAGGAGGCGCCGGGTACCCCCGCCGGGGCCGGCCCGTCCAGCGACGCCGGCATCGGCTCGCCCGGCCCGGATGCGCCGACGGCCACCGTCCCGGGCGACCCGTCGGCCACGCCGAGCGCCCCGGGCACCCCGTCCGCGCCGGGCAAGCCCGGAACGCCGGCGACCAGCGCCGCCCCGCCCACCGCATCCGGCGGCTGGATCACCATCGACGCCGCCGCTCAGGCCGCCGCGACGAAGGCGTTCTTCGCGCGTAAGCCCAAGCCGGTGACCGGCAACCCCGTCAAGGTGCCTGAATTCAACGTCGGCTGTACGACCAGCCACCACAACAGCGACGACCCGATCGTGCTGCCGAAGCTGGTGGGCGGCTCGCACAACCACACGTTCTGGGGCAACAAGTCGACCGACGCCAACTCGACAGCCGACTCGCTGCGGGCGTCCAAGGCGACCACCTGCAACTCGCCGGACGACCAGTCCGCCTACTGGGTGCCGACGATGTACCAGAACGGCAAGGTCGTGGACCCGAAGGAGGTGACCGTCTACTACGGTTCCCGTCTGAAGGACCCGAGCAAGACCCAGCCCTTCCCGTTCGGCCTGCGAATGATCACCGGTGACGCCAAGAACCAGGTCGACACCCCGGACAAGCAGGGCAACCACTTCTGGTGCGCCGGCATCGGCGGCGAGATCGGCCGCAGCGCCGACAAGACGTTC
Source organism: Micromonospora sp. H61 (assembly GCF_018070325.1). Lineage (GTDB taxonomy): Bacteria > Actinomycetota > Actinomycetes > Mycobacteriales > Micromonosporaceae > Micromonospora > Micromonospora salmantinae. The sequence continues at coordinate 26,078 of NZ_JAGPXY010000004.1, forward strand.
CCGGTCTGTGCCAAGACCGCGAACATCGTCCGGCAGATCACCTTCCCGGACTGCTGGGACGGCAAGCACCTGGACAGCCCTGACCACAAGGCGCACATGGCCAACGGGGACCACACCGGGGCCTGCCCCAAGAGTCACCCGGTGCCCGTACCGTCGGTGTCCTTCGTGATCTCGTACCCGTTGAGCGCGAACACGGACGGCATCACCCTCGCGTCCGGCACGTCGTTCTCCATGCACGCGGACTTCTTCAACGCGTGGAAGGACGAGGCGCTCGCCGCACGGGTGCGCAACTGCCTCGACCAGGGCGTCAAGTGCAACTCGGCCGGTAACTTCTAGTCGACACGGCCCGACGGCGGCGGCCGGTCACCCCGAACGCGGGGGTGGCCGGCCGCCGTCGCGTCGATCAGCTAGAGCCGGGCGGCGCCCGCCTCGGTGGCCTCCTGCACCGCCGAGGTACGGCGGACCTCGGCCCGCTGGTCACCGGCGTCCTCCCGGTCCGGGCCGGCCACCCGGGCCGACCGGTTGGTGGTCGGGGCCGCCTGGTCACCGGTCACCCCGCCACGGATCCGGTTGTTCGCGGCCACCTGGGCGGCCGGGTCATTGGACGTCACCGCCAACTGGCCGTTGATGATGTTGTCATCGACGGTGACGCCGCCGGTGGTGCTGGTGACGCTCACGTCCCCGCCCCAGTAACCGCCCGAGGCGCAGCTGTCGAGGGCGCCGTTCGGGCCGAGCTGCACACCGCCCAGGTTGCCGGCGAAGGTGGCCCGGCCCTGGACCGCACTGCCACACACCACGCTGCCGGTGGCGCTGTTGAGCACCGACAGCGTGCCGTCGACGAACGAGTCGTGCAGGTCGGTGTAGTAGGTGCCGGTGCTGCTGAGGTTGCGCTGCACCTGGGTGCCCCGGTCGAGCCGGACCTCGCCGGCACCGACGTTGACGTGCCCGGTGACCGTCGACGCCTCGGCGAACAGGAAGCTGTCGATGGTGGTGGAGCCCTTCGGCCGTACGGTGACGGTGCCGGTGCGGGCGTCCTTCAGGAAGATGCCGTACCCCCCGGCCGCGAGCACCACCTGGCCGTCGACTGTCGTCTCGGTCGCGTCGAGGTACCCGTCGGCGGCGACGCGTACCTCACCGCTGACCCGACCACCGGTCACCACCAGGTTGCCGCCGGCCGCGACGGTGACGTTGCCGGTGATCGTGGTGCCGGTCAGCGCGCAGGACTCGCCGGCGGGCACGAGCAGGTCGTTGGGCACGGTCACCGCGCCGCCGGTGCCGATGCAGTGGGTGACCAGGTCGGCGTGTGCGGTGGGCGCCACGGCCAGCACCGAGGCCGCGATGACGGCGCTCACGGTGGCGAGCTTGGCGACGGTACGTCCGGGCATCGTGGTACTCCCTGTCGGTGAGGTTCGAGGACTCATGCGCCGACGTCCGATCGGGCCGCGGCCCGGACGATGGCGCCCTGCTGCCGCCGGTCGAGCGTGCCGCCGGTCACGAGCGCGGCGGTGACCGCTTCGACGTGGCGGACGAATTCGGCGTGGCCGGGGTAGTCGGCGTGTTCGTCGATCAGGTCGTTGATGGTGCAGCCGTCACCGGTGTCCACGTTGGCCACACCGGTGTCGCCCCCGTCGATGACCACGGTGGCCCGGGTGTCCGAGTCGGGGCAGCGGTCGGTGTCGTCGACCACCACCGTGAACGACGTCGACTGCTCGGTGGAGGAGTTCCCCGCCGTGTCGGTCGCCCGATACCGCACTGTGTGCGCGCCGGGTGCGCGGACGGCGACCGGAGCGGTGTACGCCGTCCAGCCTCCGGTGTCGAGCGCGTACTCGATCTTCGCCACGCCGGACTCGGCGTCGGTGGCCGTGACGGTGACGGTCGCGCCGCCGACGTACCCGCCGTCGTCGTTGCGATCACCGGCCACCGTGGCGGCGACAGTGGGTGGGGTGGTGTCCTCGGCCTGCGGCTCGACGACTGTGAAGTGGGACATCTGCTCCGCCGACGTGTTGCCGGCGACGTCGGTGGCCCGGTAGTGCAGCATGTGCATCCCGGCCGCGTTCACCACGATCGGGTTCGTGTACGCGGTGAAGGCCGCCCCGTCCAGGGCGTACTCGATGGTGGCGACACCGGAACCGCTGTCGGTGGCGGTCAACGTGGCGGTGGCCGTACCGATGTAGTTGCCGTCGTCGTCGCGGTCGCCGGCCAGCGCGACAGCGACCACCGGCGCTGTGGTGTCGTCCTCCCCCGGCTCGACGATCCGGAACGCCACCGAGCCGACGGCGCTGGTGTTGCCGGCCTGGTCGGTGGCGCGGAACTGCACCGCGTGGTCGCCGATCGCGGTCACCCGCACCGGCTCGGCGTACGGCAGGAAACTGGTGTCGTCGACCTGGTACTCGACGGTCTGCACCCCCGAGTCGGCGTCGGTGGCCGTCACTGTCACAGTGGCCGCGCCGAGGTAGTTGCCGTCCTGGTCCTGGTCGCCGGAGACCGCGGCGGTCACTGTCGGCGCTGTGGTGTCGCCACCGCCACCGCCGTCGGTGACCACCAGCTCACCGACCATCGAGCTGTGGCCGGGGATCGAGCAGAAGTACCGGTACCGGCCCGGGGTCAGCGTCACTGTCGCCTGGTGGCGGCCGTCGTTGGCGTCGAACGGGCTGGCCAGGATGTTGAGTGTGACGTCGTGGTTGTAGCCCTCGGTGCTGGTGTCGAAGGTCAGGGTGTGCGGCATCCCGGTGGTGTTTCCGGTGGCCGCGCTGTTCTCCCAGATGATCGTTGTCGCTCCGGCCACCGCCGTGGTGGGCGCGGACTTGTACTGGGTGATGCTGTCGTCGGCGGTCCAGGTCAACACCTGGTCGGCGGCGACACGCGGGGCGGCGGAGGCGGGCGCCACTGCCAACGGGATCACCGTGAGCAGGAGCGCCGCCAGCGCGGCCGTCAGTCGTCGGGTCATCGTCACTCCTAGAGTTCCCGCGCACGGATGTTGCGGAACTCGGTCAGGTCGTTGTCACCGTGGTTCTGCAGGCCGATGAAGCCGCGCAGGAACTGACGCAGGTCGGTTGGCGGGTCGCCGGCGCGCGAGGACTGCTTGCCGGGCGTGTTGTCGAACTCGTTGATCACCACGCCGTTGCGGATCATCGTGTAGTGCTGCCCGACGGCGCGGATCTCGTAGTCGTTCCACTCGTTCTTCGGCGTCACGCCGGCCTGGGCCAGCGGCACCGGGTCGAAGTTGTAGACCGAGCCGGTCTTCTGCGGCTCGCCGGTGTCACCGTCGTAGATCTGGATCTCGTGTCCGCAGTAGATCGCCATCCAGGCCGCCGAGGTCCGCGCCGACCCGACAGTGCCGCAGCTGTCCGGTGGCCGCTGGTCGAGGGGCGTTCGCAGGTCCGGGAACCGGATGAAGACTCCGGTGTTGGCCCGGCCGGTGCCCGGCGCGATGTCCCGGAACTGCAACTTCAGCGAGAAGTCACCCAGCTCCTTGGTGTGCCAGAGCATGCCCAGGCCACCGCTGGAGCGCAGCGACCCGTCCGGCTGGATGCCGAACTGTCCCGACGGCGCCTGCTGCCAACCGCGCAGCGACTCGGCGGTGCCGTCGAAGAGCGGCTCGTACCCGGTGTGCCCGTCCCGGCCGATCTCCGACGCGGCGGCCAGGCGGGTGAGGGTGCCCGCTTCGCGGCTGCTGAGCAGGTCGTCGTCCTGCAACGCGCGGGCCACCGCGGTGACGTGCCGGACGAAACCGTTGTGGTCTGCCCAGGTGCTCTCGTCGTCGATCAGGTCGTTGGCCGTGCAGCCCTGCCCGACGGTGCGACTGGGCACCCCGGTGTCCGTGTCGCCGAGCCACACCGTCGACCGGTCGTCGGGCACCGCGCAGCCCACGGTCACAGTGGTCTGCACTGTCGCCGTCTGATCGTCGGCGTACGTGACGGTGAGCTTCGCGGTGTAGGTGCCGACAGTGGCGTACGTGTGCCGGGGGTCCGCCTCGGTCGACGTGGCGCCGTCGCCGAAGTCCCAGCGGTGGCTGACGCCGCCGGAGCGGGAACCGGTGAAGGCGATGGTCAGCGGCTTGTTCTGCACGGCGACCGAGGTCGCCGCCGGTGCCGGAGTGGGCGCCCCGCCGGTGTAGGTGACCCGGATCAGCTTCTGGTTCGCGTGCAGGCTGAAGAAGCCGCCGCCGTAGTCGAGCAGGTAGAGCGCGCCGTCCGGGCCGAACTTCGCGTCCATCCAGCTCTGCAACCGGCTGTCGCCGTTGCCACCGGGGATGATGGCCCGCAGCGACTCGGCGTACACCGGTGGGGCGGCCTGCGGCACGCCGGCCGGGTCGACGGTGACCGCGACCCGGTTGGCGGAGTTCGACTGGTCACCGATGAACCACTTGCCGTCCCAGTGCTCCGGCCAGGCCACGCCGCTGGTGGTGTCGACGAGGCTCCGGTGGTACGTCGGGCCGGACATGATGGCCTGCCCGCCGCCGCGCAGGTACGGCTGCGTGTAGGTGGCGTCGGCCGCCACGTAGGTCGGCAGGCCGCTGCCGTCGGTCCGCTTCGGGAACACCGGGCCGCCGCCGTCGGGCGAGTACCAGATCATGTTGTCCCGGGCCGCCGGGATGTCCTCCAGTCCGGTGTTGCGCGGCGAGGTGTTCTTCAGGTTGTCGCAGTCGTACCAGCCGGTCAGCACTGTCGCGTCGGTGTTGCTGCGGTCGCGGTACGGCTGCCGGTTGCCCATGCAGTACGGCCAGCCCTGGTTGCCGGCCGAGGTGATGATGGTGGCCGTCTCGTACTTCGCCGGGCCGAGGGTGGGGCTGGGCGACGAGGCGTCCGGGCCGACCCAGCCGGCGGTCAGCCACTGGTGCACCGGGTCGATCTGGAGGCGGGCGATGTTGCGTACGCCCATCACGTAGATCTCCGGCCGGGTCTTCTCGGTGCCCGGTGGGAACAGGTTGCCCTCCGGGATGGTGTACGTGCCGTCCGGCTCCGGGTGAATCCGGATGATCTTGCCGGCGAGGTCGTTGGTGTTGCCCGACGTGCGGCGGGCGTCCTGGAACGAGATCCCCTGGTACTCCTCGGTCCAGTTGTTGCCGGCGTACCCCTGCGACCCCTCCGAGGAGTTGTTGTCGCCGGAGCCGACGTAGAGGTTGCCCTTCGCGTCGAACGCCATGCCGCCGCCGGCGTGGCAGCAGCTGTGGATCTGCACCGGGAACTGCAACAGGTCCTTGCGGGTGGCCTGGTCGACGGTCTGCGCCTGCCGGTCGTAGGTGAACCGCGAGACGGTTCGCTGACCGACGCGCTTCACCCGGTCGACCGAGTCGTGCGGCATCCAGTAGACGTAGAGCCAGCCGTTCTCGGCGAACGCGGGGTCGGGCACGATGCCGAGCAGACCCTCCTCGTTCTTGACCAACTCGGAGCCGCTGCCCCGGTTGCCCATCACCTCCAGGGTGGTGAGCAGCTTGACCTGCTTGGTACGCGGGTCCCAGGAGTGGATGGTGCCGCAGCCCAGGCCGACCTTCGGGTTGTTCCAGTCCGCGATCGGGCCGCTCGGGCAGGCCGCCTTGCCGACGTAGAAGACAGTGCCGTCCGGCGCGATGGTGAGCCCGTGCGGCTCGCCGATCTGGTCCAGCTGCCCGGTCTGGTTGGCCGCGGTGAGTCGCTCCACCTTGTAGTTCGCGGCGATGGTGGCCTGGCAGTCGCCGCGTACCCGACCGGTGGTCCAGTTGAGAGCGCCGGCGAGGTGCGTGCGGAACGCCTCCTCGCCGTAGCTGCCCTCGGTGTGGCCCATGCCGGTGTAGAACGACCGGCCGCCGTCGTAGTCCCGGCACCAGGACACCGGGTGGAAGGGGCCGTTGGCGGCCGCCCCCGGGTTGTAGTGCCGCTCCTCTACCTGGGCGAGCGTGTGCACGGTGCCGATCGGGTTCGGGTCCCAGTTCTCCCAGCGGTCGGACCGGGTGAGGGTCAGCGGCAGCGACGCGGTGGCCGGGTGCTTGCGGTCCAGGATGTTCACCACCGCGCGGTTCACCGCGGGCGGCTCCGGGGCGGTGGTGCTGCCGGTGAACAGGCGCAGGTCGGCGAGTTGGACCAGCGGTTCACCGCTGTTCGCTGTGACGTTCAGCCGGTAGCGCGTGAACTCCTGCGGCGCGGCGATGTCGAACCGCCGGGTCTGGTAGCGGTCCGGGAAGGTCTGCCCGGTGCGGCGGTCCAGGTCGGTCCAGCTCTGGCCGTCCGTGGAGCCCTGCAGGGTCCAGTCCTTCGGGTCCCGACCGGAGGAGTCGTTTGCCGACGTGAGCGCGTACCCGGTGATCTTCTTCGGTGCGCTCAACTCGTACGCCACCCAGGCGGTCGGGGTGCGGACCAGCCACTTCGTGTTGGCGTCGCCGTCGGTCAGCTTCTCCTTGGTCTCGTTGGGTGGGTTCTCACCGCTGGCGGTCACCCGGGTCACCGGCTCGGCGACCGGGATGGCGCCGGCCGGGCGGGTGCCGATCAGCCCGGTGAACCAGGTGGAGTCGACCTGGGCGCGGGCGGCGTCGGCGATGCCGACGAAACCGCCGCCGGCCTTGACGTAGTTCTGCAGCGCCGACTCCTGGTCGCGGTTCAGCGCGGCGCCCGTCGCGGAGAGAAAGACCACGCTGCGGTACGCGGACAGCCCGGCCGCGGTGAAGGTACCCGGGTCCGTGGTGGCCGTGACATCGATGTCATGAACGGCACCAAGCTGTTTGATGGTGTCCACCGCCCGCGACACCGGGTCCTGTTGCTCGGCCACCGGGCCGTGGAACACCAGGACCGCGGTCTGCTGCGGCTGCGCCGCCTGCGGGGCGGCCTCCGTTCGTGGTGCTGCCGCAGCCGCCGTCGTCGCCGGGAGCAGCGTCGATAGGGCCGCTACCGCGGCAAGGGTTCGTCGTAGTTTTCTGGTCATGCCCGTCCCCACTTTCGGTTCGGTCAGCTTCCGTGCGTGTGGGTGTGGCCCTGGAACCGGTGGATCGCCTCCTCGGCGCCCGGCGGCATGCTGCCGTCGGCGTTGCGCACCAGGAAGATCCCGGCCATGCCGCCGTCGGAGTGCGTCTGCACGTGGCAGTGGTACATCCACGCGCCGGGTCCGACGCCCTCCCCGGCCAGCACCTGGAATCCGAACGAGCTGCCGGGGTTGAGGTCCTTGTTGTCGACCACCAGGCTCGGGTCGCTCGGCCCCTCCAACATGCCGGTGCGGTTGTCCGCCCAGCGGTGCGCGTGCAGGTGGAAGGTGTGGAACAGGTTGCCGTGGCCGATGGCGATCCACTCGACGCGCTCGCCCAGGTTCGCCTCGAACATCGGGGTCGCCGGAGCCATCTTGTTGTTGATCATCATGTCGTGGAACACCGCCGTGAACTGCTTCGACGGCAGGATGTCGCCACGACGCCGGACGATCAGCGCGCCGTACAGTCCCTTCGCGACACCGCCGGTGCCGTGGTCGGTACCCATCGCGTGATCGTGGTAGTGCCAGTAGCCGGCGCTGCCCGGCATGTACCGCCGACCCGCAGCGGCCACCATCTCGTGGGAGCGCCAGACGTACGTCCGCGTCTCACCCGGGTTGTTGAACGAGGCGTTGAACGGGCTGCCGTCGGACTCGGTGCTGTAGTCCACCCCGTGCGGATGGATGGACAGCCGCTGGTTGGTGGTGTTGACCAGGGTGATCTCCAGGGTGTCACCCTCGTACATCTCCAGGATCGGGCCCGGAACGGTGGCCTGACCTGGTGCCAGGCCGTACCCGAACAGGTTGCCGGGCAACTGCTCGGCGTAGATGGTGATCTTCTTGGTGACACCGGCGGCGGCCCGGGCGGGGCTGCCGCCGAACGCGGTGCCGATCGTTGGGGCGGACGCGCCCAGCGCCCCGGCGGCGAGCGCGCCGGTGGCGATCAGCGATCTGCGGGACAGGTGGCGGTGAGGGCCACCAGCGTGATCGTCCATGGGTCTCCGTTCCCGACCGGGCGAAGACGCGACGAGGGCAGGGTGCATCGACCGCCGAGCACGAGGGCGGTGGCACGACTGAGGGTGAGGCTCGTCGCGGACTTTGCTCGGAAGACTCAGAACTTTCGATGGATGACAGCAACTTATGTAATCCATCGACGAAAGTACAGGTCTGATTGCAAAAAGATTACCTTGACATCACGACGTCAGTCGATTGACATGAAGCTGACACGTAGGCCGTCGACCTGCCCGGTAGCGGGCGGACACCGCCGCCCCCTACCGGGCAGCGCACAGATGAACGCCGGGCTGCCATCGATGAGGCAACCCGGCGGGAAGGACGTACGGGAGCTGTCGTCAGGGGTGGTGGCGATCGTCCGCCGGCCGGCTGGGGATCTGCGGCGGTGCGGGCGACTGGTCGGGCTGACCGAGGTGTGCGACGTGGGTCGGGTCGAGGACCCGGGAGAGGAACGCGCGGGTCCGTTCGTGCTTCGGCGCGCCCAGCACCTCCTGCGGCGGCCCCTGCTCGACCACCACGCCACCGTCCATGAAGACGACCCGGTCGGCGACGTCGCGGGCGAACGCCATCTCGTGGGTGACCACCATCATCGTCATGCCGTCCTCGGCCAGCTTGCGCATGACGGTGAGCACGTCGCCGACGAGTTCCGGGTCGAGCGCGGAGGTCGGCTCGTCGAAGAGCATCAGCTTCGGCTCCATCGACAGCGACCGGGCGATCGCCGCCCGCTGCTGCTGCCCACCGGAGAGCTGCGCCGGGAAGGCGTCGGCCTTGTCGGTCAGCCCGACGCGCTCCAGGTTGGCCCGGGCGATCCGCTCGGCCTCGGCCCGACCTCGCCGGAGCACCCGGCGCTGGGCGATGGTGAGGTTGTTCAGGACGCTCAGGTGCGGAAACAGGTTGAACGACTGGAACACCATGCCGATGCCGCGGCGGACCGCGTCGATCTCGACGTCCGGGTCGGTCATCTCGACCCCGTTCACCCAGATCTTGCCGGCGGTCGGCTCCTCCAGCAGATCGACGCAGCGCAGCAGGGTCGACTTGCCGGAGCCGGACGGCCCGATGACGCAGACCACCTCGCCCTGGCCGACCTCGAAGTCGATGCCCTTGAGCACCTTGAGCGGCCCGAAGGACTTGTGCAGGTCGCGGATCTCCACGGCGGGGCGGGATGGGGTGGTCGTCATCGGGGTCACCGGGCCTTGGCGTAGCGGAGTTCGAGGCGTCGTACCACCTGCGACAGCGGCAGGGTGATCACCAGGTAGGCGAGGCCGGCCACCAGCAGCGGCGTCGCGTTCACCCGGTCGTTGAGCATGTCCCGACCGAACTTGGTGATCTCGATCGTCTGCGCCGTCACCCCGAGCACGTAGGCCAGCGACGAGTCCTTGGTGAGCAGGATGAGCTCGTTCGTCAGTGGCGGGATCACGATCCGGAACGCCTGCGGGATGACGATCGTGCGCATGGCGGTGAAGTGCGACATGCCGAGGGTTCGCGCCGCCTCCATCTGCCCCTTCGGCACGGCCTGGATGCCGGCTCGGATCGTCTCCGCCATGTACGCCGCGGCGGTCAACCCGAGGCCGATCGCGATCGAACCGAACACCCCGCCCGGAATCTCGCGCTCCGGGAAGGCGATCGGGATGCCGTACCCGACGAGGAAGAGCACCAGCAGCGCGGGCAGACCCCGGAACAGCTCGATGTACGCCGTCGCCACCCAGCGGTACGGCGCCACCCGGGACAGGCGCATCAGCGCCAGGATGGTGCCGAACACGAGGCCGAAGGCGAACGCGCCCAGCGTGTAGAGGACGGTGTTGCGCAGCGCGACGGTGATGATCGTCGGGAACATCGACTTGATGATGTCGACGCGGAAGAACGCGTCGGCCAACCTGTCCCAGTCCGCGGCGACGAGCACCGTGGCGATGATGGCGATGAAGACCAGGTACTGGAGCCCGAGGGACAGCCGCTCCCGCTGGCGGCGTCGCAGCTTCACGTTCGCTCGTTGCCTTCCCGGAGGTTACCGACGTCGGAGGGCGCGCGGGACGCGCGCCCTCCGGTACTGCGCGGCGCTCAGGCGCTCGGCCGCTGTGCGGCTCAGGCGCTCGGCTGCTTGCCGATCCACTTCTCGTAGATCGTGTTGTACGTGCCGTCCTGCTTGGCCTTGGCCAGCACCTCGTTGATCTTCTTGAGCAACTCCGGGTTGGCGGCCTTCTTCACGGGGAAGCCGTACTGCTCGCCGGTGTCGAACTCGGCGGCCACCTCGAACCCGCCCGGGTTCTTCTTCAGGTACTCGGTCCAGACCGGCAGGTCGTTGATGGCGGCCTCGACCTGGCCGTTGGAGACAGCCTGCTGGAGGGCGGCGAGGTCCTCGAACTCGACGAGCTTCAGGCCCTTCTCCGCCTCGAACTTCTTGGCGTAGTCACGACCCGTGGTGGCCGCCTGGATGCCGAGGTTCTTGCCCTTGAGGTCGTCGAGCGACTTGTAGGTCTTGCCAGTCTTCACCAGCATCGCCTGCGTGGCGTCGAAGTAGGGATCGGAGAAGTCGACGACCTTCCGCCGCTCCTCGGTGATGGTCATACCGGCGGCGGCCGCGTCGCACTTGCCGGTGTTGAGGTCCTGGCCGGACTTGATCCCCTCGAACGGGGTGTCGATGATCGTCTGCTCGACGCCGAGTTCCTTGGCGACCAGGTCCATGATCTCGACGTCGAAGCCGGTCACCTTGCCGCTGGCGTCCTTGGACTGGAACGGCGGGTACGGCAGGTGGGTGCAGACGGTCAGCTTGCCCGCCGCGACCAGCTTGACGCCGCTCGCCTGGACCTCGCTGTCGTCCTTCTTCGCGCAACCCGCGGTCAGCGCGAGGGCGGCGACGGCCACGACGAGGCCGGCCTGACGGACGGCGCTTGGGAACCTCACGGCTGTGTCCCTCCGATTCGGCTTCCATTGCACAGAAAGCCAATCTGGTTCATAGACTTTGCGATAAGCGACCGTACCCGATCCGGCGCGTCGCCCCCAGATCACGCCGTGACCGCTCGGCCGACCCGGCCCGGCGACCTCCGCCGGCAAACCCGACACTTGCCCCGCAACGTGCCTCAGCCACCGGTTCCCTCGGCCGCCCCGTCCGGGGTGAGGGCCCCTTCGTGCGGGTCTGTGTCCAGGAACACGTGCTGGTGGCCCTGGCCGGAGTCGACGCTGATCTGGTCGAGCTGGGTCGCCGCGACCGACCAGATCGTCGCGGCCTCGGCCGCCTGCCGCGCGGTGACGTCCAGCAGGGCCGCCCGTTGCGCGGCCGGAACGCCGGCCGCCAGAGCGTAGGCGTCGACGGCCAGCGACGCCTGCTTGACCGCTCCGCGCAACCCTCCGCGCGCCACGTTGGTGGCGGTGCTCCCCGACGGCGGGTCGGCGAACGGCTCCGCCGCCTGGCGCATGACCTCCTGCCACTGGCGTGCCTTCGCCGGATCCGGCACACGTCCGCCGGTCGTCTCCGTCTTGATGGCGGTCAGCACCGGGGCGACCTGGTCGCGGACGCGTCGGGCCGTCTCGATCAGCTCCACGATCTGCTGAGCGTCCCGCTTCGCCTCGTCCTGCTTGATGCTCGCGATGGTCGCCTCGGTCGCGTCCGGACGGCCCAACTGGTAGCCGATCAACCCACCCAGCAACGCGGTGACCAGTGCGATCACGCCCGCGACGGCCACGAAGCGCACTGTGCGCTGGCGGCGCACGTCGGCCTTGTCCAGCTGGTAGGAGGGTCGGCCGGTACGGCGCGCCATCGCATCTCCTCACATCGATGGTGTGGGGCCAAAGATTAGCCGCCCCGCGTGACCTCCGTCGATAGCGAGGACGGCGACAGAGCCCCTAGACCGGGTAGCCCCACTCGGCCAGCGGCTTCTCCAGCACCCGTTCGATCGCGGCGAGCTGCGCCGGGCTGAGTTCGTCCCGGTACGCCTCCGCCCGGCCCACTGTGAAGTCGTACCGGGAGAAGCCCTTCTCGAAGGCTGTCGACCAGCTCAGGCCGAGGAAGTCGAGCATCCGGCCGACCTGCTCGCGCGGCCGCTCGACCAGGTCCTCGTAGCGCACGTCCAGCCACTGGTCGGCCGGGTGACGCAGCCGGGCCTGCGCGAAGGCGTCCATCAGCATCTTCCAGCCCAGCGCGGCGAGCACCTGGAAGGAGCGACCGGACTCGGCCCACTCCTCGCGCAGGTCGGACGGGAGCGGGCCGTAGATCCAGTTGTCCGGTCCGCGCCAGCCGTCCCACCAGCCCATCTGGAGCCACGAGTTGGCCACCGCCCGGCCGTCGCGCACCACGTTGACCACCCGCAGCTCCGGGTACGCGGCGTGCAGCAGGCCGGTCCGCGGCCACCCGGTGACGTGCTGCACCAACTGCTGACAGCCCTGCCGTGCGATCCGCTCGTCGAAGAAGGCCCGCAGCCGCCGGGCCACGAACGGCGTCAGGTCCTCGGCCACCAGGTCCCGACACGGTCGGGAGAAGCCGGCCAGCACCTGCCGGTCGAGCAGGTGGTACGCCTCCGACGGCGCCACCCGGAACCGGCCCCGCTCCAGCAACCGTCGACTGTGCCGCAGCGAGGTCATCCCCGCCGGGCGCGGCGCCGAACGCCGGTAGAGCGCGCCGTTGAACCTGCCCTTGGGGTTGAGCCGGGCCAGTTTGTCGTCCAGACCGGAGACGAAGCCGACAGCGGGATGCCGGGAGAGCACCTCCTGGACCAGTGTCGAACCGCAACGACCGGTGCCCACCACCAGTGAGAGCATCGTTCAGCCTTCCTGCCGGGTGGCGGGTGACGGGGAGACGGTCGGGTCCGCGTTGAAGCGGGCGGCGGGAGAGGTGGCCGCCGGGCGGCGCAACGGGTAGCCGAACCGGGTCAGCGCCACGGCCGTCAGCCCGGTCACCACGGCGTACGCGCGGGTGGGCAGCCCGGTCAGCCACTCGGTGTCGGCGACCACGTCGACCAGCCCGGTGCGGTGCCGCGACGGGTTGCCGGCCACCGAGTGGGTGGGGGCGAGTCGCACCGTGGCCGGTGTCGGAAACGGAAGCTCGTCGGGGCTCGCGCCGACGAAGCCGGCGATCCGGGCGGTGACGCCGGCCGGATCGGCCACGAAGTCCTCGTACCGCACCCGCAGGTAGCGGCCCGGCGCACCACGGCGGTCGCCCCACAGTCGTACCGTCGCGGTGTTCCAGACCAGCCAGAGCAGCGCGGCCTTGCCGACCGGTGGCCGGCTCATCAGCTCGTCGTCCGCGCGTCCGTCCAGCGGGCGTCGGCGACGCCAGGAGTACGCGGTGGCGCGCGGGTCGCGCACCACGTGCAGGACGAACAGGTCGATGCCGGGCAGGCTGCCGAGCAGGGCCCCGTACGGCGGCAGCTTGGACGAGTCGACGATGACACCGTCCGACCGGCCGGCCAGGGCGTGCTCGGCGATCGAGGCGTAGAGCCGGGCCAACTGCGTGTCGTCGGGGTGGCCCACGACCGGCGGCTGCCCCCGACGCTGGCGGCGCAGCAGTGCGGGCAGCCCGCGCAGCCGCAGCCGCCGGGCCAACCGGGCGGCGATCCCGGCCGGGTCGGCGTCGGTCAGGTCGGCGCGCACCCGGGCCCAGAGCGGGCAGTCAGCCACCGGGGAGCCGCAGCCGCACTGCCGGTTCTCCAGGATGCCGCGCCGCCACAGGTACCGCAGCTCGCCCGCCGCGAAGAAGCCCGGCAACTGTCCCAAAACCGTGGTGACCAGCGTGCTGCCACTGCGACCGCTGCCGGCGAGGTAGAGCACCCGTACCGGGCTCACCGGGCCGCTCCCCCACCGGCGGGCGCCCGGCCGGCCCGCCGCCGCGACGGCAGCGCCTCGGCGGCCTCCGCGTACAGCCCACGGATGCGGTCCAGGTGCTGGTCCGGGGCGAACTGGGCGGCGATCTTCGCCCGGCCGGCCCGGCCCATCCGGTACGCCCGCTCCGGGTCGGCCAGCAGGTCGTTGAGCGCGTCGCCGAGGGCCGTCGGCGCGTCGGCGGCGACAACGTGGCCATCCACCTCGGGCTGGACCAGCTCGGGAAGCCCGCCCAGGTCGGTGGTGACCACGGGCACACCGCAGGCGAACGCCTCCAGCACCGCCATCGGCTGGTTCTCGTGCCATCGGGACGGAACGGCGACCACCGCCGCCGACCGGATCAGCTCGTGCAGGCGCGGCTTGTCGAGGCGGCCGTGGAACCGGACCCGGCCGGGCACCCGCCGCGCGGCGAGCGCCTCCAACTCCGGCCGGGCCGGGCCGTCTCCGGCGACGTCCACGCTGACCCCGTCCGGGAGCGCGCCGGCCGCCTCGATCAGCACGTCGACACCCTTCTCCGGAGCCAGCCGCCCGGCGAAGACGACACCACCGCCGGGCGTCTGCTTGGCCGCGACGCCGGTCAGGTCGACGAAGTGGTTGACCACCCGCAACCGGTCCGGGTAGACGCCGGCGCGGCGCATCACGTCGGCCAGGAACCCGCTCGGGCTCACGAAGAGCTGCACCGGGTCGTACGCGTCGAACTGCCTGTGCAACCAGGACTCGACGGCGAGCAGGCCACTGCGTGACAGCGACCCGTCCTTGCAGCGGCGACGGGCCGCCTGCAACGGGCCACCGGTGACGCACGCCTGGCAGGGGCGGCCCCGGTCCAGCAGTTGGTAGCTCGGGCAGGCGAGCTTGTAGTCGTGCATGGTCAGCACGCACGGCACACCGGCGGCGCGGGCTGCGGCGAGCACCGACGGGGAGAGCTGGTGGTAGATGTTGTGCAGGTGCAGCACGTCCGGCCGAAAGTCGTCGATCACCCGGGTCAGCCCGCGGCGGCTCGTCGGTGACCACAGCATCCGGCCGACGGCCACCGCGCGGGGCCGCACTCCTCTCGGCGCCGGCTCCAACTCCACTTCGGACGGGAACCGCGCGGCGTACGGCAGCGGCGACTCGTTCTCCGGGTGGCTCATGCCGAAGTAGGCGACAGTGTCGCCGGCAGCCCGTTGCAGGTCGGCGAGATCGAGCAGATACCCCTCCGCGCCGCCACGGCGGTAGAGGAACTTGTTCACATGCAGCACGCGCATCGACTCGCCCTGCTCACATCGATCGGGCGAACCGGGCCCGGAGGTGATGACCGGGGTCTGCCCGCCCCGGCCAGGCCCCACGGTATGCAGGGCGGGTCGACGAGTCCAGCTCACGTTTGGCATGTGGCTGAAAGGGTGATCTTCGTCTGCCCGTGCGGTCCGCGGCCTGGCCTCCCGCCATGATCTCCCGATAGCCTGGCTGCCGCCGGTCGCACCCGCTCTGGTGCAGGGCCGGGCCGGTGTCCGACGAGGAGGACCGTGGCAGCCGACGACGAGGTCTCCGCGCTCGCGTACACCGCGCGGCGGGTCCGGCGGCATCTGCGCTGGGCGCGTACCGAGGGGATTGGACGGCTGATCGAGGAGGACCGCCTCAACCCGGTCGACCGGATCGGCACCGCCCTGGCGAAGCGACGCTGGCGGCGGCGGGCCGGCCGAAGCCCTGGCTCGGCGATGCCGGTCTACCTGGTCGGTCTGCAACGCTCCGGCACGAACATGCTGGTCCGGGGCCTGGACGCCGCCCCCGAGGTCGAGGTCCGCAACGAGAACGACAGCACCGTCTTCCACCGCTTCCAACTGCGCCCGGACCCGGTGCTGACCGCCACCCTCCACCGCAGCCGGCACGCGTACGTCCTGGTCAAGCCGCTCTGCGAGAGCCACCGCGTGGACGAGCTGCTGGCCCTGCCGGGGCTGACACCCGGCCGGGCGCTCTGGGTCTACCGCGACGTCGACGACCGGGCCCGCTCCGAGGTCGCCAAGTTCGGTGACGCGAACCTGCGGGCCCTGCGCGCGATCGCCGACGGAAGCATCGGCCGCCGGTGGCAGGGGCAGCGCCTCGACGCCGACACCATCGAGCTGATCCGGGCCCACGACCCGCAGCGGTTGGATCCGCACAGCGGCGCGGCGCTGTTCTGGTACGTCCGCAACTCGCTGTTCTTCCAGCTCGGCCTGGACCGGCGGGCCGACGTGCTGCTCTGCCGCTACGACAGCCTCGTCGCGGAGCCCGCCGCACAGCTGCGACGGCTCTGCGCCTTCCTCGACTTTCCCTACCATCCCCGGCTGCACGCGCACATCGCCCCACGCGCGTCGCACGGCGCGGCAGGTCACCGACGGTTACCGATCGACACGGGCGTCCGGGCCCGCTGCGACCAGCTGACCGACCGGCTCGACAGCGCCGCGACCGACGCCCGATCCGAGACGACGAAGGCGGTCGACAGTGGCTGAGACCGGAACCAGTACCGCGCCGATCTTCCTGGTCGGCTGTCAGCGGTCGGGCACCACCATGGTGCGCCTCGTCCTGGACTCGCACTCGCGGATCAGCTGCGGCCCGGAGACCCGGTTCCTGCCGGACCTGCGACGGATCGTCGGCCGGGACTGGGAACGACTTTCCCGCTTCGGTTTTCCGCGCGAGGACTGGCTGCGCCGGATCCGGGACTTCTTCGGCGGTGTACACGCCGACTACGCCGCCGCGCGGGGCAAGACCCGGTGGGCCGACAAGACCCCGCTGTACGCGATGTCGCTCGACTTCGTCACCGAGGTCTTCCCGGACGCCCAGATCGTGCACCTCATCCGGGACGGACGCGACGTGGTGGTCTCGCACCGCAAACGCTTCGGCTACTGGTCCGCCGTGAAGTGCGTGGTGAAGTGGCCGCGCTACATCCGCGCCGCGCGGGCCGTCGGCGCCACCCTGCCGGCGGACCGCTACTACGAGCTGCGGTACGAGCAGGCGGTCAGCGAGCCGGAGAAGGCGATGCGGGGTCTCTTCGAGTTCCTCGGCGAGCCGTGGGAGGACGGCATCCTCGACTACGACAGCAAGCAGCACGACGTGGCCCAGAAGTACACCACCGAGGCGGAGCGACGACGCGCGGCGGTGGGCGACACCGCGCCGATCTACGGTTCCCGGGTGGGCAGCTACCGCCGCGAACTCGACCCGTTCCTCCGCCTGCTGGTCCGGATCTTCTCCGGTCCGACCCTGCGCGCGCTGGGCTACCGGTGACCCGCCCGGGCCGGTTGCGCGCGGTCGCCACCGCCGTCGCCGTCACGCTCCTGCTCACCGCCGGCTGCACCGCCGGCGGCGACGATCCGCCGCCGGCCTCCACCCCCTCCACGACGGCGGCACCCGGCACCACCAGCACCGTCGACGGGGTGAGCAACCCGTTCGGCGCGCACTGGGACTGGTCGCGGTATCAGCAGTTCGAGCCGTACCTGCGCCGGCTCGCCGGTTCGGCGACGTACGAGGAGATTTCCTGGTGCGAGATCGAACGGACCTCGGGGCAGGCCGACTGGGCCGGGCTGGACGAGATCGCCTCGCGCAGCCGGGAGCTGGGCATCACGCTGCATCTCAAGATCCGCACGGGCGTGTGCTGGGCGACCGGTGGCACCGCCCGTTACACCCGGGGCGCGGCGAACAAGACCGAGTCGGCGATGCCCACCGACCTCGGCGCGTACCAGCGGTTCGTCCGCTCGGTGGTGCAACGCTACGGCCCGTACGGGGTGCGGGAGTACGCCATCGAGAACGAGGTCAACGCGCCGAGCTACTGGGCCGGCAGCCCCGAGGAGTACGCGCGGCTGGTCCGGGCCGCCGCCGAGACGATCCGCGCGACCGACCCGAAGGCGCGGGTGGTCGACTCCGGCATCAGCAGCGTCGCGTACGGCATGGGTGTCGCCGACCGGCTGGTGCGCGCCGGGCGGATGCCCGAGGCCATCGCCGCCTACCAGGCGTACTTCCAGCGTCGGGTCGGCACCCGGGGGCAGCAGATCCCGGCGGTGACCGGGGAGGCGCAACTACGCCGGGCGCTCGGCACCGAGACCAACACCCGCAGCCTGCGCTTCCTGGCGGTGACCGAGTCGCTGCTGACCGACCGCACCGTCGACGTCCGTCAGGTGCACTTCTACGAGCACTTCAACGGGGTGCCCCCGCTGCTGGACTACCTGCGCGCCACCACACCGCAGGGTGTGCCGATCCAGGCGTGGGAGGTCGGGCAGTTCTGGCGCGACGGCGACGGTGACCCGGCCAGCCGGGCGGCGGAGATGGTCAAGACGGTCACCCTGCTGGTCGCCGGCGGGATCGGCGAGATCAGTTGGCTGCCGTTGGCGTACAACCCGAACAACGCCGCCGGCAGCGAAGTCCGCTACGGCCTGCTCGACCCGGACGGCGCCGAACGGGACGCCGGCCGGATGCTGGCCGCCCTGGCCGACGCGGCCCGGGACGCCACAGTCACCCCGCTGCCCGCCCCGGTGGCCGGCAGACTGCACGGGGTCGCGTTCGTCCGGGGCGGGTCGAGCACGCTGGTGCTCTGGTCGGCGTCGAACACGCCGGTGACAGTGCCGGCCACACCGGGCGGACGGACCGGGGCGGTGGGTTCCCCGCTGGACGCGGCCGGTGGCGGCACGACGGTGACCGACGTCCCCGTCCTGCTCCGCGCCGACCAGCCGGTGGACCGGATCCTCGCCGCCGTGCGCTAGCCAGGTCTGGATGATCTGCTGGCGCGATTCGCGCACCGGTTCAGGCGTCCCCGGCCAGGTCAGTCGCCGACGTCGCTGGTGATCTTGATGGTGGCACCGAGGGTCGGTGCCGCCGTCCTGGCGAGTTCGCCGGCACGGTCCAGATCCGCGCTGTCCGCCACGACGATGCTCACCGCCGGTCCTGTCGCCTGACCACGTCGCAGAGTCGCGCCGACGACGCGGTACCGAGCGACCACCGCGTCGTACGCGGCGATCGCCTCGGCGGGAAAACCGTCGTTGAAATCGGTCTCGACGCGGAGCGAGGGCCGCACGCCGCGCTCCGTGCTGACCTCCAGCGAGGTCACTCTCGAGAGTGGCTGGTGCTGGTCGCCGTCTGCCATCATGTCCTTGAACACCGCCATCGCGCCGGCCTGATTGACCGCGGTGACCTTGATCTCCCAGCGGTCGGTCTTTTCTTTCCAGGGCGCATCCTTGATGTCGCCGTTCACTACCCGATCGTCGTCCGTCAGTGAGTGCCACAGCGCCAGTACCTTGCCGGCGCGGGTCTTGTCCGCGACAACGGTGAAGGTGATGCCGTCCGCCGTGATCCGGCCGGTGGTGTTGTCGTGACCGGCGACGTACTTCCCCAGCTCGTTCGCCAGCTCGGTCACGCGGTCGGCCGAGGTGCCGTCCTTGAGGATCAGCACGCCACTCGCCGTTCCGAGGAAGGGCAGCGTGTTGTTGTCGGTGGTGTCGATTTTGACGACGTCCGGGGTGCCGGCCCACTCTTCCTCGAAGTCCGCGGCGAGTGCCGAGCCCTTGTCGATGGCGCAGCCCGTCAACGAGGTCAGGGCCAGTACGAACGCGATGATCGGTATCGACCACCGCAGGCCGCTTCTTCCCAACGTCGTCTCCTTCAAGGGGGTGACCGGCCAGCGCCGATCAGGCCCAGACCTGGGTTTAGGGGTCGCGACCATTCGAAGGCTGCGGCGCTGTCCGTCGACAGTAAGCAACTTAACCCCCTTGATCAATGCGAGGGCGCACTGGGGCCTCGCGGTGTGCTGCCGAGTGGGTCCTCTCCGTTCACCTCGTGGCGTCCACCACCTGATCGCGTCTGCTCGCCTATCACGGGACTCAACGACGCTCCTCCGCACGTTCAGGTTGGGGTGTCAGCCCTTGTTACGATCTTGGCCGTGCCTACCGAACCCACACCACCGGGGCGGATCCAGCCCGCCCCCGGGTGGCCAGGCGACCAGCGATTCACCGGAAAGGCTCCCGCCGGATTCGGCCCGGCCGGGGCGCCGCCGACCGGTTCCGTCCCGTGGGCGGGAGCCTGGACGGCGGGCAAGTCGGTCAGAAGGACGGCGCTGGTGGTGCTGCTCGGCCTGGCTTTCATCGGGCTGAACACCGCCATCGCGTACGCCACGGTCGGGTCGAAGGCCATTTCAATCGTGACGGGACTCGCCTTCTGCCTGGTCTTCATGGTCGTCGTACGTGTGCTGCACCGAGCGATGTGGCTGTCCCTGCTCGCGTTCCTTCCCGCCCTGTTCGTACTCGTGGGATCGGTGGGACTCGCCCCCGACCTGGCGCTGGAGCAGCGCGGCGTCCGCCAGGAGGTAACCATCGTCGACGCCGAGGTCGCCGGTAAGCGGCACACTTTCGCGCTCCGGGGCGACGATGGTCGGCTCGACGAGCCACTGACCTATCAGGGCAGCAACCCCGGCTACCAAATCGGCGACACCTTGACCGTACTCACCGACCCAGACGGGGTGATCGCGCTCGAGGCGGCCGATCGGGTCGACTCCAGCGGCAACCTGGGGTCGCTGGCCCTCGGTGGCATCGGCTGGACTTTCATCGCACTGCTCGCGGGATGGCGTGGGCACATCCGCCGTCGGGAAGGCCGGTTCGACACCCTGGTGTTATAGCGCGCTGATCCGGCACGAGCGAATGAGCCGCTCTGCACGTTCCGGAAAGGGCAACTTAATTGCCAGGAAGGAGCGCACCGCGATTCCTAGCTGTCGCAGCAGATCGGGTCGGGCACATGCGGGAGCTGCTAGGGGTCGGGCCAGCCGAGCAGCGTGGCCAAGCGCTCGTTGTGCGGCGCGAAGTGCTCGCTCAGCCGGTCCCGCAGCTCCGGCGTGAGCTGCGAGGGGCCGTGGTCGACGCGACGGGTGTGCCGGGTGAACGCCTCGGGAAGGAAGGCCGGCAGGCCGAGGAAGCGCAGGATGTCGGCGTACGTGCCGGCCGGGTCGGCGTGCAGGTCCTCGGTGCGGGCCAGGTGGATCCGCTCCCGGGGGACATGCGCGAACCACAGTTCCAGCTGCTCGGCGTAACGACCCCGGGCGGCGTACGAGTAATTACGCAACGCCCGGTGCGCAGCGGGGCTGTCCGGGCCGCCCCGCGTCGCCCGGGCCAGCCGCTCCTCCTCCGCGTCGAGGGCGTCGGCGAAGGAGAG
Organism: Micromonospora sp. H61; assembly: GCF_018070325.1. GTDB lineage: Bacteria > Actinomycetota > Actinomycetes > Mycobacteriales > Micromonosporaceae > Micromonospora > Micromonospora salmantinae. The sequence continues at coordinate 46,964 of NZ_JAGPXY010000004.1, forward strand.
CGGCTCGGCGCCGTACGAGCGGGTGTGCAGGTAGTGCGAGTACGCCCGCTGCACCGGGTCACGCAACAGTGCGACGAAGCGGGCCTGCGGCAGGGTCGCCGCGACCCGGGCCGGCACGCTCGGGTGGAAAAGGTAGTAGGGGCTCGCCTCGAACGTACGCTCGCCCGGGGCGAGGCGCGGGAAGTGCCCCCGGTACCACCGCTCCCCCCGACCATGGTGGACGCTGAAGTACTGCAACTCCTTGCCGCTGGCCACCCGGACCTGGGGATGCGCGGCGAGGTGGTGGTACAGCGACGTGGTGCCACAGCGCTGCCCACCGATCACCAGGAAGTCGGGCAACGGGCCGGGCTCTCCCGGCCGGGCCGCGCGCCCCCAGGCCCGCGCCCCGCGTAGCCCCCGGCGCAGCCGGTCGGTGACCTGGCGCCGCACGCCGCCGGTCACGAGCGGACCACGGGACGGCCGGCGCCCACGTCGGCACCGTCGGCGGGGCCGGCGGGGCCGGCCGGGGCGCGTCGACCACCTCGGCGGGTCACCGAGCGCAACACCATGACGTCCTCCCGACTGAGCCCGAGGGCGAACACCACGGCGACGTACGCCACCCCGATCGCGGCCAGACCGGCCGCGAGTTGCGCGGTCCCGCCCCCGACCAACCACCGCACACCGAACCCGACTCCCATCGCGACCAACGCCGCGACCAGGCCCTTGACCATGCCCGCCGTCACCGGCACGGTGTGCACCTGCGCGCGCACCTGCCAGACCCGGGCGACGTTCACCGCCGCCAACGACACCGCCCAGGCCACCGCCGCGCCGAGGATGCCGTACGCCGGGATGAGCCAGAGGTTGAGCAGGACGTTGAGCAGCAGGGCAGCGAGGTTGTCCACCATGTTGACCGAGACCCGGCCGGACATGTTCAGCAGCGTGCCGCAGGGCCCGGTGGCGGCGTTCACGAGTTGGCCGAGCGCCAGCACCACTGTCACCGCCGCACCGCCGGCCAGACCGGGCCCGCCGACGAGGCGCAGCAACTGCTCCGGGAAGACCAGCAACGCCACGAAGGCCGGCAGCGACAGCCGGAGCACCCAGCCGGTGGCGACCCGGTAGATCCGGCGTACCTCGTCCAGCCGACCCTGGTGGTAGAGGTGCGCCAGGTGCGGACCGAACGAGGCGTTCACCGGTGCCAGCACGAACACCGCGATCGTGACCAGCCGGGTCGCCACGTGGTAGACGCCGATCGCCTCGGGACCGTAGTCGAAGAAGCCGAGCAGCAGCGCGTCCACCCAGATCAGCCCGGTGGACGACAGCGAGGAGACCCAGCTGACCGTGGAGAACCGGAACAGCTCGCCCGGCCGGTACGCGGGCCGGGCGGCGGGCACCCGGCGCACCATCCGGGCGAGCGCCACGAGGGCGAGCCCGGCCGCGCTCCAGCTCGCCGCCACCAACGCCCAGAACGCGCCGGTCAGGCCCGCCCCGAGGGCGAGCGCCAACGCGGTGAGCGCCAGCCGGGCGGCCGGCTCGTAGACCTGGCCGATGAGCGCGTAGGCCCGTTGCGTGCGCCACCCCCGGGTGGCCGCGAGCGCGGCCTCGCAGACGGTGGCGGCGGGCAGGCAGAGCGCCGCCAGCCGCAGCCCGGTGGTGAGCTGCGGGTCGTGCAGGGCGTCGGCGAGCCACGGCGCGCCGACCGCCAGACCGAGGGCGATCACGGTGGACGCCACGGCCGAGATGCCGAGCCCGAGCCGGATCGCGCCCCGGAGGGCGGCCGGGTCGTCGTCGGCGAGGTGCACCGCCACGAACCGGGTCAGCCCGGCCCGGAAACCGGAGAGCGAGAGCAGCCCCAGCAGCGACAGCACGGCGTAGACCTGGGCGTACCGGCCGAGTTCGCGGACACCCAGGACCCGGGCCAGCAACAGCATGACCAGGAAGAGCGCCACCTGGCTGAGCACGGCGCCGCCCAGGTTCAGCACACCGCCGCGGGCCATGCCGCGTACCTGCTGGTCACCGGCCTCCGGCGCGGCCGGTGACCGGCCGGTCACCTCGCGCACCCGGCGGCCCGTTCTCCGAGGTTCACGGCCGTGCCGCGGTCACGGTCTCCGCCGGCACCGAGGGGGCCGCGGTGGTCACCGCCGGGGCCGCCGGCCGGGCGGCGGCACGACCCCGGGAGAGCAGTTCGAGTACGCCCACCAGCAGCACCCCGAGCAGCAGACCCGCACCGCCCACCGGCAGGGCGGTGCGCACCAGCTCCGTCATCCGGCTCACCTCGTGCGCCTCGCCGATGCTGGTCACCTGCGCCGGGTCGGCGGCCTGGGCCTGCGCCCGTGCCGCCTGCAACCCCTCCCGCGCCTGGGACAGGGCGTTGGTCGCCGCGTCCCGCTGGGCGAGCAGGGCCTGGTAGTCGGGGAGCTTCGGCCCCAGCTCGTCGAGCTTCTTCTGGGCGGCGGTGATCGCGGCGGTCGCCGCGTCGACACCCCGGCCGTTGCCGACCGCCTGCATGGAGAGCTGCTGCTGGCGCAGGCTGGTCAGCTCGCCCAGCGTGGCCTGGTAGATCCGGTCCGGCTGGGAGACCTTGTTCGCCTTCTCCCACTCACCGATCGCCTTGGTCGCCGCTGTGACGTCGGCGTTGGCCGCCTCGACCTCACCGGTGGCGATGCCGACCTGGGAGGAGAAGAGGAAGGCCAGCGCCCGGGTGGTGGTCGCGGTCAGCACCGGCGCGACAGTCGCCCGGTCGCCGGCGGTGTACGTCACCTCCAGTTGGCTGCTCGCGCCGACCTGGGTGATGGCGAGCCCGTCACGCAACCGCTCCGGCGGCACCCCGGTGTCAGTGGCCACGTCGACGAGGACGCGGGGCGAGGTGACCGCCGCGCCGAACGCCGCGACGAACTGGTTCGCCGCCTGCGTACCGGTGTACTGCGTCCCGGCCGCGCCGCCCACCAGGGCCGGCGCCGCCACGTACGCGGTCCCGCTGAACTGCTGCGGCGCGAACAGGACGATGGCGGCCGCGGCGCCGGTGGCGAGCACCGGCACCCCCACGAGTACCCAGAGGCGCCGCCGGGCGACCCGCAGGTAGTCGACGATCTCCACTTTTTCCCCAATGCTGTCGTTCAGTCAAACCGGGACGGACGTGCGTCGTGGCTGCTCGCCGGTCAGGTTCGGAGCCGGTTGGCGGGCGATCACGCTGGCCGCCGCGGCGAACGCGACGAAGTACCAGAGGGTGACCACGTTGGAAATGACGTTGGAGGCGGCGCTGACCGCCACGAACGCGGCGGCGCAGCCGGTGAACCCGACCGCGACGCCGCGCTCGAAGCTGCCCGGAGGCGCGCGCCGCAGCGCGGTCCGGGCGGTGTGCAGGAAGGCGAACAGCATCAGCAGGTACGCCCCGAGACCGAGCAGTCCGGTCTCCACGTACGCCCGCAGGAAGTCGTTGTGCGGCTTCTTCGCCTCGTCGGTCTCACGCTGGGTCATGTTCGGCCCGATGCCGGTCACCGGGTTCCGCTCGGCAAGCGTGACGATCTCGGTCCAGTAGCCGATCCGCCAGGCCAGGGTGTTTCCGGTCGGGTCTCCGCCGACAGCGCGGGACGTACCGAGTTGGGCGAAGCGTTCGCCGACGGCGGGCACCAGTGCCACCCCGGCGACTGCCACCAGGCAGAGGGTGACCAGCATCCGCCTGCTGCGGTGCAGCGCCGCGACCACCACCAGGCCGATCGCCGCGCCGAGCAGGGCGCTGCGGGTGTTGGTGAGCAGCAGGAACAGCAGCGAGAGCGCGAGCAGCACCCCGAGGGACACCCGCAGTCGACGATCCAGGAAGCGGTACACCGCGAACCCGAAGATCACCATGAACATCAGGTAGCGGCCGAACGTGGTCGACTGGCTGAACGTGCCGCTGATCCGGGTGAAGTCGCCCTTCACCTCGGCCGGCGGGTTGCCGAGCAGCGACAGCACCACGGTGTAGCCCAGCGCCAGCACCAGCGAGGCGTAGCAGGCGAGCAGGACCCGACGGATCGCCGCGGTGTCCGGCATGAGCTGTTCCAGCACCACGAACATCACCACCACGGTGAGGATCCGCAGCGCCTCCAACAGGCTGTTCGCCGGCCGGCTGGCACCGAGGGCGCTGACCACGCTGCTGGCCCCGACGAGCAGCATGGCCCAGCTCAGCGGGGAGCCGCGCAGCCGCCCGTGCCGGCTGAGCTGTGCGGCCAGCCAGAGCCCGGCGGCGAGGAGGAACAGCACCGCGAGCAGGGTGGAGGGGTCCACCGCCCGGGCCGTTCCGGCGGAGTCGGCCTGGCCGGCGCTCGGGCCGGTCAGCTTGAACAGGTCGACGCACGAGCGCACCGCGAGCATCAGCAGCACGTACCCGGCGAACCGGGTCAGCGCGAGGACGGCCACCGCGATCCCCGCGACAGCCGCGAGTGGTAGCACCATGCCCCTGCGGTCACCGGCCGCCATGGAGACACCCGCGACCACCGCCACCACCGCGGCGGCCAGCGCCGCGCCGCCGGTGAGCAGGCGGGTCGGGTCGAGCCGCCTGGTCATGAGCGGAGTGACCTGCTGCGTGTGTCGTTCCACTGATCCCACTGAACTGAATCGGCGCTGCCCGGCCGCTGCCGGGCGCGGCCAACCGATGTCCTCCCGGCACAAGATCGGTTCAATCTAGTCCTGTCACCTCGACGGCAGAAGTGGCCGTTGCGCCGACTGCTCCGTCCCCCGCGGGGCTGATCCGACTCCCCCGGCCAACGCCGTCCGGTCAGTCGGCGGCCCGCGCGGGTCGTGCCCTGGCCCGGCGGCCCGGCTCCGGAGCCAGCCGGAGATAGAGCTGCTCCAACTCGCGGGCGGCGGTGTCCCAGCTGTACCTGCTGGTGATCCGTTCGCCCAGTGCCACCGCACCGGCCCGTTCGGCCGGCAGGTCGGCGAGCAGCGACGTCAACACCCGGACCAGGTCGTCCTCGTCGCCGTCGCGGAACAACCGCCCGCCGGCGGCGTCGGACTTGAGCACCTCGACGTGCGGCGCGATGTCGCTGGCGACCACCGGCAGCCCGTACGCGGCCGCCTCCAGCAACGTCAACGGCAGGCCCTCCAACCGGGACGGTTGGACGAAGCCGGCGGCACCGGCGTACAGCTCCGCGAGCAGGTCACCGTAGGCGAACCCGGTGAAGACGATCCGGTCGTCCGCCCCGGCTTCCCGGCGCAGCCGGTCCACGAAGTCGTCGGTGAACGACGACCCGCCGACGATCGCCAGGCGCATCGGGGTCTCGGTCCGGCGGAAGGCCCGGATCAGCAGGTCGGCCGCCTTCTCCGGCACCAGCCGACCGACCAGCAGCAGGTAGCCACCGGGGGTCAGCCCGAACCGGTCCTGGAGCTGACGGGTCCGCACCGGTCGGGCCGGGTTCACACCGTTCGGGATGTAGGTCGTCGGGCGGCCGAACCGGGCGCCGTAGTGGGCGGCGAGCCCCTGGGAGACCGCCACCCGCTGGTGCGGGACGTACCCGCTGAACCAGTGGGCGCTGCCCAGCACCGCCCGCGCGGCGAGCCCCCACTTGCCCCGCTGGTTGTCCAGCCCGTGCACGGTCAGCACCACGCGCGCCCGGGACAGGGCACGCGGGAGTGGGGCGACCAGGGCCGGCCCGAGCCCGTGGTAGTGCACGATGTCTGGCCGCGCGGCCATCGCCGCCATGGTCGAGGTCGCCGCATGCACGATGGCGTCGAGGTGCTTGCTCGCGATGGTGTGGGTCTGGCGCAGCCGTACGCCCCGGTAGCCGTCGGCGGGTGTCTCCCCGTAGCTCCGTCGGCAGTAGACGGTGACCTCGTGGCCGTAGCTGGCGAGGCGACTGGCCATCTCCTCCACGTGCCGTTCGATGCCGCCGTAGGTCGCCGGTATCCCCTTCTGGCCGATCATCGCGATCCGCAGCGGCCGCCAGGCGGTGTCGGTGTCGGCGGGGCCCGCTCCGGGCGCCCGGGTGGGGACCCCCCGCTGCCGGGGTATCGCAGGGCTTCCGGCGTGCTGGTCCACGTCCTCGGCCTGCAGGTTGGGATGGCCCACGTTGACTCCCGCGTGACTAGGTCCGCGCCCGCCGCCCGGGCAGATCAACACCTTGCCATGAACGGGCCCGTTCGCCAGCTGATCAAGTGGATAAAAAATTCATCTATGGGATTCGCTAGACAGGAAATGTCATCCAGGTGACATCGAGGTGGACCGTGATGGCGCCGGGCGAGACCTCAGCGGCTGCCCGGCTCACCCTGCGTCAGCACCTTGCTCCGGCCCTTCAGCACGGTCAGCGCGACGGAGATCGCTGCGAGGACACCGATGCCGGTCCACAGCAGCGGGTCGGTCCGCAGTTCCGTGGGCAGTTGCTGGACGAGGACGAGGACGCCCATCACCACGACGAACCAGCCGAACGACTTGCGCAGGACGTCGGCGGGGATCCGACCGGCGAGCCGCCCGCCGGCAACGCTGCCGACGACGGCGGCGACGGTGACCGCTGCCGCGAGGTTCCAGTCAATGCTTACGCTGGACAGGTAGCCGGCGAGGCCGGCGAACGACTTCATCGCGATGACCACCAGCGAGGTTCCGACCGCGACCGGCATCGGCAGGCCACCGAGCAGGGCCAGGGCGGGCACCACCAGGAAGCCGCCGCCGGCACCGACCAGGCCGGTCACCAGTCCGACCACCAGACCGTCGAGGATCACCCGCAGCATCGGCAGTTCGTGCGGCACTGCCCTGCCCTTGGTGTCGCGCCGACCGCGAATCATCGTGACCGCGGTGGCCAGCATCATCACGGCGAATCCGCTGAGCAGAAACGCCGCCGGGATGAACCCGGCCAGGCGTCCGCCGATGTAGGCACCGATCATGCCGGCGAAACCGAAGATCAGGCCGGTACGCCAGCGCACCCGGTTGGCCCGAGCATGCGGCAGGACGCCCACCACGCTGGTGGCGCCGACAACGAGCAGCGAGGTCGCGATGGCCTCTTTCGTGGGCAGGTCGGCGACGTAGACCAGCAGCGGCACGGCGAGGATCGATCCGCCGCCGCCGAGTAGCCCGAGGCTGACGCCGATCAGCACGGCCAGCCCGACGGTCAGCGCCAGGGTCGGTGTCATGCGCGTTCACCGATGCTGCCACGCAACTGGCCGACGATGGTGTCCAGGTCACAGTTGGCGCCCCGGTTGTACGGCAGTCTGCCGAGCACCATGCCCATGGCGCAGGTGTTGGTGACAGCGGCGAAGGTGAGGCCGGCGCCGATGAATCCGGCCACCCACTTCAGCTGCGGCACGAACACCGAGCCGAGGACGCTGACCAGCACGATCGAGCCGGCGACGAGGCGGACCTGGCGTTCGAGGTCCCACCGGGGGGCACCTTGCCTGATCGGCGCGTTGGCCGCCTGCCAGGCCATGATGCCGCCGTCGAGGACCTTCAGGTTCGGCAGACCGACCCCGGCCAGGGTCTGCTCGGCCTGAGTGGCGCGGGCACCGGATCGACAGACCAGCACGACGTCCTCGTCCAGGTGGCGGCGCAGCTCTTCGCGATGCTCCTTGAGCAGGTCGAGCGGCACGTTGTAGGAGCCGGGGATGTGCGACGTCTCGAACTCCGCCGGGGTACGCACGTCCAGCAGGCGCGGCGCGTGGCCGGAGTCGATCAGTTCCCGCAGCCCGGTGGCATCGATGGTGGCGGGGCGGGCGGTCTCGGAAGGGCTCATTTCTCCTCTTTCACGGGCAGGTCGCAACACACATGGCAGGGGGTATCCGACCGACACCTGCACGGCGCCGGCCGGTGGTCGGTCCTGTTCGGATCAGGCGTCGGTGGCCATCGCCACGCCGGCGCGCTCGGCCCGGCCGAACGTGTCGTCGATGACGACCACCTCGCGGCCGGCGTTCGCCAGCAGCGACGCCGCCGCGGTGGCCCGGTAGCCGGAGCCGCAGTGCACCCAGACGGCGCCGACCGGCACCTCGCCCAGCCGCATGGGCAGTTCAGGCAGCGGGATGTGCAGGGCACCGTCGATGTGGCTGCTCCGCCACTCGTTGGTCATGCGCACGTCGAGGACCACGTCCGCGGCGGGAAGGCCGGCAGGGAGGTGCCCCGCGCGGGCTGCCGCGAGGGCCTTGAAGTCAGTCATCCGCAGTTCTCGCAGCTGGCCGGGCTCGGCTGCCCACCGCTCCACCTCACCGGTCAGCTGCGCGGCCGGACGGTCGATGCCGATCCGGACCAGCTCACGCTGGGCGTCGGCGACCTGTCCCGGGGTCTCGGCGAGCAGGGTGATCGGCACCCCCCAGTCGATCAGCCAACCGAGCCAGGTGGACATCGGGCCGTCCAGGCCGAGGCTGACCGTGCCGGCCAGGTGCAAGGCGGCATATGCCTTACGGTGCCTCAGGTCCACCACCCACTGCCCGTCAGCCATCCGCTCGCGCAGTTCGGCCGCATCGGCGCGGCTCACCGGGGTGAGGTCGACCGGGGCCGGTCCGGCGAAGTTCTCCACGCCCATGTGGGCGTAGTACGCCGGGTAGGCGTCCAGACCGGCGAGGGTCTCCGTGACGAAGTCGTCCGCGGCAAGCCGCAGGACCTGATTCTTCGCCTTCTCCCGGCCGATCGTCGACTCCGGGGCGTCCGATTGACTGGCTGAGCAGAAGCTGCCGAACCCGTGCGTCGGCCACACCTCGGCCCCGTCGGGCAGCAGATCCGCCAGCCGCCTCGCCGAGGCGTGCTGGTGGTGGGCCAACTCGTGAGCGAACTGCTTGCCCAGCAGGTCGGTGCGGCCCGTCGTGCCGAAGAGCAGTGATCCGCCGGTGAAGACACCGACCGGCCGCCAATCGCTGTCGCTGGCCTCATCCAGCACGTACGACAGGTGGTGGAAGGTGTGACCGGGCGTACCGATCACCCGCAGTCGTAGCGAGTCGGAGACAGTCACCTGGTCGCCGTCGGAGATCGGCGTCCGCTCGAATCGGACCTCGTCGGCAGCGGCCACCAGATAGTGGGCGCCGGTGATCCGGGCAAGGTCCAGCCCTCCGGAGACGTAGTCGTTGTGGACGTGCGTTTCCAGGACGTGGGTGATGCGGACGCCCAATGCCCCCGCGAGGTACATCACGCGGTCGATGTCGCGCTGGGGGTCGACCACGATCGCCACCCGCCCGTCGGAGGCGAGGTAGCTGCGATCGCCGAGGGATGACGTCTCAACGACGGAAACCTCAACTGGCATGTCCACTCCTTCAAGTTTGACAAACTTCTCATACCCGGGGGGGTATGCAAATGGCACAGTGGTGCGGTCTTTCCACTTACGTTGCCACCAACACCCACCCACGCCGCGGCTACGGCGTGGGTGGCCTGGCGCCGCCTCAGGCGAGGGCCAGGAAGAGCTTCTCCAGCTCCTCCTCGGTCATCTCCGGCTCCTCGCCACGTTCGCGCGCGGCGCCACAGTGCCGCATCCCCGAAGCAATGATCTTGAAACCCGCTCGGTCGATCGCCTTGGACACCGCGGCGAGTTGGGTCAGCGCCTCACGGCAGTCCTGACCGCTCTCCATCATCTCGATAACCGCGTTGAGCTGACCGCGGGCCCGCTTGAGCCTGGTCAGCGCATCCGACGTCATCTCCGGTCGAAGCTTCATCGACACCTCCTGCGTTCGACTATACCCCCGGGGGTATCAAGTCACCAGCGATGCCCCGATCGGCCAGCGTGCAACTGGCCACAGCCGTGCAAGGCCGACGAGCCCCGGCCAATCCCTGAAGGATCGGCCGGGGCTCGTCGGTGGTACCTGTCAGGCGAGATCGAACCGGTCGAGCTCCATGACCTTGGTCCAGGCGGCCACGAAGTCGGCCACGAACTTGTCGCGGGCGTCCTGGCTGGCGTAGACCTCGGCGAGGGCACGCAGCTGCGAGTTGGACCCGAAGATGAGGTCGACCGCGGTGGCGGTCCACTTCACCTCGTCGGTGGCCAGGTCGCGGATCTCGTACACGTGCTCGTCGGACTTCGACGCGCTCCACCGGGTGCCCGGGGAGAGCAGGTTGGCGAAGAAGTCGTTGGTGAGCACGCCCGGCCGGTCGGTGAGCACGCCGTGCTGGCTGCCGCCGACGTTGGCGCCGAGGGAGCGCAGACCGCCGATGAGGACGGTCATCTCGGGCGCGGTCAGGTTGAGCATGTAGGCACGGTCGACGAGCAGCACCTCCGGCTGGGTCTTCTCGCCGGCGCGCAGGTAGTTGCGGAAACCGTCGGCGCGCGGCTCGAGGACCCGGAAGGAGTCGGTGTCGGTCTGCTCCTGGGTCGCGTCGGTGCGGCCCGGCCGGAACGGCACTGTCACCTCGACGCCGGCGTCCCGCGCCGCCTTCTCGACGGCGGCCGAACCGGCCAGCACGATCAGGTCGGCCAGCGAGATGCTCGCCCCGCCGGCGGCGTTGAACTCCTGCTGGATGCCCTCAAGGGCGCTCAGCACGGCCGCCAGCTGCTCGGGCTGGTTGACCTCCCAGCTGCGCTGCGGCTCGAGACGGATGCGCGCCCCGTTGGCGCCACCGCGCTTGTCGGTGTGCCGGAAGCTCGCGGCGGAGGCCCAGGCGGTGGAGACCAGCTGGTCGATCGTGAGACCGGACTCCAGGACCTTTGCCTTGAGCGCGGTGATGTCGGCGTCGCCCACCAGCTCGTGGTCGACGGCCGGCACCGGGTCCTGCCAGAGCTGCGGCTCGGCCACCCACGGCCCGAGGAAGCGCTCGATCGGGCCCATGTCGCGGTGCAGCAGCTTGTACCACGCCTTGGCGAAGGCCAGCGCGAACTGGTCGGGGTTCTCCAGGAAGCGGCGGGAGATCTTCTCGTACGCCGGGTCGACGCGCAGCGACAGGTCGGTCGTGAGCATCGTCGGCCGGTGCTTCTTCGCCGGGTCGAAGGGATCCGGGATGATCGCCTCGGCGTCCTTGGCGACCCACTGCTTCGCGCCGCCGGGGCTGGTGGTGAGTTCCCACTCGTAGCCGAAGAGGATCTCGAAGAAGCGGTTGCTCCACTGCGTCGGCACGTCGGTCCACGTCACCTCGAGACCACTGGTGATCGTGTCGGCGCCCTTGCCGCTGCCGTGGGTGCTCAGCCAACCCAGGCCCTGCGCCTCCAGCGGAGCGCCCTCGGGCTCCGGGCCCACGTGGTTGTCGGCGACGCCGGCACCGTGGGTCTTACCGAAGGTGTGACCACCGGCGATGAGGGCGACGGTCTCCTCGTCGTTCATCGCCATCCGGCCGAAGGTCTCGCGGATGAAGTGCGCCGCCGCGGCCGGGTCCGCGTTACCGCGCGGGCCCTCCGGGTTGACGTAGATCAGCCCCATCTCGGTCGAGCCGACGCCGGCCGCCATCTCCTTCTCGGAGGCGTAGCGCTCGTCGCCCAGCCAGGTGTCCTCCGGGCCCCAGAAGATCTCCTCGGGCTCCCAGACGTCCTCGCGACCGAAGCCGAAGCCGAAGGTCTTGAAGCCCATCGACTCCAGGGCGACGTTGCCGGCGAGCACGAGCAGGTCGGCCCAGGAGATCTGCTGGCCGTACTTCTGCTTGACCGGCCAGAGCAGCCGGCGGGCCTTGTCCAGGTTGGCGTTGTCCGGCCAGCTGTTGAGCGGCGCGAACCGCTGCCCACCGTCGCCGGCGCCGCCGCGGCCGTCCTCGATGCGGTACGTGCCGGCGGCGTGCCAGCTCATCCGGATCATCAGGCCGCCGTAGTGGCCGAAGTCGGCCGGCCACCAGTCCTGCGAGGTGGTGAGCACCTCGACGATGTCGCGCTTGAGGGCCTCGACGTCGAGCTTCGCGAACTCCTTGGCGTAGCTGAAGTCCTCGCCCAGCGGGTTGCCCTTGGACGAGTGGGCGTGCAGCACCGACAGGTCGAGCTGGTTGGGCCACCAGTCCCGGTTGGTGCGCGGACGACCGCCGGTCTTCGGGGTCGGCGAGTCGATCGCCGGGTTCTCACTCTCGCTGCCGTGCGCGGTCACCGAGTCGTGCGCGACCGGGCAGCCGGCCGCTGCCTTCTGGTCCACGCCCTGCGCACTGACGGGGCCGTTGTCCTGGGTGTCGCTCATGTACTTCCTTCCGAGCTTGCGGATCTCTGGGGCGTGCGGTCGGTCGCGCAGTCGGGGCAGGTGCCCCAGTAGACGACCTCCGCCTCGTCGACCGTGAAACCGTGGTCGCCGGAGGCGGTGAGACAGGGGGCGTGACCGACGGCGCAGTCGACGTCGGCGATGGCGCCGCAGGAGCGGCACACGACATGGTGGTGGTTGTCAGCGATCCGGGACTCGTAGCGGGCGGTCGCCCCGGCCGGCTGGATGCGCCGCACCAGGCCGGCGTCGGTGAGCACGCGCAGCACGTCGTACACCGCCTGGTGCGAGACAGTGGGTTGATCCGCGCGGACCAGCGCGATCACCGCGTCGGTGCCGACGTGCGGGTGGTCGCGCAGCGCCGCGAGCACCGCCAACCGGGGCCGGGTCACGCGCAACGAGACGGCCCGCAGCTGCGCCTCGAAGTCGGACATCACGGGTACGAACATTAGCTCACTATTTTGGAACGAATCAAGTTTTGCGCCCCCCGAGGTACCCCAACGGCGGACGATTCACCCGAGGTTAACCTGCGGGAGGAAAAAAATCGGACAGCGATGTCGAGAAGTGCCGACCGGCTTCGTCCCCGCAGTGAACGTGACCACGATGGGTCGCAGCCAGCACCAAGGAGCATCACGATGGCCAAGTACCTGCTGCTCAAGCACTACCGGGGCACCCCGGCCACGGTGAACGACGTGCCGATGGACCAGTGGACGCCGGCGGAGATCTCGGCCCACATGCAGTACATGCGCGACTTCGCGGCCCGACTCGAGGGCACCGGCGAGTTCGTTGACGCCCAGGCACTCGCCCCGGAGGGGACGTTCGTCCGGTACGACGGCGAGGGCCGCCCGCCGGTCACCGACGGCCCGTTCGCCGAGACCAAGGATCTCATCGCCGGCTGGATGGTGATCGACGTCGACAGCCACGACCGGGCCGTCGAGCTGGCCGGGGAGCTGTCGGCCGCTCCCGGGGCGGGCGGGAAGCCGATCCACGAGTGGCTGGAGCTGCGCCCGTTCCTGAGCGAGCCCCCCACCATCACTGAGTGACGGTTCTGATGGACGAGACGCTGCTGCGCAGCCTCACGCCGAGCGTCCTCGGGATCCTCGTCCGCCGCGGAATCGACTTCGCGGCGGCCGAGGACGCCGTGCAGGACGCCCTGGTCGAGGCGGTCCGGGTCTGGCCGGCCGACCCACCGCGCGACCCGTTGGGCTGGCTGACCACTGTGGCGTGGCGACGGTTCCTCGACGCGGCCCGAGCCGACACCGCTCGCCGTCGGCGTGAGGATCTCGTCGACGAGGAACCGGCGCCAGGGCCCGCTCCCACGGTGGACGACACACTCCAGCTCTACTTCCTGTGCGCCCACCCGTCGCTGACGCCGTCGTCCGCTGTCGCGCTCACGCTGCGCGCCGTCGGTGGGCTGACCACCCGGCAGATCGCGAACGCCTACCTGGTGCCCGAGGCGACCATGGCGCAGCGCATCAGCCGGGCCAAGCGCACCGTCTCCGGGCTGCGATTCGACCGACCCGGCGACGTCGCCACCGTGCTGCGCGTCCTCTACCTGGTGTTCAACGAGGGCTACTCCGGCGACGTGGACCTCGCCGCCGAGGCCATCCGGCTCACCCGGCAGCTCGCGGCCGCGATCGACCACCCCGAGGTGGCGGGGCTGCTCGCCCTCATGCTGTTGCACCACGCCCGGCGCGCCGCCCGGACCGCGCCCGACGGCAGCCTGGTGCCGCTCGCCGAGCAGGACCGCAGCCGCTGGGACACCCGGTCGATCGCCGAGGGCGTCGAGATTCTGCAGGCCGCCCTGGCCCGCGACCAGCTCGGTGAGTTCCAGGCCCAGGCCGCCATCGCGGCGCTGCACGCGGACGCGCCGGCCGCCGCCGAGACCGACTGGGTGCAGATCGTGGAGTGGTACGACGAACTGGCGCGCCTGACCGGGAACCCGGTCGTCCGACTCAACCGCGCGGTGGCGGTCGGTGAGGCCGACGGCCCCCGGGCCGGCCTGAAGGCGCTCGCGGCGGTGGACGACGCGCTGCCCCGGTACACGGCGGTGGCGGCGTACCTGCACGAGCGCGACGGCGACCTGGCAACGGCGGCGCGGCTGTACGCCGAGGCTGCCCAGCAGGCCCCCAACCTCGCCGAACGCGACCACCTGACCCGCCAGGCCGCCCGACTCAACGCCCTGCTGCGTCGCTGACCCCTCGGGCAACGGGGGCGTCTACCCGCGCCGCTGGCCATGGCCGGGGCACCTGGTCCGGAAATACTCCGGAACTTTCGGCAACCCCCACCCCGACCGGTGTGCAGGTGTTGCGACGCCGCGGTGACCGCCCCGGACTCTGATCGACTACTGACCTGGACGGATGCCGCTCCGGTGACGACAGCGGTGTTGCCACCCTGTTTCCGAAAATTGTTGACAAGTAGACGGCTGGGTTAATACGGTCGCCATCGACGGCACTCGATTGTCGTCAGCACCAGCCACCACTACCCCCTTCTCCGATCGTCGTGCAGGACGACCGGCCCCACCACCACCGAGCGGTACGACGCCGTGGCCCTTACCCGACCACCGGCAGCCTGTCGAGGCGTACCGCGCCGCTGGCCCCCGCCAGCCGTCAGAGGAGGCAACAGTTCCATGACCGACACCAGCCACACCAAACCGAGAGGCCGCGGCCGCATGCGGCTGCTCCTGGGCGCCGCATGCGCCGCCGTCGTGGCCGTCGCCGGCACGATGACGGCCACCAACGCGTACGCCGAGGCCGACCGCACCCTCACGTCGAACCTCACCGGCACGCACAACGGGTACTACTTCTCGTTCTGGAAGGACAGCGGCAACGCCAGCATGACGCTGCGCGCCGACGGCCGATACACCAGCAGTTGGGACAGGAGCACCAACAACTGGGTCGGCGGCAAGGGTTGGGCCACCGGCAACCGACGGACGGTCACCTACTCGGGCAGCTACAACCCGGGCAACAACAACACCTACCTCGCCCTGTACGGATGGACGCGCAACCCGCTCATCGAGTACTACGTGGTGGAGAACTTCGGCACCTACAACCCGAGCAGCGGCGCGCAGCGGATGGGCACGGTCACCACCGACGGCGGCACCTACGACATCCTCCGCAGCCAGCGGGTCAACGCCCCGTCGATCGACGGCAACCAGACGTTCTACCAGTTCTGGAGCGTCCGCCAGCAGAAGCGCTCGAGTGGCACCATCACCACCGCCAACCACTTCGACGCCTGGGCCCGGGCCGGCCTGAACCTCGGCACCAACCACAGCTACCAGGTCATGGCCACCGAGGGTTACCAGAGCAGCGGAAGCTCCGACATCACCGTCCGGGAGGGCAGCGGCGGCGGTAACCCGACCACCCCGCCCCCCACCGGCAACCCGGGGACCGGAAACTGCAACGCGACGATCTCCGCCGGCCAGCAGTGGGGTGACCGTTTCAACCTCAATGTCGCGGTCAGCGGCACCAACAACTGGGTCGTCAGCCTCGGCCTCGGTGGCGGCCAGAGCATTCAGAACAGCTGGAACGCCGCCGTCAACGGCAACAGCGGCACCGTCACCGCGACGCCGAACGGCAACGGCAACAACTTCGGCGTAACGATCATGGCCAACGGCAACTGGAACTGGCCGACGATATCCTGTCGCACCAGTTGACCCCGATAGGTTCCTGACACATCGCACCTCTGGCGTGGCGGCCTCGGTCGCCACGCCAGACTGCGTCGCAGGCAACCCCCGTCCGCCTCGGCGTCCATGACGGCCTCGGGCCGACCCCGCTCGACCCGCCCTTTGCTCTGCACCCGCCGAGGCACCACCGGCCTACCGCTGAATGGCGCATCCGCGGGTGCAGAGCAAAGGGCGGACCTTGCGGCACGGCCCAGTTGCGAGAGCATGGCCGCTGCCGCCGTCCGCTACACCTGCGGCACCGTGGTCTCTGCTCCGGCCGTCGATTCCTCCGCCGACGGTTGCGAGGTTGGGTCCGCCGCTGGGTTCTCCGTCGTCCCCGAGGTCGGCGGCGCTGTCGTTCCGCCTGTCGGGGCTGCCGTCGGGGCTTTCGTCGGCTCCGCAGGAGCGCTCTCGGACGCGGTGGGACCGGGCGCATCCGTAGTGCCCCCACCGGACGGCGTCGACGGATCCACCGTCCCCTCGCCCGGGGTGGGCGTCGGGGTCGGAGAGCCGGGCGCCCGGACCGGCATGCCGGCAGAACTGCGGGTGACTGGTTCACCGCCGCCGACGCCGGGGCCCGGTTCCCGCTGGGGCGGCACCGTTGGCGACACCGCGGGCGGCACCACGGGAGGCGTCGACGGTCGCCCGGTCGGGCCGGGCATGATCCCGATGGGATCGACGAGCACCAGGACGGCAGCCGCGGCGGCAAACGATCCGAGAAGCACCGCGAGCGCTCTGGGCCCGGAAGTGACGGCCCGGCCCACCGTGCCGCCGAGGGCATACCGCCGGGCGGCCGTTACCTCGGTTCGCACCCCGACCTCGGTCGCCCCGGTCGCGGTGGACGGCAGGTGGTCAGACGGGGCCGCGAGCGTCTGCGCCGCCCTGGCCATGGCCGCTGCCGTCGGAAAGCGGTGGGCGGGCTCCTTGGCCATCGCGGTGGCGACCACACGCCGGACCTCCGGCGGAACGTCCTCGGGCAGCGGCGACGGTTCCTCTTCGAGATGCCGCAGCGCCACCGCGACGGCATTCTCGCCCTCGTGCGGTGGCCGACCGGCGAGGCAGTGGTAGACGACAGCCCCCAGCGCGTAAATGTCGATCGCCGGTGTGGTCTCGTTCTTCGCGACCTGCTCGGGCGCCATGTACAGGGCGGTGCCGACGATCTGGTTCGTTCCGGTCAGGCTCGTCGCTTCCCGCGTCACCGCAACACCGAAATCGACGAGTACGACGTGCCCGTCCGGCTCGATGATCAGATTGCTGGGTTTGACGTCCCGGTGCACGACACCGGCGTCATGCGCGGCCTGCAACGCACGGGCGGACTGCGCGGCGATGGACATCGTCTCGGCCACGTCCAGCCGGCCGACCTCGGCGATCCGCTCCGACAGGGGCTGCCCCTGCACGCATTCCATCACGATGTAGGCGAGGTCCAGCGCTCCGGACTGGGACACCTCACCGTAGTCGTAGACCTGAGCGACACCTGGGTGACGCAGGGCTGCCATGGCCCGCGCCTCGCGCCGGAACCGCTCGCCGAAGCCGCCGTCGGTAACCAACCGAGGTTGCAGCATCTTGATCGCCACGCAGCGGTCGAGGGTTTCGTCGACCGCCCGCCACACGTCACCCATTCCGCCGCTGGCGATGCTTTCGACCAGGCGGTAACGGTCTCCGACGACTTGCCCCACATTCGGCATAGCTTTCGGTACCCCGGACTCCTCGATCTCAAGCACAGCGAGGCTGGGCACCGCGCCGCGTCGGCGCACCGCACGAGAAACCCGCCCCGCCACTGCCGGCGGGGCGGGTTCGTCGGCCGTCTACGACCCGGTCAGCTGTTCAGCCTGGCAATCAGGGCGGTGGCCATGCCCTGCTCACCTCGGGCGTTGGGGTGGAACGGCGCGGCCGAGTTCTGCGGCACCAGACCCTCGACCCACCGGGTGCCGCTGCCCTTGCACGCGTCGCGGCCGATCGACGGGGTGTAGACGTCGGCGTAGGTGGCGCCATTGGCGCTCGCGACGCTGGCCAGCATCGCGTTGAGCGACTTCTCGACGCCACGCAGGTACGGCACGTCCTGGTAGGCGATCGGAACGACCGGCCAGCAGCCGTAACCGCTGTCCGGCAGGATCGCCGGATAGCCGAGCACCACGACCCGCGCGCCCGGTGCGGCCTGCCGGACCGCCTGGAGCACGGCGGTGATCTTCGGCGTGGCGGCGACGATCCGCGCCTGCAACTGGTCGACACCTCCGGCGGTGTACCGGTTCTTGCACGGAGATCCGAGCGGGCTGCTGACGCTCGCCTCCGCGCAGTCGCCGATGATGCCGGAGAAGCCGATGTCGTTGCCGCCGATCTGCACCGTCACCAGCGACGTGTTCGACGTGACCGCGTTGAGCTGCGGCGGCAACGTGATGCCCAGTTGACCGCTACCGCCATAGAGGATGTCGTCAGTGGTGGCGCCGGAGCAGCTCACGTCGGCGAACGACGACGAGCCGGCGGACGCCGCCACCAGGGACGGGTAGTTGCGGTTGGACCGCAGGCAGTTGAGGTCGACCTGGGTGGGGATCAGCGGACCTGCGGTGTACGAGTCGCCCAACGCGACGTAACGGCCGGTGGGCACGGCGGCGCTGGCGGGGGTGGCGACGGTGAGCAGCACGCCGGCGGTGGCGACGGCGAGTGCGGCCAACCGGGTGGCTGCCCGCAGGCGGGGCAGGCGGGGACGGGTCATGGCGCCTCCCAGGAGGGGATCAGGGTGGTGGTGCCCGAGATCCTGTCGCCGCCGACGTCAACCGTCAATATCGATAGACCTCACTAAATGCCCGTCCGAAGTGTGGGATACATCAGTGGCGATCAATCAAGCGGTGCGTAACCGACCGAAGTCGGTGCCGTGCCCGGCGCGTAGATCAGGCGAAGGACGCCGGTCGGGAACGTCTCCGACGCCACCAGTCGCAGGTGGTACGCCGCGTCGCCCTCGTCGAACAGCTTGCGACCCTTGCGCGCGGCCACCGGATGCACCAGCAGACGCAGCTCGTCGACCAGGCCGGCGGCGAGCAGTTGCTGCACCACGGAGATCGACCCGGGGATGAGGATTCCCCGGACGTCGGCATCGGCCTTGAGCGCGGTCACGGCGTCGATGAGGTCCCCGTCGATCAGCTCGGAGTTGCGCCAGGAGAACTCCAGCGGCTGGCGCGAGGCGACGACCTTGCGCATGTCGCCGAGTTGCTTGGCGAACGGTGCGTCGTCGCCACCGGCGGCCTCCCGGTCGGGCCAGGCCCCGGCGAAGCTGTCGTACGTCTCGCGGCCGATGAGCAGCACGTTGGCGGCGTCATAGTCCTCGGTGACGGCGCGGCCCATGTTCTCGTCGAAGTACGGGAAGTGCCAGTCAGGGTCGATCTCGGCCACACCGTCGGCCGAGATGAACAGCGTGGAGATGACCTTTGCCATCGCGGGGGCCCCTTCGAGTCGGGTGATGTCGGTAGGTCGACCGGCGCATCGTCCCAAACTCGTCAGCCACAGGCCGCCCCGCTGCTGCGTGTCGTATCCCGTCTTTGTCCGGGGCGGGCTCGGCGTGACGCCGAGCCCGCCCGTTACGGATCAGTCGAGCGTGATCAAACCGGGCGCTGCAGGGTCAGCAGACCCGGCCGGTACGGCAGGAGGCCGTAGTCGCCGCCGGAGTTGGGGGAACGACCTTGGTAGAGCAGTTGCAGGTTGCAGGGGTTGACGGTCATCGTCTGGTCGGCGTTGGTGCGCAGCAGCTCACCGTGGCTGATGTCGTTGGTCCAGGTGGCACCGCTGTTGGCCTTGCCGGCGAACGGGTTGCTCTCGCTGGTGGCCTGCGGCGTCCACGAGCCGCCCAGGCTGGTGGCCGTGAACGAGCGGAAGTAGCGTCCCTGCGAGCCGATCGCCTCGACGATCATGAGGTAACGGTTCTGGCCCTGGAGCTTGTAGACCTGAACGGCCTCGAACAGGTTGTTGGTGGTGTCGCTCATGATGGTCGTGTAGTTGGAGCCGAAGCTGCCGGGGAAGTTGCCGATCGGCATGCTGGCCCGGTAGATCTTGCCGTTGTCCCCGGCGAAGAACAGGTACATGTTCTGGTCGTCACCGATGAGAGCCTGGTCGATCGGGCCGGTGCCAGAACCGGTGATGCTTCCGCTGAACAGGGTCTGTGCCGCGGACCAGCCGTTCGGGTTGGTCGGGTTGGTCGAGGTCCGGTAGGAGAACGCGGGCCCACCCCACTGGTAGGCGAGCACCCAGATGTTCTTCGGCGCGAAGAAGAACAGCGACGGCGCGACGGTCGCGTTGTTCATCGCGTTCTGGCTGGCCGAGGCCATCTGCGAGTAGTTGGTGAAGAGGCCGAAGTTCATCGAGCCCCACCGGGTGCCGTTGTCGTGGGTGGTGGCGTAGACGAGTTGCTGGCCGTTGTAGGGGGCGACGGTGAAGTCCTTGAGCGACACCCAGCCGGACCTCGGGGTCGCCAACACCCCGGTGGAGGACCACCGGTACGTCGAGGGAAGGTTGCACGTCGGCGGCGGGTCGGTCGGCGGTGGGGTGGTCGGTGGCGGGGTGGTCGGCGGCGGGTCGGTCGGCGGCGGAGTCGTCGTGCCACCGGTGCAGGTGACACCGTTCAGGGCGAAGCTCGTCGGGTCGGGGTTGCTGCCCGTCCAGGACCCGTTGAACCCGAACGACACAGTGCCGTTGGCCGGGATCGCGCCGTTGTAGCTCACGTTCTTCGCGGTCACCGCCGACCCGCTCTGCGTCAGCGACGTGTTCCAGGCCTGCGTCACCGTCTGTCCGGCGCCGTACGACCAGGTCAACGTCCAACTGCTCAACGGGTCACCCAGGTTCGTGATCGCCACGTTGGCGCCGAAGCCGCCCTGCCACTGCGACGACACGGCGTAGTTCACCGAACAACCCTCGGCCGCGGCACCGGCCGGCAGCGCCGCGACAACTGTCGACGACACCAGTAAGCCGACGCCGGCCGCAACCAGACCGACATTGGTGGCTCTGGATCTGGTCATATAGCACCCTCCTCGCGGGACGGCGGCCTATACATTGGTGGTGGTCGCTGAGCGGTGACCGATTGTGAGCGTTAACAGGCCGCGTCAGGTATGTTACGGGAGCGCTCCCATGCACTCAACAGCATCTATCTCCCGTTCTCAGCTACGTCGACTTCGCCGGCGCGGCTGGCCCGCCAGCGACCTTCCTCAGACGACCGTGAGGGTGAGAACACCGAACTGGTTGCCCCGCTGCACGTAGTGCGGCAGATAGAGCTTCCACGTCACGCTCAGCTCGCGCCCGGCCCGCATCGAGGCCGGCACCTCGGCGACCATTTCGAACACGGCACTGCCGCCGGCGGGGATCTGCGGGAGCGCGCGGCAGTTCAGCCGGTACAGCTGGGCCGAGTTCACCGCGTCGTTTGTCGCGTCGCCGAGAGAGAACCGTTCCATCAGGTAGCCCGGGCAGGGGTCCAGCACGAGGGTGCCGTCGGTCGGGTTGCCCAGCCTCACCCGGAAGGTGAGCCGCGACCCGGCGACGGCGGTCGTCGGCCCCTGAACAGCGACGGTGAGCTTTTCGAGCGGCGACGACGGGGGCTTCGACACCGTCACCGGCTCGGTGAACCCGCTGGCGGACCGCGTCGACGTCCCAGTCCGCCCACCGCAGCAACCGCTGCATCCCGCCCGGCGACACATCACCGGCCTGCTCCGCGAGGGTCCAGCCGTTCTTCCGGCCCAGGCCCGACACCAGGCCGCACAGGTACTGGCGCACCCGCCGCCGCGGTTCCGACCGGCGAAATCGAGGCCCGATCCGGGCATGCAGGCTGTCCAACTCCCCGTGCCAACGATCAACATCAACGTCCGTCACAGGCACACCAACGAACCTGACCCGAAGGCGGTTAGCTACTGCCGTTGCCGCGCTAGCCAACTACGGGGCAGGCAGGTAGTCCTGCCTGCCCCGGCATGGCCCAGCCGTGCTGGCCGGGTTGCGGGCTAGCGCAGCGATCGGAACGTCTCGCGGACGTCTTCCGAAAGCAGCTGCGGCTGTTCCCACGCCGCGAAGTGGCCGCCCCTGTCGTGCTGGGCGTAGTGGACGAGGTTGGGGTACGCCTGCTCCGCCCAGCTCCGGGGCACCCGGTAGATCTCGTCGGCGAAGGTGCTCACGCCGACCGGGACCGTCACTCCCTTGACGGCGAAGAAAGGGAGTTTGCTCTCCCAGTACAGCCGCCCCGAGGACACCCCCGTGTTGGTGAGCCAGAAGAGCGTGATGTTGTCCAGGATGTCGTCGCGCGTGAGGTCGCTCGGATTTTTCAGACGCTTCTCCAGGACCTGCTGAACGATGCCGGGCTGACCGGCCCCGTCGCCGTGGTCGATCATGAAGGCGGCGAGGTCGATCGGTGAGTCGGCCAGCCCGTAGAGCGTCTGCGGGCGCGTCCCCATGATCAGCCCGTACGCCACGTGCGACCCAAAGAACTTGAGCAACTGCTCGTACGTGCTCGACTCCTCGTCGGAGAGACCGGACGGCGCCGGAGTGCCGACGAAGGACGCCACGAAGAGGTCCGGCGGAATCGCGCCGGCCATGTTGGTGTGGATGCCGATCAGCTCCGGCGGCGCCGGCTCGGCGGCCGCCGGGTCAGCGCGGCCGCCGGCCATCGCGTCAACGACGATCGCGCCCCAGTCACCGCCCTGCGCCACGAAGCGCGTGTACCCGAGCCGCTTCATGATCTCGACGTAGGCCTTCCCGATGTGCACGGGATCCCAGCCGGTCGTGGTCGGTTTGCCGGAGAACCCGTATCCGGGCATGGACGGGATCACGACGTGGAAGGCATCTGACGCGCTCGCGCCATGCGCCGTCGGATCTGTGAGCCGGCCGATGAGTTTCAGTTGCTCGATGATCGATCCTGGCCAGCCGTGGCAGACGACGATTGGTAGCGCGTCCTCGTGCTGCGAGCGAACGTGGATGAAGTGGATGTCCAGACCGTCGATCTCGGTGACGAAGTGGGGGAACTCCTTCAGCCGTGCCTCGCACTTGCGCCAGTCGTAATCATTCGCCCAGTAACGAGCGAGGTCCTGCATGAGCGCGAGCGGCACGCCCTGCGAATCATCATCAACGGTCTCCTTCTCAGGCCAGCGCGTGGCCTTGATGCGCGCGCGTAGGTCCTCAAGGTCCGCCTCGGAAACCTCTATCTTGAACGGCCGCACTTCTGCGCCGCCTGTTCGCGCTTGCGTCTTGCCAGCCACGCAGGCTCCCTCCCGCCTAGAATGCCCTTGAAGTCGCCGCCCGACCTTGTGTCAGGCCAGCGCCCCCATTTGCTCAGAGCGTAAGACGCGATCTCCTTGTCCGGAGCCATACGAGCAATCCGCCCGGCCTCGCGGGGAGTCCGGGCATCTCATAACGCAACGGCAGTAGGCGAATCGTCTTCGGGTCGGTCCGTTGGTTGCCTGTGACGGGCGCTGATGATGATCGTTGGCACGAGGAGTTGGACCGGTCGCATGCCCGGATCGGGCCTCGGGTTCGCCGGCCGCGCCGCCTGGTCGCGATGGCGCCGACGACACCAACACCATGCCCGAAACTGCCACTACCGACGACATGGCTACCCCTGACCAACTGCCGTGCAGTACTAGGGCACGCTCGGACCTCGACGGCCCTCCCGCGCAGGCTTTCACCACCGCCCTCAAGGGCAGTACAGCTAGCCCGCATATCGGCAGCCGTGCTCAGCGCCGGTCAGTCTCCGGTGGGCCCGGGGCCCTCGGCGATCGCGACGGGAGTGCCGAGCTCGACGGTACGGGAAACGGTGCACAACCGATCGTGCGACTGCTGCAACGACCGGGGCAGCGCCGCACGGGCCGCGTCGCCCTCCGCGCCCTCGGGGAACGTCACTGTGAACTCGACCCGCAGGTTGCGCATCCGGTTTCCGCCGGCCTCGTCGCGGATCTTGTCGCCGGTGACGGCGACGGCGAACCCGGTCGGCTCGGCACGACGACTGGTGATGTGGTCCACATCGACAGCGGTACAGCCACCGATGGCGGCCAGCAGCAACTCCACCGGCGTGAAACTGCCGTCCTCGCCCGTGCCCAACGACACCGAGCCGCCACGGGAGTTCCGCACGACGTAGTTGCCCAGGCTGGTGCGCTCGATCGCCACCGAACGGAAGGTGTCCTCAGTCATGACAGAAAACTACAGGCCGCCGCGATCACGAGTACATGAGATGCAGCGTCATCCCGGCGTCGGCGTGCGCCAGGTTGTGGCAGTGATTGGCCCACATTCCCGGGTTGTCGGCCCGGAACGCCACCTCCCACACCTCGCCCGGACGGACGTCGAACGAGTCCAGCCACAACGGGCTTCCGGCCGCCGGTTCTCCGTCGCGGGTCAGCACCAGGACGTGGTGGCCGTGCAGGTGCCACGGGTGCACGACCTGCGACCGGTTGACGATCGTGAACCGTACGACGTTGCCCAGGCGTACGACCTGCGGTGGGATGTCCGGGTCGGCCGCGCCGTTGACGGTGTGGGCGTACCGCGGTAGCAGTCTGCGCAGGTCGAGGCCACGATCGAGGACGAGGGTGAACGTCTTGTCGAACCGGGACCAGGGCACCGGAGCGGTCGCGCCGTAGCCGAGCGGATCGAGCACCGGCCAGGCGCCGGTCGCCGTCGACACCGGGCCGGTCGAGTAGACCGCCCGTCCATCGACGAACAGCGCCACCGGGGTCGCCGGCGCGTCGAAGACCAGGTCGTAGCGGCCCCCGGCCGGGATCAGCACGGCGGTGTCCACCAGTGGCGTCGGGCCGCGCAGGTCAACGCCGTCGATCGCGGCCACCCGGAACGCGGTCCCGGCCAGGGCGTACCGGTGCGTCGTGCTGTCGGTGTTGATCAGCCGCAACCGCACCGGCAGGCCGGCGTCGACCTGCTCCACTCTCGGCGCGGGCAACGGACGGCCCGCCAGGGTGTGCACCGGCACTGTGACGTCGAGGCCGGTCACCGGGCCCGGTCGCACCACCAGCACACCGTAGAGACCCATCCGCACGCCGACATCGGAGGCCGAATGCGTGTGGTACCAGTACGTTCCGGCCTGGTCGGCGCGGAACCGGTAGACGAACTCCTGCCCGGGCCGCACCGCCGCCTGCGTCACCCCGGGTACCCCGTCCTGATCGTTCGGCACGTCGTACCCGTGCCAGTGCAGTGTGACCCCGCGCCCGATGTCGCGGTTGCGTAGCGTCACCTCCAGGACGTCGCCGACGGTGGCGGTCAGCTCCGGTCCGGGGACCTGCCCGTTGAACGCCCACGCCGCGACGTTCCGGCCGCCCGCGTCCACGGTGGCGGTTGCGGCGGTCAGGGTGAACCGCCGGGTGGGTTCGTCGGCGATCCGGGCCGCCGGGAAACCATGATCATGCGGTACGGCGGGTGCGGCGCCCGGGGCGACGGTCAGCCCGGTTCCGGTCAGCAGCGCCGCGACCGCCACCACGAGGGCCACCCGGGACACCGTTCGGGACGGGCGCGCACCGAGCGCACGCGCCGAGATCACCGTGGCCGCCACGACCCCGGCGACCGCGAGCAGCCCCGCCCCGGCCGACGCCGGGTAGCCGTGCAGGATCGTCACGAGCAGGGCGCTGCTCGTGGCGTACCCGGCGAAGAGCAGCGGAACCGCGACGGCCCGGATGTCGCCCGGGGCCCGCAGCAACCGCGGACCGGCGACGCCCACCGCCGCGAGCGACAGTGGGGCCGCGATGAGGACCTTCTCCGCGGCGAACCACCAGCCGGCGCGGGCGAGGGCGGTGATCGTGATCGCGCGGGCGAGCGTGGCGAGCAGCGCGACGGCCGCCAGTCCCAGTGCGAGCGGGCGGCGACGGGCGGCGGACGCGGCGCCACCGCCCAGCCAGGCGGCGGACGCGAGGACCGCGATCACGAGGTCGGCCACGAGCAGCGACCCGGTGGTCACGCCGGCTCTCCTTCCCGGGTGACCAGCCGAGCCGCGCCGGCGGGAGCCGGGACGGCCAGCTGTCGCGCCGCGCGATGGACGCCGACCACGACGTGCACCGCGATGATTCCGTTGAGCGCGTGCAACCCACCGATGGTCAGGCCGAGCGGGGTGCTGACACCCGACGCGTCGGTGGACGCCTCGGCCAGCATGGCGATGATCGGCTGGAGGAGGACGAGGCCGATCGGCACGATCGCCAGTCCGATGACCTTTCCTGGCGCCTTCGCCAGCGCGGCGAACACTGCGGTGAGCACTGTGAGAATCGGGATGACCGCCATGCCGTTGACGCTGTGCAGCGCGTACGCGTCGTCACCGGCGGGTCTGGTGAACCCGCCCACGGCGGCGAGGACGAACTGCACTGCGAACGCGACGAGCAGCACGGCGCTGACGATGACGAGAGCCTTGCGCATGGGTTACCTCCTAGAGGCGCGCCGAGGCGAGGGCCCGGGCGACGTGATCGGTGGCCGTGATCGCCCCGTACGCGACCAACCGCACGAGGTCGGCATCGGCGGGGTGGGAGAGCCGCCAGAGAGCGACGTCGCCCGGGCTGATCGCGCTGGGCGCGAACGCCGCCAGCAACGCGATCCGGGTCCCGATGCGGTCCCTGCCGGGCACGTCCCGGACCAGGTCGACGGCCCAGTCCGCGGGCCGGGCCGGGAACCGCCCGTCCTCCCAGCGCACGGTGGCCGTGACGGTCCGGCGCGCCACGTCGCCCAGCAGCAGGTCCCCACCCAGGTTGGCGGCGTTCCGCAGCGACGCGTAGGCGACGCCCACCGGGCTGTCCCCCGCCCAGGCGGGAGGTGATGCCGCCGGGTCGGCGTCGAGAAGCGGAAGGCTCCGGCCGGGCTCCTTCGACTCCCGGGCCGCCTTGGCGTAGAGCCGGCCGCCGACCGAGCGCACCAGCGGGGAGCGTTGCAGGCCGCCGGGGAGCAGATCGGGGTCGAGCAACGCGGAGACGACCCGGTTGATGAAGTGGAAGGCGAGCAGGGTGCCGGTGATCTCCGGGCCGTGGGTGCTGGTCCAGTCGGCGGCTCTGGGGCTGCGGCTCGCCTGCGCCCAGCCGACGAGCGCGGCGTGCCTCGGCTCGGCGGGCGTCTCGCCCCGGGCGACGGCCTCGGCCAGCCTCGGTGCGCCCAGCGCATGCAGCAGCAGCACGTGAGCGTCGACGCAGAACTGACAGCGGTTGGCCCGGGACACCGCAGCCGCGACGAGTTCGCGGTCGACCCGGGGAGCGTCCCCGGCGAGCAGCGCCTCCCGCATCAGCGCCCAGGTCGCCGCCAGCACCTCCGGCACGGCCGAGAGCGCCTGGAAGGTCGGTAACGGCCCGAGAAAGTCGTCGCGCAACTGTTGGTAGACGGCCGCGGTGCGGCCGGTGACCGCCCTCGTCGGCGTGGGGGTGAAGAAGCGGTATGTCATGGGCTCGATGCTTGTTCCGGCGGGCCGGGAAAACGTCGTGCCACCGCAGACACTTGCGCTGCCGCTCATACCGCATCCGTGGTACGCCGCGGGTACCACGCGCGCGGGATGCTCCACCGACGACGGCCGTTCTACAGTGCGACCATGCGCCGTGACCTCCCGTACGCCCTCGGCGGTCTCGCCCTCGGCGTCCTTCTGCTCGGCAACGCCGTGCTCACCCCGGACGCCGGGCCGGTCGAGGTGCTCGACGTCGCCCTGGTCCTGGCCACTGTGGTGGCCCTGGCGGTGTGCCGGCGCTACCCGGTGGTGGCGCTCGGCGTGGTCACCGTCGCCATGCTGGCGGTTCACGTCCGGGTGCACCCCGGGGTGTCCGCCGCGTTCCCCGTCCTCTGCGCGGTCTACGTCAGCGCCTGGCAGGGACACCGGGCGGCCGCCGCCGTGGCCAGCCTCGCCTTCCTCGGCAGTTTCCTGGCCCGCGACATCTCGATGGCGCCGGCCGGCCGGCCAGGTCAACTGGTCGCCGAGCGGACGGCCCTGCTGCTCGGCTGGTTCGTGGCGGCCAACGTCGCCGGGCTTGTCGCCCGGCAGCGTCGGGCGTACCTGGAGCAGGTCGAGCAGCGGGCCATCGAGGCCGAACGCACCCGCGAGGAGATGGCGTTGCGGCGCGCCGGGGAGGAGCGCCTGCGCATCGCCCGAGACCTGCACGACTCCCTGACCCACAGCATCTCGGTGATCAAGGTGCAGGCGGGGATCGCCGTGCACCTGGCCCGCAAACACGGGGAGGAGCCGTCGGCAACGCTGCTGGCGATCCAGGAGGCCAGCGGTGCCGCGATGCGGGAACTCCGCACGACCCTCGACGTCCTCCGCGCACCGACCGACGGCGATCGGGTCGGGCTGGCCCGGGTGGACGAGCTGGCCGAGCGGACCCGGGCGGTCGGCGTACCGGTGCAGGTGACCGTCACCGGCCAGCGCGGGGACCTGCCCGACGAGGTCGACCAGGCCGGGTACCGGGTCATCCAGGAGGCGCTCACCAACGTGGCCCGCCACGCAGGGCCCGCGTCAGCGCACATCCAGGTGGAGTACGCCCCGGCGGGGCTGACCGTCGCGGTCAGCGACGACGGTCAGGCG
Source organism: Micromonospora sp. H61 (assembly GCF_018070325.1). GTDB lineage: Bacteria > Actinomycetota > Actinomycetes > Mycobacteriales > Micromonosporaceae > Micromonospora > Micromonospora salmantinae. The sequence goes on from NZ_JAGPXY010000004.1 coordinate 75,139, forward strand.
TCGCCGGCTGAGCCGCTGACCCCGGGCGTGGGCCTGCGCGGCATGCGGGAGCGGGTCAGCGCCCTGGGCGGCACGCTGCGGACCGCCGCGCGCGAGGACCACGGGTTCACCGTACGGGCCACCTTCCCGCTGGACGGCCCGCGATGACCGTCCGACTCCCGGAGGAGCCGGGATGATCCGGGTGCTGATCGCCGACGACCAGGCGCTGATGCGAGCCGGCTTCCGGGCACTGCTCGACGCCGAGGACCATCTGGAGGTCGTCGGTGAGGCGACCGACGGCACCTCGGCCGTCCACCTGTCGCGGTGTCTGCGCCCGGACGTCGTCCTGATGGACGTGCAGATGCCGGGCCTCGACGGTATCGAGGCCACCCGGCGCATCGCCGCCGATCCCGACCTCGCCGCGATCCGCGTTCTCATCCTCACCAACTACGGGCTCGACTCCTATGTGTTCGCCGCCCTTCGCGCGGGCGCCAGCGGCTTTCTTCTCAAGGACGCCGACCCCGCCGACCTGCTGCACGCCGTCACCGTCGTCGCGCGCGGTGACGCGCTGCTCGCGCCGACCGTCACCCGCACCCTGATCAGTGAGTTCGTGGCCGGCCCACCGCCGGCCGTGCCGACGGCCGGACGCGACGTGCTGACCGCCCGGGAGCAGGAGATCGTCGAACTGGTCGCCCGAGGGCTCACCAACGACGAGATCGCCGCGCGCATGGTGATCAGCCCGCTGACCGCCAAGACACACGTCAACCGGGCGATGACGAAGCTGCACTGCCGCGACCGGGCCCAGCTCGTCGTGTGGGCGTACGAGTCGGGGCTGATCACGCCCCGTCGGCGGTGATCGCCGTCTCCGAGACAGGAGTCGACCAACCCCCCGTGGGAACATGAGGGAGGGTCGACGCACTAGCATTGCCGCCGTCCGCGACGGCTCTGCTGAATCGAGGCGACATGCGTTGGCTCCGTCGATTGCTGGGCGGTAGGCGAGTCCAGCTCGACCCGGGACGACAGCAGGCGCTGCTGCACGACGTCCAGTCCCGGTACGGCCCCCACGCGCGGATCCGGTTCAACGAGCAGGTCGAGGCGCTCACCGGTTCACTCGACAGTGACGACGGCCTGGTGGTGGCGACCAGGATCGTGAGTCAGGTCGCCGACGAGGCCCACGTGGACCTTCAGGCCCAGGCCCAGGACATCCACCGACGGACCGGCCGGCGACTGCTGGTGCACCGCCGTAACTACCGGCCGCTGTGGAAGGAGGCGGGCCCGGCCCTGCGCTGGCCGCTGTTCGCACTGCCGTGCGGCTTCCACCCGTACGCGCAGGTGGCCGCCGCCGTCACAGTGCTCGGCAACCGGGCGCCCCGGCTCGACCGGGTGACCGACCCGAACCCGCTGGTGACCCGCGTGTTCGAGGTGCTCGACCTGACCACCTCCGGCTGGGAGTACGGCCGGGTGCGGGTGGACACCGATGCCGCCACCCTGGCCAATCGACTGATCGTCAGTGCCGGGCAGGTCCTCGCGGCCATGGACGATCCGCCGCGACTGCCGCCCGCGGTCCGTGAGCTGATGCGTCGTAACAACACCGTCGCCGTGCACGATCCGGCCGGCCCTCGGGCGGTCGGCGGGATCAACCTGGGCGCGCGGATGCGGGAAGAGTTCCTGGTCTGAGCGCCAGCGGGCGCTACTGCTCGGGGCGCCGGCGGGCGAGATGCACGAGGATGTCGGCGGAAAGCTCGACCGTCTCGGGCAGGATCCGCTCGATCCGACGGAAGACCTGCTCCTGCTTCGAGGTCGGCAGCTCAAGATACGCCGAGATCGTCGACAGGTGCCCGACGTAGTCGCGCGCACTCATCGTCAGTCGACGCTCGATCACGGTCTGCCGCACATCGGTGAACCATTCGGAGCGTTGGAGTTCGGTGCCGGGCCACTGCATGGCCTGCCCCGGGGGCGTGCCGTCGGGAGAGGGAATCTCGTCGCTCTCCAGGAAGGGTGCCCGGACGAGACGGACAGCGTCCGCCACTGCCGGGTCGACCAGCTGGGTTGGTCCACCGAACGAGGCGAACACGCCGCCGGGTTCCAGCAGCGCGGCCACCCGCGACCATCGCCCCTCCGGTGTCGTCCAGTGCAGAGCCGCCGCCGCGTAGACCAGGTCGTACCTCGCGCCCGGCCGCAGGTCCTCGAACGCGGCCCGCACGGTCTCGACGCCTGCTGGCACGTGCTTGCGCAGCTCGGCGAGCATTGCCCCGTCCGGCTCGGTGGCGGTGACAGTGACGCCCGCTGCGGCGAACAGTCGGGTCGCCTTGCCCGTTCCGGCCCCGATCTCCAGCGCCGTTCGAATCGGCCGACCCGCGTAGCTCAGGACCAGGTCGACAAGCTCGGCGGGGTAGCCCGGTCGGTACCGTTCGTACTGCTCCGCCACCATCCCGAAGCTCAGTGCGCGAGCAGGCATGCCGCCAATCCTGTCACCACTCGCGTCGGTGATACCCGATCTTCCAAGCAAACGCACCGCCGTGACGACAACTGCCCGCAACCGCTTGCCGGTCCGTCGAACACCGCTCGACCATGTGCGGATGGGGCCGGAGCGTCGGGTGATCGTCGGTGTCGACGTGGGCCCCACTGCCGTGCGGGCTGTCGCGTTCGCGTTGGACGGCACCGCACGACACGTCGCGACGCGGGAGTACCCACTGCTCGAGCCGATGCCCGGCTGGCAGGTACAGGAGCCCGACGTGCTGATGGCGGCCACCATGGCGGCGATGTCCGCGTGTGTGGCCGGCACCGCCGGGGCGGAGGTGGTAGCCGTCGCGCTGAGCTCCGCCAGGTACGGCCTGATCGGGCTGGACGCGGCGATGACGCCGGTGACGCCACTGCTGACCCGGCGCGACACGCGGTCGTCGGAGGCGGCCCGTGAGTTGCGGTCGTCCGGCCAGAGCCGGGAGCTGCACCGGTTGACTGGCACACCCGTGCACCCGATGAACCCGCTCTGCAAGCTCCTGTGGTTCGCCCGCCACGAGCCGTACCTGTGCATGGCGACGCGGTGGTGGATCGGCCTCAAGGACTACGTGGTCCATCGGCTCACCGGGATGTTGGTGACCGAGTTGTCCTCGGCATCCGGCACGGGGATGTTCGACGTGCACCGTCGGCTGTGGAGTACCGCCGTACTCGATCTTGCTGGGGTGTCCGAGAGCCAGTTGCCCCCGGTGCTGCCGACGACGGCGGTGTTGCGGTTGTCGCCGACGGCCGGGCGAGCGGTCGGCCTGCCGTCGGGCACACCGGTGGTCGTCGGCGCGGGAGACGGCCCGTTGCGCAGTCTGGGCGCGGCGGCGATCGACCCCACCGTGGGTGGCCTGACGCTCGGGGCCACCGGGGCCCTGCGGACGGTCGTCGAGGCTCCCCTCACCGACCCGGCAGAGTCGTTCGCCTGCGGTGCGTTGACCGACGACGCGTGGGTTGTCGGCGGTGCGCTCAGCAACGGCGGCAACGTCGTACGGTGGGCGGGGCGTGTCCTCGGTGACGACAGTGCCGCGCCCGCGCTCCTGGATCTCGCCGAGCGGATCGCACCGGGCAGCGATGGTCTCGTGATGCTGCCCTACCTGCGGGCCGATGAGGCGACGCCGCAGGGCTGCGCCCCGCCGGGCGCGTTCCTCGGGCTGCGCAGCGAGCACTCGCGCGGCCACCTGGTCCGGGCCGCCGTGGAAGGCGTCTGCCTGCAACTCGGTGGTGTCCGGGACCGGCTGGCCGAGCTGACACCGATCGGCAGCGTCCGCCTGACCGGTGGCGCCTTCCGGTCTCCGCTGTGGCGCGCGGTGATGGCGGCGGTGCTGGACTGTCCGGTCCGCGTCGCGGGGGTGGCCGACCACGTCACCCTCGGCGCGGCGGCGCTCGGGCTCTTCGCGATCGGCCACACCTCCGATCTTCAGGAGGCGGTCACCCAGCTCGATCCCGGGGTCGCCGCCGGCGAGCCCGTCGCGGTGGACCCGGCTCTCGCCGCGGCGTATCGCGGTCTGCGGGCGAGGCTGCCCGCGCTCCTCACCGTCGCGAGTCGCCTGGGCGAGATCCTCGACGCCGGCGCCGACCTCAGTGCTCCGGCTCGTCCTTGACCCGCGCCACCAGTTGGGTCGGGTTGACGTAGCGCAGCGCGACGATGAGGAGGACCAGCATCATCGAGGTGTAGATGACCGCCATGGCGTCGACCGACTGCTGGGCCCTGATCCCGGACGCGGACATCGAGTAGTAGAGCGCCACCACCAGGGTCTGCGAGTCCGGACCCGCGGTCAGGAAGGTGAGCTCGAACATGCCCACGGTGCGGACCAGCACGAGGATCGCGGAGGCGAGGATGCCCGGCACGAGCAGCGGCGTGAGGATCCGGAGGAACACCGTCCGCAGGCCCGCGCCGCACATGCGCGCGGCGCTCTCGATCCTCGGGTCGATCTGCTCGATGAACGGGGTCATGGTCAGGATGACGAAGGGCACCGACGGCACGAGGTTGGCGAGCACCACCCCGGACATGTGCCCGGCCAGGCCGAACTTGTAGAGGACTGTCGCCAGCGGGATGCCGTAGGTGATCGGGGGCATCAGGATGGGCAGCAGGAACACCAGGAAGATCAGCCGTTTGCCCGGGAACGAGCGCCGCGCGAGGGCGTAGGCGGCCGGCACGCCGATCACCAGCGAGAGGCCCACGACGAGTACGGAGACCTCCAGCGTCACGACGATGACCTGGAGGAGCGCGAATTCGTCCCAGGCTCGGGCGTACCAGCTGGTGGTGTAGCCGTCCGGGAGCCAGGTGTCGAACCAGCGCTGGCCGAACGAACTGACCAGCACGGACGCCACGACGCCCAGCAGGTTGAGGAAGAAGAAGATGACGACGCCCCAGACGATCCAGGCGGCCGGGCGCGCGACGATGCGCCGCCGCCGGTCGGTGCTGGTGGCGGGGGGCCGCGCTGGTGGGGCCTGGGTGGTCGTTGCCATCAGCCCTTGCCTCCGGTGGAGCCGGTGTAGAAGCGGCTGCGAGCGGCCAGCACCACAGCGATGATGACCAGCTCGACGAAGCCCATGATCATGGCGATCGCCGACGCATACGGGTAGTCGTACTGCTCGTAGGCCGCCTGGTAGGCGGCGAGGGAGATGACCCGGGTCTCCCCGGCCGGGTTGCCGACCAGAACGGCAGACGGGAACACGCTGAACGCCAGGACGAACGTCAGGCAGAAGGTCGTGGCGAGGCCGGGCATCAGCAGCGGCAGGGTGATCCGGGTGAACCGGCGACGCCAGTCCGCGCCCAGCGTCGCGGCCGCGCGTTCCAGGGTCGGGTCGATGCCGGACAGGTACGACAGCACCAGCAGGAACGCGAACGGAAAGCCGGTGATCACCAGCGAGAAGAACACGCCCCAGTAGTTGTGGGTCAGCCGCACCGGCTCGTCGACGAGGTTGCTGGCCAACAGGATCCGGTTGAACCAGCCGGTCGGGCCGAGGAAGTTCAGCAACCCCTGTGCGGTGAGGACCGTGCCGAGCGTGATCGGCACTACCAGCAGCGTGGTGACCAGCCGCTTGCCCCGGAACCGGCCACGCATGCGGTAGGCGATCGGCACCGCGGCGAGGACGTTCAGGAGCGCGGCGGGCAACGCGATCCGCAGCGTGATCCAGATCGTGCCCCGCTCGTAGGAGTCGGAGAAAAACCGGGCGTAGTCGCTGAACGGCCCGCCGTTGGTCGGTTGGAACGAGAGCGTCAGCCCGTAGAAGAACGGGTAGAGGAACAGGGCGACGACGAAGACCAGGGCCGGGACCAGTAACCAGAGCTGACTGTCGATGCCCCGCTCGGCGAGACGGTGCTGCCAGTGCGCCAGCGGCCTCCCGGGCCCGCTCACCGGGTCGTCCCCGCAGCCTCCGGGAGGCGGTCGGTCTCCCGCGCCGCGTCGGCGGGATAGACGAGCAGCCGCTGCGGGTCGACGGCGAGCTTGACCTGGTCGCCCGGCGCGATCCGCTGCTCGGTCCGTAGGTGCAGCAGCAGCCCGGTGTCGGTGCGGGCCTCGGCCGCCAACTCGCGGCCCTGGTACTCCACCACCTCGACCGTCGCCGACATGGCGTTGCGGGTCTCGCCGGGCTGGTCGACGCGGATGTCCTCGGGCCGTACCGCGACCACGGCGTCCGCCCGGGGCTGAAGATCCCCCACCACCTCGCCGAGCAGGCGATGGCCGGACGACTCGACGATGGCCCGGTCGCCGTCGGACTGCTGAACCCGCCCGCGCCACAGGTTGCGGTAGCCCATGAAGTCCGCGACGTGCCAGTTCGCCGGTCGGGTGTGCAGGTCGCGGGGGGAGCCGATCTGCTGCACCCGGCCCTCGCGCAGCACCACCAGCCGGTCGGCCAGGGAGAGCGCCTCCTCCTGGTCGTGGGTCACGTAGACGGTGGTGAGCCCCAGCGACTGGTGCAGCCGGCGGATCTCGGTCCGCATCTCCAGGCGCAGCTTGGCGTCCAGATTGCTCAACGGCTCGTCCATCAGCACCAGCGACGGTTCGAACACCACGGCGCGGGCGATGGCGACGCGTTGTTGCTGACCACCCGAGAGCTGACCGGGCAACTTGTCGACGTGGTCCTCCAGCCGCACCAGCCGCACCGCCTCCTCCGTACGGCGGCGCGTCTCCTCCTTGGGCAGCCGCCGCATCCGCAGCCCGAAGGCGATGTTCGCCCGGACCGTCAGGTGCGGAAAGAGGGCATAGCTCTGGAACACCATCCCGAAGCCGCGCCGCTCCGGTGGGAGCGTGTCGATACGGCGCTCGTCCTGCCAGATGCTCCCCTCCGTCAACGGCAGCAGCCCGGCCAGGCAGTTCAACGCCGTCGACTTGCCGCAGCCGGACGGGCCGAGCAGGGCGATGAACTCCCCCGCCTCGATCGTCAGGTCCAGCTCGGTGAGTGCGGCCTGGCCGCCGAACCGGCGGGACACCCCGTCCAGCCGCAGCTGGGTGAAGGCGCTCATCCCTGCTTGACCTTGCCGCCGCCGATCTCGCGGTCCCAGCGGCTGAACGCCGCCACCAGACTCTTCGCGTCGAGCGGGACCTCGGTCGGGTTTCCGGCGATCAGCGCATCGTACTCGGGACGACCGAACTCCCGGATCGCGTCCTGGCTCTTCTGCGGCGCCGACGAGAGCTGGACCTCCTTGATCGCCGGGCCCGGGTAGAAGTAGCCCTCGTCGTACGCCTTCGCCTGCTGTTCAGGGGTGAGCATGAACGCCAGCAGGGCCAGCACGGCGGCCTGGGTGTCGGTCGACACGCCCTTGGGCAGGACGGCGTAGTGCGCGTCGGTGACCCAGTGGAAGCCGTCGATCGGGGTGATCCTGGCCTCCTTGGGCACCGTGCCGAGCACCCGCGGGTTGATGTCCCAACCGGTTGTGCTGACGATCAGGTGCGCGGTGCCGTTGGCGAGGTTCTTCATCGTCTCGGTGGTGCCGGACGGGTAGTAGTCGACGTACTGGCCCAGCTCCTTGAGGAAGGCCCACGTCTTGTCCCAGCCCGCTGCGGGGTCCTTGGGGTTAGAGTCGCCCAGGATGTAGGGCAGACCCATCAGGAACGTCCGCCCCGGGCCGGAGTTGGCCGGCCGGGCGTACTGGAATTTGCGGGGGTTGGCTCTGGCCCAGGCGAGCAGCGCGTCCGCGCTGGTGGGTGGCGTCGCCAGTCGGGACGGCAGATATTCGAGCAGCGGACCTGACGGGTAGTAGGTGACGGTGACGCCCGCGTTGCCGGCGAGCTTCTGCATCGCGGCGGCCGGCTCCAGGTAGTTGCTCATGCCGCCGAGACGGTCCTGGAAGGTCGGCAACACGTCGATCCAGAGCCCCTGCTCGATCCCGGCGGCCAGGCCGTCGACGCCGGTCAGCACGAGGCCGATGTCCACCCGGTCCGCCCCCTGCTGGGCCTTGATCTTTCCGGCCAGCTCGGGCGCCGGAGCCTTCGAGTAGGTCACCCGGGAGATCACGTCGGGGTTCTTCGAGACGAACTCGTCGATCATCCCCTGGGTCAGCTGGAGGTTGCCCGCCACGTCGAGGACGTTGAGCGTGACGGCCTTACCGGGCCGCTGTGGCACCTCACCGGTGCTGTCGCCAGTGCTGTCGCCGGGGGCCTCGGGTGCCCCGCACCCGACAGTGCCCACCAGGAGCGACGATGCAGTGACCAGGAGAGCGCCGCGCCGCGAGATACCCATGAGCCGTTCCCTCCGCCAGGTGTCATCAGTGCTGATTGAGGCAGCCGGCGCGCCGGGGCGGCAACGGGTTGCCATGTATTGCCTCGCGCGAATGTGATCGGAGCGCCGGATTGTTGCGGGGGCATTGCCGAGTATTCACGGCCGCCATACCATGATCACGGCGCGTAGCCGGGAGGAGCATGCAGATGCCCGACCACACCAGGCCGCCGGGAAAGCGAGTCACGATCTACGACGTCGCCCTCGAGGCGGACGTCTCGCCGTCCACTGTGTCCCGCGCCTTCTCCCGACCGAGTCGCGTCAACTCCGAGACCGCCGAACGGATCCGGCGGGTCGCCGAGCGGTTGGGCTACCGGACCAACCCCCTCGCTCGCGCCCTCACCACGTCCCGCACGCAGATGATCGCGCTGGTCATCGCCGACATCACCAACCCGGTGTACGCCGAGATCGTGCGCGGCGCGCAGGAGGTGGCGGCCGACGGCGAATACACCACCGTGCTGATCGACGCCCAGGAGTCCGACCGCCTGGAACGGGCGGCGGTCGAACGCACCATGTCGACAGTCGACGGCATCGTGCTGGCCAGCAGCCGGATGTCCGACTCGGCCATCCGGATGGTCGCCAAGCAGCGGCCGGTGGTGGTTCTCAACCGCGCTCTCGCCGACGTGCCGTGCGTCGTCACGGACGACCCTCGCGGCGTGCGGCGGGCCGCCGAGCACCTCGGTGAGCTGGGGCACGACCACATCACCTACGTCGCGGGGCCGCAGGCGTCCTGGCCCAATGGTGTGCGCTGGCGCTCGCTGCTCGAGGCGGGGATGGAGCTGGAGATCAAGGTTCGCCAGATCGGGCCGTTCAGCCCCACCCTGGCCGGCGGTGAGCGGGCCGCGCAGGAGCTGTGCACGCGTCCCGCGACGGCGGTCCTGGCCTTCAACGACCAGATGGCCATCGGGATCATCCGCGGCCTCAGCCGGATGGGCGTCAACGTTCCGGGCGACGTCAGCGTCGTCGGCTTCGACAACATCCTCGCCGCCGACATCGTCACCCCCGGGCTCACCACCGTCGCGGCACCGCTCTACGCGGAGGGCTCGGCCGCTACCCGGCACCTGCTCACGATGATCGAGGGGGCACCCGGGCACACCGGCCGGCCGATGGTCCTGCCGGTACGCCTCGTGGTCCGCGACTCGACGGCCGTACGCAACCCGAGCCCCGGTCGGACCCGACCAGCCTGGGTACGACAGCGACCCGTTCCCGGCCCGGCGGCCCAGCTGCCGTGAGGGCCGCGCGGCCCCGCGACAAGAAACGACAACTCGTTGCCGAGGCGGAGCCACGCCGGGAAGGATCGACGCGCATCCATCCAGCAACGTCGTTGCGCTCGCGGGACGGGCCGAACGGCGTCCCCAGCGAACGAACGAGGAGATGGCGATGAACCGAGCTTCGGTACCCCGGCTACGGCGAACCCTCATCGTGCTGGGCACGGCACTGGCCACCGTCGCTGCCACCCTCACGGTCGCCACCACCACGCCGGTCGCCGCGGCCCCGTCGCCGGACGACTACAACGGCTCCGACCTGTGGCTGCGGTACGTGCCGGTCGACGACGCGAAGCTGCTGCGTGACTACCGCCGCGCGGCCACGGCGATCGTGGTCGAGAACGCCGACGCCACGAAGGTCCACCGGCACACGACGGACCTCGCCATGGCCCCCGATTCGCGCGAGAAGCTCGTCGAGACCACGCTGGGCGCCGCCCGGGACGAACTGGTCCGCGGTCTGGGCGGGCTGCTCGGTCGACCGACGCCCGTGGCGACTGTCGACGGCGGCACGGTCCCCGACGGCGCGGTCGTGGTGGGCACGCCGACGAGTTCCCCGCTGGTGGCCCGCACCATCGCGACCCGCGACCTGGCAACTGTGGGCGACGAGGGCTACCTCGTCCGGTCGGTGTCGAAGGGCAGGGCACGCTTCACCGTCATCGCCGGCAACAGCGACCTCGGCGCGCTGTACGGCACCTTCGCCTTCCTCCGGCTGCTGCAGACCCAGAAACCCATCGACCACCTCCGCGTCGCGGAGTCACCGAAGATCAAGCATCGGCTGCTGAACAACTGGGAGACCGAGCGTCTCTACGCGGGCAACAACGCCTCCGGGCTGGGCGGGCTGAACGGGGAGAGCGGGGCGATCTTCAACTTCGCCGCCACCGGCGCCAGCGCCGGCCGGAACCTGCCCGTCATTCTCGACCGCTACCTCGTCATGGCCCGCGCGTTGGCGTCCCTGGGCATCAACGGCATCACCATCAACAACGTCAACGCCGACAACGCGTACCTGACGAGCACCCGCATCGCGCAGGAGGCTGCCCTCGCCGACGCGCTGCGTCCGTACGGGATCAGGCTGGGCCTGTCGATCCGCTACACCGCGCCCACCGACAGCCGGTTCGCCCCCGACACGCTGACCAACAGCCAGCTCGATCCGTACGGCGCGGATTTCCGGGGCTGGTGGCACCGCCGGGCCCAGCAGATCCAGGCCGCGATCCCGGACTTCATGGGCCTCACCGTCAAGGCCAACTCCGAGGGCCAGCCGGGGCCACAGGACTTCGGGTACGACCACGGTGACGGCGCCAACGCCATCGCCGCCGCGGTGGCACCGCTCGGGATGACGGTGCACTGGCGGACGTTCGTCTACAACGCCGAGGTCGACAACGACCGGCTCAAGCGGGCCTACCTGGAGTTCGGGCCGATCGACGACGAGGTGCAGCCGGACGGCAGCCGGGGGCGCTTCGCCGACAACGTGTTCCTCCAGACCAAGAACGGGCCACTGGACTTCCAGGCCCGGGAGCCCATCCACCCGATGTTCGGCCGGATGGAGAACACCAACCAGGCCCTGGAACTCCAGATCACGCAGGAGTACACCGGCCAGAACTGGATGCTGGCCTACCTCGGCCCGATGTACGAGGAGATCCTCAAGACCGACACGTACGCGACCGACGCGAACGGAAAACCGCTCAAGAAGCGCCTGGTCGGCAACATCGTCGACGGGAGCGCTCAGCACCACCCGGACACCGCCATCGTGGGTGTCGCCAACCTCGGCAACGCGGACAACCTGACCGGGCACCACTTCGCCCAGGCGAACCTCTTCGCATTCGGACGTCAGGCGTGGGACTGGACGCTCGACTCGGCGGACATCGCGACCGACTGGACGCGGATGACCTGGAGCAACGACCGGCGCGTCGTCGACACCATCCACAGGATGATGATGGGCTCCTGGGAGTCACTGGTCAGCTACCAGACGCCGCTGGGCATCGGCCACCAGTTCGCCGAGGGCGCCCACTACCGCCCCGACCCCGCCGACTGGGCGGGCCGCGACGACTGGAGCCCGATCTACTACAACAAGGCCGACAGCGTCGGTCTGGGCTTCGACCGCTCCCCCACCGGCAGCAACCTGGCCGCCCAGTACTTCCCCCGGTTGCAGCAGCGCTACGGGAACATCAACTCGGTCCCGGAGAACCTGCTGATGTGGTTCCACCACGTGCCGTGGGGCCATCGGATGGACAACGGCCGGACGTTCTGGGACGAGTTGGTCTACCGCTACCAGATGGGCGTGCAGTACGTGACCTGGATGCGGGAGACCTGGGACGCGCTGCAACCCGACATCGACGCACGCCGGTTCGCGGAGGTACGCGCCAAGCTGGCGGTGCACGAGGCGGACGCCGCCGACTGGCGGGACACCTCGGTGAACTACTGGAAGGAGTTCAGCGGGCGGGACGTCCCGGTCGACGACGCCCCGCTGTCGGCGACGATCGTGGTGAACGGGAAGAGGTTCGGCGGCTTCAACCTGTCGGACACCGCGTACACGATCCCGCTGCCGGCCGGGGCGTCGCCGACCATCACGAAGGTGCGGACGGCCGACCGGAAGGCCCGCTACGAGATCGTCTCCCAGGCGGCCGGCGTACCCGGTCAGGCGGTCGTCAAGGTCACGACGGAGAGCTTCTTCGGGCCCCTGGTGAAGAACTACGTCTTCAACCTGGTGCCCGACACGACGCTGACGGCAGTGCGCGTCGACGGTAAGCGTCTGGAGTCCTTCGCACCGACGGTGCTGCGCTACAACGCCCTCACGCCGGCCGGCACCACGACAGTGCCGACGGTCACCGCCAGCGCCGCCGATCCCGCCGCCACTGTCGCGGTCGAGCAGGCGACCAGCCCCACCGGGCAGGCTCGGGTCACCGTCACCAACGGTGGAGCCTCGTCGGTCTACACGGTGGACCTGAACACCACCATCACCGGCAGCGACGAGTTCGACTCGGCCCAACTCGGCCCGCAGTGGCAGTGGGTCCGGCCGGACGAGAGCAGCCGGCGTCTGGCCGACGGGTCCCTGGTCATCACCGCGCAGCAGGGCGACCTCCAGGGCAACGCCAACACCGCGAGGAACCTGGCCCTGCAGGACGTCGACGGCGACTGGACGGCCGAGTCCAGGGTCGTCTTCTCCCGCCCACTGGCCACCAACAACGAGCAGGGCGGTGTGCTCGGGTACGCGGACGACAACAACTACGTGAAGCTCGCCTGGGAGATAGGCAACGCCACCGCAGCGGTCAACAAGACCCGGATCGTCTTCCTGCGCGAGCAGAACGGCACGGCGTCCACCCTGGAGATCACCGGAGCCGACGCCCAGCGCATCGTCGGGGCCGACGGCGCCATCTGGCTGCGACTGACCAAGATCGGAAACAGCTACCGCGCCTACTACTCCACCGACGGAAGCGTCTACCGCTACATCGGCTCCCAGACGCTGAACGCCGAGGCGACGAAGGCCGGGCTGCTGGCCTTCAACCGGGCCGGCACCTCCACCGACCTCGACGTCGCCTTCGACTACTTCCGGATCGAGAGCCGCGGCGAGCGCATCCGCTGAACCGGTATGTCGATGTGCTGCTGAGCGGTATACCTCAGAGTCATATTCATACCTCTGAGGTATACCGCTCAACACCGCATCCGCCCCGACCGAGGCGACCGACGGTCACCGCCGACCGCCGGCTGCGCCCACAACCCCAGCCAGGTCAGGACCACCGCAGCACCGCAAGCCGCGACCGGGCCCGTCCCCGGTTGGGGACGGGCCCGGTCGTGCTCCCCCGAGCAGGATTCGTTGCCGTCAGCCCCCGATCGCGATGGCGAAGATGTGCATGGTCGGCACGTTCGTGGCCGGCCGGGCGCTGATGTTGGGCAACACGACCGAGGCCACCGCCTTGCTCTGCAAGGCGACACCCACGTAGTAGATGCAGGCGGCGGTGGCCTGGCGGCCGTTGTTGGGCCGGTTCTGGTACGCGGACACGATGGCCGCGGTGCCCCCGGAGTGCGGCCCGCCGTACCAGTCGGGCGTGCTCAACGTGAACGTCTGGCGGGTGCCGTCGGCGTAGACCACAGTGCCGGTCCCCGACACCGCGCCGTAGGTGCCGGTCAGCAGGAAGCCGAGCGTGCTGCCGGTGCCGGTCACGCCGATGGTCTGGCCCGAGGCGATGGCGTTGTCGGCGGCCCCGGAGCTGACGTTGGGCCAGCGGAAGTTGACCCCGTTGCGGCTCACCGTGCCGCCCGGGCTGGCACCGGCCTGCGCCAGGGCCTGCGCGGAGAGCGTGGCCCCGCCGCCGTCGAAGTTCCCGACGTTGGTGTTGCTGTCGCTGGTGATGCCGACGTTGCTGAAGCTCTGCTCCAGCGTCGGCGTGGTGGCACCGGAACTGGTGACCCGGTAGGTGCGTCCGGCCTGCACGGTGACCTCGATCAGGTCGGACTCGATCCGGGTGGTCCGGGCCGCCGTACCGTCTGCGGTGTCGACCACCGTGACGGTGCCGGTCAGGATCCGGGAGCGCAGGCGGACGGTGCCGGCCCGGTCCGGTCGGATGAGGATCTCGGTGGCCAGACCGCTCGCCCAGGTGATGCCGACCGTGTGCCCACCCCGACCGCGCAGGCCGGTCACCCGCCCGCTCGGCCAGGCCGGCGGCAGCGCGGGCAGGACGTGCAGCTCGCCGGTGTGGCTCTGCAACAGCATTTCGGCGATGCCGGCGGTGGCGCCGAAGTTGCCGTCGATCTGGAACGGCGGGTGCAGGTCGAACATGTTCGGCGCGAGCCGCGCGGTGGTGGCGAGGTAGCGGATCAGGTCGTGGGCCCGCTTGCCCTCCTCCATCCGAGCCCAGAAGTTGATTTTCCAGGCCAGCGACCAGCCCGTGCCGTCGTCGCCGCGCAGCGCCAGGGTCCGCCGGGCCGCCTCGAACAGCTGCGGAGTGCCGCGCTTGGTGATCTGGTTGCTGGGAGCCAGCCCGTAGAGGTGCGAGATGTGCCGGTGGTTGGGTTCGGTCTCCACCCAGTCGTAGAGCCACTCCATGATGTTGCCGCGCGAGCCGATCTTCATGGGCGGGAGCCGGTCCCGGGTGGCGCGAACCTGCGCCCGGAAGGTGCTGTCCACGTTGAGGATCTCGCTGGCCCGGGCGCAGGCGTCGAACAGGTCCCGCAGGATCTGGTTGTCCATTGTCGGACCGGCGCACACGCTGGCGTTCGCGTGGTGGCTCAGCTCCGGCGAGTTCGACGGGTTGGTCACCAGGTAGCCGAGGGTCGGCTCGGTCACCAGGGTGTTGAGGAAGAACTGCGCCGCGCCCTTCATGGCCGGGTAGTTCGTCCGCAGGAACTCGATGTCACCGTTGAACAGGTAGTGGTCCCAGATCAACGTGGACAGCCAGGCGCCGCCGGTCTGCCACATGCCCCAGAACGCGCCGTCCACCACAGCGGTGGCCCGCCACGCGTCGGTGTTGTGGTGGGTGACCCAGCCACCGGCGGCGCCGTACTGCACCTGGGCGGTCCGCGCTCCGGCGACGGCGAGATCCCTGACCATGTCGAAGACCGGGTTGTGGCACTCGGCCAGGTTCGTGGTGTTGGCCGGCCAGTAGTTCATCGGCAGGTTGGCGTTGATCGTGTACTTCGAGTCCCACGCCGGGGCCAGCGAGTCGTTCCAGATGCCCTGGAGGTTGGCCGGCTGGGTGCCGGGCCGCGACGACGAGATCAGCAGGTAGCGCCCGTACTGGAACAGCAGCGTGGAGAACTGCGGGTCGTTGACGCTGTTGTGCTGGGCGATGCGGACATCCGTCGTCTGGTCGGCTGCGGACGTGCGGCCCAGATCGAGGGTGACCCGGCCGAACAGCGCCTGGTAGTCGGCCACGTGCCGGCTGCGCAGTTGGTCGTAGCTGCTGGCCCGCGCGGCGGTGAGGCGCTGTCGGGCGATGCCCTGGTAGTCGCCGCCGACGTTGCGGTAGTTGACGTAGCTGGAGCCGATGGAGATCAGTAGGGTCACGCTGTTGGCGTTGGTCACCCGCAGGGTGCCGCCGGAGCTGGACACGCTGCCGCCGCTGACCGTCGCGTTGGCCAGGGCCAGGAAGCGGACCGCGCCGGTGACGCCCTCCATGTTTCCGGAGACACCGTCGAGGCCGATCGTGGTGCCGTCCGGGCTGGACACCGTGGTGCGCTGCGGGCTGTCGAAGGTGGCGGTGAAGCTGATCGAGCCGGTGCGGTCGGCGGTCAGTCGCATCGCGATGACCTGGTCGGGCGCGCTGGCGAACACCTCCCGCTGGTGACGAACGCCGTTCAGCACGTACGACGTCGTCACGGTGGCGGTGGTGAGGTCGAGCGTCCGGTCGTACTGTGACGCTCCGCTGGCGGAACCGAAGGCGAGCCGCAGGTTGCCGACGGTCTGGTAGGCCAACTGGCCGCCGGGGTTGCCCATCATGGTCTGGTTGATCAGATCCTGGGCCTGGGTCCACTGGTTCGCGTTGACCAGCCGCCGGATCTCCGCGAGGGCTCCCGCGCCTCTGGGGTTGCTGGGATCGTGCGGCCCGCCGGCCCAGACGGTGTCCTCGTTGAGCTGAAGTCGCTCGGCGTCGACGTTGCCGAAGACCATGGCGCCGAGCCGGCCGTTGCCGATCGGCAGCGCCCGCAGCCAGTCGGTCCCGGCCCCTTCGTCGTACCAGAGGGCGAGGTCCCCGGCGGCCAACACCTGCGGCGGCGCCACCGAGTCCGCTCGCGCCGCGGCGGTCCAGGGCACCGGCAGGAGAGCACCGCCCGCGCCGGCTGCGCCGACCTTGAGGGCCTGCCGTCGGGTCAGGTCTGACATCGATCCTCCAAACGGTGACCAGTCCGGCCACCCCGAAGCGTGACAACTATGGGACTCGACATGGGGATCCGCTTGGTGGCGCCAACCGGGACCCTGCCTGAGCAGGCCGACGCCGGGCCTTGGCGAGCCAGACATCTGATGTGTTTCGGGAAGGTTACTCCGAGGCCACAGAATAGGCAACGGTCGATCGATGGGTGGACACCCCGCCCCTCTGGCCGGTCAGCGAGACGAATGGACGGGTGCGCAGCGGCGGACCGACGCGGCACAGCACACCAATCCGCCAGAATCACGCCGACGACCACCAACCCAGATGGACATACATCAGATGTACGTGAGCAGGTGGGATCGACGCGCCCGGCGCCCGTACGCAATCGGGTTGTTCTCTGCCGGCCCGCGGGTGACCATGGGCGGCATGGCGGGAGCTCGGGGGTGAGATCGCCTCTTCAAGGTGGACTACCGCCCGGCGGCGCGGTGGTGGTCGGGGCCGTCGTGGAGATCGCCTGCGACGAGTCGGGATTCTCGGGTACGAACCTGCTGCACTCGACAGCCCCGGTGATCACGCACGCGAGCGTCGACCTGGCCGTTCACGAGGCGGTCGCGCTCATCACCGCCCTGCGGTCCGGGTTCCGGTTCGCACCGCACGAGCTCAAGTCCGGTCGGTTCCTGCGCGGCTCGGGTGCGCAGGAGGCACTGGAGTGGTTCCTGGCGGCGCTGGCCGGCCGCGCGCACGTCCACCTCATCGACAAGGAGTTCTTCCTCGTCACCCGGATCGTGGACTTCCTGCTGACCGAGCCGTCGTACGCGGCGGGCACCCGCCTGGCTCGCGAGCACCATCCGGCGGCTCTCGCCCTGCACGAGGCCGGACGCTCGGCCGGAGGTGACTGGGCCGTCTTCCTGTCGGCGTTCGTCGATCTGGTCCGGATGAAGCGGCGGCTTCCGGTCGACCAGACCGTGCAGCGGTTCTTCCAGGCCCGCGACGCGCTGCGGCGACACGGCCTCGGCACGGTGGCCGACGCCGTCCTCGACGGGCTCCGCCCGAGCCACGTGCGGGCCGTGGTGGCCAGGCTCGACGTCGACGACCGCACGGTCCCTCCCCCACTGGAACCGCTGCTGCCGGCGCTGGCGGAGACGGTCCTGTCCTGGAGCGGCGGCCAGCGGCAGGTGCTGGTGACCCACGACGAGCAGAGCGCGCTGACGGCCGACCGGTTGACCCGCCTCCAGCGGGTGTTGGCCGACGACGGCCACCCACCGTCGGCCGGCGTCAACCGGGCCGGGGCGTTGCCGAACGGGGTGTCACCCCTGGCCGGGCTGGTGATGGTCGACTCCCGCGACGATCCGCGCGTGCAGGTAGCGGATCTCCTCGCGGGAGTGGCCCGGCGGATGCCCGGCATCATCGACGACGCGCTCCGTCAGCCGCCGCCCGCTCCCCCGAGGTGACGGACAGCGGCCGAGTCACGACGCGGCACG
Organism: Micromonospora sp. H61; assembly: GCF_018070325.1. Lineage (GTDB taxonomy): Bacteria > Actinomycetota > Actinomycetes > Mycobacteriales > Micromonosporaceae > Micromonospora > Micromonospora salmantinae. The sequence continues at coordinate 92,893 of NZ_JAGPXY010000004.1, forward strand.
GGCCCGGAGGGTTTGCGTGGTGGCCGAGTCAGCGGGAAAGAACGCCTCGACGGCCAACCCGGCGACTGTGACATCCCGCGGCGTACCGAAGAGGGTCGTGGTGCTGACGAAGGACAGCTCCTGGTCACCGTGCCGGTAGCGCAGCGGGACGAGAACACGTGAGAGGGCATCGTCTGGCGGTGTCGTGTCGACGTCGCGACCGGGATAGCCGCGAAGCTCCTCGTGCAGGTCGTACAGGATCGGGTCGTTGGTCGTCGCCGCCTGCTGGTGCAGCCGTTTCAGCAGGTGGGCGCGCCACTCGGGCAGGTTGACGATGCGCGGTGCCAGACCGTCGGGGTGCAGGCTGAGGCGCAGCACGTTGATCGGTGGGGTGAGCAGGTGGGGCTGTGCGTCCATGGTGAACAGGGCGACGGCAGGGTTGGCGTCGACGAGGTGCCAGTGCTGGTCCACGAGCAGCGCGGGGTACGGGCTGTGACCGTCGAGGATCTGCCGTACGGCGGCCCGTACCGGTGCCAGCTCGGGGTCGCTCAGTTCGTGGCGGGCGTAGGCGGGCGCGTAACCGCCGGCCAGCAGCATCGTGTTGCGCTCGGCCAGCGGCATCTCCAGGTGTTCGGCCAGCCGCAGGATGAGGTCGGGGCTCGGCCGGGATCGCCCGGTCTCGACGAAGCTCAGGTGCCGGGCCGACACTCCAGCCTCGATCGACAGGTCGAGCTGGCTCATTCCGCGAGTCCGGCGCCAGTCGCGCAGCAGCTCCCCCACTGGTCGCCCGTGCCGGGTCGAGATCGTCACTCACCGACCCTAATTCCGCACCGACAGCCGGGCCATTACCTGCGAGGTAATCGACAGCCCACCACGACAGCGGACATAGTCCTTCCGGCACGACCGGTCCGGTGCCGCGACGCGGCGGCCCACGCCGCGCGCCACCACCGCGACCGACGTCAGAAGACCAAACGCAAAGGCAGGCAATCATGACCGCGTACGCGCTCGCACACCTCCGGAAGGCGCCCGTCCACGCCGAGGTACTGACGTACCTGGAGCGAATCGACGCCACCCTCGCGCCTTTCGCGGGCCGGTTCATCGTCCACGGCGGCACCATCGACGTCCTGGAGGGCGACTGGCCCGGCGACGTGATCGTCATTGAGTTTCCCGACCTGAACCGGGCCCGCTCCTGGTACCAGTCCAGCGCCTATCAGGAGATCAAGCCCCTGCGGACGAGGCACCTCACCGGCGAGGTGATTCTCGTCGACGGAGTCGAGCCGGGCCACGACTCGTCGCAGATGGCCGCGACCATTCGCCGCGGCACCGATCGGTAGCACCTGACCTTCGCCCCCGCCGGGGCACGAGCGCCGTCCCGAAGAACCGGATGGCTCGCCGCCCGCAAGGCACCACGACTCAGGCCAGCCGCCCGTAGTCTCATCGGATGCAGGACATCCAGACGCACACCCTGGTCATTCCCGGCGTCGACCTGGTCTACGACGTCCGCGGCCCGCTACCTCCCACTGGCGCCCATCGTGCGCTGCTCATGATCGGCCAGCCGATGGCGGCGGAGGGATTCGTCCAGCTCGCCCCGCACTTCACGGACCGCACGGTCCTCACCTACGACCCGCGTGGTCTGGGCCGTAGCGTCCGCAAGGACGGTCGGTCCGACCACACGCCGCAGCAGCAGGCCGCCGACCTGCACGCGCTCCTTCAGGCGCTCGACGTCGGTCCGGTCGACGTGTTCGCCAGTAGCGGCGGCGCGGTGACCGCACTCGAACTGGTCGCCACCCACCCCGACGACGTCGCCACCCTGGTGGCGCACGAAGCGCCGATCAACGCCGTGCTCCCCGACGCCACGGCCGCCGAGCGCGCCCGAGCCGGCTTCTACGAGGCGTACCAGGCGAAGGGCTCGGGGGCGGGGATGGCCGCGTTCATCGCCATGACGTCCTGGCAGGGCGAGTTCACCGATGCCTACTTCGCCCAGCCCGCTCCCGACCCGGCGATGTTCGGCATGGCCGCCGACGACGACGGCAGCCGAGACGACCCGCTGCTGTCGCAAAGCTCGTGGGCGATCACCGACTACCGTCCCGACGCGAGCGTGCTCACCGCCGCGCCCACCCGGATCGTGGTCGCTGTCGGCGAGGAGTCGGCCGGCACGTACACCGCTCGCACCGCCCTGGGCCTTGCGGCGCTGCTCGGCCAGGAGGCCGTGGTGTTCCCGAGCCACCACGGCGGATTCCTCGGCGGCGAGTTCGGCTACGCGGGCAAGCCCGAGGAGTTCGCCGCGCGGCTGCGAGAGGTGCTGGACGCCGGCTGACGTCGGTGCCGGCCTCGCACCCGCGCTTCGGCATCGCTCACGGACGGACGGACCTGGCCACGATCGGTCTCAAGTGGCCGACCGGCCGTATGGTGGGACACGGAGACGACGATCCGCCGTCTTCGATCAAACGCCACCTGCGGCGGTCGAGGAGAACGAGATGACTGGTCTGGCGACCGTCGGCGCAGTCGTGGGTGTCCTGCTCGTCGGGCTTGTGGTCCTGGTCCGTAAGCCGACCAACACCCGGTCGGTGCTCAGATGGTCGGCCCTGGCGATCACCGCGCTGGTGGCCGGCGCGCTGGCTCCCTTCACCGTGGACGACTCGGGCGCCGCGGCCAGCTATCTGCTCGGCGTTCCCGTCGTCGCGGCGCTGCTGCCCGTTCTCGCGCAACGGGCCGGTCGGCTGGCCCTGGTCGTCGATCTGGTGGCCGCGCTCGTCCTCACCGGATGGGGTCTGCTGCTCGGGCTGGGCATCGGTGTCGCGTTCCTGCCAGCGGTGATACTCCTGATAGCGAGCGCCGCAGGCACCTGGGCGCCGCGACCGTCCACCACGTGACCCGGTGACTCGCTGTCAGCCGTCCGGGGTGAACAGCCCCTGAACGCCGACGGCGATCGCGATGAGGCCAAAAATCGCGAGCAAGAGCCGGACGCCGGTGGCACCGTCCGACTGCTCGTCGCGGGGCGTCGACCGTCCGGTCAACCGGCCCCACAGCAGGGCGAGCCCCACACCGATCCCCACCACCTCGAAGTGGAACACCCGGGGCCCGGACACCAGGTGGACGATGAGGTAATAACCGCCGGTCACCAGGGCCACGAGGCCGACCACCCACGCGATCGGGGCGGCCCGACCGGCGAGGCGGCCGAGGTCGTCGCCGACCCGCGGCAGCAGCCGCAGCACCGCAACGGCGAGCAGGAAGCCACCGACGATGTTGGCGAGGTCGAGCAGCAGAGCCATAATCACGGGAGTCTCCGTCGATCGGGTGATCAGCCGGTGGGAGCGTACCCACGGACCCGGTCGGTTGAAACGGTCCGGACGACACGCCCCCACGACGGAGTTCGGGCTGGATCGCTCACCCCCTCAGCGTGCGCAGCGCCACACCAGCGGCCGATACGCCTGGTTCTCGTAGACGGCCCCGACCACCGTCAGACCGTCGTCGCTGATCCCCTCGGCCGTGTACGTGCCCGCCTCTGTCGCCCGGACCTCCGGTCGGCCCGGCAACCGGCGGGAGGTGCCGTCCGGGGCCACGACCAGCGGCGCGCCGTCGGCGACCAGCACGTCACCATTGCCGGCGATGCCGCTCGCTCCCGGGAAGGGCAACAGGCTCACCGCCCCGGTGGCGAGATTCCACCGCACCGGCAGCATCTGCACGGCGCCGCTTCGTCGGTCGCCGGGAACGGTGCCGATCGCCCATTCGCCCCGCGCCGAGTCGACCGACGCCCGCGGGTAGCCGTCGGGCACTGCCAGCGCCGCCCCGACGCCCTGCGGCGTCCACCGGTAGGGCCGTTCGCCCACGGTGCCGACGATCGTGCCGTCCTCGGTGATCCCGGTCGCGGACGACCCCCGCTGGCCGACCAGCCGGTGCTTCTCGGGGTGGTCCGTCGACCACCGCACGGCCTGGTGCGAGTCGTCGGACCTGCGGGCGGTGCCGACGATGTCGCCCCGGGCGTTGACGGCGTGCACGAGCACCGCGTCGTAGCCGGGCGGGGTGGCCAGGAAACGCAGCTTCCCGTCCCGGTACAGCCAACCGGTGCCGTCGCCGTTGGTGCCGACCACATCGCCACGGGTGTTGACAGCGGCCGCGTGCCGCGCGGCCGCCGGCAGGACGACCGGCCGGCCGTCGGTCCACAGCACCACCCGTCCGTCCTCGTGCCCGGTGCCGATGTCGCCGACGATGTGCCGTCCGGTGGGATCGACAATGTTGGCCACCGCGACCGGACCGCCGACCGGCTGCGGCAACCACGACGCCTGGCAGGTGACCGGCGGGCGGGGGGCGGCCGACCCGGTCTCCGCCGGTGACACCGCGAGCGCCGGCGTGGTGGGAGCCGGCGGGCTGGTGGTCCCGCCAACCTGGACGGCGCCCACGACACCGACCCCGGCCAGCACCGTCAGCGCGGCGATCCCGCCTACTCGGCGACGCTGGCGGCTCCGCCGGCCGTCGCGGACCGCCCGGCTCAGGTCGACCCGCGGCTCCGGTACCGGCGCCGACCGCAGCAGCTCGGCGATCCGCTGCTCGTCCACCGTGGTCATCTCGGACTCCTCACTGACATCTCGGCGACGTCGAGCACCTGGCGGACGGCCGCCAACGCCCGAGCCGTCTGCGACTTCACGTTGCCTTCGGAGCAGCCCATCGCGGCGGCCGTGTCGGTCAACGACAGGTCGCACAGGAACCGCAGGACCAGCACGGTGCGCTGGCCACGCGGGAGGCGGGCGAGCGCGGCGAGCAGGCTGTCCCGCTCGGCCACGTCGTCGTGCGGCGTGACCGGCGAGCGCTCCGGCGCCGGCGCCGACCCCAGCAGGCGAACCTTCGCCCAGCTCAACCGCTTCTCATCGACGAGCTTTTGCACCAGCATCCGATGTACGTACGCGTCGACGTTGTCGGCCCGGCTGACCCGGCGCCAGTTCACGTAGAGCGCCGTGACCGTCTGCTGCACCACGTCGTCGGCCAGATGGGCGTCGCCGCACATCAGGAACGCGGTCCGATGCAGGCTCGGCAGTCGCGCGGAGACGTACTCCACGAACTCACCCTCGGCATCCACCATCGAGGCTCCCTCCTCCGCAAGCTCGACGGGACCGGACGACCATCAGGTTGCGTCCCCGTCGAAGAACGCTCGAAAGCCCTGCCGCTCGGCCGGGCCGGGGGGGTGTCCCGCCCGGCCCCGGCGGCGGCGGACAGATCAGCCTCGAGTCACCACTGATGTGTCCACTGTGGTCGTACCGGAAGGATTCTCGGAGACCGTTATGGCATTGACCAGTGTCGTTGCGTTTGGTGTCCTCGTCCCGCTCGGAATGAACGGCGAAAGATTGCTGCGGGTGGCCCGCTCATAACCTAGGCTCCCGAATACCCACCTCGACGGCCCGCCCTCATGCCGTGCCAGCCACCGACCTCGCACGCCGGCCATCGCAACCCTCGACGCCGATTGGAGTATTCGATGACCTGGCGTCCAACCATTGCCGTACTGGCCGGCCTGTGCCTTGCGGTCAGCGCCACCCCACTGCCCGCCGGTGCCGCCGCCGACGCTGCGCAGGTCAGCGCTCACGTCGCGCTGGCCGGTCCGCCCGGCGCACCGCCCGGGGCCTGCCCGACGGGGGCCAGTTACGGCCCACCGCTGCCGGCCAGCACCGTGACGGCCCCGCGAATCCAGGGCGGGTTCACGTTCCTCGAAGGGCCGGTCTGGGTCGCCGACGGCGGCTACCTGCTGATGTCCGACATGACCGCCGGCACCGGGCCGTACAACGTCCAGCCGTCGACGATCCGCCGGTTCACCCCGACGGGAAGCTTCGACACGTTCATCGCCGACGCCGGCAGCAACGGCCTGGCACTCAGCGCCGACGGCCAGCAGCTCGTCGCCGCCACCCACGACCAGCGGAACGTGTCCGCGTACCGGTTGAGCGACCGGGCCCGCAGCACCGTCGCGCCGAACCACCAGGGCCGGGCGTTCAACTCGCCGAACGACGTCGCGGTCCGTTCCGACGGCGTCGTCTACTTCACCGACCCCAACTTCCAGCGCGGCAACCGCCCGGACCAGATGAGCGGGCGTACCAGTGTCTTCCGCGTCTCCAACGGGCAGGTGTCGCTGGTCGACGACCGGTTGCGCCAACCCAACGGCATCTCGCTCTCGCCGGACGGGACCGCACTGTACGTGGGCGCCTACTCCGAGAACAAGATTTACAAGTACGCGGTCCAGCCCGACGGCAGCATCGGCGCCCGCAGCGTCTTCGTGAACTACATCGGCGGCCCGGACGGCGGCACGATCGACTGCGCCGGCAACGTGTACTGGACCTCGGGCGGGGACTCCCTGGTCCACGTCTACTCCCCCGCGGGCACCCAGCTCGGCACGATCCGCTCCGGCAACTCCGGCACGACCAACGTGGCATTCGGCGGCCCCGACCGGCAGACCCTCTTCGTCACGTCGGGCCGGTGGGGCGACTCCGGGCTGTACAGCGTGCGACTCAACATCCCCGGATATCCGTACTGACCGACTGTTTGATGGCGCGCCGCTTTCGTCGTAGCCCGACGAGGCGGCGCGCTATCCGGCGGTCGCGGCGATGAACACCACCGCCCCGACCACCACCAGCGCGGCGCCCAGGAAGGTCTGCCGGCGGGCCCGGCGCAACGCCTCCCTGACCTGCCAGGCGTGCGCCGTGGCGAGCAGCCAGCGCAGGTACGGGTCGGTCCGGGCGATGTTGCGGCGCGCGGTGGCGAGCCCTGCCCGGAGGGCGGCCCGCTCCTGCGGCGGGGCCGTCGACAGGCGGCAGGTGATCTCCGCAGCGATCCGGCGATGACGCAGCAGGCCGTCGACGTCACCGGCGTACCCGCCGAAGTGGTACCAGGGCTCGGCTTCCAGCCGCTCGCGCAGGCCGCGCAGCTGCGGCCCGGTGAGCGTCGCCGGCGTGGTCATCGGCGGGACGAGCACCTCGCTGGTCCGCCAGATCGCCCCGGCCACGCCGAGCAGCGTCACCAGTAGACCGCCGCCCGCCCACGCCGCGTGGGCCCAGTCGGTGACCTTGCCGGCGGCGATCAGCGGGCCACCGCCGAGCAGCAGCGCGCCCACCGCGCCGGCCGAGGAGATGATCCATCGTGCCGCCGCCCGACTGTCCGCGACCGAGTCCAACGGGGACGGCAACGCGTCCAACCCCGCGCCGCCCGTCGGCGATTCCCCGGTCATCGGCTGTCGTCGCGGAAGACGACACCCAGCGGGCCGTTCTCGTCGTCGGGCAGATCGGTGTACGGCATCCAGCGCTGGCCGTCGTAGAACTCCAGCTCGCCGCTGTCGTTGATCCGCACGGCGTTGACCTGCACAAGCTCCTCAGGATCGTCAGCCATGGATACAGTATCGGTCAGCCCGGCAATCCATCCCGGCGTCGGGTCGTCCGCCGGGCGACCGCAGGGGGCCTTCGTGATCCGGTTGACAGTCAGCGCGACCGACGTGGTCCTAGCCGTCCGCGGCGACCGGCGCCGACACCCGGTGGGCCCCGCCGATCAACGCACCGCCGACCTGCTCTGGCGACTGCGCGGCGGCCCCTCGGTGGAGCTGTCGTACCAGGTCGGCGTCGCGCTCGGCCGCCGCTTCCTCGACGCCCTCGGCCCGGCCCTGCGCGCTGAACTGACCCGCCCCGGCCGGCACCGGCTCGGCATCGAGGTCGCCGACCCGGCCCTGGCCGACCTGCCCTGGGAGACCCTGGTACTGCCCGGCGAGGAACTGCCGCTGGCGCTGCACCCCGACGTCGACGTCTGCCGGACCGGCCCTGACACACCGGCACCCACGGTCCGGGTGGACGGCCCACTGCGGTTGCTCGCGGCGATCGCGAGCCCGGACGACTCGACCCAGCCGCTGCTGGACCACGAGCGGGAACTCGGTCGGATCCTCGGCGCTGTGGAACCCGGGCATCGGCACGGGGTGCGGGTGCGCGTCCTGGAGTGGGGCAGCGCCGCCGCGATCAGGGCCGCCCTCGCCGAGGAGCCGTTCCACGTCCTGCACGTCTCCAGTCACGCGCGCCCCGGCGCGCTGCTGCTGGAGACCCCCACCGGCGCGGAGGACCGCGTGGACGCCGCGCGGTTCCTGGCCGAGGTGCTGCCGCCGGGCCGGACCGTACCGTTGATCGTGCTGGCCGGCTGCTCCACCGCGCGACAGGATCAACGGGAGCTGCCCGGGCTGGCCGGCGCTCTGCTGACCCACGGCGCGCCGGCGGTGTTGGCGATGAACGGGACGGTCAGCGACGGGTACACCATCGAGTTCTGCGCTCGGCTCTACGAGCGGTTGGCCGCCCGCAGCGAGCCGGAGCTGTTGGCGGAGGTCTCCGCCGTACGCCGCGAGCTGGCCCCGACCTCCGCCGAGTGGTGGATGCCGACGCTGTTCCTGGCCGACCCCGGGCTGCGGCTGGCCGGTGGACGAGGCGGCGCTGCCGTCGCCGTGCCGCCCGGCCAGTCGATCGTCGGGGACGGCGTGGTGCGCGCACCCACGGACTTCGTTGGCCGCCGGGAGATCCTGCGTCGGCTGTCGCGAGGAAAGCTTCGGGTGCTCGTCCACGGCATCGGCGGGATCGGCAAGACGAGTCTCGCCGCCGAACTCGCGCGGCGGTTCCGCGATGTGTGTGGCATCGTCGTGGCGACCCACGGGGACGCCACAGTCGACGGGATCCTCGACGAGCTGCGCCGCCAGGTGGAGAGCCGGTGCGCGGCAGCGGCCCCGGACGACCCGCTGCGGCGATGGCTCGTCGCTCTCGCCGCGCCGGGCCAGGACTGGCGGCGACGGTTGGACTCGATCGGCGCCGGCGGCCCGCCGCTGCTGCTCGTCCTCGACAACGCCGAGGACGCCCTGGACACCGAGCACCGGTTGGCCGACACGGACCTGGCGGCGTTCCTCGCCGCCTGGGCGTCCCACCACGAGCTGGTCGTGACCAGCCGGCACCCGTTCCCGGTCGCCGGTCTGGAAACCTGTCACCTCGGTCCGCTCACCTGGCAGGAGACCCGCAAGCTGCTCTGGCGGCTGCCAGGCGTGGGCCAACTGGCGCCGGCGGAACAACAACGGATGTGGCACCGGCTGGGTGGTCACCCACGCGCGCTGGAATACCTCGACGGCCTGCTGCGCGGCGGCAACGCCCGATCCGACGAGGTGGCCGGCCGACTGGCCGCGGTCGGTGGCGGCCGGGACGCCGGGCCGGCGGAGGTTGGCACGCCGCTGGCCGAGGCCGGCGCGCTGGCCGCCGAGGATGTGCTGCTGCCCCGGCTGCTCGCCGGTCTGGAGGCCGTCCCGGCGGCCCGTCGGTTGCTGCTCGGCGCGGCGGTGTACCGCACCCCGGTCGACCGGACCGGCCTCGCCTGGCAGCTCGCCGACCCGACGGACGGCGACGCCCCACCACCGGAACCGGCGGGGCTGGACGAGTCGGTCCAGACGCTGTCGCAGCTGGGACTGCTCGCCCCGGTGACCGGGGGTCACCTGGTGCACCGGTGGACGGCGGCGAGCCTGCTGCGGATCGCCGGCAGCGACGCGGTGGTCGACGCGCACCGCCGGGCGGGCCGTTACTGGGGCTGGCGGGCCCGGTCCAGCACCGACCAGCACGACTTCATCCGCCGGGTCGTCGAGGCGCGGTACCACCACCTGGCCGCAGGTGACACCGACGAGGTCGTCACCTACTCCGAACTGGCCTGTCAGGAGTTGCACGCGGCCGGGCACTGGGCCTGGGAGGAGAAGATCTGGCGGGAGCTGCTGCCGATGGCGTCGCCGGGCTCGGCGCGCGGGGCGAGCTTCCTCAAGGGACTCGGCGACGTGCACCTCAGCCGGGGCGAATACCCGCAGGCGACGCAGCGCTACGAGGCGGCGCTGGCCGTCTACCGGGATCTCGGCGACGACAGCGGGGTCGGCAAACTCCTGCACCAGTTGGGCCTGGTCGCCGACAACCGGGGTGACCGGGTGACCGCGGACCGGTTGTTCCAGGATGCCTTGACGATCCTGAGCCGGCTCGACGACCGCTCGGCGGTCTCCCGGACCCTGCACCAGCTCGCCGGCATCGCCCGCGGCAACGGCGACGCCGAGCTGGCCATGTCGCGGTACCTGGAGGAGCTGGCGATCGCCCGGGACCTCGACGACCTGGAGGGGATCGCGGCGAGCCACCACCAGATCGGCGTACTCGCCTTCGAGGCCCGCGACCTCGTGAAGGCGGAGCAGTGCATCCAGGTGGCGATCAGCTCCTACGGACGGTTGGGCGTCCGGGTCCAGCAGGGCAGCGGGCTGGTGATGCTCGGGCGGATCGCCCTCGCCCAGTTCGCGTACGAGACCGCCGAGGAGCGGATCCGCGCCGCCCTGAAGATCTTCGAGGAGGTCGGCAGCAACGGTCACATCGCGGAGTGCTCGCTGCTGCTCGGTCACCTCTCGCGCGACCTCGACGACCTCGAATTCGCCGAGAGCTGCTTCGCCCGCGCGCGGACGATCGTCGCGGCCCTCGACGAGGACCCGCTCCTGCGCCGCTGCGACGAACTGCTCGGCGGCGTCCGAACCGTCCTCGGCCGGGCTGCCGAGGCGGTGCCGCACACCCTGAACGCGATCGGCGGGGACGACCAGCCGCCGTTCCAGGCAGCCCTGGAATGGCTGGCCGTGCAGCGCCTGGAACTGGGCGCGCGAGCCTTCTCCGCCCTGCTGGCCCGACACCTCGACCGGCGGCAGGCGGCGCAGCGGGCCGAGTGGGTCGAGGCGTACCTGCGGTTCCGGTTCGACGTTTCCCACCCGACGCCGCTCGGCAGTGGGTACGTCCTGCTCGCCATCGCCGCCGCCCAGGCGGGTGAGTTCGGCACCGCCCGGATGTGCCTGCTGCGAGCGTTGCCGATCTGCGCCGCCGCCGGCCACCAGGCGGGGGTCGCCAAGTGCCACGAGGACCTTGGCCGGGTGGGCCTGGAGACCCGCCGGCTGGCCGAGGCCCGGTCCCGCTACGAGCAGGCGTTGGAGGTCTACCGCGTGCTGCGCCACGAGCCCAACCAGGCCATCGTCCTGCACCAGCTCGGCCGGGTCTGTGAGGAGCAGGAGGACCTAGCCGGTGCGGATGGGTTCTACCGCCGCTCCATCGCGATCAAGAAGCGGCTCGGGAACCTGTCGGGCGTCTCCAACAGCACCTTCCACCTCGGCCGGGTGGCTGGGCTGCGCGGCGACCAGGCGCTGGCCGAGCGGTGCTACCGGACCTGCCTGCGGATCGACCGCGAGCAGGGCAACTGGGAGGAGGTGGCACTGGACCAGGTGGCGATCGGGCAGCTGCGCGTCGAGCAGGGCCACCCGGCGGAGGGCATCCCGCTGATCGTCGAGGCACTGAGCATCGACCGGCAGATCGGGTCGACGAACGCGGCGCTCGACCTCAACGCGCTGCGCGAACTGCGGGCCGGGCTCGGCGACGAGGCGTTCACGGCCATCCTCACCGACACCGTCGGCCCGGCCCACGCCGTCGAGGTGCTCGACCTGATCGCGGTGCTACCGACCACGGCCGAGCCGACCTGACCCACCCGTACACTTGGTTGATGGCGAACCGCCCGCGGCACCGGGGTCGATAGACCGATGAGGGCGTCGACCGCAGACACCGTCACCTGGTTTGGTGGCCAGGGCCCGGGGGTCCCCCGATGAGAGGCCGCTACGACAACCTGACCCGCACCCGTGCTCTCGACCCGGAGCGCGACTACCTGGTCATCTACCAGACCATGCTGCGCTATGAGTTTCCGTGGGACATGAAACTCGGGCTCAACCTCGCCTTCAACCGGTCGTTCTCCATCCCCGCCATTGCCGCCGTGCACACCGCCACTGGCGAGCTGACCGAACGCACCCAGAAGCGGATCGACGACACCGGCCTGCTGATGTACGAGATGGTGCTCAACGGCTTCGAACAGCCCCGGGGCCGCGACGCGTTGCGGCGCGTCAACCAGATCCACCGCCGGTACGACATCAGCAACGACGACTTCCGCTACGTCCTCGGCTGCCTGGTCGTGATCCCCACCCGATGGTTGCAGGAGTACGGCTGGCGCCCGCCCTGCTGCCACGAACGTCACGCCACATACCTGTTCTATCGGGAACTCGGCCGACGGATGGGCATCACCGACATTCCCGGGTCTTACGACGAGTTCGAGACCTGGTTCGACGCGCACGACGCAGCTCACCTTCAGCCCAACGACGACGCGGCGGCCATCGAACGCGCCACCCGCATGCTGATGCTCACCCGGATCCCCCCGATGCTCGCCCCACTGGGAAACGCGCTGGTCAGCGCCCTTTACGACGCGCCGCTGCGGCGTGCAACGCGGGTCGACACGCCGGGCTGGCCGGTCCGGGCGGGGCTGCACCTGGCGTTGAGGACGCGCTCGCGGTTGCAGCGGCGGTTCGGGGCGCCACGGACGACCGCGTTGTTCGCCGACGGCATCAAAGCCAAGAGCTACCCCGACGGGTACGAGATCAGCCAGCTCGGCCCGCACCAGGACCGCGTGCGGGAGTAGCACGTCGTCGTGCTGGCGTCGCCGGCCCAGCTGGGTGCCGGACCCGGTGCTGCCGTGCGAGGTCACCGCGGAGAACCGGCGCGCGAGTGGGGCCGGTCCGCCGACTGTCCGTTGGGGGCAATCGGCGGACCGGCTCTCAGCGCACGTCGGTGGTGGTCCAGCGTGGGGAGGTGTTGGTCACCCGGACGGTGTCACCGACCAGCGTGGTCACCGCCTGGGCATCCCGCCGCGCGCTGGTCCCGACCCACAGCTCGAGGTCGCCGGGCTCCACCACGCGGGTGAACGTACGGTCGGAGAAGGCCAGACGGGTGGTGGGCACCGTCAGCTCGACCGTGACGGACTGGCCCGGTTCCAGACGGACTCGCCGGTAGCCGAGCAGCTGCGCCACCGGTCGGGTCACCGAGGCGACCACGTCACGACCGTAGAGCTGGACCACGTCGTCGCCGACGACCGCGCCGGTGTTCGTCACCCGCACGGTCACCCCTACCGCCCCATCGGTGGGCGTCGTGCCGGGCACGGTGAGCTCGCTGTACGCGAACGTCGTGTAGGACAGGCCGTGGCCGAACGACGCCACGGGCGTCGCCGGCAGGTTGGTCCCCGCGTTGCCCGCACCGAGGGTGGGGTGCAGGTAGGAGTACGGCTGCGCGCCGGCCGACCCGGGCAGGGTGACCGGCAGCCGGCCCGACGGGTTGACCCGCCCGGAGAGCACCCCCGCGATCGCCCCGGCGCCCTCCTCGCCCGGGAAGAACGCCTGCACCACCGCCGCGCAGCGCGGGAGCGCCCAGCCGACCGCGTACGGCCGACCGGTGACCAGCACGAGGACGACCGGTGTGCCGGTTGCCAACACCGACTCGACCAGTTCGCGCTGGACGCCGGGCAACTCCAGGTCGTCCCGGTCGCAGCCTTCGCCGACCGTGCCGCGTCCGAAGAGGCCGGCGTGGTCGCCGACGACCAGGACGGCCACGTCCGCGGCGGAGGCCGTGGCGACGGCCTCGTCGAAGCCGGAACGGTCGTCGGTGTCCACGTCGCAGCCGCGTGCCCAGGTGACGAGATCGCCGCCGAACTCGGCCCGCACGGCGTCGAGCACGGTGGGGACCTCGATGCCGGTCTCCGCGCCGGGGTGCTGGACGAGGACGTGGTTGAGGAATGAGTAGCACCCGAAGAGCGCGCTCTGCCGGTCGGCGTTCGGGCCGATGAGGGCCACCCGTTGCCCGGCGGGCAGCGGCAGCACGTCCCGGTTGGCGACCAGTACGACCGATTCTTCGGCAAGCCGGCGGGCGATCGACCGGTGCTCGGGCGAGTCGAGGTCGATCGCCTGGGGCGGCTCGTCGTCGAAGGTCGCGTCGAGCAGACCCAGGTCCAGCTTCTGGCGCAGTACCCGCAGCACCGCGCGGTCGATGAGCGCCTCGTCGAGCTTGCCCTCCAGCACCGACTCCCGCAGGGTCAGATAGGCGTCGCCGGTCGGCAGTTCGACGTCGAGGCCGGCGCTCAACGCCTGCCCGGCGGCGTCCGCGTGATCGCTCGCCACGTGGTGCAGCAGGTTCAGGAACGCGACCCCGTAGTAGTCGGCCACCACCGTGCCGTCGAAGCCCCACTGGTCCCGCAGGATACCGGTCAGCATGGTCGGGTCGGCGGCGACCGGCACCCCGTCGATCTCGGTGTACGAGTGCATGACGCTGCGCGCGTCGCCGTCGATGATCGCCATCTCGAACGGGGGGAGCAGTACGTCGGCCAGTTCCCGGCGGCCGATGTGCACCGGCCCGAAGTTGCGCCCGGCGCGCGAGGCGGAGTAGCCGGCGAAGTGCTTGAGGGTGGCGTGCACCCCCTGCGACTGCAGACCACGCACGTACGACGTGCCGATGGTGCCGACCAGGTACGGGTCTTCGGCGATGCATTCGTCGACCCGACCCCAGCGGGGGTCGCGGATCACGTCGAGCACCGGAGAGAGCCCCTGGTGCACGCCCAGGGTCCGCATCGAGGCGCCGATCGCCGCGGCCATCTCGGTGACCAGTTCGGGGTCGAACGCGGCACCCCAGGCCAGCGGGGTGGGGAAGGTGGCCGCCTTCCACGCGGACAGCCCGGTGAGGCACTCCTCGTGAACGATCGCCGGGATGCCGAGCCGGGTCCCGGTGACCAGGTCGCGCTGGAACTTCCACAACCAGGCCGCGTGTTCGGCCGCGTCCACGGGGCGGGTGCCGTAGGTGCGGGTGAGGTGACCGAGCCCGTGCCGGGAGAAGTCGTCGAGCGTGACGGCCACGCCGAACTCTCCCTGCATCGGTGCGACCGCCTCGCCGTCCTCCTTTTCCCAGAAGCCGACGAGCTGGGCGATCTTCTCCTCGATCGTCATCCGGCCGAGGAGATCGCGTACGCGGGCCTCGCCGTCTTGCCCGTCCGGTCGTCCGTGCTCCGGCCCTGCCTGAGCCGGTGCCGGGCTGCCCACCACCGCGTGGACCTCAGTCATGCTGTGCCTTCCTGTGGTTGTGCTCGTACCGCTGCCGCTCAGCCCTTGACCGCACCCTGCAGACCACCGACGATCTGCTTCTCCGCGAGCGTGAAGAAGAGCAGTGCCGGCAGCATCGCCAGCGAGGTGAAGGCGAGGACGCCTGCCGTGTCGGTGGTGTACTGGCTGGAGAAGTTCTGCACGCCCAGCGGCAGGGTGTGCAGGTTGACGTCGCTGAGCACGAGCAGCGGCAGCAGGAACGAGTTCCAGCTCGCCACGAACGCCAGGACGCCAACTGTGACGAGCGCGGGCCGCGACAGCGGCATCGCGACGCGCCAGAGGAAGCCGAGCCGACTCGCACCATCGATGGCGGCGGCGTCCTCCAACTCTCTCGGGATGGCCGAGAGGAAGGGACGCAGGATCACGATCGTCAGTGGCAGTGAGAAGGCGACCTGCGGCAGGATCACCGCGTAGTAGGAGTTGATCAGGTTCAGGTCACGCAGCATGAGGTAGAGCGGCAGGATCGCCGCCCCGGCCGGAAACAGCAGGCCGAGGGTGAAGAAGGTGTAGAGCCCTTCCCGCCCGCGGAACCTGTAGCGGGCGAGCACGAACGCGGCGGCCAGTCCGAGCACCACCACGGCCAGCGTGGTGCCCAGGGCGATGACCGCGCTGTTGAACGCCTGTTGCCAGAAGTTGCTCTGGGTCAGCACCCTGGCGTAGTTGTCCCACACGAACGGGTCGGGCAGGCCGGCCGGGTCCGCGACGATCTGCGGGGTGGTGCGGAACCCGCCGATGACCACGTAGATGACCGGGGCGATCGACACCGCCGCGATCGCGAGGGCGAGCGCGTAGGTGAGCGGCGTGCCCCAGGAAACCTGACGGCGTCCGGTGGACGGGGGGAGAACCGAGTTCACGGCCATCGTCACTTCGCCCTTCCGGTGATGGCGCCCTCGATGTCGCGGCGGAGCAGGAACCGCTGGAACAGCAGCGCCGCCACGAAGGAGATGACGAACAGGATTACCGCCACGGCGTTGCCATAGCCCCACAGCCGGGCGAAGAACCCGTTGTCCACCATGTACGTCGCCATGGTGGCCGATGCGCCGAGGGACCGCACCGCGGGCACCGAGGTCACCCAGATCATGTCGAAGATCTGCAGCGAGCCGATCATGGACAGGAACATCCAGATCCGGATCGTCGGGCCGAGCAGCGGGATCGTGACGTGCCGTTGGATCTGCCACCAGCTCGCGCCGTCGATGGCCGCCGCCTCGGTCAGCTCGTCCGGCACATTGGACAGTCCGGCGAGGAGCAGAATGATGGCGAAGCCGACGTATTTCCAGGTGAGGATGGCCAGCAGGGTCCAGATGACCACATCCAGGTCCGCCAGCCAGGCTTGCACCAGGCCGCCCATTCCGAGGGACCGCAGCAGCGCGTCGACGGTGCCTTCGTCGGTCAGCAACAGCTTCCACATGATGCCGACGGTGACCTCGGCCAGCACGTACGGCACGAACACCAGCAGGCGGAACACGGCCCGCCCACGGAAGCGACGGTTGAGCAGCAGGGCGACGCCCAGGGCGATCGGGCCCTGGATCAGCAGCGACCCGAACACGATGATCGCGTTGTTGCGCAACGCGTCGAGGAAGATCGGGTCCTGGAAGGCGAGGGTGTAGTTCCGCAGACCGACGAACTCGGTGGGAGGGCCGACCCCGCGCCACCGGAACAGGCTGTAGTAGACCGCGAAGCCCATCGGCACCAGCACGAACATCACGTAGATCAGAACGGCCGGCGTGGTGAGCCCGATGATCTCGTACCACTTACGGCGGTTGTCGGCGCGGCGGGCATACGGATCTGGTTGGCGGAGGTCACTTGCTTGCGGCCGCCTTCATTGCCGAGACGACCTTCTCAGGCGTCCCGTTGCCGGCGAAGATGGCGACGATCGCGTCGTTCATCGCGTTGCCGACCGTGCTGCCGTACGCCGTGTCCAGCCAGAGCTGGACGTAGCTCGCCCCGGAGGTGGCCTCCAGGATGGACTTCAGCGCGGGGTCCTTCACGGCGTCCGCCGCGCCCTTGGCGACAGGCAGGCCGGTGCCGGTCTCGGCGTAGCCCTTCTGCACCTCGGGGCTCACGATGTACTTGAGGAACTCGACGCACTCCGCCGGGGCGTTCTTGGCGCAGGAGAACCCGTCGCCACCGCCGAGAGCCGCCTTCGGGTCGCCCGGGGAACCGGAGATCGCCGGCACCGGGAACCAGCCGAGGAACGACGCGAGCTTCGCCTTGTCCGTGGTGACGGTGTCCAGCGTGCCGCGGTTCCAGTCACCCATGAGCTCCATCGCGGCCTTGCCGTTGGCGAGCATGCCGTTGGCGCTGGTCGGGTCGTTCTGGCCCGGCGTGGCGATGAAGTTGGGCTGGAACGGCTTGGTGTCGATGAACGCCTTCAGATCCTGGCCGGCCTTCACGAAGCACGGATCGTCGAAGTTCTTCTCCGCGGAGGCCTTCTTGAGGGCGTCGACCGAGCAGGCGCGCAGCGCCATGTTGTACCACCAGTGCGCGGCCGGCCACTTGTCACCGGCACCCACGGCGATCGGAATGACGTTGATCGCCTTGAGCTTGGTGACCGCGGTGTTGAGCTCCTCGAAGGTGGTCGGCGGAGCCGCGATGCCCGCCCTGGCGAACATTTCCTTGTTGTACCAGATGCCCTCGATGCCCATCCGGAACGGCAGGCCGTACTGCTTGCCCTTGACCTGCCAGATCTCCGCGGCGCTGCCGATGTCGCCGACCTCGGTCTTGGTCTGGTCGGTGATCTCCTTGAGGTAGTCGGCCTCCACCTGCTCGCTCATCTCGCCGCCGCCCCAGGCCTGGAAGATGTCCGGCGGGTCGCTGCTCAGCAGCGCGGCAGGGAGCCGGGTGCGCTGGAGCTGGTTCGTCTCGATCGCCTCGATCTCGATCTTGACGGTGGGGTGAAGTGCGGAGAAGTCCTTGGCGACCTTCTCCCAGTAGGTCTTGCCGGGCCCATCCTGTGAGGCGTTGTGCCACCAGCTCAGGGTCACCGGGTCCTTGTACAGCTCGCTCTGAGGGGCCGCCTCTTCGCCGCCGCCGGAACACCCGGCGAGGACGACAACACTTGTCATTAACAGTGCCAGGACGGCACTCGCACGCCGCTTCGTTGCCATCGATGTCTCCTCGACTAGTCAGTCGCGGTACTCGGCCTGCGGCGAAGTTTTACAGTCATGTAACTTGATGTCAATCGGTATCGATAACGTTTTCGAGTCGCTGACGACGGGCCCCCGGCGGGGCCCTATCATCATCGACGTGGTGTTTCAGCAGCGCGTCAAGATGTCGGATGTGGCACGTACTGCCGGCGTCTCGGTCGCGACCGTGTCGAAGGTCGTCAACGGCCGCTACGGCGTGGCCCAGGCAACCGTGGAACGCGTCCAGCAGGTCATCCACGAGCTCGGCTACGAGGCGAGCCTGGGGGCGCAGAGCCTGCGCAGCCACCGCACCAACGTGCTCGGCATCCTGGTCGCCGAGTTCGAGCCGTTCTCGACCGAACTGCTCAAGGGGGCGTCGCAGGAGGTCGCCGGGAGCGGATACCAACTGCTTGCCTACTCCAGCGGGGACGGCGAGGGCGCCGCCGTGGGGTGGGAGCGGCGCTCGCTCGCCCGGCTCTCCGGCACACTCATCGACGGCGCCGTGATCGTCACGCCGACAGTGGTCGAGACCGAACACAGCTTCCACGTCGTGGCCGTCGACCCACACACCGGGCCGTCCGACCTGCCCACCGTCGATTCGGACAACTTCGCCGGCGCGGTGCTGGCGACCAACTACCTGCTGTCCCTCGGCCACACGCGGATCGGGCACATCAGTGGACGCACCGACCTGAAGTCCGCGCAGCTGCGCGAGGCCGGCTTCCGCAGCGCGATGGCCGAGGCCGGCGTGCCGGTGGACGAGCGGCTCGTGCGCGTCGGCGGGTTCCGGATCGAGAGCGCCGCCGGCACGGCCGCGGAGCTGCTCGCCCTCACCGACCGGCCGAGCGCGATCTTCGCGGGTAACGACCTCTCCGCAATCTCCACGATGACCGTGGCCCGCGACATGGGCCTGTCGGTGCCCGACGACCTGTCGGTGATCGGCTTTGACAACGTGCCGGAGTCGGCGCTGGTCAACCCGCCGCTGACGACCATCATGCAGCCGCTGCAACGGATGGGCGCCGAGGCGTTGCGCCTGCTCGTCGACCTGATCGCCGGCGTGGAACGCGACACCCACATCCGGCTCCCCACCGAGATGGTCATCCGTTCCTCCTGCCGCCCGCTGCACTGACGCCCGGGCCAGCCACCGCAGGACCCGGCCGTCGCCGTGGCACGTGGGCGCACGCGACAGGGTGGCAGAACGTGAATCTCACCTAAGTCGACAATTCCTCCCCTATGTTCGGTGCGCAGGACGCAGCCGAACCGGGGAGAGACGTGGACAGCTATCCGGCGATCGAGGATCACGGGCTCATCGGCGACCTGCAGACCGCCGCGCTGGTGACGTGCGACGGGACGGTCGACTGGTTCTGCGCGCCGCGGTTCGACTCGCCGAGCATCTTCGCCGCCCTGCTCGACAAGGAGAAGGGGGGCTACTTCCAGATCGCGCCGCACGACGTGCGGTACGTGACCAAGCAGCTCTACCTGCCCGGCACACCCATCCTGATCACCCGGTTCATCAGCGCCGACGGGGTGGCCGAGGTGACGGACTTCATGCCGGTCACCGGCGAGCGGGCCACCGACGCGCACCGGCTGGTCCGCACCGTCACCATGGTCCGCGGCAGCATGCGCTTCCGGGTGGAGTGCCGGCCGCGGTTCGACTACGCCCGCGAAGAGCATCAGCTTGAGCGCCACCACAACGGTTACGTCTTCCGCAGCCGGTCGGCGACGCTGACGTTCAACCCGGTCGACCCCGTGCGGCGGTTGATCTCCGAACAGGGTGACGTCCACCTTGAGGGCGGCGACCTGGTCGCGTACGGCACGCTGAACGAGGGCGACACCGGCGGAGTGGTCCTGGAGACGGGCGGCGCCGAACCGCGCATCTTCGCGCCGGAAGAGATCCAGGGCATGTTCGAGTGGACCCGGGACTACTGGCGGCGCTGGCTCGAACGTTCCCGCTACACCGGCCGCTGGCGGGAGATGGTCGAGCGCTCGGCCATCACGCTCAAACTCATGACGTACGCGCCGACCGGCGCGATGATCGCCGCACCCACCACCGCGCTGCCCGAACTGGTCGGCGGAACCCGCAACTGGGACTACCGCTACACCTGGGTACGCGACACGTCGTTCTCGGTGCACGCGCTGCTCGGCCTCGGCTTCACCGAGGAGGTCAGCCAGTACATGAACTGGCTGGACGAGCGGATCCGCGAGGCCGGCGACCACCAGGACCCGCTGAAGATCATGTACCGGGTGGACGGCTCCTCCGACCTGCACGAGGAGGTGCTGGACCACCTGGAGGGCTACCGGGGCTCCCGGCCGGTGCGGATCGGCAACGGCGCCGCCGACCAGCTCCAGCTCGACATCCACGGCGAGGCCCTCTACGCCATGCACCTCGCCGACGAGCAGGGCATCCGCGTCTCGCACCAGGTGTGGAAGAGCACCGTCCGGCTGGTCGACTGGCTCTGCCACAACTGGGACCAACCCGACGCCGGCATCTGGGAGAGCCGCCACCACCCCCGCAACTACACCTTCGGTCGGGTGATGTCCTGGGTCGCGCTGGACCGGGCCATCCGGCTGGCCACCCGCACCGGCCGCCCCGGGGACATGACCTGCTGGACCGAGCAGCGCAACCGCATCTACAACCAGGTCATGGAGCGCGGATACGACCGGGCCCGCGGCACCTTCGTGCAGGCGTACGACGAGAACGTGCTGGACGCGGCGCTGCTCGCCATGCCGGCGGTCGGTTTCGTCACGCCGAGCGACCCTCTGTGGCAGTCCACCCTGCAGGCGATCGAGCGCGAGCTGGTCTCCGACAGCCTGGTCCACCGGTACGACCCGGTCCACTCCCCCGACGGACTCCCGGGCCACGAGGGAACCTTCAACATGTGCACCTTCTGGTACGTCGAGGCGCTGGCCCGTGCCGGCCGCCTCGACGACGCCCGACTCACGTTCGAGAAGATGTTCACCTTCAGCAACCACCTCGGCCTCTATGCCGAGGAGATCGCCGTGACCGGGGAGCAGATCGGCAACTATCCCCAGGCGTTCAGCCACCTCTCATTGATCAACTCAGCGCTGACGCTCAACGACCTGCTCGACACCGAGGCCGAGGCCCGCCGCCGCCGGTAGCACCAGCATGTTCCGGTCAGCCGCCGTCGGCGCCGAGCCGACGGCGGGAAGGACTTGACGCACCCCCGCCCATCGCGCATGGTCGATATGCATCGACCATCTCGAATGTATTGACGCTGGAGGAACCGATGAAGGCATTCGTCACCACCATCTCGGTTGCGACAGCGCTGCTCCTGGCCACGGGCGGCGCATCCCACGGCCAGCCAGCGGCCGACCCGCCCTGCACCGGGCAGATCCACCCGAACCCGGGGTTCGAGGGCGGCACCGCCGGCTGGACGGCCGGCCCCCGCATCGTCGTGCTCGGCGACGCGACCCGGCCCGCCCACACCGGCCGCGCGTACGCCACCTTCGCCGGGCTGGACGTGACGCGTGCCGACCTGCTGCGCACCACCGTCACAGTGCCGGCCAACTGCGACCTGACGGTCCGCTTCTGGGTGCGGACCACCACCACGGAGACCAGCCGCGGCGACTACCTGAACGTCGGACTGGCCGTCACCGGGATACCCCCGAAGACGAGGTTCTCGCTGGCCTTCGACGGCGGGGCGCAGTGGCGGCAGTACGTCATGTCGAGCGGAACCGCCGCAACCGAACGCACCGCGACGGTCAGCTTCCTCTCCAGCGAGACGGCCGGCAACGGCGCCACCGCCTTCGACGTCGACGACGCGTCCTTCACGTTGAGCTGACCTACGCGGGACAGCCCTCACCGCCCTTGATGCGACAGTCGACTCCGCCCGGGGTCCGGCTGATAACACCCACCCCCCGGCCGGAGGCCGAAGAGCAACTCCCTGCTCGGAAAGCACCCGCAGAACAGAAGAAGACTCGACTGTCAATAAGAAAATGGCACTGGTGAGGCCACAAGCAACCCCGGAACTGCAAGGCATTGAGATGCCGATCTCTGCCGGCGGATTTCCTGGTCGTTGAGGGGAACCAACTCTATGCTTGCCGCCGAATGCGCTGCGGCTCATCCGGGCCGAGGGTTACCCCGATACAAGGATTCGCGAATGCACCAGAAGTCTGCCCTGAGCAACGGCACCGCTGGCGTCGGCGAAGTAGCACCTGACGGCCAACTGCCGGCCTCTACCGCAGAGGGTGCGGCGCGCCGATCCGCGGTCGCCGAGGAACAGGCATTTCTGGACCTGGCCACCGCCCGGCGCGACAGGCTGGCCGATCACCTACAGGTCGAGCTTTCGTCAGAGCCCCTGGACGCGTTGGAGCGGGCCCGGCAGCGCATGCTCCGCCAGCAGTACGACGAGCTACGGCGCGCAGAGGAAGGGCTGGTCTTCGGCCGCCTCGACGGCCTCGACGGCACAGTGCGCCACGTGGGCCGTATCGGTCTCCGTGACGACGGAGAGGGCAGTGAGCCACTGCTGGTGGACTGGCGCGCTCCGGCAGCTCGGCCGTTCTACACCGCGACGGCTGTCGACCCCCAGGGTCAGGCACGGCGCCGGCACATCCGTACGACGGGATCGGCCGTCGTCGGGGTGGACGACGAGCCACTGGACGGGAGCGCAACGTCGGAACTCGTCGGCGAGGGCGCTCTCCTGGCCGCCCTCGACCAGCGCCGCACCGGTCACATGTCGACGGCGATCTCCACCCTGCAACGCGAACAGGACGACATCATCCGGGCCGCGGCGACCGGCCCGCTGATCGTCCAGGGCGGTCCCGGCACGGGCAAGACGGTGGTTGCCCTGCACCGCGTCGCGTACCTGCTGTTCACCCACCGAAAGATGGCCGACCAGGCGGTCCTGGTCCTGGGCCCCTCACCGCGGTTCCTCCAGTACATCGCCCAGGTGCTGCCGGCGCTCGGTGAGACCGCCGTCGTCTCGGCGACCTGCGACACCCTGCTGGCCGACATCCACGTGGGCCGCGACGAGAGCCGACTTCTCGCCGAGATCAAGGGCCGCGCCCTCTGGCAGCCCACGCTCGAAGGCTACGTCGCGTCGCTGCTCCCCCGACCGCGCGAGCTGAAGCTGCGCTGGGAGGGCGATTTCTACGTCATTCCAGCCCCGACTGTGGCGCAGGCGTTCGCCTCGGCGGTGCAGGGACGCCCGTACCACCGTGCCCGCGCGGCGTTCGTCGAGCAGTTGCACCACCTCCTGGCCGATGTCGTCGCCGAGCAGCGCGAGGCGCTGATGGAGGAGATGGAGGAGGGCTTCGAGGACATCCTCGCCCGCGTCGACAAGAGCATGGCGAACGACCACTCCTCCACCCGGACGTCCACCGGCAGCGACATCGACGGGTTGCTGTCCGAGGAGGAAGTGGAGCAGCTTCGTTGTCGTATCGCCGAGAACGCCACCATCGCCCGGTTCATCGAGGCATGGTGGCCCACCCTCGACCCCGAAACCCTGCTGGGTGACCTCCTGACCGACCGCACCCTGCTGGCCAGGTTCGCCCCGCAGCTGTCCCCCGAGGAGATGACTGCCGTCGCCGCCGAGCCCACCCCATGGGCATCAAGCGACATCGCCCTGCTCGACGCCGTCGCCGACCTGCTCGGCGAGGTCGACACCCCGCAACCACAGGGCGAGTTCCTCGCCGAACGTGCTCGCCGCCAGCGCGGCTGGGTGTACGGCCACGTCGTCATCGACGAGGCGCAGGAACTGTCCGAGATGCAGTGGCAGATGGTCCTCCGGCGCTGTCCCAGTCGCTCCATCACCGCCGTCGGCGACATCGACCAGGCCGAGGCAGCCCACCGGCACACCAGTTGGGCGCAAGCGGTGCGGGCTGCCTTCGGAGACCGCTGGACCGCCGCGGAACTCACCATCTGCTACCGGACCCCGCGCGAGGTCATGGACCTCACCGAACCGGTCTTGAAGAAGGCTGGCAGCCGGAACACTCCGCCACGAGCGGTACGCTCCTCCGGCATCGCCCCCTGGGAGCGCACGATCACACACGCTGAGCTTGCCGGCACCGCCGTGGAGGCAGTGCGACAGTTACGGCAACGGTGGCGGGGCGGCACGGTCGGCGTCATCGCCCCCGCGGAGCGCATCGCCACACTCCAAGCCTTGCTGAGTGGTGTGCCAGTGCTCACCGCGACCCAGTCCAAGGGACTGGAATGGGACGCGACGCTCCTCATCGACCCTCAGGGCATCGCCGCCGAACCGCGCGGTTGGAACGGCCTCTACGTCGCGCTCACCCGATGCACCCAGGAACTCGGGCAGCTCACACTCACGCAGCAATCGGCACACCCATGACGGCTGTCGGATGCTGTTCGAGATGCGGGCTTTTCTGCTGAACCAGGAACGGTCGCTCACCTCCTGGCGAGCGTTCGAACAAGTCCGAACAGGCCGGTGAGCAGCCTGGACAAGCGCGCTCGTGTTCGGGACAGCCATCGGCGGTAGCGACCGCCTATTCAGCGCCCATACGGTGAAATCCCATCACCCGTGACGTTGGTCAATCGAAGCTGGGTAACCAGTTTCACCCACACGGGTGCGAACCTCGGACGTGTTCGGCAATCCGTCATCGCTGCCGGCTCATTCAAACGGCAGCCGCGCAGAGAGTGAGGCAAGATCTTGAGGAGATCACTGCTAGCGCTGGCAGCAGCCATCGTACTTCCGCTGAGCACGCTGGCCGTGCCGACTCCCGCGTTCGCTGCGGGTTGCACGACTACGAAGTACATAGAAATGCGGTTCGCCGAGGCCCCGTGGCGCTACGGCTACAGCAGTTCGTCCGGGGTGGCAGGATACGCGTACCCCGAATACACCTACATCATGGACGGACGCTGCGTCAGCCCAGCCGGCCTCTTGTGGTACCGAAGGGCTGCGGATCCAAGTGTGCTGTACATCTACAGCGCGCACCGGATCAACTAGCCTCGCACCTTGAGAGGGCATTCGGGGTGGTCACTGCGTTGAAGCGCGTCCGTGCCGGGATGATCGGGCCCTTCGCCCGGGCGGGCTACCCCGCAGCGGCCGATTCGGCGAGCCCTCGTCAACCTTGACGGCTCTTTGACATCTGCATCGAGCGGGCGGTGGCGCGGGCGGCGGTGTCGATGAGGTCTGCGACCGGGCCGGGTTGCGAGACTGCCACCGCGTGGGAAGCGGCGATCTCAACCGCCGTGGACCCCGCCCGGTCGGCCAGGAAGCGCTGCAGGTCCGGCGGAATGCCCTGGTCCTGGGTGGTGATCAGGGTCCAGGAGGGGATCGTCTTCCAGGCGGCCTTGGTCACGCTCTCCTCCTGGGCGCTCGCAGAGGCGGGCCGTTGCGTTGCCGCCATGACTTCGGCGGTGCCGCTGTCGACGTCGGCGGCGAACACCTCGGGGAACTTGTCCTGGAAGATGTACTGATCCATTGTCGTGCCGCCGTCGTCGGAGGGGATCGACACCATGTTGATGCTGGTGGCGAGCTGACTCCCGGGGTACTTGGTGAGCAACCCGATCACACTTTCGCCTACGTCCGGGCTCACGCTGGCGACGTACACCAGGGCCTTGACGTTGGCGGCACCGGCGGCGGCCTCGGTCATGACCAGCCCGCCGTAGGAATGGGCGGCCATCACCACCGGTCCGGGCAAGCTGTCCAGAAGGGCCCGAACGTAAGCGGCGTCCTTCTGCACACCGCGCAGCGGGTTGGCGACGGCAATGACCGGGTAACCCCGGCCCTTGAGGTTGGCAATCACCCCATTCCAACTCGACGAGCCGGCGAATGCCCCGTGGATCAGCACAACTGTCGGCATCTCCTGGGCAGACATGTCAGAAGCAGTGCTCATCTGGAGTTCCTTTCGAGAGGCCTCGCCATCCGCTGCCTGCGGTTGCAGGCCGGACGGACGAGGACGGTCGGCGGAGCATTTCCCCGTGAATCAGCCCGCGATCCCGATTCAGATGGGGTTGCAGCATCCAGAATTCAGCATTGATGAGGCCACTGTCAGCGAGATCGAAGAACGAAGCGCCTCGCCAAACGCCTGGCCGGTATCCGACTCGGACACGACCTGAGCTGTCGGTCGCTGTCCGCACGCTGGGCGGCCACCGGAGTGCCACGCCAAAACCCTCCGACAAGGGTAAGACCGAACGTTCTGTCGCTAAGATGGTGGGATGGCGAGCGACGAACCCACTGCCCGGCCCTCCGAGGCACGCCTGAAGCTTCTCCGCACGGCGACCAGGATCTTCTACGCGGAGGGAATTCACGCCGTCGGCGTCGACCGGATCATCGCCGAGGCGAAGGTGACCAGGGCTACTTTCTACCGACACTTCCCCAGCAAGGACGACCTCATCCTGGCCTACCTGCGTGAGGTGCATCAGCTGGAGCGCGGCATGGTCGACGAGGCCCTCGCCGCCAACCGATCGCCGGTCGATCCGCTCCTGGCCATCGCCAATTCCATCGCCCAGAACATCCAGTCCCCCGGGTTCCGTGGGTGCGCGTTCCTGAACGCCGCGGCGGAATATCCCGACACGAACCATCCGGTGCACCAAGAACTCGTGGCCCACCGGCAATGGTTCCTGGACACCATCACCACGCTCATGGCACAGGTCCACGAAGGAACGGCGGATCCCGCAGCGCGCCACTTCGTCATGCTCCGCGACGGCGCCATGGCAGCCGGATGCCTCTCCGACCCCCCAATGGTGTCCGAGACCTTCCTGCGCGGTATCGAAGGACTGCTCAGGATCAACTCGGAGCGTCAGTCGGCGGAGTCAGCCGGTTAGCCCCTGCGCGACCAGCCCGCACGACTAGAGCTGGGCCACCCCGGGTGAGGGATGACCCAGCTCGTCGGCGATGGCGCGGACGGCCGCACGGCTCAGATCAGCGGCCGTACGCCTCCAGCAGGCGCAGCCAGACCTCGCTGACGGTCGGGTACGCGGGCACGGCGTGCCACAGCCGCTCCAGGGGGACCTCACCGACGATGGCGATCGTCGCGGCGTGGATCAGCTCCGCGACGTCCGGGCCGACGAGGGTGAGGCCGACGATCACCCGCCGGTCCTCGTCCACGACCATCCGGGCCTGCCCCTGGTAGCCGTCGGCGTGCAGCGCGGCCCCGGCGACGGCGGCCATGTCGTAGTCGACGACCCGGATCCGCAGCCCGGCGGCCTCGGCGGCGGCTGCCGTCAGCCCCACCGACGCGATCTCCGGGTCGGTGAAGACGACCTGCGGCACGGCGCGCTCGTCGGCGGTGGCGACGTGCCGACCCCACGGGCGGTCGTCTGCCGCTTCTCCCCTGGCCCGCGCCACGATCACGTCGCCCACCGCGCGAGCCTGGTACTTGCCCTGGTGGGTCAGGAGCACACGCCGGTTGACGTCCCCGGCCGCGTACAGCCATCCGTTGCCGACCAACGCGCCGGCATCGTCGACCACCCGCAGGGTGTCGTCGACAGTGAGCCAGGCGCCCGGCTTCAGGCCGATCCGGTCGAGGCCGATGTCGTGCGTGTTCGGTGTGCGGCCGATCGCGACGAGGATTTCGTCGGCCTCGACCTGTGCGCCGTCGGTGAGCGTGAGGTGCACCGTGCCGTCGCCGTCGCGTTTCACCGACGTGACCTCGGCACCGAGACGCACCGAGACGCCAGCTTCCCGCAGAGACTGCGTGACCCGCTCGCCGACGAACGGCTCCGCCAGCGTGAGCACTCCGTCGCGCACCAGCACCGTCACCGCCGATCCGAGGCCGGCGTACGCGGTCGCCATCTCCGTGGCCACCACGCCACCACCGATGATGGCGAGCCGGCCGGGAACCGCGCTCGCGGCGGCTGCCTCACGGCTGGTCCACGGTGCCGCCTCGCGCAGACCGGCGATGTCCGGCACCAGTGCGCCACTTCCGGTCGCGATGACCACCGCGTGTCGGGCGGTGAGCGAGGTGGTGGCGCCGTCCGCGCCGGTCACCTCGACGATCCGGTCGGCGCCGATCCGCCCCTGACCCCGATACAGGGCGATCCCCGCGGAGTTCAGCCAGGACACCTGCCCGTCGTCCTTCCAGTGCGAGGCGAAGGCGTCCCGGCGGCGCAGCACGGCCGCCGCGTCCAGCTCGCCGGTCACCGCCTCCCGCGCGCCGGGCAGCTGACGAGCCGCCCGCAGCGCGGTCTGGCTGCGCAGCAGCGCCTTGGTCGGCATGCAGGCCCAGTACGAGCACTCGCCACCCACCAGTTCCCGCTCGACGATCGCGGCGGTCAGGCCGCCCTGCACGACGCGGTCGGCGACGTTCTCCCCCACCGGCCCCGCACCGATGACAACGACGTCGTACGTGGCGTTCTGCACGTCAGTTTCCCTTCGCGGCGCGGCCGAGGCGGATGGCCGCGATGAGGAAGAAGATCGCGCCGGGGATGGCGTAGCCGATCGCGTTGGTAAGCGCCGGGTTGTCCGCGGAGGCGGCCGCGACGAACGATCCGCCGGCGATGACGGAGATGCCACCGCTGATGATCATCGGCCATTGGCCACCCATCTTGCGGCGGGTGACGGCCACGATCAGCTGAACCAGTCCGGCCACGACCGCCCAGGCGCCCCAGACGCGCAGAACCGCAGGGATGCCGGACGCGCTGGCAACGCCCAGGCCCACCGCGGCGAGCAGGCTGATCGCGACGTTCACGTACAGCAGGGTGGGCGATCCGGTGGCCCGCGACGCTCGGACGTCGACGATGGCGGCGGCCACGTCGAACAGCGGGTAGAGCACCAGCAGCGCGGCGGTGAGGGGGTTGAGGTGCTTGGCGAGTGGGAACGTCACGGCAGCCCAGACGATTGCGAAGGCGAAGCGACCGAAGTACAACCGCCGCAGGGCAGCGGCCGTCGTCGAGATGCCGGGAACGGCAACGGTGGTCATGGTCATCCTCTCGGTGATTCCGGAGCGAAGGGACTCCCAGCGGGGGGCGAGCCACCGCTGGAAGGGGAAGGGCGGTGCTACTCGATGTTCGAGAACAGCCCCGTGATCTCGACCTGGGCGCCCTGGAGCCCACCGAAGACGGCACCGGCGGCGGGCGTCGCTACTGCGGCAGCGGCGTCCTCGTAGCTGGCGAAGTACAGGTCGAGCGTCCGGTACGCGGGAGTGGGCGTGCCGTCCTCCTTCGGCCACACCTTGGCCGACTCGACCCGCTGAAGCTTCGGGAACGTCTCCGCGGCCCGGCGTACGTCGGCGTAGACCTTCTCGAACTCGTCCGGGTCGGCGGGGTTACCGATGACAATGGTGATCTTGGTGGGCACGGTGCTCTCCTTCAGGCACAGTCGTCCACCCCGAATAGCAGCAGGTGGAACGAACGTTCTGTCTGCAAGAACCGTACCTGCACAGCTTTCCGCCGTCAAGACCGACCGTTCTATCTAGTCGGCGCGATGGCGATTGAACTCGCCGCCAGCCCGCGCAAAGAGGCACCCTTTCGACGCGAACGCGCAGTTCGTGCCTGGTCGGGCGGTTACGCGACGAAACGGGTTAGCGCGGAGACCGACCTCCGCGTCACGCCTCGGAGTCGCGATCTCCGGACGTCTCCCGTCCGATCGGCGAGGCGGAAACCTCCAGCGGCTGGCCCCGCCTTCGCAGCGCGTCCAGGAGCGCGACCAGGGCCAGCACTCCGGCCACCACGCTCAGCCCGGCCATCGGCGTCCAATGAGCCAACGCTGGCGTGAACAGCAACAGGGCTACCAAGCCGATGATCTGGGTTCGGGAGGCCTGGCCGAAGATCTCGTACTCCAGCCGCATCCGGGCGACGAGGAAGAGCATCGGACCGCCCACCACGAACAGCAGCCAACTGGGTCGAGGCTGCCCGAACGGATGATCGATCACCAGCTCGTATCCGACCGCCGTGACAAGCACGCTCAGCACAATCAACAGATGCGTCCGTTCCGACACCGCGCCCAGCCGGCCGGGCATACCCGCCCGATCGAACGCCTCGGTCAGCAGCAGACCGGCGCGGTGGAAGTAGATCCGCCAGAGCAGCGCGCTGGTGGCGAACGCGACCGCGAAGGCGGCTGCGCGCTCCGCCGAGTAATCCGCGCCGCTGAAGACCACGCCGATAACCAGAATCGACTCACCGAGCGCGATGAGGACCATCTGCTGATAACGGTCCGCGAGATGGGTCCCCGCGATCCGCCACCGACCCACCTTCGAGACCCCGAGCCACGGCAGCGGCCAGCCCAATATCCAGGCGAGGTAGTCGACAGCGAGGGCGACAACCCACAGCGGCAGGCGGAGATGATCCGGGCCCAACGCGCCGGCCAGCCACAGCGGGGCGCTCGCCAGAGCCCACACGACAAGCCGGAAGGGCACCAGCCGTCGCGGATGGCCACGCAGCGCGACGGCGACCACGAGCGGCCGCACCACCATCACCAAGAGGTACGCGACCGCGAACGGCAGTGCTCGCTCCTCCATGGCGCGGGGCAGCGTCACCGCCATGACCAGGCCGGCGAACATGGTGCCGACCACGACGGCCTGAATGATCGGCCGCTCCGGTTCGTACCGGCTGGTGATCCAGGCGGTGTGCGACCAGATCAACCAGAGCGCCAGAAAGAGCAGCAGGGTACGCCCGAACCCCGTGACGAGCGTCAAACCGGTGTCATCGCTCAAGCCGGCGAATCGTTGCGAGACCCGGGTGAGGGCCACAACGAAGGCCAGATCGAAGAACAGCTCCAGGAACGTCGCCCGACCCGAACTCCTTGGAGGGCGCAGCAGCTCGGCACCCCGCCCCGCCGCCATCGTCCGCCTCCGTCCGCCCCTCGCTACCAACGAGCCGGCCACCAGCGGAGTTGCGTCAACGCTCACGTGGTGTCTGGCGTGGCGCCCCACACGCTGCTGTCCCTGAGGCGCAGGTCGTGCGGCTGAGCGCGGATGACGAGCGCCGCCGGGAGGTTGCCTGCTCGATACCCTGCGTCTGTGCGCCGACCTCCACCTCATGACACAAACCGCTCGCATGGGACCCAGGTGCGCGGTGGATGAGGTGGAGGAGGTGTGGACGCACGCCGAGCTGGGATGACCTGAACATCATCTGGAACCACGCCGCTGACTACGGCGCTGACGGAGAGGCTCCCGACGGCACTCCACCCGGGATCGTGCAGCTGTCGTATCTGCTACGTGTCTACAACTCAGTGATGGGTGGTGGCCTGGGCTTCGCTCTTGAGGTGAACGAGCCCTTCCGGCTGAGACGGGCCATGGACGCGATGCG
Organism: Micromonospora sp. H61; assembly: GCF_018070325.1. Lineage (GTDB taxonomy): Bacteria > Actinomycetota > Actinomycetes > Mycobacteriales > Micromonosporaceae > Micromonospora > Micromonospora salmantinae. The sequence continues at coordinate 124,163 of NZ_JAGPXY010000004.1, forward strand.
GTACTTCGGTTTGGCGGAACTCGCCGAGCTGCTAACAGACGTCATCGAGCACGACCTGGACGGTGACCGCGCCGATTCCCCGGACGACGACCTGGAGACCCTCCTCGGCCCTCGAGGCGAGCCCCTAGCGACTGCGTTCAGAGCCAGAGCTGCTGACAGCCCCGCCGACTTCGGCCTGGAATGACGGCGGCGCGTCTGGCGTGACCGTGACGGGCGGGCGTTGACCGGTCATGGCACGAACGCGGAGGGCAGCCCGAGTTCGGCCCGGGCCACCTCGATGAAGCGGCGCTCCGTCTCCCACAGGGCGTCGAACCGATCCGCGGGCAACGCCTGGGCCTCGCTACCCGCTCGTGTGGCCGCCAGGAGCCGGGCCTGGCGCACCAGCTCCGACGAGCCGCTCACCACCTCGACATTGCCGGCCACCAGCCGAAGCGCGGTCTTGGTGCTCTCCAGCCGCTCCCGGTAGCGGCTTCCCTCGTCGTCGAAGAACGGCATGAGATCACCCGGATCACGCGGGCGCGGTACCGCTGTGATGCGCGCCGCCGGGTTGAGGACGTGGGCCACGTACTCCCGGACGGCGCTGATGAAGTCGGTGTACGCGTTCAGCCGGATGTCTCGCCACTGTCGATCCTGGTCGCGCCGCCACAGCCGATCCTGGGCCCGGACGGTGAGCCACCCACCGATCAGGACGGCCAGCATTGTCGTCGTCGCGGTGACACCCGCCTGGATCAGACTCACCGGCACCACCGTTCGCATCGGTCGGTGACTCACCCTACCGCCCGTTGTCACCCGTCCCGCCGAAGGAATCCGTGCCGTCCTCCGCTCGCCGATTCCCAGGCCGTGGTGCAGGAATCAGTCACAAGATCGAACGGAACACGCAGACGTCGGTTTGATATAGATCTCAACCAATGTATTGTGGGAACGCTCCCAGACCGTGTCCACCACCCACCTGCTCGAGGAGCTGAACATGTCACGACGACGTCGTCGCCCGGCCGCCATGCTGGCCGGGTTGCTCGTTCTGGCCCTGGCTGCGTCTCTGTCGCCACCATCGCCGGTGGCCGGCACCGCCGCGGCCGGCCCATCCAAACCCCGTGCTGTGGCACTCGCTGAGCTGACCGTGGTCTCCGAACGGGTGGCTTTCGGTCTGCAGCGTCCGATCGCGATCACTGGCCTGCCGGACGGCCGGATGCTGATCGCGGAGAAGAACGGCACTGTCCGCGCCTACCACCCCGACACCGGCCTGGCCCCCGACCCGGTGATCGACCTGACCGCCCGGATCGACGCGTCGGACAACGAGCGCGGCCTTCTCGGCATCACTCCGGCGCCGAACTTCGCGCGGACCGGGATGCTCTACGTGGCCTACACGAGCCTGCCGGCCGGCGCGCTGACCCTGGCGCGAGTGCCCATCAACGCTCCTGATCGGGTGCAGGTGCTGCTCACCCAGGAGCACGCCGAGTACGGCAACCACAACGGCGGACAGGTGGCCTTCGGCCGCGACGGCTACCTCTACTGGTCCCTCGGCGACGGTGGCTTCGCGAACGACCCGTTCAAGAGCGGCCAGAACCTCGGCACCCTGCTCGGCAAGATTCTGCGAATCGACGTCAACCGCAGCTGCGGGGGAAAGCCCTACTGCGTGCCCTACGACAACCCGTTCGTCCGCACGGCGGGCGCGCGGCCGGAAATCTGGGTCTACGGGCTGCGCAACCCGTGGAAGTTCTCCATCGACCCGGCCGACAACTCGCTGTGGATCGGTGACGTCGGCCAGGGTCTGATCGAGGAGATCAACCACGTCCGCCCGTCGCAGCGTGGCGCGAACCTCGGCTGGTCCTGTCGAGAGGGCACGCCGGTCTTCGACGAGACGCAGTGCCGGCCGGGCGTGCGGCTCACCGACCCGGTCGTCGAGTACGACCACTACATGACGGAGAACTGCTCCATCATCGGCGGCCTGGTGTACCGGGGGTCCGTCACCCCGGAGGCGCGGGGTACCTACATCGCTAGCGACTACTGCTCGACCCGCGCTTTCGCCGTGCGTCCCAAGTCCACGGGTGGCTACGAGTCCGCTGAGATCGGCACCTTCCCCACTCAGCCGACGGCGTTCGGCGCCGACGTGAACGGCGAGCTGTACGTGCTCAGTGACCTCCCGGGGTGGCTGAGCAAGGTGCGGTTCGAGCGGGTCCAGCCGACCCCCACCGGCGGGGCGACGATCCGCTGAACCTCGGGTGACACCCGCGCTACCTCTGGGGACGGCCGCGTTCGGCGGCCGTCCCCAGGCTCACTCCGATGCAGGCTCGGGCGCCTCTGTTGCGGGATCCACATCCCGGCTTTAGCCACCCGTCGAGGCAATCCACGATGAGCCTGATGGAACATCACTGGGCTCCGCCCCAGCAGTACTGTCCGGCACCAGCTCAAGCAGACGGCGCGACCGGGGACCGCAGGCCGAGCCACTGCTCGGCGTCCCAGGCGTGGAACCGCTCCACCTCCACATGGCAGCCGGGCGATGGTGGCCCGTTGCTCTCCTGAGCAGGATCTGGCCGATCATCGCCCCGTCGAGATCAACGACGAAGCTCCCGGGCCACCGCTCGGGCACTCCGGGCATCTCGCGCTCAAGCTCTCCAGGCAGGCGCGGACCACCGAGGTAGGTGTTCACCTTTGGCGACGCCAGCAGCTCGATGAACGCAGCACGGTCCCGGGCCTCGGGCGCACGGAGCACGAGCCTCTCGGTCCTGATCGGAGCAGGCGGCCAATCGACCGCTCCCAGGTCTGCCATGCGCGTCATCGGTCGAGACTGGCACACCTGGGTCATGGAAACCCGACCCAGCCAGCCGGGTTGTCAATGTCAACAGTCACTCACGCGGCGCGGCCCGAAGGGCACAGCAGCCCCAGCGTCATCCCCTGGTGCGGTATGCGCTCGAGGCCCATGGCCGGCGACGGCGTCCGCGAGGGACGCAGTCAGGCTTCTGCTCCCGGTAACGTGCGGAAATGACAAGAAGCGAGCGAATCGCGGACCAGCTGGACCGGCACTGGCACAAGAACCTGCGGCCGCGGCTGCACGGTCTCGCCGATGAGGAGTACTTCTGGGAGCCGGTGCGTGGCTGCTGGAGCATCCGCCCACGTGGCACGTCGGCCGCACCGATGGCGGCGGGTTCGGGGGAATGGACGATGGACTTCGCGTCCCCAGATCCGGTGCCGTCGCCGGTGACCACGATTGCCTGGCGGCTGGCGCACATCATCGTCTCCTGCCTGGGCTACCGGGTCGGATGGCACTTCGGCGGCCAGGACGTCAACTCCCAGACGTTCGCCTACGCGGGGACCGCCGACGAGGCGCTGAAACAGCTCGACGAGATGTATGGGAGATGGAACGCGGGGGTCCGCGAACTCTCGGACGCCGACCTGGAGAATCCGCCCGCTGTGGGTCCCGAGCGGTTTCCCATGGAGGGCATCGTCCTGCACGTCAACAGGGAGCTGATCCATCACGGCGCCGAGGTCTCCCTGCTGCGCGACCTCTACCGCTGGCAGGACGGAGCCGCGCCGCGCCGTGTATGACTCTCGGTATCCGGCGACCACTTCGGAACCTGAGGGTGGTCCGCTGGTGGTCCGCCGGCACGGCCTGGTCGTGGTGGTGAACCACACGGGCCTCCGTCAGGCCGGCTCGCCGCCGATGCCGATCTCGTTGCCGTCCGGGTCGCGGAAGGTGGCCTTGCGGACGCCGTTGTCGTAGGTCTCGCGCCCGGCCGGCTCCAGGCCGCGCTCGGCGATCTGCGCGATGCGGGCGTCGAAGTCGCTGACAAAGACGGTGTGCATGGCGTGCCCGGCATGGTCGGGCCGCACCTCGATGAACACATACCGGTGCTCGGCGAGTTCCCACAGGTGCGGCACCCGACCTTCCGGCGATGCCGGCCCTCCGTTCGGCCCGTATCCGCCGCTGGCGCCCGAGCGGGGCGGCACCAGCCCTAACGGCCTCATAAGCTCCACGGGCTTGACTGATCAATCCCACGGAGGAACCCGGTAATGCCCAAGCAACTCGCCCGGCGCTGGCTTGCCGGGTTCGGGGTCGTAGGCGCGCTCATCGCCGTCTCCGCGATCCCCGCCTTCGCCGCCCCTGCCGCCGACGACCTCGATTTCTACGCCAGGGATGTGGTTGTCGCCCCCGGTGGTCCTGCTAAAGGATCGAACCTCTTTGCCCGTACCCGCACCAGCACCATGGAGTGGGGCGAATACACGGTCAAGGTGGACCGGAGCAAGGTCGCTGGCTTCGCCGACGTGAGGAACGACGGCAGTACTGACTCCTGTACCGAGTCTGGTGCGATCCTCACCTGCAAGGTGGTGGCAGAGGAAAACGACTACTACACGTACATGACCATGGTCAACCTGGTCGTGCGGGCGAAGAAGAGCGCCACGCCCGACCAGCAGGGCGATATCAAGTTCACCGTCACCGATGGCGACGGCGGTTCGGCCACCTACCACTCGAGCGTCAGCATCGGTGAGGGCGTGGATCTCGCCGGCATCGAGCAGGGGCTCCAGCTGACAGGCGTCCTCGGCGGCACGCTCGACGTCCCGCTCACAGTGGCGAACCGCGGCGAGAAAGCCGTCCACAGCGTGGTGCTGTTCTTCGAAGGCGGCTACGGTCTCGGCCCGTCGAAGCGGTACAAGAACTGCGAGTACAGCCCTGCCGACTCCTTCCGCCACGCCTTCGCCTGCCGGTTCCCCAACACCATCGCGCCGGGCGGCGCCGCACGGCTGGACTCCAGCTTCGGTTTCACAGTGCCGACCGACGATCCGGCCCCGAACGGTCATACCGGCGTGGCGCACTGGTACACGCCGGCAGACTGGGAGGAGTCCCAGTCCTTCAACCCAGCGCGACTTGGGCAGCAGGGCACCGAGGGGGAGCTGAGGCTTGAGCCGGTTGGTCTACAAAGCAGGTCGCGGCAGACAGACGTCAACGACCAGAACGGCACTACGGTGATGAGACTCCAGGTCAGCGGTGACCAGGGGGCTGAGGTGGCGGCGCTCGGGACGCCGGCGACCGTGACCGGAAAGGTCGGCGCCACGGTGCCGTTGAAGGTCGGCTACGTCAACAACGGCCCGGCGGCTGTCAACGTTGACGGAGCCAAGGATCTGCGGGCCCGTACCGTACTCTCGCTGCCGACTGGCGTCACGGCCGTACGCGTTCCGATGACCTGCTCGAGCTATGGCGACTGGGTGCCCGGAAAGCTCGGCGCCAAGGAGTACCGCTGCGGCGAGAACAGACGCCTGGCGCAGGGCGAGAAGATCGAGTACGAGTTCGAGCTGCGCCTCGACGAGGCCGGCGCCCGGGCCGCCCAGGTGCGGCTGACCTTCGACACGGGCGTGGACCTCAACCCAGCCAACGACAGTGCGACGATCACCCTCATCGCGAGCGCTGACGGTGGGAGCGAGATTCCCGGCGGGGATGACGGCCAGGGAGGCGGGGACACCGGCGGCTCGCTGCCGATCACCGGTGCCAAGGCCGGCCTGACCGCCGGCATCGGTGGCGTACTGCTCGCCGCCGGCGCCGCGGGCTTCGTGGTGGCCCGCCGCCGCAAGACCCGCTTCGTCGCCTGATCTACTCCCCTGCACCAACCGTGCCCCGTCGACCTCAGGGCGGCGGGGCACGGGTTCGCTCTCATGACCTGACGTGACTCCGCACGGTCGTCGTCCTGGCGCTCAGGAGCACCTGGGCCCTGAGGTCGTGCGGCCTGCCGCAGCAGTTAGTGACCTCGGTCCGGGCGGAGGAAGCACGACAGCAGTTGCCTGAACTCCTGCGGGTGCTCGATCGACGGCACGTGCCCGCATCGGCCGAACACGTGCAGACGGACGTCGGCCAGGTGGTCGAGCAGGGGCTGGGCTGCCGTCTCGGGCGGGGTGACCCGGTCCTCGGCGCCGTGAACGAGCAGCACGGGCGCGCGCACCGCTGCGAGCGTTTGCGCCGAGAGGGTGAGCTCGTCGACCCATCGTGCCCTGGGCGGCGGGAACAACGACGCGAATGCGGCCTCCCCCGCTCGCATCGCGGCTGCACGGGCCTCGACGGCCGAGTCGGTCACGAGAGCCTGGTCGAGGACGAGGCGACTCAGCATGTCCCGTGCCCCGATCGGGCCGGCGGGGGCGGCCCAGACCGCGTCGAGTTCGGCGGACAGCGGCGCCCCCGGGGCGCCCATCGTCGAGACCGCCACGACACGGGTGACCTGCTGGGGGCGCGCGGCCGCCAACGCCAGCGCCACAGCACCGCCCATCGAGTGACCCACCACGGCGTAGTGCTCGATACCGAGAGCATCCATCAGGCCCGCGGCCTGCTCCGTCCACAGCCGGAGCCCACCCCTGGCGCCCGCCGGGATGGGTGTACGGCCGAACCCCGCCTGGTCAGGAGCCACCAGGTGCCAGGACGCGCCCAGCGCCTGCGCCGTCGTCGCCCAGGCGCCGGACCCGGTCGTGCCGGGTCCGGAGCCGTGCAGCATCAGCACCGCGGGCCCCGTGCCGCTCTCCAGGACGTGGACGGGGGAACCGTCGACTGTGACGGTCCGAAGTGCCGTCACCGGGGCAGGCCAGGTGTGCTCATGCCGATGCGGGGTCGACAGACTTCGAAAAGAGCTCCATCATCGCCCTGCCGAATTGCGGCATGTCGGGCCACCCCCGGCAGGAGACGAGATTGCCGTCCACGACGTCGGGAGCGTCGATGACCGTCGCGCCCGCGTTCTCCATGTCACCGGTGATCGGGGGGAAGCACGCCGTCTTTCGACCCTTCAGCAGCCCGTACACCGCTGGCACCTGCGCGCCGTGGCACACCAGCGCGATGGGAAGGTTGCGCGCGAAGAAGTGCTCGGTGATGCGCCTGACGTCGGCGTCGACGCGGATCCACTCGGGGGCGCGTCCCCCAGGAATGATGAGGGCGTCATAGCGCTCGACGTCGACCTGCGCCCATGGCACGTCGACCGGCAGCTTGCGGCCGTTCTTCTCGACGTAGGCGTCGGAGTTGGGGTCGAACTCGTGGATGACCAGTTGCACGTCGCGCATCGTCCGTGACGAGACGTCGACGTCCCAGCCGCCCTCCTGCACGCGGTAGTAGGGATACATGGTGTCGAGCTCCTCGGCGGCGTCGCCGGTCAGGAGCAGCGCTCTGGGCACCTGCTTCTCCTCGCATCTGGGGGCGGGTGAGGTGGATCCAATCCGATCCGATCAGGATTGAGTCAGCATTCCTGGGCACAGCGCGCCCGTCAAGCCTCTACCGCCATTGCGCCCGCGCCTTCGATCTCGTCGAACAACCGTCGAAAACGCTCGCCGGACCGCAGGATGTGCCGACGCATCGCGTAGGCGGCGGCGTCGGGGTCACGCGCGGCGATCGCGGCGACAACTTCCTCGTGCTCGGCCATGGCGAGGTGGGTGACCTGGGTGTCGTGGTGCAGCCGGAAGAGGTGCACGTGGCTGTGCAGGCGAGCGAGCGCCTCACGGATGACCTGGTTCTCCGCGCTCAGGGCGACGAGATCGTGAAAGGCGGCGTCGCGCAGCCCGAAGGCGCCATAGGCCATGGGCCCGTTGCCCCCCTCCAGCTCCGCCATCTCCTCCAGCATCCGTCGCAGACCGGCCACCTGCTCCGAGGATGCGCGTTCAGCGGATCTGCGCGCCGCCGCCGGCTCGAGGAGCAGGCGGACCTCGAGCATGTCCTCGAATCGGTGGCGGGTTATTTGAGGGGGAATGCGGTAGCCAGCATGGGGTACGCGCACGACCAGGCCCTCGGCCTCCATGCGGTTCAGAGCGTCTCGGATCGGCGTCTGCGAGACCCCCAACTCCCGAGCCAGGACGTCGATCGTGACGCGGGAGCCAGGCTCGATCCGTAGCGACATCAGCTGTTCGAGCAGCGTGTCGTACACCTCGTCGGCAAGCCGGCCGCCAGATTTTCCCGGCAGCGTTGCGCCCGTCACGGCCCTGCGGCCCCGCGCGATCATCGCTTCGTCGTCCATCGTGACGTGAGGTCCCTTCTTGCACCTTCGGGAATCTGTTGACATCAGTCACAAGGCTGCGACATGCTGACGCCCCAACTCGATCGTATAGGAAAAGTGCCGGATGCTCGCCGTCCGGCACGATCGCGGAACCGCCCGCGATCGCTCCACTTCGATCACCTGGAGCTCCCATGGGCGTGCTCGAGCCGGTCCGCGGGTCGGCCCCCGCGCCAGCCCGGCGACACGCCTGAACAACCCAGCAACTGCTCGGCGAAGCACATAGCGAGGTTCTAGAAGTCCCCACCGAGAAAGCAGGCTTGAAATGCGCCATCCGAAGCGAATAGGAAGAATGTCCGCTCCCGGCCGAAAGGTACGGCTGGCGTCGGCGGCCATGCTGCTGGTGGCCACGACCATGACGGCTTGCGGCGAGGGCAAGGACGACGGCGAGAAGGCGAGCGCCCCCAAGGCGCCGGCGACCATCCCGGAGCTCACCAAGGATCCGCTGACCCTCAGCTTCATCTGGTTCGACTGGCCGCCCGCCAAGGCACTGGAAGCCTTCGCGAACGCGGAGTACAAGAAGGAACGGCCGAACGCGACCATCAAGGTCAACACCGTGCCGAACGCGAACTGGCACGACGCGATGTTCACCCAGTTCGCGGCGCGCAAGACCGACTTCGACATCGCGATCCTGGACTCGCAACACATCGGCGAGGCCGTGACGAACGGCAACATCCTCGACCTCACCGACTTCGTCAAGGAGAACATCGACGTCGCGGCCTACAACCCGTACCTCCTGGCGGCCTACGGCCAGTTCCCCCAGGCGGAGACCGGCAAGCGCGACGAGAACGCCAGCCTGTACGGACTGCCGCTGCTCGGCGACACCTGGACGATGATCTACCGCAAGGACCTGATCGGCGACAAGCCGCCGCAGACCTGGGACCAGATGATTGCAGCCGCCGAGAAGTGCCAGGCGGACAACCCTGGCGTCAGCGGGCTGGCTTTCCACCAGGCCAACGGCTCCGACGCCGCGGCCGTCACCTACAACACTGTCAACGGCGTCTACGGCGGTAACCTCTGGGACTCCAAGACGCGCAAGATCGATGGCGTCATCAACGACGCTGCGGGCCAGGAGGCGATGGACGTCCTGGTCAACAAGATGAAGCCGCTGACCGCCAAGGGCTCCGGCAACTGGTTCATCGACGAGGTGAACGCGGCTGTCGCCCAGGGCAAGGCCTGCATCGCGTTCAACTGGATCGCCGCGAGCGGCGGCCTGCTCGATCCGAAGCAGTCGACGCTCGGCACCAGCCGGGAGCAGATCCTCGACAAGCTGGGTTTTGCCACCCTGCCGAGCCAGAAGACGAACCTGGTCCCTCTCGGCGGTATGGGGATGCACGTGTCGGCCTACTCCGCCACGGCGAACCAGACCGAGGCCCTGAACTTCATGAAGTGGTTCGAGCGGGCTGACATCCAGAAGAAGTGGGCCGCGGCCGGTGGCGTGCCATCGCGTACGGACGCCCTGGAGTCGCCCGAGTTCCTCAATGCCGGGCCGTTCAACCAGGTGTACACCGACTCGGTTCCGCGGATGCGGGACATGTGGAACGTGCCCGAGTACGCGCGCCTCGTCGACATCGAGAACACCAACGTGAACGCGGCTCTCAACGGCGCGAAGAAGCCGAAGGATGCGCTCGACGACATCGCCAAGGAGCAGCAGGGCGTTCTCGACTCGAGCAGCCGCAAGGGTGGCGGCGGACTGTGAGTGACCCCGTCCCTCTGACGACCGACGATCCCGGGCAGGTCCCCTCGGCTGGGCGACCGGGGGCTCGCCGTGGCCTTCATCTCCCCCGCGATGCTGCTGTTGCTCGCCATGTCGGTGTTTCCGTTGCTGTGGGCGTTGTACCTGTCTTTCACCGACTACTCGGCCACCCGCGGAGGGCCCGCCAATTTCATCGGATTCGGGAACTACACCGCCATCCTGACGTCGGCGCAGGTCCACACGAGGGCTCTGACGACGTTGATCTACGTGGTCGGCGCGGTCGGCCTGCAGACAGTGCTCGGATTCGGCATCGCCTACCTGATCTCACGGCGCACACATGGGCGAGGAGTGCTGACCACTCTGTTCCTGGTTCCGATGATGCTGTCGCCGGTCGTGGTCGGGCTGTTCTGGCGATTCATGCTCGACGCGCAGTTCGGCGTGGTCAACAGCATGCTCGGCTCGGTCGGCCTGGGGCAGGTGGAGTGGCTCACACGGCAGCGAACGGCACTGCTCTCCCTGATCGTGGTCGACACCTGGCAATGGACGCCGTTCATCATGCTCATCGCGCTCGCGGGCCTCACCGCGGTTCCCAAGTACCTCTACGAGGCCGCCTCGATCGACCGGGCGTCCGAGTGGTTCCGGTTTCGTACCATCACGCTTCCGCTGGTATGGCCACTGCTTCTCATTGCCGTGATGTTCAGGGCCATCGAGGCGTTCCGGCTGTTCGACCTCGTCTACATCCTCACCAACGGAGGCCCGGGTGTCTCCACCGAGACGTTGTCGTTCCACATCTACAAGGTCGCGTTCCTGGGCTTCAACACGGGAACCGCTTCGGCGTACGGGATTCTCATGGTCCTCGTCGTCATCGTCCTCACGCAGTTCTACCTGCGCTACCTGAACAAGCTCAAGGAGGGCTGATGGCCGTCTCCGTCGACGAGGCCGTGTCCACAGGTCCTACCCGGGACCACACGCCCCCCGCGCGCCGCCTGGGCGGTCGAGGCCGCTCGGTGCTGGAGGTCGCGCTGCTGACCGTGCTGGCCGTCGTGATGCTCTTTCCGGTGTTGTGGATGATCGAGACGTCCATCAAGGAGAACCGGGACGTCTACGCCATCCCCGCCAAGTTCTTCGACTTCAAGATCACTCTGGAGCACTACAAGGACGTGTTCGTCGACCCCGACGGCGGTCGCTCGGCCTTGTCCGTCGCGTTCCTCAACTCCGTCGTGGTAGCCGGGGTCTCCACGGTGCTGGCCACCGTGCTGGGGGTCCCGGCGGCCTGGGCCTACTCACGTTTCGCCGTGAAGGCCAAGAAGGACCAACTGTTCTTCATCCTGTCCACGCGCTTCATGCCGCCCGTGGTGGTCGTGGTCCCGATCTTCCTCATGTACCGCCAGGTCGGGCTCATCGACAACAAGCTCGGCCTGATCCTCATCTACACCGCGTTCAACGTCCCGTTCACGATCTGGATGATGAAGGGGTTCGTCGACGAGGTGCCCGCCGAGTACGAGGATGCCGCCATGCTCGACGGCTACACCCGTTTGCAGGCGTTCCGGCTCTTCACCCTTCCCCTGCTCGTGCCCGGCATCGCCGCGACGGCGGTCTTCGCACTCATCTTCTCGTGGAACGAGTTCGTGTTCGCCACCTTCCTCACCTCCAGCGACGACGTCCGGACGGCCCCGCCCGCCATCGCCGGTCTCATCGGCGGCACCACTACGGACTGGGGCCTCGTGGCCGCCGCCTCCGTGGTGTTCGCCCTACCGGTGCTGGTCTTCGCGTACCTGGTGCGCAAGCACCTCATCGCCGGCGTGACGCTCGGGGCGGTGCGACGCTGATGGCGGGCATCGAGGTGACCGCCCTGCACAAGCGCTACCCGGACGGGACTGTCGCGGTTGAGCACGTGAACCTGTCCATCGGCCACGGCGAGTTGTTCGTGATGCTCGGCCCCTCGGGTTGCGGCAAGACGACCACGCTGCGGGCCATAGCCGGCCTGGAGAGGCAGACGACGGGCGACATCCGCATCGGCGACACGCTGGTCAACGACCTGCCGCCCGCCGAGCGCGACATCGCCATGGTGTTCCAGTTCTACGCCCTCTACCCGCATCTGAAGACCCGCGACAACCTGGCGTTCCCGCTGCGGGCAGAGGGACTGCCCAAGCCCGAGGTGCACGAGCGGGTCACCGAGGCCGCCCGGCTGATGCGGCTTGGTCCGCTCCTGGACCGGCGACCGCGTCAGCTGTCCGGCGGGGAGCAGCAGCGCGTCGCGCTCGCTCGCGCCCTGGTGCGACGACCGCGCGCCTTCCTCATGGACGAGCCTCTCACCAATCTGGACGCGGAGCTGAGGGCGGACATGCGCACGGAGATCAAGCACCTGCAGGGGGAACTGGGGGCGACGATGGTCTACGTCACCCACGACCAGGTCGAGGCGATGTCGCTCGGTCACCGAATCGCCATCCTCAACAAGGGCCGCGTCGAGCAGATCGGCACGCCGCTGGAGGTCTACGACCGCCCGGCGAGTCTCTTCTGCGCCGCTTTCATCGGCTCCCCGCCGATGAACCTCATCGAGGTGGAAGTGGCTGACGGGAAGCTGCGCGGTCAGGGCGGACTGGCCCTCGCGCCACCGCCGGGCCTGCCGCGCGACCGTCGCCTGATCGCAGGCGTCCGGCCGGAAGCGCTGGAAGTCACCGAAGCAGGGGCGGAACGTTCGGTCCCGGCCCGCGTGGTCTCGGCGGAGTGGCTGGGCGACGAGATCATCTACGTGGTCGACCACGGCGGCCAGCGCGACGTACGGGTTCGGATGCCACCGACTGTCCGTTTCGCCGCTGACGCAACGGTCGGGCTACGGCACACCGGCGGGACGCCGGCGGTCTACGACGTGAGCACGGAAGAGCTGGTGGCCTGATGGGAACCGTTGCCGCGCACGGGCTGCGCAAGTCCTTCGGAAAAGTCCAGGCCCTCGACGGGGTGACGCTGGACGTGCCGGACGGCTCGTTCTTCGTCGTGCTCGGGCCCTCCGGGGCGGGCAAGACGACGACCCTGCGAGCGATAGCCGGCCTTGACAAGCTTGACGCCGGGTCGGTGCATCTGGACGGCAGGGACGCGACCGATGACACCCCGGCCGCACGCGACCTGGCCATGGTCTTCCAGAGCTACGCGCTCTACCCGCGACACACGGTGTACGAGAACATCGCGTCGCCGCTGCGGGCACGCCGCTGCTCTTCGGGCGAGATCGCCACTGCCGTGGAGCAGATGTCGAGCCTGTTGCACATCGAACGTCTGCTGCAGCGTCGTCCCGCGCAGTTGTCGGGCGGTGAGATGCAGCGCGTCGCCCTCGCCCGGGCGCTGGTCCGTCGCCCGCGCGCGTTTCTCATGGACGAGCCGCTGACGAACCTCGACCTCAAGCTCCGCGTCGAGATGCGCACCGAACTCACCCGCATCCACCGCAGCCTCGGAGCGACCTTCGTCTACGTGACAAACGACCAGGTCGAGGCCCTGTCCATGGCCGACCAGGTCGCAGTCCTCAAGGAGGGGAAGGTGCAACAGGTCGGGACGCCGACCGAGGTGTACGAGCGTCCCGCCAACCAGTGGGTCGCAGGATTCGTCGGGAGCCCCCCGATCAGCCTGCTCGCCTGCCACACCGAGGGAGATCGTCTGGTCGGTGCGGCAGGCTGGACGCTGCCGCGGCCCCGCTGGACCACGGCTGAGGACGGTCGTGAGCTGCTGCTGGGCCTGCGGGCGGAGGACCTCTCCGTCGAGCAGCGTGGGAACGCGTCGTTGTCGGGTGAGCTCTACGGGCTTGAGCCGCTCGGTGACCGAACGGTGGTCGACGTCCGAGTGGGGACGGAGATCCTCAAGGTCAAGGCACGACCCACCGTCACCGGTACGCCGGGCGAGCGGCTGCTCGTCACTGTCGATCTGGATCGTGCGCACCTGTTCGATGCGGGCACCGGGCTGTCGCTGTCCGAGGCGGGGCGGTAACGGCGCCCGGCGGCGACGGCGACATGCGCCAGCACATGGCAATCGAGCCTCGGCGGACCGTCACCAGTGCCAACGGCCTGACGACGCGGGGACGGCCGTGGCCCGCGAAGGCGATCGGCGGCGCGGGGCGTCGCCCCGCAGACCGGGCCGGGGCCACATTCGACCCGCCCGGCAACCTCGCCCCCCGACGAGGGCGTGTGACCCGTCCGTCTCCGCGCGCAGCGCGACCGCTGAGGCACGCCGGACATCACGAAGAAGATCACAGGAGGCGACGCGATGAGTGACCCGATGAACGTGCTGGCCCCCGAGCATCGGCGGCTGCGGATCGGCGACGCCTGGCGCGACGCCGCAAGCGGAGCCACCTTTGCCGTCGAGGACCCGGCCACCGGCAAGACCATCGCCGAGGTGGCGGACGCCGATGTCGTTGACGGGCTCGCCGCCCTGGACGCGGCGAGCACGGCGATGGCGCAGTGGGCGGCGACCCCGCCGCGGAAACGGTCAGAGTTGTTGACCGCGACGTACCGGGCACTGACCGAGCGATCCGAGGAGGTCGCCCGGCTGATCACGCTCGAGATGGGCAAGCCGCTCGCCGAGGCTCGGGGAGAGGTGGCCTACGGCGCCGAGTTCTTCCGTTGGTTCGCCGAGGAGGCGGTGCGCGTCGAGGGGCGCTACAGCACCGCTCCCTCAGGTGGGTACCGCATCCTCACCGTGCCGAAGCCGGTCGGACCGTGCGTCTTCGTGACGCCCTGGAACTTTCCGTTGGCCATGGGTGCCCGCAAGATCGCTCCTGCGCTGGCCGCGGGCTGCACGACGATCACCAAGCCAGCAGGCCAGACGCCACTCACCATGCTGTTCCTGGCCCGCATCATGGAGGAGGTCGGCGTTCCCCCGGGCGTCGTCAACGTGGTGACCACCAAGCGTTCCGGCGAGGTGGTCTCCGCACTGCTGGCCGACGGTCGGACCCGCAAGCTCTCGTTCACCGGGTCGACCGAGGTCGGGCGCGTACTGCTTCGACAGGCTGCGGACAACGTGCTGCGCACGTCCATGGAACTGGGCGGCAACGCGGCATTGATCGTGTGTGCCGACGCTGACCTGGACGTCGCGCTCGACGGTGCCATGGTGGCCAAGATGCGCAACATCGGGGAGTCCTGCATCGCGGCCAACCGGATCTACGTCGAGGAGCCCGTACGCGAGGAGTTCGCGGCGCGCTTCGCCGAGCGGATGGGTGCGCTGTCGATGGGCCATGGTCTCGACGACGGCGTGAACGTCGGGGCGTTGATCGACGACGCCTCGGTCACCAAGATCGACGAACTGGTCGCCGACGCGGTCGATCGCGGCGCCCGGGTCCTGGTGGGCGGCGAGCGTCCGGACGGGCCGGGCCACTTCTACCCGCCTACCGTTCTCGTCGACGTGCCCGAAGACGCGCGGATGCTGAAGGCGGAGATCTTCGGCCCGGTGGCGCCGATCATCTCGTTCACGTCCGACGACGAGGTGATGGCGAAGGCCAACGACACCGAGCACGGCCTGGCCGGATACGTCTTCACCCGTGACCTCCAGCGGGCGCTCCGGTTCGCCGAGGGGCTGGACACGGGGATGCTCGGCATCAACCGTGGTCTGATATCGGATCCGTCAGCTCCGTTCGGAGGCGTGAAGCAGTCCGGGATCGGCAAGGAGGGGTCGCACGAGGGCATCCTCGAATACCTCGACCTCACCTACGTGGCGATCGACCTACCGTGACGGGCCTGCTGCTCCGGGCGCCCGCCGAGCATCACCGCGCCACCAGGGCGGCCAACCTTGCCGACGCCGTCCCGGTCTCGCAGGTGACCTGGACGTCCGCCCAGCACATCGCCGACGTTCCGGAGAGGCACCGACATGCTTGAGACCGTCCGTGGACCACGCCAGTTGATAGTGGGCGAAGGGGTCGCGCAGAACATCCCACGAGTGGTGGCCGAGAGCGGCTCGCGAGTCCTCATCGTGACCGACCAGGTTCTTCTGGGGCAGCCAGGCGTGGCCGAGATCGTGGCCGCCGTCCGGGAGAAAGTCACGGTCGTCGAGGTGTTCTCCGACGCGACTCCGGACGTGCCACTCTCCGATGTCGCAGTGGCCGTCTCGGCCGCCGCCGAGGTGGACGCCGACGTGATCCTCGCCATCGGGGGCGGCACGGTGATCGACCTCGCCAAAATCGTCGGCGTCATCCGGCGCCACGGTGGGAGCCCGCGCGACTTCTACGGCGAGTCGAGGGTGCCGGGGCCGACGCTTCCCCTCGTCGCGGTCCCGACGACGTCAGGCACCGGCTCCGAGCTCACACCCGTCTCGGTGTTGACCGACCCGGACCGCGAGCTGAAGGTGGGGGTTTCCAGCGTCCACATCGTGCCCGACTTCGCCATCGTCGACCCCGAACTCACCTACACCTGCCCCGCGACCGTCACCGCCCACTCCGGCATCGACGCGTTCTGTCACGCGGTGGAGAGCTACACCGCGCGACCCCGGGCCCACGGACCGCGCGACCCGGTGGAGCAGGTGTTCCTCGGCCGCAACCCGATCACCGATCACTACGCGCTCCGGGCCGCGGAGCGAATCGCCCGTAGTTTGCGTCGTGCTGTCACTGACGGAGGCGACACGGACGCGCGCGCGGACATGTCCTACGGGTCCATGCTCGCCGGGCTCGCCTTTTCCCACGCGGGCAACGCGGCCCCGCACGCTCTCCAGTACCCGATCGGCGCAGCCACGCACACGCCGCACGGCCTGGGCGTCGGGCTGCTACTGCCCTACGCGCTGGACGCGGCCAAGGATGCCATCGGTGACCGGTTGGCCATCCTCGCCCGGGTGTGCGGGCTCGACGTGACCGACGCCTCGGATGCCGAGGCCGCAGATGCGTTCCTCATCTGGCTCGACGGGCTCCTTGCCGACATCGGCATCCCTCGCACCTTGGCGGACATCGGCGTGGCACGCGCCGACCTCCCGCGCTTCGCGGAAATGGCCAGTGGCGTCACCCGCCTGATCCAGAACCATCCAGGCCCGACCGACACCGCCAGCCTGACCGCGATCCTCGAAGCGGCCTGGACCGGGGACCGGACCCGACACGCCCTGACTCCGAGCAGAGACAGTGACCGGCCTTTCACATGACGACGGCTGAGCCGAGCATTCCGACGCCCCGGGTGCGTGCCCTGCCTGGCAGTCGGTTCACCGCTCCGGATCGGCCGGGAGCCGATGCCGGCGGATCAGCCGCTGCCCGATGAAGGTTCGCCAGACCCGGTCCGCGACAGTCGGTTCGACGATCCAGAGCCGACGCTGCGCCTCGGCGAGGGTGAGCGGCGCGCTGAAGAGATCCAGGAACAGCCGGCTGCTGCGGTTGAGTGCGAACACCTGGCCGTCGACCCGGCGGAACAGGTGCCGGTCCGCCAGCAGGTCGCCGGGGACGCCTTCCTGCTCGTCGGATCGGATTCGCCGGTATGCGTCCCAGACCTGCTCGTCGTCGCGATCCACGAAGGCGCCGTTGGCGAGGAACTCGGTCTGGTCGTCGGTGTCGTGGCGTACCCGGTCGTGGGCGAGGAGGCCGCGTACCGCGGTGCCGTACCGGTCGTGGTAGAAGAACGTGTGCGGGGTGTCGGTGGCGCCCAGCCACGGACGGTGGTAGTGCCCGGGGTTCAGTCCAGCCTTTGCCTGGGCGACCTCGGCCTGCGCCGCCGCGGTGACCGGCTCGTCGTACTTGAGCATCCGGACGATGTCGGCTCCCTCCACCGGCCGCACGTTGGTGATGCCGAACCGGTCCGGCTCCTTGGCGACGATGGCGCCCGGCGTCAGCATGAAGTCGCCGAGCCCGCCGAGGGTCCACAGGTCCGGGTTGTCACGCAGGAAATTGACGCTGTCCAGTGCCTCGTCGCGGGTCTCGGTGGGGAAACCAGTGAAGCCCATCATCTGCACACCAATGTTCGCCTTGGTCATCGCCATCATGGTGCGTCGTGCCTGCTCCGGCTTCGTGCCCTTGTCGATCAGATCGAGGACGCGCTGGTTACCGGACTCGAAGCCGACTGAGATGGCCACGCAGCCGCTGCGCCTCAGTAAGTCGCAGCGCTCGTCCGACCAGTACTTCTCCAGCCGGATCTCGGCACCCCAGCGGAAGTCCAGCCCTCGCTCGACGACCTGCTCGGCGAAGCGCAGGATGGTCGCGGGAGCGAGCACATCGACCGAGAAGTAGATGAACTTGGCGAACTTCGACAGTTCGGTGACATCCGCGATCATGGTGCTCACCGTGTCCTGCCGCCATGGGCTGGTGGGACCGTCGGTGTTCAGTCCGTAGTCGCAGAACGTGCACTTGTTCCAGTAGCAGCCTCGGGTCGGCGAATAGTAGACGAACCGCTCCGGGCTGAGGTAGAGGTCCCAGGGCAGGCCGGAGAAGTCCGGGACCGGCACCTGCGCCAGGCGTTCATAGCGCAGGGGCAGTTGACGCTGGCGGCCGTACTTGGGGTGCAGCCGGACGTTGGGGTGCCCGGCTGGCAGCGTGCCCGCCGCCACCGCGTCCAGGATCTCGGTGTAGGCGCTTTCCCCCTCCCCGACCACGATCGCGTCGAAGTCGGCCAGCACCTGGAAGACGTACTCGGGTTTGCTGGCGCACTTCCAGACGTCGGAGATCTCCGTGCCACCCGCGATGAGGAAGACGTCCGGGCAGGCCTGCCGAACGAGTCGGGCGATCCAGAGCGCGAACGGCAGCTGCCACTGGTAGGTGGCGCTGATGCCGATCACCTGGTGCCCGCCAGCGGCCAGCCGTGGGATCAGCACGTCCTCGTAGTACGGCAGGAAGGGTCGGTTGAGCCGAGCGAGCAGCGCCTCGTCCGTCAGCGCGGCCACCGAGCCGATCGAGATCATCGGCGGTGGGTGGAGCCGGAAGCCGGCGTGGAACTGCCCGGGGAACCCGACCGTGCCGAGCGCGTCCATCCAGGAGATGACGCCCTCGACGGCGTCCTGGTAGTGCCGGTAGTCGTAGAACAGGGTCGGATCCTGCAGCACCCCGATCGACCGGCGCAGCCGCTCCGGATCGGGGTCGGGCAGGCCGAGCTGGTTCGCCCGGGCCATCAGCGCGTCCGGGCCGCTGAGGTTGTCGATCGAGAGCCGGGACAGCTCCCGCCGAAGCCAGTCGTACGCCGACGGGGTGTACGAGTGGTGGAACGCCTCGATGTTGGCGTCGATGATCTCCGCCGGCTGGTGTCCCTGTGCCCGGGCGTACGAATCGAGGTAGTTCAGGGAGTGGTATCCCGAGGTGGGATCGGTCAGCGGGGGGTAGATCAGTGCTGCCTTCACCGTGCCGCTCATCGACTCCTCCTCAGCCGACCCGGGCCGCGGAACCGGCCAGGGTGTCCTGCGTGCGCGTGCCCACCGCGGGCAGTCGCGGGCCACCGAACGCCTTGATGTACGCGACCAACGGTTCGGCGGCGTACCGGAACGCCGCAAGGTCGACGAAGCCCCGGTCCCACGCCGCCGCTTCCAGCCCGTCGGCGGCGCAGCCCCACAGCCTCGCGAAGCACGCGTCGACGATCTCGGTGCGGAAGTGCAGCCGAGCACCCGGTCGGCGATGCCCCGTCGTGCGCGGGACGAGCGTCTCGTTCAGCGACGCCGCGGTCGCCGCGACCTGCCGTGCCGCGGTGAGTAACGCGGGGGTACGCAACGGCGGCGCGACCATCCACAGAGCCAGGCTGCGGTGTGGCGTGGTGCCGAACGCCCGCACCAACACCCGCAGCACCGCCTCGCGGTCGTCGAGACCCCGTTCCCGGTCGGTCAGCCAGTCCCACCCGCTCGGCGGCGCACCGGTCAGCCCTCGCCGGTGGGCCACCTCGCCGGCGCGCTCCTCGACCATCGGGTCGTCGATGTCGACCTCTGCCAGCCCGGCCAGCACCCCTCGCCGGTGCCAGGTCGCCGACTCGGGATGTAGCAGCATCAGCACCGCGGCGGCCTCCCGGTCGCTGGCCCAGTGCCCGCCGACCGACTCGCCGGCGAACCGGGCGCGCCAGCTGTCGAGAAAGCGGGTGTGCAGGTTGTCGAGCGGCTGGTCGCCGGCGTGCGCCGGGCACAGCTCGGGCGCGTTGTCCGCCGCCATCGACAGCAGCATCCGCGCGTCGGCGCCCTTGGCGTCGCAGGGGTCGCGCCGGTGCCAGGTCAGGAACCGGCCCACCACGGCCGCCGCCTCGGGTGGCGCGCTGCGCTCCAGCGCCTGGTACGACCGCCGCCGGAAGGGCAGGTCCCGGCCGATGTCCAGCAGCAGCACCGCCTCGGCGTCGCTGAGTACGCCGGCTGCGACGGCGCGGCGCAGCGCGACCCGGATGTTCACCAGCGGGACGCTCAGGGCGCGGTGGCCTTCCTCGGCGGGCCCGTGCACGACGGCCACCTCGTCGTCGCCCGTGACGACCCCGTCGCGGTAGAGCCGGAACACCTCGCCCACACCCCGCATCCCGAACGGCCACAGCTCGGCGGCGCGCAGTGCGCCCATGCTGGCGGCGCCGGCCACGGTCACGCCACGGTCGAGCAGGTCGAGGATCTCCCGGTGGCGGACCGGCGGGTGTTGCAGGAAGAACCCGTCGATGACGAGGACCCGGTCGCCGGGGGCAACGTCCAGGCGGAGCAGGTCGCCGTGCGCGACGGGCGGCAGCACCACCGCGTCGGGCAGCAGCCGACCGACCTCGTCGGCGGGGAGGCTCGGACCGATGAAGACGACGTCAGTCACGGGGCACTCCTGGTCGGGTACTCAGGGCCCGCTCGTCGAACATCCGCAGGCCGGGGGCGAACACCTTGCTCACCGCAATGCCGATGTCGTCGTGCGTCAGGTCGACGCTGAACGGCTCGACGCCGGTGACCCGCTGCACCCGCGCCGCCAGCTCGCGCAGCACCTGGGTCACGTCCCCCACGGGTGGCGCATCCCGGCGGACCGGCCGGACGGGCCGGTCGACTGTGGGCGGCGGCACCGGCGGTGCGCCGACATCGTGGTAGGCGGTGGCGTCGATGTCATCACGGGCTCCGGAGACCATGACCAGCCGCGATTGCGCTGCCTCCGCCATGGCCCGACCGACGGCGATCTCCGGGTCCACGTGGCAGCCGAAGCCGCCGAAGGTGACCGGCAGGTCCTCCGACCAGATCGAGGCGGCGTAGCAGGGCACGCCGACCGCGTTGGTGATGTCGCAGACCTCCACCCAGCAACCGGCCGCCACCAGCGCCTCGTGCACCGCGCGGGTCATCACGTTGGTGACGGTGCCCGGGTCGGCGTAGGTGCGCTCGGCCAACGGTGAGGTGCAGTACGGGGCGATGCAGTCGCGCTCGACGACCTCCAGCAAAGCGTGCAGGCTGGCCTCGGCGAAGGTGTTCCCGGTGGCCAGCCCGTTGCTGCTGGGGGTGAACAGGGCGCGGTCCCAGCCCCGCCGGATGGTGAAGTCGAGTTCGATGGTGGCGCGGGGCACCAGGCAGTCCGCACCGGTCACCAGCCCTCGGCCAGCCACCCAGTCGAGCTCGACGGCGGGGGTCAGGGGTGACCGTTCCGCCAGGTGCAGCCACCGGACGTCGTAGGGCAGGTCGAGCGCCTCGGCCGGGGACCGGACGACGGTCCCCGGCCGGAGGTTCTCGGCATGCCAGGACTCGATGCTCTCCATGACCGCGCTGACCCGGGCCTGCGTCGCCGTGGCGCCGGTGCCGACGCTCACCGCCATGGTTGCTCCCACCGGCCGGTAGGCGACGTGCACCGGTAGGCCGATCTCGTCGAGCCGGGTGATGTCGGCGACCCGGGTGATCCGGAACCGGTCGAGCAGGCCCCCGATCCGCTCCCAGGTCTGCTCCACGGTGGCCGTCCGGTAGGTGCCGGATCGGAACGCGATGGTCTCGGTCGTGTCAGTCATCGAGGCTCCCGGCGAGGGGTGGGGAACTCAGAGGATGAGGACGGCGATGATGTTGACGTTGTTGTCGGCGATCGGGGCCACGCCGCCGGCGACCGTCTCCAACTCGGCCTCGGTCAGCTCGTTGAGGTCGACCAGCGGCACCTCGGGCACGTGCAGCACGTGCAGGCCGGGCGTGCCAGCCCAGTCGGCGACGACCTGGTCCTTGGTGTAGAGCGTGGCGGGCTGGGCGCGGTCGACCTCGACCCGGGAGCCGGCGGCTACCGGCAGGCCGGCCGCCGTCGCGTAGCCGGTCGGGTCGGCGAGCAGGCGCTGCAGTTCCTCGTCGCTGCGCCACACTGCGGTGACCAGTTCCGAGTACTTCGTCACGAACCTCGCGCCATATTCCTGTTCGTCGTTGCTCATCGTTCGGTCCTTTCCTCGGGTCGCTGCAAGACGGGGGGTGATCGCCGTGGCGAGAACGCTACGAAAATCGAGCTTCGACAATCAATGATTCGCTGTGACTGCCATCAGAATCTGCCGCGCCAGCTCATGCGCGGCAGACTTCGGTGTCAGGTGCAGCAGCACGGGCAGCAGCAGGCACAGCTGGGGTCCAGGCCGGCGACGACGCTGTCCAGTTCGTCCTCGGCCAACTCCGCCTGCGCCACCGGCAGCAGCGACGGCACGAAGAGCACGAAGGTGCCGCTGGTGCCCGCCTGCTGCCAGGACTCGACCTGCACCTCCAGATCCGGATCGGCGTCGGCGACGTCCCGGACTACCCGGACCTGCACATCCTCGGACAGTTGGAGCCCGTAGCCGGCGAGGAACCCCCGCGGGTCCCGGTCGAGCGCCTGCTCCTTGACCGGGTCGGCCCAGACGTCGGCGACCAGCCGGCTGTACGCGGCCACGAAGACCGCTCGATCGACAGGTGTCACACCCTGCTCCCTTCGATGGTCGGCCGCCGGAGGCGGCGACAGGCAGCGCGGGAGGTTCCGGGCCGCCGGTTTCACTTCATCGTGGGTCACCGGTGGATCCGGTCCGCCCGGAGAGCGGGAATTTCATCGAATGTGGCCGCGAAAAGGTCGCGCTGCGGCGAAAGCCGGGTAATTGGGAATCAGCGACTTGCGGCGGATGGCGATCCTAATCAATGTCACCACTGTGGACAAGTAGTAATTCCTCGCCTTTTACCCGCCCGGTGCCCACACCTACGCTGCGATCGGCGGACCGCACAGCGTGACAGCGGTTCGACGGGGTTGCCGTGTTCCGCTCACCGAGTGCTGCCGGAGGCCACCGTGACCATCGACGAGGTGACGACGACGCCCGGCGGCCCGATCGGGTACAGCGTGGACGAGCTCGCCCGCAAGGTGGGGATGTCGCCTCGCAACATCCGAGCCCACCAGGCCCGGCGGCTGCTGCCCCCGCCGGTGCGCCACGGTCGGGCCGCGCTCTACGACGACTCCCACGTCCGCCGACTGGACGCGATCCTCGCCCTGCAACGGCAGGGTTTCAACCTGGTGTCCATCGAGGCGATGCTCGGGGTCCGGGCCAGTGACGAGGCGCCCGACGGGCTCACCGCGATGCTGCAACGCCTGACCGCCGACCGTCCCGCGCTGGCCCACGCGCTGACCCGGCACGGCGTGATCGGCCGGACCACCGACGGCACCGTCCGCACCGTCCGGCCACGCCCGCTGCGCGCGGCCCTGGATCTGCACCGGGTACGGGTGGGCACGGTGCCGGCACTGCAGACCCTCAGCGAGGTGCTGGACAGCCTCCGGCCGGTGGCCGACGAGCTGGTCGCCGCCGTCACCGCCCGGCTGCTGACCCTCGCCCCAGAGCTGGTACGCGGCGGCGCCCGGTCGTCCTGGGCCGACCTCGACCGGGAGACCCTGTTGCTGACCCAGGGCGTGGTCAACGTGCTCACCGAGGCGTTCCGGCTCGCCGTGGAAAACCAGTCGGAGGCGCACATCGCCGAGCTGCTGGAGAAGCACCTCGACGCGGACGTGTGTCTGGAGGACAGCACGGTCATCGACAACGGCTGACCGGGTCGTCAGCTTGACGCGGGCTGCCCGTTCGCCTGTCGGCTCTGCGGCACGGTGTCGGAGGGTTCCGGATCGGTGAGCAGTTGCCGCCGCGCCAACCGGTGGAACAGCCCTTCCGGGTGCTCCATCAACTCGTCGAAGCTACCCCGCTGGACGATCTGCCCTGCTTCGAGGACCACGATGGTGTCCGCCGCCCGGACCGTGGACAACCGGTGGGCGATGACCACCCGGGTCGCGGCCAGGGCCGCGGTGCTCCGGCTGACCACCTCCTGGGTCCGGTTGTCCAGAGCGCTCGTCGCCTCGTCGAGGAAGATGATCCGGGGTAACGGGGCCAGCGCGCGGGCGATCAGCACTCGCTGACGCTGCCCGACGGAGAGCGTCCCGCCGCCGAACGGCACCATCGTGCTCATCCCCATCGGCAGCGCCTCCAGGTCATCGGCGAGGCCCGCCATCCGGGCCGCCTCCCAGACCTGGTCGAGTGGGAAGCTGCCGGCGCCGCAGATGTTGTCGCGTACCGAGCCGGCGAAGAGCTGACCATCCTGCAGCACCACTCCGCACTGCCGGCGGACCGCGTGGACGTCGAGTTCGGAGAGGTCCTGGCCGTCGTAGAGCACCGCGCCCTGCTGCTGGCGTTCAAAGCCGAGCAGCAACCGGAGCAGTGTGGATTTTCCGCAGCCACTCGGTCCGACGATGGCGACGAACTCACCCGGGCGGACGTGCAGGTCGATGTCGACGAGCACCGGTGGCTCGTCCGGCTGGTAGGCGAAGGTGAGCCGATGCAGCGCGATCTCGCCGCGCAACTCGCCCGGATCCACCCGGTCCGGCCGCGCCTCGGGCTCGGCGCGCAGGATCTCCCGCAGGCTGCCCAGCCGGGGCACTGCCGCGATCACTTCGACCCCCGCCGAGACCAGCACCAGCAGCGCGCCGAGCAGCATCGCGAAACCGACGTTGAGGATGAAGAAGTCGGCCGGCGTGACGCGGCCGGTCAGCGGCCCCATCAGCACGGCGAACAGGACCAGTTGGCCGGCGACCGGCAGCACGGTGCCGAAGGCGACCAGGCCCGCCTGACTCTGGCGGACCCGTTGCAGCGCCGCCCGGGCCGTCGCGGCCACCTCCGACCAGCGTGCGTGGGCGCGGGTTTCGGCCGCCGCCAGTTTGATCTTGACGATGCCGCCGAGCAGTTGATTGGTCATCGCCGCCGCCCGGTGCTCGGCCGGCAGCGCGGACCGTTGCTGACGGACGATGAGCACGGCGAACGCGCCGAAGGTCAGCATGGTGACGGCGACGATCCCCGCTCCCCACAGCCCGAGCACGGGCTCGACCACCAGGAGCATGCCGAGGGTCACCGCGACGGTCGCGGCCGCCGAGACGAGCTGCGGCAGCAGCGCGCTCAGCGCCTCACCGACGAACGAGATCCCCAACATCGAGTTGGCGATCTCACCGCTGCTGCGACCGGCGAAGAACCGGGCCGGTAGCCGCATCAGCCGGTCCCAGATCGCCAGCTGCGCGCCGGACTGCATCCGGCCGTCCAACCGCAGCAGACGCAGGTTCTGCACCACACCCACCAGCCCCGCGACCACCGCAGCGCTGAGCATCAGCGCGAGGAAGCCGCCAAGGCCGTTCACCTCGCCCTGCCGGGCCAGTTGGCCGAGCACCTCGCCGGTGGCCAGCGGCACGCCCAGGCCCAGCAGTGCCACGCAGGTGGCGGCGAACAGCAGACCCCGCACGTCGCGGGACGCACCGACCAGCCCGGCCCGCAGCAGGTGGCGCATCCGAGCGGTCGGCGGCAGCGGCGCCTGCACCTCGGTCGCCTCGGCGGCGAACGTCGCAGCCACGGTCGCGTCGATCGGCGCGTACGCTCGGGTGTCCGGGTCGACGTGGTGGTAACGGCCCCGGCGGAACACCAGCGGCACCGCGACGGCGCGCTCCGGATCATCGCCGGCCCGCCACCCCACCAGTGGCCCCAGGTCCCGCCGCCACCATCGGTCCGGCAGCCGCACCTCACGTAAGAACAGGCTGGAAGCTCGGGTCACCGCGTGCACCGCCGCCCGGTCGTCCAGCGGCGCGCGGCTGCGGTCGGCCGGCTCGTTGATCGGGCTGCCCATCCCCTCGGTGACCACCCGGAGCACCGAGGCCGCCCGCCCATACCGGTCGAAGCCGGCCTCGCCGTCGGGAACCGGAACCGCTCCGCCGGCGCCGATCACCCCGATCGACCGGCGGGCCGCCGCGGCGAGCACCGCCGCGTCGGTCTCCCGGCGCCGCTGCACGGCGCTCAGCAACGCCGCGTCGGCCTCCTCGATCCGGGTCTCCACCATCCGCAGTAGCCGGGCCACATGCTGGTCGACGGCCGACCGGAGCTGACCGTTGACCAGCAGGTCCCAGCTGCCGTGACTCTCCACCGCGCATGGCGACTCGGCCACCACCCAGTCCCGCTCGGCGACCAGCAGCAGCTCCCGCTCCCCCGACATCTCCGCCGGGCCACCGTCGTTGCGTCGCAGTTGTCCACCGGCGCTGCGCAGCCACCAGGCGCCGCCGGTGGAGGTGAGGGCACTCCCCTGCGCCAGCGAAATGATCTCGCGTCCGCGAAGGGTTGACGCCTCCCGGGGCGCCTGCCCGCGGCGCAGCGCGTCGGCGACGGTGACCAGCACCAGGTCAACCGCCGCGACCAGCTCAGTCGCGGCGGTCCGCGCCCGCAGCGACGCCCCGTGGTCCGCCACCCGGCCGAGCCGAACATGCCGCTCCAGCAGGGACAGGTGACGCCGGGACAGCCCACGCAGCTCCGTGCCGGGCAGCGGCACCAGGATCAACTGCCACGCGCCGATCGCGGTGGACGTCGGCACCAGGCCACCCGCGGGCAGCCGGGCCACATGGTGACGACGCGAAGGGCTCATCCCGGCCCGGCGCACCGCGAACAGGTCGGCCTCGCCGCCGGTCACCAGCCAGCCGGCCGTCGGGCCGTCGAGGCGGCAGACCTGGCGTACGCCGTCCGCGCAGAAGCCGATCAGGCCGCCGGCCGGGGGATCCTCCACCGCGCCACTCATCAGCGTCTCCTCGGATCGTCGTGGTCAGTGGTCCCGGACCAGGCGCGCGTACGCCCCGTCCCGGGCGACCAACTGCTCGTGGGTGCCGCGCTCCACCTCCCGGCCGCCGTCCAGCACGACGATCAGGTCGCAGTCGCGGACGGTGGACAGGCGGTGGGCCACGATCAGGCAGGTCGCCCCCCGCCGGCGCAGGTGCAGGTCGATCCGACGTTCGGTCTCGGCGTCCAACGCGCTGGTGGCCTCGTCCAGGACCAGCACCCGGGGATTGCGTACGAGCGCTCGGGCGATCTCCAGCCGCTGCCGCTGCCCACCGGAGAAGTTGCGGGCGTTCTCCCGCACCGGACTGCCGAGGCCACCCGGGCGGGCCGCGACCTCGTCGTAGAGGCACGCGTCGGTCAGCGCGGTGACGACGTCCTCATCGGCGACCGTAAGGTCCCACATGGTGACGTTGTCCCGGACCGTCCCCTCGAACAGCCGTTGGTCCTGGTCCACCATGGCGACGGTGGCCGCCCAGAGCCCGTCGTCGGCCGCGGCCCGCTCAAGTCCGTCCACGGTGACCCGTCCGGTCCAGGGGCGGTAGAGCCCGGCGACCAGCCGGCCGACCGTCGACTTGCCACTGCCCGAGCGCCCGACCAGCGCCACCCGGGCACCCGGCGGCAGGTCCAGGCTGAAATTCTCCAGCAGCGGACGGCCCAACGGGTTGTAGCCGAAGGTGACCTCCTCGATGCGCAGGTGCCCCTCCATCGGCGTCATCGGTCGGGCGGGTCGGTCCTGGGCCGACGGCAGTGGATACCGTTCCACGTCACGCAGCCGGTTGAGGTCGGCGCTCATGTCCTGCAACCGCGAGCCCAGCGCGGTCAGGTTGCCCAGCGGGCGGTTCATCGCCGCGGCCAGGCTCTGCATGCCGACCAGCACGCCGACGCTCATCGCCTCCGCCACGACCTGCCGGCTGCCCAGCCCCAGCAGCACCGCGGTGGTCCCGGAGGCGAGCAGCGCCGGCAGGACGGAGAGCACCGCGGTGGGCACGCCCAGCCGTTGCTGACGGGTGGCGACGGTGGCGTGGCGTGCCGCGAACCGGGCCACGGCGCGTTCCTCCTCGCCGCCGGCCTTCACCGTCTCGATCATCTGGACGGTGGTGTACACCGTCGTCACCAGCTTGCTGCGGTCCGCCTGAAGACCGGCGACAGCGGTGGACCGGGTCGAGGCGACATAGCGCAGCACGCTGACGTTCAGCCCGGCCAGGACCACCGCACACAGTCCGAGCAGCAGGTCGTAATGGCAGAGCAGAGCCCCGTACGCCAGCACCAGGCCGGTGTCCACCACCGTGGTGGCCGTCCTGCGGGTGAGCACCTCGGCGACCACCTCGTTGCCGCGGACCCGCTGGCTGAGGTCGGCGGCCTGCCGCTGGTCGAAGAAGGTCGGCGGCAGCCGCAGCAGATGTCGGAAGAACCGGGCGGCGCTGGCGAGGGCGAGCGCCGTCTCCGCACGTACGGTCAGGCGTTGCTGCAGCAGGCTGGCCAGGAAGGTCAACACGGTGGCCACCGCCACCGCCGCCACCAGACCGGCGAACGCGGCCCGATCCTCCTGCAACAGCACCCGGTCGACGAAGACCTTGGCCATCACCGGGATGGTCAGACCGACCACGGCGATCAGCAGGCCGAGCAGCAGCATCTGCGCGATCGCCGAGCCCGGCCCACGCCACCGCTCGGCCAGCGCTCGCAGCAGCCGGTAGCGGGTGCCGCCGGGCCGAAACTCGGGGCCGGGCTCCATGGTGAGCACGATGCCGGTGAAGGCGCCGTCGAACTCCTCCCAGCTCACCGCACGGGGACCGGTGGCCGGATCGTTGATGAAGACCTTGCGGCCGAGCCCTTCCAACACCACGAAGTGCTCGAAGCGCCAGAACAGCACCGCCGGTAACGCCACGGTGGCCAGGCCAGCCAGGTCCATCTGGAAACCCTTGGCCACCACGCCGTAGCGGCGGGCACCCTTGAGCACGGTGGCCGCGGTGGAGCCGTCCCGGCTGACGCCGCACACCCGGCGCAACTCTTCAAGGGGCACGTGCCGACCGTGGTGCGCGAGCAGGATCCCCAGCGCGGCGGCGCCGCACTCCACCGCCTCCATCTGGATCAGGGTGGGCGTACGGACCCGTCGACGCCGAATCCTGGGCAGCGCCGTGCCGCTGACGGCGGTCGTCGGCGCGCTCATCGGCGCAGCAACCAGTCGATCGGGTGTTCCTGGTCCACGGTGAACCAGGCGGTGACCTCGCTGGCCGAGTTGAGCTGGAACGGCGGCGGAGACTTGGTCCAGCGCAGGCCGCCCGGGGCGGCCGGGTCGGGCTCCAGGGCGACAGTCACCCGGACCACGCTGCCGCGGGCGAGCAGCCGCCGGACGTCCGACCCGGTGCCCAGGAAGGCGCGCAGCGAAGCCTCGGTCTCCGGGAAGGCGCCGACCGTGGTCACCTGGCCGGCCAGGGTGCCGAACACGTTGCGCGGCGCGGCTGCGGCGGCCACCTCGACGGTCACACCGGGTTGCAGCAGCGGGGCGGCGACCGCGGGGGCGTAGACGACTGCCTGCAACGCGTCCCCGGCGGTGTCGAGCCGTTCCAGGTCGGCCAGGTGCGTACCCGGGGTGACGATCTCGCCTTCCGAGACCAGCCAGGCGACGACGTAGGCGTCACCCGGCGCGGTCTCCACCCGCACCTTGCCGTCCGCCGTGCGCAGGCTGTAGAGGGGCGTGCCCTTCGGTACCCGCTGGTGCGGTGCCGCCCACACCTTGGTGACCTGGCCGCTGTCGAGCGCGTCAAGGGCCGAGATCCCGTTCGAGTGGATCAGCACCCCGGCCGCCTCGACGGTCCGGGGCACCACCGTGCGTACCGACCAGACACCTGCGGCGACGACGACGATGACCAGCGCGGTGGTGGCCAGCCAGTTCGGCACTGTGGTCAGCCGGACCGCCCGGTCCAGTTGCTCGGGCGCTTCCAACTGGCGTAGCGCCTGCCGCCGGAACTTCATGGCCGGCCCTGCGCCGCGGCCGGGCCGGGAGCGCGGCGGGAGCCGAGCAGGAAGTCGGCCACGCTCGGCTCGACCAGCGGGTCGAGCCCGGACAACTCGGCGAAGGCCTGGGAGTCCCCGGCGCCGAGGGCGCAGGGCGCCAGCCCCATGGCGGTGGCGACGAGGTACATCTGCTGGGTCAGCACACCCGCGTCCTTGAGAATCATGGCGTAGCTCATCCCTTCGTACTTCCACATGAGCCGCTGGACCCGGGCGGTGACCACCAGGACCGTCTGCGGCGGCCGAGGCAGGGCGCCGGACGCCCGGGCGTACGCCAGCAGCCGGTCCGCGGCCGGTCCCCAGCCGGCGACCGGCTCCAGCCGGTGCCCGACGGCGTCGTAGTGGTAGAGCCCGGGGTCGAGCCCGGCGCAGCGCGCGACCAGTGGGTAGATCTCCAGCTCGTAGACACCGCCGCCGCCCGGGTAGGGCCGGTGGCCGATCTCCTGCCCGCCGGCCTCGCCGACGGCGCTGGTGTGCTGCGACCGGTGCAGGAACTCCGCCAGCCGCTCCAGCGGCAGCGGCGCCGTGTCGTCGTGTTCGCGCACGCTGCGCCGGTCCGTGACGACCTGACTGAACGCGGGGTCCGCTTTGGCGATCGTCGCCAGGTCCGGCAGTGGCAGGTCCACCGCCCGGCCTCCGTCGTACGGGCGTCGCAGCGGTTGCGGGGTGAAGCTCCCCCGCATCCGGTAGGTTCCGCCCACCGGCAGCGCGTGTCGGCCGGCCCGGGATCGGTGGTGCAGCCGCAACTCCTCCGGCGACCAGTAGGCCAGCGGCGCGTCGTCGCACTCCGCCTCGAACTCGACGTCGGTGACCAGGATCCGGGCGGTGGCCAGCTCGTCGAGCACCCGTCCGGCGACGTCCGGCGGCACGCCCAGCGTGCGGGCCACCGTCTCGGGTCCGACGCCCGGCGCGGCGGCGGCCAGTACCGCGCCGAGGGCGGCATCGGCGCAGCCGACAACGAGGGTGCTCAGCGGTGATGCGGCCACCAGCATGCCCCGTTCGTGCTGAAGGGCGGCGAAGCGGGAGAGCCGGTAGCGGGCCCCGGGGGTGTGTGGGCGACCCTCCGGCAGACTGCCCCGGCCCAGGCCGGTGGGAACCAGGTCGAGCAGCGGCCGATCGTCGACCTGTACGCGGCGCTCCAGCCAGGAGTGGGCGAGCAGCCGGCGCAGCAACAACTGCGCGGGCAACACCCGGTTCTCTCCCTCCAGGCCGCTGATCAGCCGGCCGACCTCGACGTCGTTGACCCAGTCGGCGGCGAGCCGCAGCAGCAGCGCCCGCCGGCCCATGCCCGGTTGCTCCAGGGTGAGCTGGAAGCGGGTCTGCCGCAGCGTCAGCGAGCCGTCCTCGCCGAGCCGCAGCTCAGCGTCCCGGCGCAGCCGGTACGACTCCTGAATCGGCGGACCGCCGACGGAGCCGCTCACGATGACCGCCGAGCGACCGGGTCCACAACGGTGGCCATCCCCACATCCTTCCCACGGTCCCGGTGGCCCGGGAGCGCCGGCTAGAAGAAGACGTTCAGCGGATTGGCCGATGTCTCGTCGACGGCCAGTGGGCCCCGACCGAGGCGGGCCGGCACGTCCCACAGCCGGCCGGGACCGAGCCGGCGCCAGAAGTGGCGCAGGCCCGGCACGACGACTTTCACCACCGCCAGGTCGACATCCGGACGGGACTGGTCGACGACGATCACCTCCAGGCCGGCCCGTTCCACCCGGCGTACACAACGACGCACGTCATCTCCGACGTCGCCGGTGGTCAGCGTCGGGTGGTCGGCCGCGGTGCGCGACGGCCGGGTGGGATCCGGGGTCAGCCAGGGCTGGTCGGCCACCCGCACGGTGCCGAACCAACGCGCGGTGTCCGGGTCGTCGACGCCGTACCGGTTGCGGGCGGAGGTGGGACCGGCGACAGCGGGCAGGAACTGGTTCACCTCGGTGAGCGCCCGGGTCAGCGCGACCCGCGCGTCCAGGTGCGCGCCGAAGCCGACCAGGACGTCCTCCGGCCCTCGGTCGACCCGCCGGGACACCGCGGCGAACGTGGGTACGCCGAGGTCGGCGGTCAGGTCGAGGGCCCACAGTTCGCGGCCCAGCGCGGTGGTGTGATGGTCGACGCAGGCGGCCGTCCACGGGTCACCGAACGAGGCGAGGTCCACCCCGGGCATCCGGGATCGGTGGTACCACCACAGGGCCACGCTGTCCCGCTCCACGAGTTCGCAGATGCCCTGCATGATTGCCTCGGACAGGTTGCCGCCGGCCGCGCAGCCGTTGGAGTCGGCCGAGCACACCCCCAGCCCGGTCAGCTCCGGATGCCCGTACCAGCAGTGCGCGGCGGGCAGCTCGCGCGGTGTCTGCCGGGTCAGCGACCAGCCCGTGGTCCAGTCCAGCTCCACCTCGTCGGGCAGCGGGCGGGGAATGCGGTGCAGGTGGCCGAGGTCGCGGTTGAGCCGGTGCCGGTCGGCGTACTGGCGTTCCGAGAAGAGCAGCAGCTCCCGCAGGTGTACCGCGCGGTCCGGACCGAGCTGCCGGTAGGTCGCCCGGTGCACCGGGCGGTCGCCGCGCCACACCCCGCAGTAGCGTTCCACCGCCTCCCCGACCGCGCTCATCCGGGCCTGCAGGTCGGTCCGGCCCTTGCCGCCGCTCTGCCCGCGCAGATTGCGGCGCAGCGCGGCGAGCTGACGGGGCTGGGCGAAGTTGTGCCCGGCCGAGTAGGTGTGGGTGACGCCGTTGTCGGTCGTCTCCAGCGGGGTCAGCCGGCTCACCACGCCCAGATACCGGCTGACATGGTGGACGAGCGCGGCGTACGCCTCGGCGGGTTCCCGGACACGGGAGTCCCCGGCCCGACTGGGCTGGGCGCCACTCGGTGGCAGGTCGATCCGTGGCTCGGCCTTGCGGACGAGGTCCGGGTTACCGCAGGCGGGGCACTGCGGCTGGCGTACCAGTTGGTGGCTCTCCGTGCTCAGGTCCCGGGTGTCCAGGGCGACCATCCGGCCGGTGAGACGGGGTGACGCGCCCCGGACGGCGAGCACGGCGAACTCCGCAGCGAGCAGCCCGGCCGCCATGGTGGCCAGTCCGGGCAGGACCGCGCGGCCGGGCTGCGGCAGCGGAGCGGCCAGGTCCTGCCCGTCGAGGAAGGCGTTCACCTGTTCGTTCTCCTGCCAGCGTTGGCGCAGGCAGGCCCAGCAGCCGGTACGGCCCGGCACGAGGTGCGGGCCGAGGAAGACGACGTTGCCGTGTGGCCGGGCCAGCGTCCACGCGCGACCGGCGGCCAGGTGGCGGTCGTTGATCAGCGCCAGCCGGGAGTCGAGCATCGACGACGGCAGCACCAGCACCTGGGCGTTGCCCGGGCCCGGGTCCGGTGCGTCCGGCCCGACCACTGTCGGGGCGAGGCCTAGGGCACGCAGCGCGTCGGCGGTCTCGGCCACCCGCGGCGCCCCGAGGTCCACGATGGTGACCCGTCCCCCGGCCATCCACCGCCGCCCGACGTCGGGCGGCACACCCCGGGCGTCCCAGCCGGCGGCCTCGGCTGCCGAGGTGTGCGCCGGACCGGACACCAGAAGGCCGTGATCGCGCAGCCGGGCGAGGGCTGCGGCGACGGCGGTGACCGGGTGTCGGGTGGCCAGCCGGGCCACCACGTCGGCCAACGGGGCGGCACCGTCGAGCTGCTCGGCCAGGTCCGCGGCGACCGGGTCGTCGATGAGTAGGCTGCGGGTCTCCCCCAGCACCACGAGCGGACCGTCGGGCAGCCGCACCGGCACGTAGTCCGATCGGAAGCGCGGACGCCACATGGGTTCCTCCCGAGCTTCGTGGCCGGACCGCGGCACCGCCGGCCCCGCCGGCGATCACGGCTGCTGTCATCGTCGCGGTCCGGTGGCGTCCAATCCGAGTGATGCCACCGGTTTCTGCCGTCGCCGACGCCGTGGACGCTCGGCGGCAGGGTCAGTCGGCGGTGACGGTCAGCGCGGTGTCGTTGAGCCCCAGCACTGATGTGCCGACGGTCTGTGCCGGCACAAGCAGCACGAAGGTCTCCACCCGGGTGACCCGGATCGACTTTCCGCTGATCGCCTTGAGGTGACCGATGGCGATCAGGTCCGGGCTCTGCGGTTCCAATCGGACGGTGGCCGGACCGCCGGGCGCCGGGCGCAGCGTGTCGGTGGCGTGGATCGTCAAGAAGGTGAGTGTGCCGGTCGGCACCGCGACCGCGCAGTCGGACCACTCCACCCGGTCCATCGTCCGCTGCACGGCCCCGCCGACACCGGCGAGCTGCTGCCCGTAGACCTCCCAACCGCCGGCGAACTGGCCGTCGAGCAGCGGGCTCGACACGACGAGGGACCGGTTGCCCGTCGTGGACCCGATGCTGCGGGCGAACACCTCGGCGGCGAGGGCCCGACGGCTGGTCTCGTCCAGGGCGGCGCCGCCCGCGGTAGCCGGCCGGCCGTCGATGCTCCGGGCGACCACCAGCGAAGGTTGGGTGACCTGAACGTTGTGGCTGAGCTTCCACTGGCCGTCAGCACTGAGCACGAACTGGCTGACGTCCGTGGGCGCAAGCTCCGAGCCGGTCAGCCGGAGAGTCGCCGTGGCGAGGAAACAAGCCGGGTCGGCGGGTGGCACCGCGAAGACCGGGTTTATGTGCTGGAAGGACGGTTGCGCACGCTGGTTGTACGCGGCCCGACGTACTGCGGCGATGCTGAGGTCCAGCGAGGGCGAAACCTCCTGCGCCCGCAGCGCCTCGACGTCACCGGCCACCGAGGCGGCCGAGTCGGCCTGGTCGAAGGCGGTGAGCACGAGCGCGGCCCGGTCCCGACCGAAAGTGGCCGAACCGTGGGGCGCCGGGGTGGCCGCGTCCACTGGCTCACCACCACAGCCGGTCAGCACGAGCAGCGCCACCGTGGCGGCGGCGAACGGCATCGCCGGCACCGGCGCGGCGAGGGTACGCGGGCTCCTGACGGATCTTCTGCCCAGCATCTCGTCCTCCATCCACCACCGGTCCACGGGAATCGCGCCCGATGCAGTCGAGTATGTGAGCGGCTGTCCGGCTACGACGGTGGCGGCGCAGCCTCGTGCTGCCCGGCCTGTCGACGTTGCACCGAACGACGTCATCCGGCCTGGATTGCAGTCATCGATCGGTGTCATCGAGACGAGCGACCCAGGCGGCCAGGCCCGACCGGGACGCGACGCCCGTCTTGCGGTAGAGGCGGGTCAGGTGCGCCTCAACCGTGCGGGGGCTGATGTTCAGCTGCCGCCCGATCAGTCGGCTGGTGGCCCCGGTCGCCGCCAGCCGCGCGATGTGCCACTCCCGGTCGGTCAGGGCGGCGACCTCGCGCGGGCCGACCGGACGGGCCAGTCGCAGGCCGACCCGTTCCGTTCCGCACCACCCGGCCAGTTCCAGCGCCCGGCGGCGGGCCCGCGCCGCCAGGCCGGCCTGGTCGGCGGCTTCGGCTGCCCGGGCCAGGGAGGCCAGGGCAAGGCTGCGCCGTAGCACCATCCCGCCGGCGCGGAACAGGTCGGCCGCGGTCTCCAGGTGCAGCAGCGCCGCCCGGACCTCGCCGCGGGCGAGCAGCACCTCGCCGTACGCCGACTCGGCGAAGCCCCGCTGCCCGGGCAGACCGACCTGATCCGCCTCGGCCAATGCCAGCCGCGCCTGCCGCTCGGCGTCGGCCACGTCGCCCGCGACGAGCGCGGCGGCGCAGAGCAGCTCGTACCACCTGGGCCGGAGGGACGTCTGGAGACGGCTCAGCCGGCTGTCGCCGCCGGCTGAGCGCACCAGTTCGGCACAGGTCGCCGGATCACCCGACAGCAGCGCCGCGGTCGCCAGCGCCGTCGCGGCGGTACGACCGCACCAGGTGGCGAGGTCGGTGGCGATTCCGGCGGCGCTGCGGGCCAGCGCCACCGCCCGATCGTCGTCCCGAAGGCCACCACGCCACGCCGTCGCCTCCGCCTCGAACGCCAGGGCGAAGCTCAGCAGGTCGCGACTGCCGATGCGCCGGGCAACGATGCCCGCCTCGGTAGCCAATCCGATGGCGGCGTTCAGCTGCCCGCCGTGGTAGGCCACTTGACTACGACCGAGCAGCAGCTGGCACAGTCCGTCGTCGCGGTGCGAGGCGCGGACGAGCGTCAGCCCTCGGTCGAGGTGCCGCACCGCGTCGGCCTGCCGTTCGAGGTACAACTCGCTCAGGCCGAGTGCGGTGAAGCAGTCGGGGTGGTCCCGCACGTCCCGATCCGGCAGCGAGTCGACGATCCGGGCGCCGGCATCGAGCAAGCACTGGGCGGCGTCGAGTGCGCCGTCGAGAGCGGCGGCCAGACTACGCACCGCCAGCAGGCTGGCCCGGTCCGCGCCGGAGCCGCCGAGATCTCCGCTGAGCACGTCGGGCAGCCCGGTCACGGGGCGGCCGGCCAGGATGCCGGCGACGCCGATCTCGGTGGCGAGGCGGTAGCCGTCGCTAGGTCCAGCATCGGCTGGCAGGGCGGACAACTCCCGCCGGCTGATGGCCACCGCCTCCGCGTAGTTGCCGAGCAGACGTTCCACACGCGCCCAGAGAGCTACTGCCTGCGCCCGCCGTCCCTCCGGGTCGGCGGAGAACAGCGGCACGATCTCCTGGAGCAGGGCCCTGCTCTCGGCCAGATTCCCCGCCTCCCCGGTGATCTCGGCCAGCGCGAGCGAGACGTCCTGACGACGTTGCGTCAGACCGGCCGTCGGCCGCAGCGCACGCAGCGCCAGCCGCAGCCAGCGGATGGCCAGGTCCGGCGTCTCGCGCCGGACCTCCTGAGCGGCCCGGCAGAGCACGTTGACGCAGCGGTCGACCCAGCCGCCGTATGGCAGGGCGAGCAGGCGCTCCGCGTAGCGGGCCCGTTCCGCGGGTGGCGCGCCCAGATCGACCAGCGCGGTGAGCGCCCGCACACACGCCTCCACCTGCCACTGCGTGTCGGTGTCCTGAGCGACCGCCATCCGCAGCACCGGGTGTCGGGAGGCGAACCGTCCAGTGCCGGGGACGCGGCGGATCAGGTCAAGCCGGGCCAGCCGCCAGCAGGCCTCGACCGCCAGTGACGTCGGGACCTGCGCAACCTCGGCGAGCAGGTCCGCGGTGAAGGGCGCATCGACGATCGCCCCGGCCCGCAGACAGGCCAGCTCGACGGGGGGTAGGTCCGTCCACTCGCGGCGCAGCACGGCCACCGCCGCGTCGGACAGCCGGCCACCCTGTGCTTCACGGATCGGGTCTGCGCTGTTCGAGGTGGGGTCGCTCGGCAGCACCGCCAGGTAACCGGGGTTGCCCTCGGTCAGGTCGTACCGGGCGCGCAGCTCCACTTGGTCGGTGTGGGGGTGCAGGAGCGCGACCTCGGCGAGGCTGAGAGGGCGAAGTTCGATCCGGTCGTGTGACGTCGGTTCCGCATCGGCGTGCTTGTCGGGATCCGGTAGTCCGAACGGCATCGGAGTCGCCATCTGCCGCGGGCGGTAGACGAGCACGAGCAGCAGCGGGGCGGGCACCGGATACCGCAGCAGGTGGGCGATCAGACCGGTGGAGGAGGCATCTGCCCAGTGCAGGTCGTCGAGGACCAGCACCAGACCGTCCCGTGCCGCCAGGCCGATCAGCCGGCGGGCCAGCTGGTAAGTCCGGAACCGCCGGGCGTCCGATGCCCGCGCCGGCGCCGCTGGCACCGCGGCGACGGACTCCGCCCAGCTCTCCCCAGTGGGCCGTCCAGCACGCACCCCGCGTCGGAGTGACTGCCCCTCGGTGAAGGCATGTCGAAACACATGGAAGGGGACTCCTCGCTCATCCGGCGAACAGGTCCCGACGGCCCAGGGGACGGTGGAGTCGCACCGCTCCAGGGCCTCGCGGACGAACCGGGTCTTGCCGATGCCCGGCTCTCCGACCACCTCGCAAACCATCTGCCAGCCACGGTTCAGCACGGTGGCCTGGGCTCTCCCGATACGTGCCAACTCTGGTCGTCGCCCGACGAAGCGCGGGCTCGATGATGCGCTTTCCAGCCCAGGTGTCATCACGCAGACCAGACGCCTTCCGGCACACTCAATGGGAATTGGTCGCACTATACCGGAGCACCGCCAATTGTCGAAACAAACCGGCGCGGCCAACCCCTATTTGACAGGTGGCGTCGAGATGCAGTTCTTTCCGACATCGCACCACAACCGGCAGAAAAGGACCGGTAGCCAGAAGCGCGGAATGATGTCCATGAAACCCAATAAATCACCTGTCATCTACTGCGCCAGGACTATCGCCAACGAGCCTCGGGCCGCTGCCGAGCTCCGGGGGCTACGCCCAGCCCACCTGGACAATCATCGGAGGGCCGCGCCAAATCTGATATCGCCAAGATAATGGCCGTCCATATCGAATCGCTCGAAGCGGTCATATTCCCACCTTTGCCCCTCAGTCGTGACGCTCATCCCACACTATGAGCCGACGGCAAAGGATTCCCACAGCGCAATTGACTGGAATCCCACCGCCAGAACTGGCCTCCTGCCGCCAATTTTCAACATGCGAACAGCAAGATGCAGACGCAACAAGCACATAAGAGACGAGCACAGAAGGCCGCAGGCATCCAGCCGACGGAATCGGGCCGAGCGCCTGCCCCCTGCGCTACGCCCCCGTGACGAACCAGACGGCCTGAGCCGCCGCTTGCTGTCAGGGTGACCGGAGTTGCCCCATCACGGCCCACCTACGCCGCCGGCTGGTCCTGCCGATGTGAATCGCTGCCACAGAGCCCTCTGGCGATGCGAGCTGTCGTCGGCGCGTCAAGACTTTTCGGCCGTCGTTGACAATGAGCCGCGGCAGTCGCCGGGTGGGATCGATCGAGAGCTATTGAGCGACGTACGGCGGTACTCCGTCGACCTCCGGGACCAGGTCGGACATTAGCAACCGAGGCCGGCTCGGAAGGCGGACCAGCCCGGCCCCGTGGAGGGTGAACGCCAACAGAGAGGTCGCCCATGCCCATCCGATGCCTCCGCCGCTGGTGACGACGGTGCCGTCGTGCAGCGAAGTCGAACGCTGGCTCGACGACCACACCGACGCGGAGCGCTGAGCCCACGACCCGACCTGAACTACCCGTCGGCACCTGCGGCAAGATCCGCATTCAGAAGCTGGGGCCCAATCGGTTCCGCGGTTCAAAACCCCATAGACAAACTTAAAGCCCTGACCAGCGTTTCCGCCGGTCAGGGCTTTTTGTTTGTCGGGACGGCCGGATTCGAACCGACGACCCCTTGTTACCGACAGTAGCCGAATGAAGCTTGTCATTGCCTGCCAAAAGTGGTTGCTGAGCTGCAGAGACACCACCATGCGCTCATCGCTCCTTGTCACCCTTCGCCAACGGTTGGGCGGGATTTTCGGGGGGTAAAAGGGGGTCCCTCACAGACCCCGCCAGGTCTGATCGCCCCCGGCTGGCCCTGCCACCGTGCTGCCGCCCGCCTCACGGCATGCGTACTGGCCGAACCTGTGGCAGCCCTTCCTCAGCCAGTACAACCGTCACCGGAACCTCACCCGACGGCGGCCTCTCGATGCTGTCCCGCAACGACCGGTGCACGAGGCACTCGCACAACGGACGCAAGGGATCCGGACACCGGGCAAGAGCAGGCTTCAACCGTTGAACCCCGTCAACGGCGACCGGCCACGACCAGTCCATGTCCCACGGCTCCTCCCCGGGCTGGTGGAAACAATCATGATCGAAGTGCACGAGGAGGCCGGACTCACACAAGGGACAAGCGGACAGACTGCTCCAGCGGTAGTTGACCTGATGCCCGGGAGTACCGTGGGGCACGCCCCAACTGCCGATACGAACAACGGTGCCGTGGGTCGCCCGGCAGGCGATACAGATGCGCATGGCTAACTCTCCCCCGCCGTCTGGCGACATCCACCGTAGAGATCGACGCAATCACGGCCACCGTCCAGCAGCAACGCACAACGCGTCAAGGGACCGTCGTGAAGCCATAGTTTGCCGGCCGACATCAACTGCCCGAA
Source organism: Micromonospora sp. H61 (assembly GCF_018070325.1). Lineage (GTDB taxonomy): Bacteria > Actinomycetota > Actinomycetes > Mycobacteriales > Micromonosporaceae > Micromonospora > Micromonospora salmantinae. The sequence continues at coordinate 163,772 of NZ_JAGPXY010000004.1, forward strand.
TCCAGAAGCCTGGAACAGGCTCCGCAGTTGCTTGTGCTGGCGGGCGGTGAGCCCGCCGTGCTCGGCCAGCCAGGTCAGCAGCGCCGACGTGATCCCATCTCGGGCGAGTTGTTCCGGCCGGCCGGCAAGATACTGGTCGGCGACCGCCCGGTCCGATGTGACTTTGAAAAGGGCAAGCGTCGCACCTTGCGTGGGGTACTGCCTCGGCAGCGCTGCCGCGGCTCCCGCTGTGGGGTCACGACGGCCGCCGGCCCCGGCAAGGCGGGGAACAGCGAAAGCTGGCCTTCTCGGAGGCCGCTCCAAAGGGCCGGGTGGACTCGCCCAGTATTGGGCGCTCAACACACCGTCCAGTCCTCGACGGCCAGGACCAGTTCTTCAACGCGGGCGGACGAGATGCTGTGCTGGTCGGCGATATTTGCCAGCACTGCTTCTTCGCTGACGTCGACGTCGTCTTCGGTTGCCTGGTTGAACTCGGCGTTGAGCACATAGGCCTGCTCCGTCGGCACCTGGCACTTGTCAGGCTGCGTCAGCTTGTCGCGGACGACAGCCTGATGGAGCCGGTAGCCCTGCCAGGAAGCAGGGTCTCCATCGGCGGCGTCCGTCCAGCGCCCCTCGGGCGCCCATTCGAACACCGCGTAGCTGGGCACCACCTCACGTCGGTCGTACGTGATCACGATCGACAGCGCCTGCCACCCCTGCCCTCGATGGCTCTCCACGACGTGCGTCGCCACGTCGACGACCTGCTGACTGTCGACGGGAAAGACGCGTAGTTCAACCCGCAGGGCTAGACGACGAGCGCCGGATCCAGAGCTGACGTCCCGACGCTCGAAGGCGTCGTAGGCAGGTAGGCGTTTTCCGGGCGTCGGTGGGCGAGTCGGCTGTGCGGTGGGCGTGGCAGGTTGGCTAGGTAGAGCGGTGGTGCGAGCCGGCTCGGGTGTTCGGGTAGTTGGTGACGGCGTCGGTCCGGCGGCAGAGACGGTCGGAGCGGATTGAGAAGGTGGCGCCTCGCCGATGATCAAACCGACAGTGACAAGAGCTCCTACACCGATGCAAAACATGAAGAGCCCACCGACGACTGCCACTGACAGGACGATTCCCACCCGCACGCCCGACCGGCCGCCCGCGCGAAGTTGAGCAGCCGGGGCCACAGGCTGCACCGAAGGCCGCCCTGCAGAAGGCGACGCGTCGGTCCCGGCCGGCTGCTGAGCGGATGGCTCCGACGAATCGGGTGTCTGCTGCACGGCTTCTCCAGTGAGAGGGCGTACGACAATTGTCGTGACCGCCGCGGCCACTTACGCTCGGCCGAACAGTGAAACCGTCAGCCCGGACGAACGACTCACTGGTCGTCGTACGGCTACTGCTGCGGCCCGCGCGGGACAACGCTGGCAGATCGACGACGATGCTCTACAGCCCGAAAAAATACTTACCGCTCGGTCAGACCGGGTAGCAGCTCTGCACCCATGGGAGCGGAAGGAGTCTGACACCGCCCCTGAGAGGGGCCACAGGCTTTGGCTCGAAGCTCTCGCCCTGACGGTCCTCGCCGTGGCCGAGCAGCTTCAAGGCATTCACGAGCAGCTCAAGACGCGCAGCTCGGTGGATTGACCGCCCGCCCACACCGCTTACGCCCCTCGATCGAGCTCTCCCGGTTACCGAGGGCGCCACCGCTATGGTGGCGCCCTCGGCGCACCCTGGCAGTCGTTCCGATAGGCAGCGCCCTGGCGATCAGCGATACAGCTTGCCGGGACAGCGCTCGGCAACGTATCCAATATCGCTTCCCTCGGTGACCATCGTCCCGCCACCCGCCAGCGGCACCCCCACGTACCAGGCCCAGCAGTTGGAATCTCCCGCCCTCCGCAAATCGCGAGCCTTGTAGTCAACCTCGGTGCCGAAGACCTTGCAGAACGCCGCCTGTTGCTCCTGCAGAAAGACCTCGACGCACTCCCGGCCGACGCGCTCAAGCGTCTTCAGGTCGTTGCTACCAGCGACCAACTCGACGTTCGCTTGCCCACCCTTGTTCTGCTTGTTGACCTCATTGCTGCGCACCATCGACTTGCTGAAATGGAGTTCAGGAGGCGCAGGCGCAGCCGTGGCTAGAGCCGACGGAGTTGCCGGTATGCTGGCCGACGGCTTCACCACCTCAACGGTTGAAGGCGTGGGCCCGAGAGGCGAGCCCGAACTGTGCTCGGCCTGGTCGCCGCAAGCACTCAACCCGGACACCAACATCGGAAAGATGAACGCCGCGAGCAGCAGCCGGGAAGAGGATCGTCGCATGCGACGTATCCTGCCACCACCGCAGACAGCCGAGTAGGTGGCAGTCAATGTCAACGCCGCCCCAACCCTGACCACTGTGGTTCGGCTGAAACTGGACCACCTCGGTTGCCACCCCGACGTCCTGGCCGCCCAACGCCGCGAACGAGCCCGCATCCGCAGCGAACGACAACGACGCTGGGGCCAACCCGACGCCCGCGCAGCCTGACCCCAACACCGTGAACGTTCGTGGTCACGGCACTAGCGGTGTCGTGACACAGCAGTAGCGAAGTCGTCGTAGTCGACGCTGGCGAGGCCACCTTGGTGAGTCGGTCGCGACGTCTCGCCAGGCCAACCCGCAGTGGCGCAGTAGTTTCTCGACGTGGCGAACCGCAGTCCCGGTTGGTGATGTTGAGCGGTACCGGCCAGCGTCTCGTCGGCGACAGGATCCGGGCGACCAAGTCGGTCGGCGGATTGGCCAGGTCGCGAGTCAACAGTGCTACCGCCTGCACGGCGGGCATCGGGCCGACCCAAACCCTCGATCTCACCAGTGCCAGGCTGCGGTGACGGGGCGCGACCTTGGCAGCCGACCCCTACGACGCCGACACCGAGAACGGCCACCAGAACGCCGGTCCTTCGAAGACGGCCTGCTCACGCTAATCGAGGACCTCGAGCCCGAACACCTTCGGCACCATCACCCCGACTGGCAGCAGCGGCTGGTACGCCTCGATTTCACTGCTCGATGACGGCGGCTTCGAAGTCGAGTGGTGCAACCTCCGCCACCGCGTCCATGAGCTCACCATCACTGCCTAAGCCGCAGAAACCGCCGACGACCTCACCCGATGACTGGTCGGCCGCGACTACCCGGCCGACCAGCCCTTCAACTTTGATTTCTAAAACAGGCCCTAGCCGCGCGCACCCAATACTTGAATATGTGAGGCCTAATGCGAGGTCTGCGTAGCCTTCAACGGCTGAACCTATTTTAGAGACCTAAACAAAAACGGCGCTCGGTAGGCCCTGCGGATTAACGAAGAATCCACCACAAACTCGAATGAATCTCCTCAAGCTATACCACACTTCTGGTAGAAGTAGCTTATCAACCCTGCAACCCAGGCCACCGACTACAACCGTCAACGCACGACGCGCACGAGCCATAAACCTTCATAGTCGGCGCGACATCCCGCTACTGAGCGGGAAACCAATCCGCGAAGGGCGCCATTTTCGCGCACTGCGGCCAGACCATCCGCAGAAATTTGGCAAACTCAAAGGCAACGGCTTCAATCATCGCCAATAGCTCAGCAAGTTCGATTTCCTCCACATCCGGATTGGGAATCCATCCGGTACGGGAGGCACAGGTAGCAGTCACGCGATCACCCGCAACTACGAAACTTAGTGTGCGCTCGACGCCCTGCCCATACAGATCCACCTCCACCGGACCGTTGGACCGCAAGCCATTCAGCAACTCTGGAAGCTGTTCGATTAGGGTAGATAAGTCGTACCGGATATCAACAGGCCACTGCTCTTGGCCGAAGCCAGCCATTCTGAACACGCAATCGGTTTCGGCGAGTCGACTGCACAACTCCATGACGACCGACTCATAGTCCAGCTCAGACGGCCCCCCGACCGCCGGTTCAGCGGCCGAGGGCACGGCAAGCACGATGTTAAGCGACGTCATAACAGTTACCCTACAGCAATCGGGAATGCGGACTTATAGAGGCCGCTCCGACCTGGCACGAGTTGTGCATGTGTTGCCGAAGCCACTGAACCGTCGGGCCTAATAACGCTGCCCATTCCCGCTGGAAGTGGCACCTGTCGCGGCCCAGCACCCGGAATGTACTGATCGCGCAGCCAGGCAGCGGCATTATCGTTATTTGCCCACTGACCCTGGTCATTGCCGGTACTTCTTGCGCGATCCGTCAAACTCCTAGTGTTCCGGGACCCAGCACCATGCTCACTGAACGTATGACCAAACGTCGGCCGGCTATTCGGAGTCCAGTTCGTCGGATTCTGCGCCGCACAACTACACGGGTTGCCCTTAGCATCAACACCGCCGCCGCAGTTGTGCACAAGCACTGGAGTTGTGCCGGCGAGCACGTAGTACGTGTGGATTTCGGCAACGGTGAGATCGCGCATAGCGCGCGAGCCGAGGTGGTTGTGAACTTCAACTACCCGGATCGGAGTACGGTCGTCGGAAAGGAGTCCTTCGCCGGCACGCAGGTCTTTCGCTTCTACCCAGTCGCGGCGGTCGACGCTCCAGAACGGATGGTTTTGGGTCGTCTCCAGAACTTCTACGGGCTGGCTCGCTGATTGAACAGTGACGTTGGCCAGTTCGGTGTCTTGGTTGAGATGTAGCTGTTCGACCTGCTCGGTGTCGGTTTCACCGGTCTCCGGGTCGTAGGCGAGCACTTCGTCGCCGATTTTGACGTCGCCGATCGCGCGGGTCGTGCCGTCGGCGAGGAGGACTGGCGTCTGCGGGGCGAAGCTGTGACAGGCCCTTCCGGGCGCGGGTATGCCGCCCGACATGGCGGTCTTGGCCGCGTCCCTCCCTGCTTGAGCCGCCAGTTTGGGCCCTGCGCCTCGGGCAATCGCGACCGTTGCAGCGACGGCTGCCGGCGCGGCAACTGCCGTCACTGCGCCGACGATGGCGCCTTGGACTGCACCAAGGAATGCGCCCGAAATTACCTCGACGGGGGTTTCTTCTTCGCGGTCGAGGGCGTCTTCGGTCAGCGCTCCGATGGCACCGCCGAAGGCAGCACCGAGCGCGAAGCAGGCGACAGAGCCAGCGCCGAGCGTGCCCCCCAAGCAGACGCTGGTGGCCCAGACCCCGGCGCCGACACCGGCCACGACACCGACAACCTGAGCGTTGTCACGGGCTAGTTTGACGGCGCTATTGAAGGTCTTCTTCGCGTTGCATACGGAGAAGAAGCCGCACTTGCTCTTCTTCGGAGGCTTCGGCGCGGATCCCGACGAGGTCGAGGTACCCGACGTACCTGATGTTCCCGCGGTTGCTGGGGCAGAAGCGGTGGGCGCGGGGCTGCCACCAGCACCGCCGCCACCGTCAGCGATGATCATTTCGCCGGTGGGGTCGGAGAAGGTGATGGGGCTGTAGGAGGAGTAGGAGTACCCCTGCATCTGCTGCGGGTTGGTGAAGTCGATGAGGGGATCGACGCTGACGAACTGTCCGGTGCTCGGGTCGTATGAGCGGGCACCGATATGAGTTAGTCCGGTGGGGTCGCTTTCACCGTCGATGTTCCCGCCCACGAATCCCTTGTCGTTGAGCCAGGCCGGGTTGGTGCCGCGGGGGGCGCCGTAGGGGGTTTGGCGGCGCTTGGTGATCGTCTGGTTGGCGGCATTGATAGCGGTCTGTTGGGTGCCTTGGTGGTCGCTGACGAGCCAGGTCACCCCGGTACTGGTTTGCCGCATCGCGCAGGTTTGGCCAGCGTAGGTGTAGTACCGGGTTGCGGCCTTCTGTTGGGTGGCGGTGGTGTAGCGGATTTCTGTGCCGGGGAGGTAGAGGGTCGCTCCGGTGGGGTCGCGGGCGACGAGCCTGTTCCCATCACCGCCGTAGAGGTAGGTGTGGTTCTTGGTGCCTTCGGTGAGGCCGGTCAGCTGACCCTCGGCGTCCCAGGTGAGATTCTGGCTTCCGGCACCGGGCGGGCAGGTGTTCGTGGTGGCGGTGTTGGTCGGTCGGCAGGTGGTACTGCCGTTCTCGTCGTATCGGTAGTTCTTTGTGCCCGCACCGACGCCAGTGGTCGCGATGTTCGTAACCGCGTGGGGACGGCTAGCACCCGGGTTGGGGTAGGTGAAATTGCGGTTGGTGGTTCCGCCGGCGGTGATGGTGCGGTCGCTGCGGAGGTTGCCTGCGGTTGGGGTGCTGGGGGCGTCGAACGTCCAGGTCGACCAGTAGGGTGCTGGTCCGCCGAGGGCGTTGGCCTGCGGGGTGGCGTTGCAGTCGCCGGACGTCGGCGTCCACGCCTGGGTCAGGCGTCGGAGGTAGTCGTGGTCGAAGCATTGGACATCGGCAGTCGCGCTGGCGGGGGTGTCGGCGATCCGTTCGATGTTGCCAGCGTCGTCGTAGTCGTAGTGGACGTCTGAGACGTACTGCGGCGCGATCTGACGGGCGGTCGTCGCCTGCGTGAGCCGACGGGTCGCATCGTCGTATTTGAAGGCGCGGTCGACCCAGTTTTGGGCGGTTTGTTGGTAACGAACGAGCCCGAGTTCGCCGTACTCGGTGTACCCGGAGTCGACGACGTACGCGCCAGTGTTGGGGTAGTTCGTCAGGAGCTGTTCGGGTTGGCCGGTGACCGAGTCATAGGTATGCGTCACGGTCTCACCGCCGAGGCCACCCGCGTTGGGGTAGGCCTCGGTGTCGATGCTGCCGTCCTGCTTGTACTGCCGCGTGAAAATGTAGGTGCCGGCGAGCCCGGTTTCCGAGCTGGGGATGACGTAATCCTCGCCCGTGGACTGGTAAAGCGGGCTGTAGCCGCGGATGCGGACCTTGTATTCCTGCGTGCGGTTGGTGCCGGTCCATCGGCTGGTGGAGGCGAGTTGCCCCTTGGCGCCGCTCGGGTCGTATGCCCAGGTGATGCGTCGGGTGGAGTCGGAGATCGTGTTGTCGTAGAGGCCGGTTCGGCGGCCCAGCAGGTCGTATTTGTAGACCAGCTTCTCGCCGCGGGCTTTGGCGCGGGCGTCGACGACTTCGGTGACGTCGCCGTAGTCGTTGTAGGCGGTGGTGGTGAGGCCCTTGTCGGGGTCGGTCGCGGAGGTCTGCCGGCCGCGGATGTCGTAGCCGTAGCTCCAGGCGTTAGTGGCGGTGGCGTCCATGACCGTGGTCAGCTGGTTCTTGCGGTTGAAGGTGTAGGAGGTGGTGTCGAAGGCCCCGTCGGTGGTGCCGCCGGCATGCTGACGGAGTTCCACAGTGTTGCCACGAGCGTCAACGATCGTCGTGGTGGGCGTACCGCCTAGTACTCCAGCCGCACTTGCCTGATCTACGTTTCGGCAGCTCACCGGTTTGATCGACGTCGTGGTTGAGCCTGCCATGTAGCTGCGAATGTCGATGCTATTCGGTGGGTGGGTTGCGTGATCGCACCCTCTGTCTGTTGTGGTCTGTCGCAGCGCGGGCAGGCTCCCGTGCGTGTGTTGATCGATGAGATTGTGGGCTGGCGAGCGGGTCTGGATGATCTGCTGGCGCGATTCGCGCACCGGTTCGGGCGTGCGGAGCCGCGCCGGCAGGCGCTGACTTACCTGGTTGGGTTGCTGTCGCCGCTGGCGAGCAAGAACGGTTGGACCCTGGCCGAGGCCGCCGGCGACACCACGCCGGACCGGATGCAACGGCTGCTCAACAAGTCAGCGTGGGACCCGGACGCTGTTCGCGACGACCTGTTTGCCTACGTGGTGGAACATCTCGGTGACGACGACGGGGTGCTGATCGTCGACGAGACCGGATTCCTGAAGAAGGGCATCAAATCCGCCGGGGTGCAGCGTCAGTACTCGGGCACGGCCGGGCGGACGGAGAACTGCCAACTCGGGGTGTTCCTCGCCTATGCCAGCCCACACGGGCGCACGCTGATCGACCGGGAGCTGTATCTGCCCCGCGGCTGGTGCGACAACCTCGCCCGCCGTGAGGAAGCCGGCATCGCAGCCAGCGTCGGGTTCGCCACGAAACCCGCGCTGGGCCTGCGGATGCTCGAACGCGCCATCACCGCCGGACTGCCGGCAAGGTGGGTCACCGCGGACGAGGCATACGGGCAGGACTCGAAGTTCCGGACGTGGCTGCAGCAGCAGCGCATCGGTTACGTCCTGGCCGTGCCCCGCAACCAGCGGGTCCCGACCACGGTGGGCAACTCCCGCCCGGACGTCCTCGCCGCCAACGCGCCGGCCCTGGCATGGAAGCGGCGCAGCTGCGGCGACGGCGCCAAAGGGCCACGACTCTACGACTGGGCCGTGGCCTCCCTGCCCGGTACGGTCGACGGGTACGGCCACTGGCTGCTGATCCGACGCAGCATCACCGACCCCACGGACCTGGCCTACTACCTGTGCTTCGGCCCGGCCGGGACGCCCGACGAGGATCTGATCCGGGTCGCTGGGACCCGTTGGGCGATCGAGGAGTGCTTCCAGACCGCGAAGACCGAGGTCGGCTTGGATCATTACCAGGTGCGTCGCTACGACGCCTGGTACCGCCACATAACGCTCGTTCTGTGCGCCCACGCCTACCTCGCCGTCACCGCCGCCCACGCCAAAAAGGGGGTGCCGGATTCGAGCAAGAGGGTCTCATTCCTCTCACGCTCGGCGAGGTCCGACGTCTCCTGGCACACCTGATCACCACCATCCGACCCTTCGACCACATCCATCGATGGTCACGATGGCGACGCCGACACCAGTACCGCGCCAAAACAGCCCACTACCAGCGAAGACTTCAACTTCAGCAGGTGCGGCTGGAGTACTAGGGCCGGCGGCGTTGAGCTGGCCAAGCACGAACTATCACCCTCAGACTGACTACTTCTGGGCAGAGTAGGCGTACACACGCATGCTCACGTGTTTACAGAATGCTCACGCCAAAGTAGACTCTTACCGTCGCCGCTATGCGAGAGTGGAGAGTCATGAGGATCATCGAAGGCACCGTCGATGAGATCATCGAGTACCAAACCCGCACCAACCATGTCCCGCCAGCAGAGGACGACGGAACCGCAGCTCCGGAAAAGGAGGCGCTCCCGACTCGCAGCACGTCGGCGCTCGACTCCGACGACGAGGAAGCGTTCTTCATCAAGCAGTTCGTCTACACCCGTGCGAACGACGGCGGCACGGCCAACAGGGTGCTGACGTTCCTCAACCGCGCCTTGGAGCTCAAGACTGTGGTCGCCATTGGGGAGTCCGACCGCACCCACGACGGCTACACCGACTACATCATGGTCCGCGACCAGGGACCGAAGAAGTACGGGGCCGTCGTCTACGTCAAGCCGGGCAACGGAGGCCTCACGCTGCGACTGCGCCCCGAGGATGTCAACGACCTGGACGACGACCGGATCAAACTCCGCAACGTCGCGCAGACCCAGAAGTACGCGGTGAACTGCCCGCTCAACGACGGCGACGCGGTCGACCTTGCCCTCGTTCTGACCGAACGCGCCCTCAAGAAGGTGCGTGGCAACTGACCTTCGCGCGCGGTCCGGCAGGAGCCAATCCAGATGGCGAGGCTCCGGCTGGACCGCGACCGTTGGTCAAAGGCTTCAGTCGTCGCGCCGCTGATAGCGAACTACCCGCCTGGCACTCGATTCCGACGATGCCCCCGCTGACCAGCGGTACAGCTTGCCGGAACAGCCCTCGCGCTGGATGTTGAGTGACTGCATCGGTCATCCAGGATCTGCACGGTGGAGATCTCATCCTCGGCGTCGCGCTGGCAGTCACCGATGACGGGACTCCATGCGACAGTCCTACATCATCCGCGACCTCCGGATTTGCCGATGACAGGTACTTGTGGTGACCCAGGTAATGATGAGGATGCGGTGCAGATCCGCAGGCGCCGCTGAACGTTAAGGCACGAGGCGGTCAGCGATACTCTGACCACCGGCTCTGATGATTGGGGAAACCATGAAGGTTCGAGGGACCGTGTTACCTGACTCAGTGCTGGCACCCATGCGGGCCGCCGCCGTGACCGCTGCCCGAGACGCGGGAGACGTCACATCCGACGAGTTGGCGGAGCGAGTCCTCGATGCGGTCGTGAAGGCATTGCTTGCCTCCACCGACGTCAAACAGCAAATTCGTGAGCTTCCACCGTTAGACAGCCTGCCTCCCGGCGCCACCATGGCAGACGTCCGTACCGAACAGCGATTAGCGATTTTCACGCCACCGGAACCCTGCTCCAGCTACGGCTCACCGATCACCAAGGAATCTTGGCTGAATGTGGGGTACGCCGAGCGATCGACACGAACGGGCAGTGACAAGAGCGACTAGCCCCGGTACGGCTCCTGGCAGTCGATCTGCACCCGTCTCCGCAGGTGGGCCCTCGATGGCACGTTCGAGCGGATGCTCGCCGGGATCCAGGCCGACGCGGACGCTGCCGGGGACATCGACTGGTTGGTGTCGGTCGACTCGACGATCGGTCGCGCCCACCAGCACGCCGCCGGCGCGAAAGGGGGCGCGGAGACTCGAACGAACCGCAAGCTCACGCCTTCGGTCGATCTCGAGGTGGACTGACAACCAAAGACTCACCTCGCCTACGACAGCCGGGGACGAACCCTGGGCTTCGTGCTCTCCGGCGGCAACGTCAGTAGTAGGGCTGATCTGGGCCCTGGCACCGGTGCGGAAACGGCCGGTCGAGCAAGATCGCCATCATCGACGGCACCCTGATCCCGACCCGCGATCACCGCCTGGCGGCCCGGAGCAAGAACTACAGGTACTCGACGAACCTGCAGGTCGCCATCGACGCCAGCACCCGCCTGGTCATCGCCGTCGGCGACCCGTAGCCCGGTAACCGCAACGACAGCGTCGTCTACCGCACCAGCGGCACGCAGGAGAAGCTGGACGGGCGCCCGGTGATGGCGACGGCGGCTACCGGCGGCGGTGACCACCGCGTCGAAGGCCGCCGTAAATTTCGTGTCCCGGTCGCGGAGCAGGAACCGCAGTTCGGCCACCCGCTGGTTGAGGTCATCAGCAGGTTGCGCGCCTGCTGCGCTACCAGGCGCCGTTCGGATGGGTGGTCACCCCGACGACGTGGACCTGGCGGGTGGCGATCTCGACGAAGACCAGCACGTAGACCCGCTTGAACAGCACGGTGTCGACCGTGAAGAAGTCACATGCCAGCATCGTGCGGGCCTGGGCGGTCAGGAACTGTCGCCAGGTGGGCCCGGACCGCCGCGGCGCGGGGTTGATGCCGGCCTGGTGGAGGATCTTCCACACGGTGCTGGCCGCCACCTTTTAGCCCAGGCCGACCAGCTCACCTTGGATGCGCCGGTGCCCCCAGGTCGGGTTCTCCGCCGCCAAGCGCAGCACCAGCCGACGGACCCGGTTGTCGACGGGCGGCCGGCCCGGCCGGGCATGCGGGTAGGTCCATCGTCGGGCGACCAGCTCCCGATGCCACCGAAGCAGTGTCGCTGGGGTGACGAAGAACGCCGACCAGCGCGGGCGGGGCAGCAGCCGCGACAACACCGCCAACACCACCCGGTCGGCGGGTTGGAGATCTGGGCGGTGCACCTGTCGGCGCAGCACCGCCACCTGATGCCGGAGTACCAGGATTTACACGTCCTTGGCCCCACCATCGTGGGCGAGCTGGGACAACATCTGTAGAACCTGGCGAAGCAGCAGGTACATCAGCGATGTGCTCATGGCCTTCATCGTGTCGGCCAGGTCGATGTCGAGCGAACTGCAGCTCAGCCGGCGTAACCCAATTCTCGAGCCCCACGGGCCCGTCCGGCATGATCAGCTCGCTACAGGTTTCGATGCGGTTCGGTAACAAGCTGAGCTACATCAGTATGAAGAACATGGAGCTCACTCGGCTGCTGATCTAGCCGGCGAGGATCCGGGCGACGGCGGTGCTCAGCACGCGTACGCCGCGGGTCGAGCCCGCCTCTAGCCCGGTCAGGTCGCGCACGCGGGTCAGCCGGTAGTCGAGCGTGCGCGGGTGGATGCACAGCGCGGCCGCGGTGTCGAGCCGGTTCATGTCGTGCTGGTAGTAGGCGTCCAGCGTGGCGACCAGGTCGGGGCCGGCGTCGAGTTGCGCTCCGACCACCTGGAGCCACTGCCCGACCTCCGCCAGTCGGGCGGCGCCCAGCTCGGCGAAGACGTCGGTGACCGTGTACGCGTGGCGCGGCACGGCCCGCACCGGTGCGACCTCGCTGACCTGCCGGGCCAGCGCCACGGCGTCGCCGAACGCGCGCACCCGCCCAGGCGCGGTGCCGGCCGCGCACGGCCGGCCGGTCATCGAGGCCACGTCGCGGGCCAGCGCGAGCCCGCGCTCGACCGCCGGCTGCCGGCCGCCCGGCAAGCTGGGGATCAGCG
>NZ_JAGPXY010000040.1 GCF_018070325.1 Micromonospora sp. H61
ACCAGGGCGTACCCCTCGGGTGGGCCCCACGCCCCGTCCGGGCGCTGACTGCGCAGCAGGAACGCGATCCGCTGGTGGTGCCCGGTCAGCCAGGGCGCGACGGCGACCAGCCGCCCGGTCTCGTACACCGACGCGGCGACCTGCCCCCACGGCCGCAGACCAAGGCCGGCGATCAACTCGCGGGCGGCCTCGGCGACCGGGTCGGCGGCGAGCACCCGGGTGGCGCGCTCACTCATCGCGCGCCCCCCAGAAGTCCGACAGTTGGTAGAAGCCGCCGGTGAAGGAGATCTGCCGGTTGAGGTAGTCCGCCTGGCGGGGGCACCGCTCGGCGAGGGCGGCCAAGTCCCCGCGGGACCGGGCGGTCAGCTCGGCCAACCGGTCGTGCACCTGCGCCGGGTCGTCGACCAGCGAGAGGGCGTTCAGGTCACCCCACTCGGCGTCGCGCTTCTGCGTGGCGAGGTCGTTGACCAGCCGCAGCACCCGCTGCACGCCACGTCCGGCGTCCAGCAGGTCGGTCAACTGGGCGAGGGTCTTCTCGTCGCCGGTGGCTATCCAGTGGGTGACGTTGACAAAGGAACAGGCGAGGTTGTCGGCGTTGTCCAGGTAGCGGTTCAGGTCCGGCAGGCGCCGGCCGGTGGTCGGGTCGGTCGGCAGGTGCTTCCAGTCCCACTCCCGCGCCACGGCGGCGAGCATCCGGGCCAGCTCGTCGCGCCAGATCGGGCGCAGCCGGGCGAACGCCGGCACGGTGGCCAGTTCGTCGCGCAGGTCGGCCAGCAGCCGGGCCAGGTGTCGCCCCGGTGGGGGCACCGCGCCGTCGGCCACCGCCAGGCAGTCGTTCACCACGTGCCGGACGTCGTCCACGGACCGGGCGAGGTAGTCGACCTGCCAGTCGGCCGCGAAGACCCAGAGCAGGGTACGCGTGGTGATCCGCAGTTCCGCGGCGGTGTGCCACGGCGCGGTGAAGGCGATGGCGGTGGCCACCGAGCTGAGCATCGCCGGGTCGAACGGCGCGGCGTCGAACAGCTCCGGGTAAGCGGCGGTGACGTCCTGGAGGTCGCGTACGCCCCGCACGGCGAGCGCACACACCCGGCCCTGTTCGGCGACCGCGTCCTGACCGGCTCGCGCCGGTCGCGGGGTCTCCGTCACGATGCGACCGGGCGCTCGACCGGGGTGAGGATGACCTCGGCCCGCTGCTTGGGTTGCAGCGAGGCGCCCATCCGAGGGGTGAGGTCGACCGGTTCGCGCAGCCGGAAGCGGTAGCGGCTCAGCACGGTGCTGACGATGAGCTGTGCCTCCAGCAGGAACAGGTACTGCCCGAGGCACTGGTGCGGGCCTCCGCCGAACGGGAAGTAGGAGTAGCGGTAGCGGCGCCGGGGCAGCTCCGGCGCGAACCGCTCCGGGTCGAAGAGCGCCGGGTCGGTCCAGAACGTCGACATCCGCTGGGTGACGTACGGGCTGACCAGCACGGTGCCGCCGGCCTTGATCCGCACCCCGCCCAACACGTCGTCGCCGACCGCGGTGCGCGGGATCATCCAGCCGGCCGGGTAGAGCCGCAGCATCTCGTCGAGCACCATCCGGCCGTAGCGCAGTTGGGGCAGGTGCTCGCGGCCGACCCGTTCGACGCCGACCACCCGTTCGATCTCGTCGGTCATCCGCTCGGCCACGTCGGGCCGGGACGCCAGGACCGGCCAGAGCCAGGAGAGCAGGGCGATGGTGGTCTCGGTGGCGGTGGAGAACATCGCGACCACGTCGCCGCGGATCGCGTACTCGTCGGGTTCGCTGCCGTCGGCGCGCGGCCGGCAGAGCGTGGAGATGATGTCGTCGCCGTCGGTGGGATGGGCCCGGGCCTCCCGGATGATCGGCAGCACCACCTCGTCGATGGCGCGCACCGCGTCGCGGAAGCGCCGGTCGCCGGGCATCGGCACCCCGTACGGCACGGCGGGCATCAGCAGCCGGGGGAGCATCGCGGTGGTGACGGTGTCCAGCGCGGCGCTGACCCGCAGGGCATCGGAGACCGAGATCCGGTCGGCGAAGAGCACCCGCATTGTGGTGCGCAGGACGATCCGGGTCAGCTCGGCGCCGCCGTCGATCGGGCGACCGGCGAGGGCCGGTTCGAGCCACTCGTCGACCGCCTCGTTGATCGCCTCGGCCATCTTGCCGACGAGCGTCTCGGCCCGCTTGGCGGTGAACAACGGTTGCAGCGCGCCTCGGCTGGACTCCCAGATCTCACCCTCGGCGACCAGGATGGCGTCACCCACGATTCGACGCACGGGTCGCCAGAGCAACCCGTCGCCGTCCCGGGTGTAGTTGGCAACGTTGTCCCGCAGGACGCGTTGCAGGTGCTCAGGATGGCTGACCAGATAGGGGCGGAACGAGCCGAGGTTGAGCCGGATGACGTCGCCGTCGGCGTCCTGCGCGAAGTCGACGAGCGCGCCCAGCGGATCGCGGACCAGTGCCGGCAGAGCGCGTCGTAACGGGATTGTCCGGGGCTCGGTGCTGACGGTGGCGGGGCGTGCCTCGGACACCTGTGACATCGAACCACATCTCCTCGTCGTCCCGCCGACCGCAGCGGTCCACTTCGGTCGGGCAGGTTGATGAAACTTTCACCTTCTGGGCCGACGGAAGCATCTCACCAAACGAGGGGCACCTCCAGACTTGCGGACGACGCAATTTCCATCTAAGCGCACGCACACTCATCGATGTTTTCACCGCACGCAGATCCTGAGTGGATATTCAGGAACGACACCAGGCCGGGTGCGCCGACGACCACGCGCGCTGGACGAAGCGGCCGCGTGCCGCCGATCTGACCGCCGCATCGGCACCGGACGGGCGGCCCCGGGTTGGCCGGTGCGGGTCGGTGACATGGGACGCACCGGTACCCCCGAATCCGGGCGATGCCCGGCACCCTGTGCCAGGCTCTGTGACATGGACGACAAGACCATCCTGAACCGGATCTCCGAGCTGGTCGACGAGGAACACAGGCTGCGTGCCGACGCCCAGGCCCACGAGTCGGGCACCGAGGGCGAGACCAGCGAACGACTGCGCGCACTGGAGGAGTCCCTCGACCAGTGCTGGGACCTGCTGCGCCGCCGACGGGCCGCCCGGGAGACCCACAGCGATCCGGACGCCCAGGGCGAACGCCCCAAGCCCGAGGTGGAGCGCTACCTGCAATAGCCGACGTGGCGGGTCGGGGGGTGTGGCCGCCCGACCCGCTCCGATCAGCGCAGGCCCGCCTCGTGCAGCAGCTCTCCGGTCAACATGCCGGGGTCCACCTGCTCGGCGGGGAGACCCCGGGCCGCGAACCAGGCGCCGACCACCCGCACATCGCGGGCCAGGAACTCCGGCCCCTGCGGGTTCGCCACCACGTCGACTACCTGCGGCAGGTCGATCACGACCAGCCGACCCTGGTGCACGAGCAGGTTGTACGGCGACAGGTCGCCGTGCGCGTAGCCGGCCCGCGCCAGCACCCGCAGCGCCTCCACCAGTTGGGCCCACAGGTCACGCAGCTCGGTCGGGCCCGGCCGCAGTTGGGCCAGCCGGGGTGCCGCCTCCCCCGACTCGGCGTCACCGACGAACTCCAGCATCAGCTCGGTGCCCCGCAACTGCACCGGGTACGGCACGGCGATCCGGTCGTGCCCGGCGCCGATCTCCCAGAGCCGGCTGAGCGCGGCGAACTCGGCCGCCGCCCACTGCCCGGCGATCATCTGCCGGCCGAACGCCGTCCGGCCGGCCATCGCCCGGTTCTCCCGGGACCGGCGCACCCGACGGCCCTCCAGGTAGCCGGCATCGCGGTGGAACAACCGGTGCTCGGGATCGCGGTAGCGTTTCACAGCGAGCAGGCAGGACCGGTCGGTGTCCGGCACGGCCCGACGGACCAGGTGGACGTCCGCCTCCTTGCCGGTCTTCAACACACCCAGCTCGCTGTCCTTGGCGGCCAACTCGGTGACCAGCCAGGCGGGGTGCGGCTGTGGCCCGTGCACGGCGTCGTCCCAGGACGACCAGCGCTCGGCGGTGTCCGGGTCAGGCTCGCTGTCCGGGTCTGCGAGCGGCTCGGTGGGCCGCCCGCGCTTCAGAAACTGCGGTTCGTCGTCGTCGAAGCGGCTCTTGCCGCGGCGGCGCTCGAGCGCCGGAAGGTCATGATCGCGCACTGTGGTGAGGTTCCCTTGGTCGAGGCTGAGATAGGCAGCTGGAAGCGACCTGCGAAGACGGCCATGACCGACCCCCTCTCCTCGACCGGGCACACGCCCGGGATGCACCATGCGCGGACAATGCTCGTACCACCACGTCCGCCGGTCAACCGAATTACCGAGCCGCCACCCGAACGGCCGCTCCGACCCACGGCCGGCAGCGCGGAGCCTTCAGCGGGCCAGCACGGTGGCGACCGCGGCGATCAACCCGTCCACCGTGCGGCTCGGCGCGAACCGGACGTCCGACCAGGTGCGCCCCCGGTGCAGCCAGACGCTGGGCAGCCCGACGGCGGCGGCGCCGCCGATGTCCGCCTCCGGGCTGTCGCCGATCACCCACGCCCCCCGCAGCGGCATCCGGACCCGCTGGGCGGCGAGCGCGAAGATTCTCGGGTTGGGTTTGCTGACGCCGGCCTCTTCGGAGATCACCCAGTCCGCGACGTACTGGTCCAGCCCGGTCTGGCGAATCTTGGCGTCCTCGACGCGTACGGTGCCGTTGCAGACCACCACCGGCACCCAGCCGGCGTCGTCGGCGATCCGTAGCGCGCAGGCGGTCAGCGGGTCGAGCCGGGTCTGCGCCACCACCCCGTCGTGCAGCTCCTCGACCAGGTCGATCGAGGGAATCCGCAGCTCGTAACGGTCCCGGATGGCGTCGGCGAGATCCCAGCGGTCGGTCAGACCGTCGGCGTCGATCGAGATCAGCCAGTCGATGTCGGTGTGGGGCGCGCCGATGCTGTCCAGGAAGCGCTCACCCCAGCGGCGGAACGGCCCGGCCCGATCCAGCAGGGTGTTGTCCAGGTCCAGCAGGAGCAGTGGCACTCGGGCACCCTACGGGACCGACGTGTCCGCCAACAGATGCGGCGGGTATCGAGCTGACGAAGGGCTCAGCCAGGCATCGACAGCCGCGGGCCGCCCTGGTCCGACAGCCGATCGACAAGCATCGAGTGTGCCATCCGGGTGGCCGCGAGCACGACGGGATCCAGCGTCGCCACGAGCACCGCAGTGCCGTCGTCCGCCCCGCGAGCCAGCACCCGCCCCTCGGGGTCGTAGATGGCCGCGCCGCCGTTGAACCGCCACGGGTCGACACCGCCGACCGCGTTGGCGAAGACCACGAACATCGTGTTGTCCAGGGCACGTGCGGCGTAGTAGAGATCCCGGCGGTGCTCGGAGCCGGCCAGGTAACCGCTGGGGCACAGGTAGGCGTGTGCGCCGTCGAGGGCGGCGGCCCGGCCGTGCTCGGGGAAACAGCCGTCGTAGCAGATGCCCAGCCCGAGCCGCCAGTCGTCGACGAGCAGCGTGGCACCCCGCTCGCCGGGGGTGAACAGCTCCCGTTCGTCGCCCCACAACTGCTGCTTGTCGTACCCGACCCGCACCTCGCCGGTCCGGTCGACCACCAGCGCCGCGATGGTTCGCCGGCCGTCCGGGTGCCGGACGGCGGCGCCGACCAGCGCGGTGACGCCGGCCTCGCGCGCCGCGACGCGCAGCGGGTCGAGCCGGGGATCCGCGACCATCCCGGCCGGATCGGCCGCGACGTCGGTGCCGGCCGGGTCGGCGGCGAGAACCGGCGGGTGGTACGCGCAGAGGAACAACTCGGGCAGGACGGCCACCCGGGCACCCCGCTCGCCGGCTCGACGGACCAGGTCGGCGGCGACGACCGCGTTGCCGGCGACGTCGCCCGGCGTGGGGGTGGCCTGGACGGTGGCCACTGTCAGCGGGGAGCTGGGCACTGTGCGGGGCTGGGTCACCGAGCGATGGTAGTCGGCGACATCCCAAGCCGTACGTACGGTTTGCATGCCCCGGGATGACCTGCAACGATCGACGTGTGCCCAGAGTAAGCCAGGACCAGCTCGACGCTCGCCGGCAGGAGATCCTCGCCGCGGCCCGGGCGTGTTTCGCCCGGCTCGGCTACGAGGGGGCGACCGTACGCCGCCTCGAGGAGGCCACCGGCCTGTCCCGTGGCGCGATCTTCCACCACTTCCGCGACAAGGACTCGCTCTTCCTCGCCGTCGCCGAGGACGACGCCGCGGCGATGGTCGAGACGGTGGCCCGCAACGGCCTGGTGCAGGTGATGCGCGATCTGCTCGCCCGCGCCGTCTCGCCGGACACCACCGGCTGGCTGGGCAGCCAACTGGAGGTCTCCCGGCGGCTGCGCACCGACCCGGCGTTCGCCCGACGGTGGGCGGAGCGGTCCGCCGCGATAGCGGAGGCGACCCGGGACCGGCTGGCCCGCCAGCGCGACGCCGGAGTGCTGCGCGAGGACGTACCGATCGACGTGCTGGCCCAGTTCCTGGAGTTGGCCTACGACGGCCTGGTGCTGCACCTGGCGATGGGCCGACCGGCCGGTGACCTGGGCCCGGTGCTCGACCTCGTCGAGGAGGCGGTCCGCCGCCACTGACACGCGCACACCGGCCGGAAGCCCGTGGCGAGGCTGCTCCACAATGGGGCCGCCGATCCCTCCGGTGACAGGAGCAGTCGATGAACGTCCACGCCGCGTCCGGCGACACCTGGGGCATCTCCGGCCCGACCTTCCTCCGGTACTACATCGCGGCGGCCATTCTGGTGGTGGCGATCGCGGCGTACTACCGGATCCGCCTGCTGACCGCCCCGGCGCACCCCACTCTCGATCCACTCGGAGCGCAGCAGGTCGCGTACCTCAACGGTGGCCCTCAGCTCGCGGTACACGCGGCGCTGGGCGGGCTGCGCGGCGGCGGCGCGGTCGGCGTACGACCGGACCGCCGGCTGACCACCGTCGGTGCCGCGCCGACCGGGCTCACCCCACTGGATCAGGCCATCCACTGGGCCGCCCACCAGCACTCCCGGGTCCGGGACCTGCCGCAGGACGAGCGCGTACGCACCGCGTTGGATCAGATCCGCAACGGCCTGGAGCAGCGTGGACTGCTGACGAACGACGCGCAGCGTGCCCGCGCCCGCCGCTGGAGCCGGTTCCTGCTGGCCCTGCTGGGCCTCGGCATGCTCCGGCTGATCTCCGGCCTGTTCAGCGGTCGCCCGGTGGGTTACCTGCTGCTCACCCTGGCGGTGCTCCTCGGCGCCGCCCTGCTGCTGGGCCGGGCACCCGTCCGCACCCGGGCCGGTCGCGCCGCCCTCCGTTCCGTCCGCGGCGAGCACACCCACCTCGCGCCGGCCTCCGCGCCCGCCTACGCCACGTACGGGGCGGCCGGCGCGGCGATGGGCGTGGCCCTGTACGGCACCGCCTCGCTCTGGGCTCTCGACCCGGGCTTCGCCGAGCAGGCCGAGATTCAGCGCCAGGCCCTCTCCGGCAACGGCGGATGGACGGGCGGGTCCGACGGATCGTCCGGTGGCGGAGGCGACAGCTCCGGTGGGGACGGCGGCGGTGGAGGCGGCGGGTGCGGGGGCGGCGGCGGGTGCGGCGGATGACCGGCCCGTCCGGGGTCGGTATCGGCTGGCGTCCGGAGATCGCCGGCTTCGTGGCCGAGCTGCCCGGCCTGCGTTTCGTCGAGGTGGTGGCCGAGGGGGTGCCCGCCTCCGGGCCGCTCCCGCCCGGCCTGACCCAGCTACGGGACCACGCGGTGACCGTCGTACCGCACGGGGTTCGGCTCTCCCTCGGCGGCGCCGAGCCGGTCGACCCGGCCCGGGTCGCCCACCTGGCCGCGGTGGCGCAACGCCTGGACGCCCCGCTGGTCAGCGAGCACATCGCGTTCGTCCGGGCCGGTGGCCTGGAGGCCGGCCACCTGCTGCCGCTGCCGCGCAGTCGGGAAGCCGTCGACGCGGTCTGCGCCAACGTGGCGCGGGCGCAGGCGGAGCTTCCGGTGCCGATCGCGCTGGAGCCGATCGCCGCGCTTGTCGACTGGCCCGACGACGAGTTGACCGAGGCGGAGTTCCTCACCGAGATCCTCGACCGGACCGGGGCACTGCTGCTGCTGGACGTCGCCAACGTGCACGCCAACGCCCGCAACCGGGGCGCCGACCCGCTGGATCTGCTGGACCGCCTGCCGCTGGAACGGGTCGCGTACGCCCACGTGGCCGGCGGCGCCGAGCACGGCGGTTTCTACCACGACACCCACACCGACCCGGTGCCGACAGCGGTGTTGGAGCTGGTCGGCGCGCTCTGCGCCCGACGGCGACCGCCCGCGCTGCTGCTGGAGCGCGACGGCCACTACCCGCCGGCCGCCGACCTCCGCGCCGAACTGGACGCCCTGGCCGCCGCCGCGGGCTTCCCGGCCGTGACATGACGGGCGCACCGGACGGCGAATCCGTGTCCACGCCCCGTGCCGGGCTCGCCGAACGGCAGGCCGAACTGGTCGCGGCGCTGGTCGCCGGAGGGCCACCCCCGCCGGGGTTCGCGCCGGGACCGCTGGCCGCCACCCGCACGGCCCTGCTGCGCAAACGGGCCGGCGAGGTGGCCCGGCACTGGCCGCTGCTCGCCGCCGGCCTCGGCGCCAGGTGGTCGACCACCTTCGCCGACTGGGCCGCCCGGCGACCCACCGCCGGATCGCTGCGCGACGGTTGGGACCTGGCCCGGGCGCTGCACGCCCAGCAGGCGCTCCCCCCGGCCGCCGCCGAGGAGTTGGCCGTCCGGGAGGCACGCCTGCGCTACGACGGGCTTCGGGCGCCGCGTCCGCGCCGGACGCCGGCGGTGGGCCGCGCCGGCGGCGCCGTCGCGGTGCAGATCGCCGGTCGGGTACGCCTGCTGCGCCCCGCCCCACGGGCATCCAGCCCTGCTGGCGACGCCGTACCGGATGCGGCAGGATCGGCGTTATGGATCTCGGACTGACCGACCGCGTGTACGTCCTCACCGGCGCCTCCCGCGGCCTGGGTTACGCGACCGCCCAGAGCCTGGTCGCCGACGGTGCACGGGTGGTGCTATCGGCCCGCGACCCGGACGCGGTGGCCGCCGCCGCGAAGCAGCTGGGTGGCCCGGAGCACGCCGTCGGGCTGACCGCGGACCTGACCGACCCGGAGACCCCGGGGCAGCTCGTCGCCGCCGCCCAGGAACACTTCGGCCGGCTCGACGGCGCGCTGATCTCGGTCGGTGGGCCACCGCCGGGCAACGCCGCAGCGGTCACCGACGAGCAGTGGCGGCTCTCCTTCGAGACCGTCTTCCTGGGCACCATCCGCACGGTCCGCACGGTCGCCAACGCCCTGCCCGAGGGCGGCGCGATCGGGCTGGTGCTCTCCACCTCGGCGCGTGGCCCGGTGCCCGGTCTCGGCATCTCCAACGGTCTGCGGCCCGGCCTGGTCGGTGCCGCCAAGGACATCGCCGACGACTACGGCCCACGGGGGGTCCGGGTGGTCGGCCTGTTGCCTGGCCGGATCATGACCGATCGCAACCGGGAGCTGTTCGGAGCGACCGGCGACCCTGAGCGGGCCCGCGCCGAGGCGGAGGCCGGCATCCCGCTGCGCCGCCTCGGCGACCCGGCCGAGTTCGGCCGGGTGGCCGCGTTCGTGCTCTCCCCCGCCGCGAGCTACCTCACCGGGATCACCCTGCCGGTCGACGGCGGCGCGCTGCGCGGGCTGTGACCCGCGACGGGGCCCGAGCTGCCCGTGACGTGACACCGCCCGGGACGGCTCGGCCGTCCCGGGCGGACCTGGCGGCGGCTGCGGACCGGACCATTCCCGACGTGCTCGCGCCGGGGCTGGCGGTGCTCTTCGTCGGCATCAACCCGGGCCTGTGGTCGGCCGCGACCGGATGGCACTTCGCGCGACCCGGCAACCGGTTCTGGCCCGCGCTGCACCGGGGCGGGTTCACCCCTCGGCTGCTGCACCCCAGCGAACAGGACGACCTGCCCGCGCTCGGGCTCGGCATCACCAACATGGCCGCCCGAGCCAGCGCCCGCGCGGACGAACTGAGCACCGAGGAACTCCTCGACGGCGCGGCGATCCTGACCGACAAGGTGGCCCGGTACCGGCCGCGCTGGGTGGCCGTGGTGGGGGTGACCGCGTACCGGATCGGTTTTCAGCGGCCGAAGGCCACCTTCGGGCCGCAGCCGGAGTCGCTGGCCGGCGCCCGGCTGTGGGTGCTGCCCAACCCCAGCGGCCTGAACGCGCACTTCACCCCGGTCACCCTGGGCCTGGCGTTCGCCGAGTTGCGGGCGGCGACCGAGCTACCGGCCCTATGATCGACGCGGCCGTCAGTTGGCGGCGGCGGGCGGCAGCACCTCGTCGGCGCGGTAGGTGCCCAGCGGCATGACCACCGGCTCGGGACCGGTCGCGTCGACGAACGGGGTGGGCGAGTCGGCGACCGCGAACTGGGTGCGGTACAGCTCGGCGTAGAGCCCACCGACCGCCACCAACTCCTCGTGCCGCCCCCGCTCGACGATCCGCCCACCGTCCAGGACCAGGATCTGGTCGGCGTCGCGCACTGTGGAGAGCCGGTGCGCGATCACGAGCGCGGTACGCCCGGCCAGCGCCACCGACAGCGCACGCTGCACCGCCGCCTCGCTCTCCGAATCCAGGTGTGCGGTCGCCTCGTCGAGGATCACGATCGACGGGGCCTTGAGCAGCAGTCGCGCGATCGCGATGCGCTGCTTCTCGCCGCCGGAGAACCGGTAGCCGCGCTCCCCCACAGTGGTGTCCAGACCGTCGGGCAGCGACCGAACCAGATCGGCAACCTGCGCCCCGGCCAGGGCGGCCCAGATCTCGTCGTCGGTGGCGTCCGGCTTGGCGTAGCGAAGATTCTCGGCGATCGTCTCGTGGAACAGGTGCGAATCCTGAGTGACCACACCGATCTCGTCGCGCAGGGAGGCGAGCGTCGCGTCGCGCACGTCCACCCCGCCGACGAGCACCTGCCCGTCGCTGACGTCGTAGATCCGGGAGATGAGCATCGACAGTGTCGACTTGCCCGCCCCGGACGGGCCGACCAGCGCGACCATCTGCCCCGGCTCGACGCTGAACGAGACCCCCTTGAGCACCGGTTCGTTGACGGTCCGGTCGAGCGTGGCGACCTCCTCCAGGGAGGCGAGGGAGATCTCGGCGGCGCTCGGGTAGCGGAAACGCACGTCGCGGAAGTCGACCCGGCCGGCGCCCACCGGCACCGGCACCGCATCGGGCTTCTCCACGATGCCCGGCTTGAGGTCGAGCACCTCGAAGACCCGGTCGAAGGACACCAGCGCGCTCATCACGTCCACCCGGACGTTGGAGAGCGCGGTGAGCGGCCCGTACAGGCGGGTGAGCAGCAGCGCGAGCGTCACCACGGTGCCGGCGCTGACGCCGCCGGTCACCGCGAGCCAGCCACCGAGACCGTAGGTCAGCGCCTGCGCCAGTGAGGCGACCAGCAGCATCGCCACGAAGAACGTGCGGGAATACATGGCGGACTGGATGCCGATGTCGCGGACCCGCTCGGCCCGGTCGCCGAACCTGCGGGCCTCGATCTCGGGCTGGCCGAAGAGCTTCACCAGCAGCGCGCCGGCCACCCCGAACCGCTCGGTCATTGTCGCGTTCATCTTGGCGTCGAGGTTGTACGCCTCGCGGGTGATGTCCGCCAGCCGTCGACCGACCCGGCGGGCCGGAATGATGAAGATCGGCAGCAGCACCAGTGACAGCGCGGTGATCTGCCAGGAGAGGGTGAACATCACCGCCGCGGTGAGCACCAGCTGGATGACGTTGCTGACCACACCGGACAGGGTGGAGGTGAACGCCCGCTGGGCGCCGAGCACGTCGTTGTTGAGCCTGCTGACCAGGGCGCCGGTCTGGGTACGGGTGAAGAACTGCAACGGCATCCGCTGCACGTGGTCGTAGACCCGGGTGCGCAGGTTGAAGATGATGCCTTCGCCGATGCGGGCGGAATACCACCGTTGGGCCAGCGACAGCAGCGCGTCGGCGACCGCCAGCGCGGCGATGAACAGGGCCAGCCGCACCACGAGCCGCCCGGCCTCGGTGCCGCCCCGGTTGATCGCGTTGATCACGTCACCGGCGAGCACCGGGGTGGCCACGCCGATGACGGCGGCCAACACCACGGTGGCCAGGAAGACGATGATGTCGCGCCGGTAGGGGTGGGCGAAGGCGACGATGCGGCGGGCTACCCCGCGCTTGAGCCGGTGGGTGGAGACCTCGTCGCGGTTGCGCATCGACCGGAGCATGCTCCACCCGGCCATGCCACCGCCGGACATCGGGTTGGACATCGCTCACCTCCGGGTTGCCGGGCAGACCGCATCGTCAGGTCAATTCTCCCGACGAGTGTGACAACCCCGCTCGTAACCCGGATCTTCCCGTGCGGTCCTTACCTATTCTCCCCTGCCGGCGAGGTCACGCAGCCGACGGGTCTGCGCCTCCCGCTCGGCGCGCTGCTGGTCGGCGTGCGACCGGCCGGCGGCACCGGCGAGCAGCGCCTTGATCTCCACCACCGCGTCGCGGGCCCCGGAGAGCAGGCCGGCGGTCAGGTCCCGCACCGCGCCGTCCAGCTCGGCCGGGGGTACGACAAGGGTGGCCAGCCCGATCCGATCCGCCTCGGCGGCGTCCAACCGGCGGCCTGTAGCACAGATCTCCAACGCCCGCGAATAGCCGACCAACTCGACGAGGCGTTTCGTGCCGGCCAGGTCGGGCACCAGACCGAGGGTCACCTCGGCCATCGACAGCTTCGCGTCCGCGGACAGCACTCGCAGGTCACAGGCGAGCGCGAGCTGGAAGCCGGCACCGATCGCGTGACCCTGCACGGCCGCGACGGAGACGACATCCGGCCGGTGCAGCCAGGTGAAACCGCCCTGGAACTCCGCGATGCGCTCGGCGCACTCCTGCTCGGGCAGCGTGGCCAGCTCAGCGAACGACCCCGGGCCGGAGGCGCCCGCCACCGCGAGATCGAGGCCGGCCGAGAACGCGCGACCCTCGCCACGGACCACCACCACCCGCACGTCGCCGGGCAGGTCACGGGAGAAATCGCTCATCGCTCGCCACATCGCGGGCGTCTGGGCATTGAGCACGTCGGGCCGGCACAACGTCACCGTGGCGACCGGCCCGTCGCAAGTCAGCCGAACCCCGGTCGCCTCGGCGGTCACCGGACGTCCCGGGGCGCGGCGCTGGTGGACGACGCTGAGGGGCGGGTCACGCCTTCTTGCGGCGCCGGGCGCCACCGCGCTGACGCAGCTGCACGCCGGACTCGGTGAGCACTCGGTGGATGAACCCGTAGGAACGGCCGGTCGAGGCCGCCAACGCGCGGATGCTCTCCCCCGAGGTGTACCGCTTTACCAGGTCCTTGGCGAGCGTCTGACGCTCGGCTCCGACGATCCGGCGACCCTTCTCAGTGCTGGTGGCTGTGCCAGTGGCTGCCATGCTGTGTCCTCACGTCCCAGACTGTGCGGTTCGGATACGGTCCCACCTATTAGACCGCCTCGAACGATCATGCGCCAGATATCAACTCTTCGCCAACCGACACGCTATGCAATGTCAGCTTCCCGATAGAGTGATCCTGGCGATCCGGCCCGCCGCGGCGTCCGCGCGTACCACTGCCGGGAGCTCGCGGCTGCCGGCGGCCCGTAGCCTTCGGTCGTGATCGACCTGTTGAGCACCGCCGGCGCAGCGGCCGTGGTCTTCGCCGCCACCGACATCGACGACATCGTCATTCTGACGCTGTTCTTCGTCGCGGCCCGCACCACCGGCCAACCCCGCACCTGGGAGATTGTCGCCGGACAATACGTCGGCATCGGTGCGCTCGCGTTGGCCAGCGCGGTGATCGCGGGTGGACTCCTGGTGGTGCCCGACCCGTGGACGGGGCTGCTCGGCCTGCTTCCGATCGCGCTCGGTGTACGCGCGCTGCGCAGTTCGGGCGACGACGAGGCACCGCCGGTCGTCACCGGAGCGCTCGGCGTGGCCGGGGTGACGATCGCGAACGGCGCTGACAATGTCGCGGTCTACGTACCCGTCTTCCGGGCCCTCGGTGTGGCCGACAGTGCCGTGTTCCTGCTGGTCTTCGTGCTGCTGATCGCGCTCTGGTGCGTGGCCGGGGCCTGGCTGGGCGGGCACCGGAGGGTGGTCCGGCTGGTCGAGCGCGCCGGCGCCTGGCTGGTGCCGACGATCTTCATCGCCATCGGGCTGGTGATCCTGGTCAGCTCCGGCGTGCTCGGCCGGCTGGCCGACCTGCTCGGCTGAGAGCCGACCGAGCCTCCTGGGTCAGGCCAGCTCCACCAGTTCGAGAAGGTCGTCGCTCCACGCGTCCTCGTCGCCGTCGGGCAGCAGGATGGCGCGGTCCGGCTTGAGCGCCAGCACCGCACCCGGGTCGTGGGTGACCAGGACGATCGCGCCGGGATAGTTGGCGATGGCGTCGAGCACCTGCTCCCGGCTGACCGGGTCGAGGTTGTTCGTCGGCTCGTCGAGCAACAGCACGTTGGCGCCGGAACAGACCAGAGTGGACAGGGCCAGCCGGGTCTTCTCGCCGCCGGACAGCACGCCGGCCGGCTTGTTCACGTCGTCACCGGAGAACAGGAACGCGCCAAGGATCTTGCGCAGGTCGGTGTCGGACTGCTCGACGGCGGCGGCGCGCATGTTCTCCAGCACCGTGCGCTCCACGTCCAGCGTCTCGTGCTCCTGGGCGTAGTAGCCCAGCCGCAGGCCGTGCCCCGCGTGCACCTCGCCGGTGTCCGGGCTGAGCAGCCCGCCGAGCATCCGCAGCAGGGTCGTCTTGCCGGCGCCGTTGAGCCCGAGGATGGCCACTCGGGAGCCCCGGTCCACCGCCACGTTGACGTCGGTGAAAATCTCCAGCGATCCGTACGACTTGGAGAGGCCGGTCGCCGTGAGCGGGGTCTTGCCGCACGGCGCGGGACTGGGGAAACGCACCTTGGCCACCCGGTCGGAGACCCGCACCTCCTCCAAGCCGGAGATCAGCTTCTCGGCGCGGCGGGCCATGTTCTGCGCGGCAACGGTCTTGGTGGCCTTGGCCCGCATCTTGTCGGCCTGCGCCATCAGCGCGCCGGCCTTCTTCTCCGCGTTGGCCCGCTCCCGGCGGCGACGTCGCTCGTCGGTCTCGCGCGCCTCCAGGTACGCCTTCCAGCCCAGGTTGTACACGTCGATGACCGACCGGGTGGCGTCGAGGAACCAGACCTTGTTGACCACCGACTCCAACAGCGCGCCGTCGTGGGAGATCACGATCAGGCCGCCCTTGTGGTTGGCGAGGAAGCCCCGCAACCAGGTGATCGAGTCGGCGTCGAGGTGGTTGGTGGGCTCGTCGAGCAGCAGGATGCCGCCACCGTTCTCGCCCGCGTCGCGGAACAGGATCCGGGCCAGCTCGATGCGGCGACGCTGACCACCGGAGAGGGTGCCGATGGTCTGCGCGAGCGCCCGGTCCGGTAGGCCGAGGTTGGCGCAGATCCGCGCGGCCTCAGCCTCGGCCGCGTACCCGCCGAGGGCGGCGAACTGGTCCTCCAGTGCGCCGTACCGACGGACCAGCTTGTCGTTGGCGTCCTCGGCGAGGCGGGCCTCGACCTCCTGCATCTGCGCCATCAGCACGTCCAGGCCGCGCGCGGAGAGCACCCGGTCGCGGCCGGTGACCTCCAGGTCACCCGTGCGCGGGTCCTGCGGCAGGTAGCCGATGGCACTGCGCTGGTCGATCTGGCCGCCGTACGGCTGCCCCTCGCCGGCGAGCACCTTGAGCGTGGTGGTCTTGCCGGCGCCGTTGCGGCCGACCAGGCCGATCCGATCACCGGGCTGCACGCGCAGGGTGGTGTCGGACAGCAGGATCCGGGAACCGGCACGCAGTTCCAGGCCGGTGGCAGTGATCATGTTTGCGGGCTCGCTCTCGGGGTTCGGAAGGCTGACTCGGGGCACGCGAAACCGCCGGCGGGCTCAAGGGGCCCGACGGCGCGGGGCGGTTCAGCCTTCGCAGCGCAGCACCCGACAAGTGTACCGGGCGCCGCCGGACGTCCTGCCCGGATTACCGATCAAGATCATCGGGTATCGGAACGCCTGTCCGGACCCCGTCCGGCACTCAATGGACGAAACGACACACAAAAGACATTCACCGGCATACGGCGATCGGGGTCACCATGGAACTCAACGAGCGGGCCGAAATCGACACCTCCCAGGTCAACGACGTGGGCCGCGGTGGCGGATCCGGCGGCGGCTTCGGCATCCCGATCCCCGGAGGCGGCGGTCGAGGCGGCATCATCGGCATCGTGGTGGCCGTGCTCATCGCGCTGCTCGGCGGCGGCTTCGGCCTCAACGCCATGACCAACGGCGACGAGGGCGGCGGTCAGGCCGGCGGCACCGACCTGGAACAGCTGTGCTCCCGCGACAACCCCGACCGGCTCGACGACGCGCGCTGCCGTAACGCGCTCTACGTCAACAGCATCCAGGCCTACTGGCAGAAGGCGTACCCGGAGTTGGGCAACGGAAAGTACGAGGCGACCGACACCAACTTCTTCCAGGCCGCCGTTAACACCGGTTGCGGGCAGGCCGACTCGGGCGTCGGCCCGTTCTACTGCCCCGCGGACAAGCAGGTGTACATCGACCTGAGCTTCTACGACGAGTTGGCCTCCCGGTTCGGCGCCAAGGGCGAGTTCGCCCAGCCGTACGTGCTCGCCCACGAGTACGGCCACCACATCCAGAACCTGCTCGGCACCAACGCGAAGGCCGGCCAGGGCGACCAGAGCGGCCCCCGCTCCGCCTCCGTACGGCTGGAGTTGCAGGCCGACTGCTACGCCGGCGCCTGGGCCAGGCACGCCACCGAGAGCAAGGACAAGACCGGCCAGGAACCGCTGTTCACGTCCATCACCCAGACCGACATCAGCGAGGCCGTGCAGGCCGCCGAGGCGATCGGCGACGACAGCATCCAGGAGCGCTCCGGCGGGCAGGTCAACCCCGACCAGTTCACCCACGGCACGTCCGAGCAGCGCAAGCGCTGGTTCACCCAGGGCTACGACCGCGGCGACCCGAAGACCTGCGACACCTTCGGCACCGACCAGCTCTGACATCCGCTCCGTGACGTGGCAGGTCCCTCGGGGCCTGCCACGCGTCATTCCTGCCGACGCTCGCGGGTCAGGTGAGCCGCGAGACCTGGTAGTGGCCGATGAGCCAGTCGTCGTCGACCCGCCGCAGGAGCACGCCGAGGTTGACGGTCAGGGCCGGTCGGTCGGTGAAGCCGAACTCCACGTCCAGGTAGCCGAGGACCACGTCGTCGGCGAGACGGCGGATCTCCCGGATGTCGTACGCGGCGGTCAGGCCGAGCGGCTGTCCGGCGTAGTACGCGGCGACGCCGGCCCGACCGACCGTGTACGGCTGCAACCCCTGAAAGATCGCGTCGTCGGTGAAGCACGCAGCGACCCGATCGGGCTCGTGGGCGTCGACAGCCGACTTCCACCGGTCGAGGACGGTACGCAGAATCTGCGCCTCGGACATGTTGATCTCCCTGCTGACGGACGTGTCCCATGGCGTGCTGTCGAGCCGGCATGCCCTCGCGGGCTCAGCGAGGCGGCTGACCCGGGTCGTTCGGGTGCGGCGTCAACGGCGTGACGGTCTCGCGCCGCCAGGCGCGCAGCGGCATCGACGCGAGCACGGCCTCCAGCTCGTCGGCGTCGGCGGCCTGGAACAGCCCCCACGTACGCCACTCCCCCGGCGCCAGCGGCGGCCGCCACAGCCGCAGAAGGCTGCCCTGGGCCGTCAGCTCGGCCGATCGCGCCGCCTCTCGCGCGCGCATGTCGGCGACCCCGTCCTCCGACGTTCCCCGCGGCACCGTCGTCACCATGTCAACCAGAAACTCCACGCGCCCATCCTCCGGCGGCCGGCCGGGCAGCACGCCAGGAACCCCGTTTCGGGTGGCGATCGTCTCCCCTCCCACGCCGCCAGCGCAGGCCGAGGTCAGTCGGGGTCGCGCACCCGGATCCGTACCGCCCGGGCCGCACCCACCGCCGCGACCAGCACCGCGTGCCGGGGCTCCGGCACGTCGAGCAGCCGCTCCGCCCGCAACGGCACCAGCGGGGCCAACCGCCGGTCGGCCAGCACCCCGTCCACCGCCCGCCGGTCACCGCCGCAGACGAGGGCCGCCAGCCTCGACGCCTCCGGCAACAGCAGCCGTACGGCCAGGTCCGCCGCGTCACCCAGCGCCGCCTTCGCCTGGTTGTCACGCCGGCGGGCGAACCGGTGCTGCGACCATCCCCCCGCAGCGGTGCGCCCCTGCACGTACCGGGTGTCCACCTTGGAGACGACGAGGTCGGCGCCCTCGGCCACCCCGAGCGCCACGGCGCCCTTGCGGGCCAGCAGCAGGCCGATCCGGCGGGGCATCACGGCGGAGGCCACGAACCCGGCCACATCCACGCCCGCCGGCGCACCCGGTGGGGCGTACAGCTCGGCGGTTGCCCCGTCCGGGGCGGCGAGCAGCAGGCCGTACTCCTGGGCGCTGGTGGTGGGCGGGCCGTGCCGGTCGGCGAAGCCCTCGACCCACCGGCCGACGCGGGCCGGGTCGACCTCGACCCACCGGCCTCCGCCGGCTGCGGGTCGACTGGTCATCGCCCGACCGTACGGCACAGCGGACCCACCCGGGCCCCCGGGCGGGTTCGCGGGCCCTACCGGGCCACGCCGCCGACCCGGCGCGGTCGGGCCTCGGTCGGGTGGCTGAGCCGTCGGATGGTTGCCGTGACCGTTCAGCCTGGCAGTAGCGCGGCCACCGCCAGCGCGGCGATCAGCGCGCTGGAGACCAGGCCGGTGACCAGTCTGCCGCGCGGCCCGGTCAGCGCCCGGCCGACCACGGTGCCACCGCCGGCGACGACCAGTTGCCAGCTCGCCGACGCCAGGAACACCCCGGCCACGAAGAGCGCCACCGGGACCATGCCCGAGTCGGCAGTGTCCCGGCGGCCGAGCACCAGGGCGGTGAAGTAGAGCACCGTCATCGGGTTCAGCAGGGTCAACCCGAGCAGCGCCGCGTAGGCCCGCCCCGGAGTGCTCATGCCCCCACCGTCGCGTGCCGTCGGCTGTCGCTGTGAGCGGTGCGCGGACCACGTCCGCCACAGGCCGTGCCCGGCGAGACCGAGCAGGACCACGGCGGCGACCACTCGCAGTGGCCCGGCGACCGGCGCGATGATTCCGGCCAGGCCGGCGCCGCCGAGCACTGCCACCAGCGCGTAGAGCCCGTCGGCCGTCGCCACGGCGAGCGCCGCGGCCGCACCAACCCGGAACGAGGTACGGGCGCTGAGCCCCAGGATGAGGATCGCGATCGCGCCGACGGGAATGGCGACGCCGTAGCCGGCCACGAGACCGGCGAGGAACGCCCCGCTCACGACGGCGGGCGCGGGATCGAGGCGGGCCGGGGCCTGGTGCGCTGTCGACGCACGGCAGTGGCCGCACGGACAGGAACCTGCAACGGGTACGCCTCAATCACACGCGCATCCTCCGCGCCGGACCCGCGCCCCGCCACCGATTTTCCCCGCGCCCCGCGCCAATCAGGTTGTAGTGGCCTCGGTGTGTCGTCGAGGCCACTACAACCTGATTGAGCGTGATCTTGGAGTGTTCAGGGCAGATCAGTGACGCACTCCGGGTCAGCGGGGGTCGCGACCGAGGTAGGAGAGCAGGGCGGCGACCTCGTCGGCCTCCGGAGCGCTGTCGATCGCCGGGGCGTACGCGCCGTAGGCCCGCAGCGGCTCGACGATCTGCCGGGCCACCACCAGCAGGGGTCGGGCCAGTTCGGCGGTGAGTGGGGACGGCTGGCCGGTGGCCGCCGCGATGTCCCAGGCGTGCACTGCGGCATCGAGGGCGCACGCCACGGCGCCGACCTCGGCCGGCAGTTTGCCCTGGGGCAGCGGCGTGGGCACCTCCGGGTCGTCGTCGGCGACACCGTTCCAGGCCCGAGCGGACGCGTCGAGGGCGGCGCGCAGGCCGGCGAGCTTGTCACCGTGGACCTGACCGGAGGGCGCGAACGGGTCCTCCGCCGGCCCTGGCCCGCCGTCGATCGCCGCCGCGAAGGCGAGTTGGTCGCCGACCGCGTGCTGGAGCACCTGGGTGACGTTCCACCGCTCGCACGGGGTGGGCCGCTCCCAGGCGTCGACCGGAACCCCCTCGACTGCCGTCCGAAGCGCCTCGTGCGCCTCCTCGAGCACGGTCCGCCACTGCCCCGCCGCCGTCTCGCTCATCATCCTGCCCTCTCTGCCGGCTTCCAGCGAGCTTCCCACCCGCTGTCGGAGCGGAATGTTCCGATCCGTTTGACGAGTTCAGCTTAGCAGACCGGAACGATCCGTTCCACTACTTTCGGGCTGGACTGGAAACGCGTCGAGCGCGGTACCCAGACGGGTAACCGCGCTCGACGAAGTGATCGGGTCAGACGTTGAAGCCGAGGGAGCGGAGCTGGTCCCGACCCTCGTCAGTGATCTTGTCCGGGCCCCACGGCGGGAGCCACACCCAGTTGATCCGGATGTCGTTGACCAGGCCGCCGCCGGGGCCAGTGGTCAGCGCCTGCCGGGTCTGGTCCTCGATGACGTCGGTCAGCGGGCAGGCCGCCGAGGTGAGCGTCATGTCCAGGGTGGCGACGTTCTCGTCGTCGACGTGGACGCCGTACACGAGGCCCAGGTCGACCACGTTGATGCCGAGCTCCGGGTCGACGACGTCCTTCATCGCCTCCTCGATGTCGGCGATCATGGCCTTGCTGACGCCGCCCGCGGGAGCGGCGGCGTCACCGGTGCCATCGGTCGTCGCGGCGTCGGTCTGCGGCACCACTGTGGTGTCACCGGCCTCCGGCGTCGCCTCAGTAGCGGTGTTCTCGCTCATGCCGTCCCTCCGCTTCGCTCCGTGATGCCACAAGACACCACTGTCACATTCGCTCGCTGACGCTCGCTCACGCCTTCACCTCCGGACTCACACCCACACCGGCGCGTGCCGCGGCGTCCTTGAACGCCATCCACGGCAGCAGCGCGCACTTGACCCGGGCGGGGTAACGGGCCACACCCGCGAAAGCAACCCCGTCACCGAGCACGTCCTCGTCCGGCGTGACCTGGCCACGTCCGGACATCAACTCCACGAACGCCTCGTGCACCTCGAATGCTTCCCCGGCGCCCCGACCACGCAGCAACTCGTGCAGCACACTCGCCGATGCCTGGCTGATCGAGCAGCCCATCCCGTCGTACGAGATGTCGTGCAGCACCGTGCCGTCGGTGGCCACCCGGACGGTGACCTCGTCACCGCAGGTGGGGTTGACGTGGTGCGCCTCCGCGACCTGGTCACCCGGGTCGTCGGCGTCGCGCAGGCCACGCCCGTGCGGGCGCTTGTAGTGGTCCAGGATGATCTCCTGGTAGAGCTGATCGAGCTGCATCAGTCGAACACCTTCCGCACCTGCTCCAGACCGGCCACCAGAGCGTCGATCTCCTCGGTGGTGGTGTAGAGGTAGAACGACGCCCGGGTCATGGCCGGAACGCCGAACCGGCTGCACACCGGCTTGGCACAGTGGTGACCAACCCGCACCTGCACGCCGAGCGAGTCGAGCACCTGACCCACGTCGTGCGGGTGCACGTCACCGAGTGCGAACGAGATGGTGCCGCCCCGACCCACCGGCACTGTCGGACCGAAGATCCGCAGGTCCGGCACCGAGCCGAGAGCGTCCAGCGCGTACGCCGTCAGCTCCTTCTCGTGCCACTGGATGGCCTGCATCCCGATGCCGGTCAGGTAGTCGACCGCCGCACCGAGCGCGACCGCCTCGGCGATCGGCGGGGTGCCCGCCTCGAAGCGGGCCGGCGGCGCGGCGAACGTCGAGCGGGCCATGGTGACCGTCTCGATCATCGAGCCGCCGCCGAAGACCGGCGGCATGGCTGCCAGCAGCTCACCCCGACCCCACAGCACACCGATGCCGGTCGGACCGCACATCTTGTGGCCGGTGAAGACGATGTAGTCGGCATCCAGGTCGACCACGTCGATGGGCAGGTGCGGCACCGACTGCGAGCAGTCCAGCAGCAGCAGCGCACCCACCTCGCGGACCCGCGCGGCGATCCGGGAGGTGGCGTTGACAGTGCCGAGGATGTTGGACACGTGCACCAGCGAGACGATCTTCGTCCGTTCGGTGACCAGATCCTCCAGGCCCGACTCGTCCAGCCGCCCCTGGTCGGTGACCGGGAACCAGCGCAGGGTCGCGCCGGTCCGCTCACAGAGCAACTGCCACGGGACGATGTTCGAGTGGTGCTCCATCTCGGAGATCACCACCTCGTCGCCCGGACCGAGCCGGAAACGGCTGTCGGCGTCCGGACGAAGCGAGGCGTTCGAGAAGGCGTACGCCACGATGTTGATCGCCTCGGTGGAGTTCTTCGTGAACACCACCTCGTCGGTGCTCGGCGCGTTGATGAACGCGGCGATCTTCGCCCGCGCCCCCTCGTACGCCTCGGTGGCCTCGGTGCCCAGGGTGTGCACCGAGCGCGACACGTTGGCGTTGTGCCGCGCGTAGTGCTCGTCGAGCACGTCGAGCACCTGGCGGGGTTTGTGCGAGGTGTTGGCGCTGTCGAGGTAGACCAGCGGGTGCCCGTTGATGTCCCGACCGAGGATCGGGAAGTCGGCGCGCACCCGGGCCACGTCGAAACGCGGCACGTCGTCGTACTGCGGCATCCCCGAGGGGATCGCGATGCTGGTCATCTCGGCAGCGCCTCTCCCGCTCAGGCCTTGGCCGTGCCGGCCCCGGCGGCGTACCGCTCGTAGCCCTCGGCCTCGAGCTTGTCGGCCAGCTCCGAGCCGCCCTGCTCGACGATCCGGCCGGCCACGAAGACGTGCACGAAGTCCGGCTTGATGTAGCGCAGGATCCGGGTGTAGTGGGTGATCAGCAGCACGCCGGTGTCACCGTTGTCGCGCACCCGGTTGACGCCCTCGCTGACCACGCGCAGCGCGTCCACGTCGAGACCGGAGTCGGTCTCGTCGAGGATCGCGATCTTCGGCTTGAGCAGCTCCAGCTGGACGATCTCGTGCCGCTTCTTCTCACCACCGGAGAAGCCCTCGTTGACGTTGCGCTGGGCGAACGCCGGGTCCATCTGGAGGCGCTCCATCGCACCGCGCAGCTCGCCGCCCCAGGTACGGAGCTTCGGCGCCTCGCCGTCGATGGCGGTCTTCGCGGTCCGCAGGAAGTTCGCCACCGAGACGCCGGGCACCTCGACCGGGTACTGCATGGCCAGGAAGAGGCCGGCGCGGGCGCGCTCGTCGACCGTCATGGCCAGCACGTCCTGGCCGTCGAGGGTCACCGTGCCGCCGGTGATCTCGTACTTGGGGTGACCGGCGATCGAGTACGCCAGGGTGGACTTGCCGGAACCGTTCGGGCCCATGATCGCGTGGGTCTCGCCCGACTTCACGGTCAGGTCGACGCCGGCCAGGATCGGCTTGAGCTCACCCTCGGGCAGCTTGACCGACACCTTCAGGTCGCGGATCTCCAGGGTGCTCATTATCGGGTCACTCCATTACTCGGCGTCAGGCTGAGGTAGATGTCGCCGTCGCGGACTTCGACGGGGTAGACGGGGACGGGTTCGGTGGCGGGCAGGCCGGTCGGCTCGCCGGTGCGCAGGTCGAAGCGCGAGCCGTGCAGCCAACACTCGAGCGTGCAGCCATCGACCTCACCCTCGGAGAGCGCGACCGAGGCGTGCGAGCACTCGTCGTACGCGGCGTAGAAGCCGCCGTCCTCGCCGTGCACCAGGGCGATCGGCGTGCCGTCGACGTCCGCGCTGATCGCGGTGCCCTTCGGCACGTCCTCGGTGGAGCAGATGCGGATCATCAAGCGCCCGCCTTGGTCAGCCGGGCCTCGATCGCGTCGCCGAGGCTCTCACGCAGCGACTCCACCGGGATCTTGTTGATCAGCTCGGCGAAGAAACCACGCACCACCAACCGGCGGGCCTCACTCTCCGGAATGCCCCGGGCCATCAGGTAGAACAACTGCTCGTCATCGAAGCGGCCGGTCGCGCTGGCGTGGCCGGCGCCGGAGATCTCGCCGGTCTCGATCTCCAGATTGGGTACGGAGTCCGCCCGCGCGCCGTCGGTGAGCAGCAGGTTCCGGTTGATCTCGTACGTGTCGGTGCCGGTCGCCTCGGCCCGGATGAGCACGTCGCCCACCCAGACGGTGTGCGCGCTCTCGCCCTGCAGAGCGCCCCGGTAGCCGACGTAGCTGCGGCAGTCCGGGACGCTGTGGTCGACCAGCTGCCGGTGCTCCAGGTGCTGGCCGGAGTCGGCGAAGTAGACGCCGTACAGCTCGGCCTCGCCACCGCGCCCGGTGTATTCCACGCTGGTGAACTGCCGGACCAGGTCGCCACCCAGGGACACCTGGATGTGGATGACCCTGGCGTCCCGGCCCAGCTTGATCTTCAGGTGCTGGGCCTGGACCGCGTCGTCGGCCCAGTCGGCGACCGTGACCAGCGTCAGCTTCGCGCCGTCGGCCACGGCGACCTCGACGTTGTCGGCCAGAGTGGCCGACCCGACGTGCTCCAGAACCACTGTCGCCTCGGCGAACCGGCCCACCTCGACGAAGGTGTGACCGAACGCCGGCTGCTCGACGCCCTCGCCGACCACCCGCAGCCGCACCGCCTCACCCAGCACCACGTCGGGGGCCACCCGCAGCAGCAGGGCGTCGGCGGCGGCACCGTAGGCCAGCGCGCTGACCCGGTCGACCGGGATCAGCACGCTGCCGACCCGCTCGTCGTCACGGCCGACCCGGGTGATGGCGACGCCCTCGGGCAGGTCACCGTACTCGTGTCGGACCGCGCCGGTCGCGGCCGGCGCCTCGTCCGACGACTCGCTGGTCAGGCCGCGGAGGCGCTTGAGCGGGGTGAAACGCCACTCCTCCTCCAGGCCGGTGAGGGCCGGGAAGTCGGCGACGTCGTACGAGCGCAGCGCCTGCGACTTGGTGCTGGGCGGCGGCGCGGAAGCCTGGGTAGTCATTTCTTCCTTGGTCTGTCTGTTCCGTGACGACGAGTTGGGGCCAGGTGTGACGGGCCGAGGTTCCGGCCCGCCACGGGGAGCGGCGGCGTCAGCCGACCGCGCCCTCCATCTGAAGCTCGATCAGACGGTTGAGCTCCAGGGCGTACTCCATCGGGAGCTCCTTGGCGATCGGCTCGATGAAGCCGCGCACGATCATGGCCATCGCCTCGTCCTCGCTCAGGCCCCGGCTCATCAGGTAGAAGAGCTGGTCGTCGCTGATCTTGGAGACGGTCGCCTCGTGACCCATCGACACGTCGTCCTCACGGATGTCGACGTACGGGTAGGTGTCCGAGCGGGAGATGGTGTCGACCAGCAGCGCGTCGCACTTGACAGTGCTCCGGCTGTGGTGCGAACCCTCCAGCACCTGCACCAGACCCCGGTACGAGGTGCGGCCGCCGCCACGGGCGATCGACTTCGACACGATGGTCGAGGAGGTGTGCGGCGCGGCGTGCACCATCTTGGCGCCGGCGTCCTGGTGCTGACCCTCGCCGGCCATCGCCACCGAGAGCACCTCGCCCTTGGCGTGCTCGCCGGTCATGTAGACCGCCGGGTACTTCATGGTCACCTTGGAGCCGATGTTGCCGTCGACCCACTCCATGGTCGCGCCCTCGTGGCAGACGGCGCGCTTGGTGACCAGGTTGTAGACGTTGTTCGACCAGTTCTGGATGGTCGTGTAGCGGCAGCGCGCGTTCTTCTTGACGATGATCTCCACGACCGCGCTGTGCAGCGAGTCGGAGGAGTAGAGCGGCGCGGTGCAGCCCTCGACGTAGTGCACGTACGCACCCTCGTCGACGATGATCAGCGTCCGCTCGAACTGGCCCATGTTCTCGGTGTTGATCCGGAAGTAGGCCTGCAACGGGATCTCGACCTGCACGCCCTTCGGCACGTAGATGAACGAGCCACCGGACCACACCGAGGTGTTCAGGGCGGCGAACTTGTTGTCGCCGACCGGGATCACCGTGCCGAAGTACTCCTTGAAGACGTCCTCGTGCTCGCGCAGCGCCGTGTCGGTGTCCAGGAAGAGAACGCCCTGCTCCTCAAGGTCCTCGCGGATCTTGTGGTAGACGACCTCCGACTCGTACTGCGCCGCGACACCGGCGACCAGCCGCTGCTTCTCCGCCTCCGGGATGCCCAGCCGGTCGTAGGTGTTCTTGATGTCCTCGGGCAGGTCCTCCCAGCTGGTGGCCTGCTTCTCGGTCGACCGCACGAAGTACTTGATGTTGTCGAAGTCGATCCCGGTGAGGTCCGCGCCCCAGGCCGGCATCGGCTTACGGCCGAACAGCCGCAGGCCCTTCAGCCGCAGGTCGAGCATCCACGCCGGCTCGCTCTTCTTGGCCGAGATGTCCCGCACCACCGCCTCGTTGATGCCGCGCTGGGCGACCGCCCCGGCGGCGTCCGGGTCGGACCAGCCGTACTCGTACCGGCCCAGGGCGGCGAGCTGCTCTTCCTGGGTCAGGGGCTGGACGATCTGCTCGGTCATCTATCTGTCCTCACAGTGGTTACGGGATTACCTGATTGAGCGCGGCCCGGCTGGGTCGGGATGTGCGTGGTGCACACCCCGTCGCCGTGCGCGATGGTGGCCAGACGCTGCACGTGGGTGCCGACCAGACGGGAGATGACCGCGGTCTCGGCCTCGCACAGCTGAGGAAACTCGGCGGCCACGTGCGCCACCGGGCAGTGGTGCTGACAGAGCTGGCCGCCGGAGGCGATCGTGGTCGCACTGGCAGCGTAACCCTCGCCGGTGAGCGCTGCGGCGAGTGCCTCGGCTCGGGCGAGAGGCTCGTCGCCAGCGTCCTCCATGGCCGTCCGACAACGGGACTCGAGAGCCGACACCTGCTCGGTGGCGAACGCCTCGACCGCGTCCGAACCGCCACTGCGGGCGATCCAGCGCAGCGCGGCGGTGGCCATGTTGTCGTAGTGGTGTGTGCCACAGCGGACCCGGGCGGCCTCGGTCAACAGGAACACCTTGGCCGGGCGCCCCCGACCGCGACTGCCCTGCACGGGCTGCTCGCGGGCGTACACGTCACCGTCCGCAAGCATCGCGTCGAGGTGCCGGCGGATCGCCGCCGGGCTGAGCCCGAGCGCCGCGCCAAGCTGCGCGGCGGTGGTGGCACCCTGCTCCAGCAGCAACTGGGTGACCCGATCCCGGGTGGAGACCTCGGCCGCCGCCGGGCCGGCGAGGCCGGCCGACGTGGTCACGGCAGGCGCGGAGGCGGACGCACCGAGGGCCGGTACGGCCGTCGGTTGGTGCCCGGAGAGCTCCGCCGCGTTTTTCACAACGCCAACGTTACGTAATTACCCGGAGGGTCGCAAACCCGGGCCCCGGTGATCCCAACCACCGAGCCGACGGAGTCGGACGAACCTCGATCACTACGGTGCGTAGGATTTGCGCCGTGAACCGAATCGTCCGTCCGGTCTCCGGCATCCTGCTGCGCCGCCTCGCGCTCGCCTCGATCATCGCGAACGTGGGCATCGTCGTCACCGGCGGGGCCGTCCGGTTGACCGCCTCGGGCCTCGGCTGCCCCACCTGGCCCCGGTGCACCGACGATTCCTACGTCACCACGCCGGAGATGGGCGTGTACGGGGTCATCGAGTTCAGCAACCGCATGTTGACCTTCGCGGTGGGTCTCATCGCGCTGGCCACCGTGCTGGCCGTACTGCTGCACCGGCCCCGCCGACCCGGGCTCCTCGCACTGGCCGTGGCGGTCTTCCTGGGCATCCCCGCCCAGGCGGTGATCGGCGGCATCACCGTGCTGACCAACCTCAACCCGTGGGTGGTCGGGCTGCACTTCCTCGCCTCGATGGCCGTGATCGCCGCCGCGTACGCCCTGTGGCGACGAATCGGCGACCCCGACGGCCCGACAGTGGCCGTGGTGCCCGCACCGCTGCGCGCGCTGGCCCGGGTCACCACCGGCGTCACAGTCGCCGTGCTGGTCGTCGGCACGTGGGTCACCGGCAGCGGCCCGCACGCCGGCGACCACGGCGCCGCCCGCAACGGGCTCGACCCGGAGACCATCTCGCAGGTGCACGCGGACGGGGTCTTCCTGCTGATCGGCCTCTCGGTGGCGCTGATCTTCGCGTTCCGCGCCGTCGGTGCGCAGCGAGCCACCCGCGCCGCGATCATCCTGGTCGCCGTGGAGTTGGGTCAGGGTCTGATCGGGTTCGTGCAGTACTTCACCCACGTGCCGGCGCTCCTGGTCGGCGCACACATGCTCGGCTCCTGCCTGGTGCTGCTGGCCGCCCTGTCGGTGCAGTGGTCCACCCGGGAACGCCGCCCGGTCGCGCCGGCCCCCCAGGCCACCCCGACCGACGCCGCCGCCCCGGTACCAGTCACCGCCTGACAGGTTGTAGTGGCCACAGACGGCCCAGAAGCCACCACAACCACGATGTTGCGCGATCTTGCCGGTGGCGGCGCGGACGCACGGCGGCGCCGGCGGCCGTTCGGGGGTGCTTGTTGTGCGAGGGGTCAGGCGTTGCGGGCCAGGTGGGTGGTGATCGCGGTGGCGAGGCGGTCGGGGGCGCCGTCCGCGTACCCGATGAAGAGCGACGGCTCGGTCAGCTCCAGCTCGACCAGGACCGGCTCGCCGTCCAGGCCGGGGATCAGGTCGACCCGGGCGTAGAGCAGCTGTCGGGTGCCGCCGGGCACCGTCGCGAGGGTCTGCTCGGCCACCGCCAGCTGTTCGGGGCGGGCGGTGCGGGCGGTGATCTCCTCGGCCTTGTAGAGCCCGTCCGGGCCGAGGTCCGGCCCGGACAGCATCGGGCCCTTGCGGATCGCGTGGCTGAACCTGAGCCCGTCGGTGCCGGCCAGGAAGAGCAGGGCCGTCTCGCCCTCGGTGTCGACGGCCCGCAGGTACGGCTGGACCATGGTGACCCGGCCGGCGTCGGAGAGCCGGCGAACGTGTGCGGCCGCCAGGTCCCGGTGCTCCGGGTCGGCCAGGTCGTACCGGCCGGTGTCCTGGCTGCCGGCACTGACCGCGGGCTTGAGCACGTACTCGCCGGTCTCGGCGGGCAGCTGCCAGCTCTCCCCCGGCTCGATCCATGACGTCGGCACGGTCGGCACTCCGGCGGCGCTCAGCTCGGCGAGATAGCGCTTGTCGGTGTTCCAGCGGACCACGTCTGCCGGGTTGACCAGCGTCGGCACGGTGGCCGCCCAGGACACGAACTCGTCGCGGCGCAGCGCGTAGTCCCAGGGTGAGCGGAGCACGACCAGGTCGTAGGACGACCAGTCGACGTCGGAGTCGTCCCAGATGACGGTCTGGACGGCGACGCCACGGGCGGCGAGCGGGGCCAGGACCAGCCGGTCGTCCGGGTCGAGGTCGGCCAGGTCGGAGCAGGTGACGAGAGCGACCCGGGGTTCCCCCCGGGTCGACTGGTGATATGTGGTCAATTCAGCTGTCTGTTCAGCGGGCCATCGTGCGCCGGGCCATCGACCGCCAGAGGTCGTTGCTCGGACGCATCTGGTCCATGAGTTCACGCTCCCAGGCGTTCTCGACGGTGACTCCCGCCTTGGCGCACGCCTCGCGGGCGGTGACGGTGTCGTCGGCGAACTGGTCGCCCCACTCGCCGTCGGAACCCACCAGGACGATCCGCGCGCCACGCTTGCCGACGTACTCGATGACCGCCTTCGCGCCGCCGTGTCCGGCCGCGAACGCCTTGAGGCCCGCGACCAGGCCTTGGGGCGCCTGCTCGTCGGCGGTCTGCTCGGCCGTCAGCGTCGTATCGGAACCATCTGCCATGACGCGAAGCCTAAGCAGAGTCGCACCCCGTCGGGCGAGAACCATGAACGTTTTGTGATGCCAATTACCTACAGGTTTAAGGACGACCACAGGTTTCCTGTCCGTTTATTTACCGACTTTTGCGCTCAAAGCACGTCGGGAAATCGCCCTCGAACCACCCCAGGTTGAGCCGATCCGACTCATGCTGAAAGTTACTCTGATGTGACGTTAAACCCGGACAACTCATCCACGTCCATGATTAGTCAGGAGATCATCGGCGCCATTCGGCGACCGGCCGAGCCGCGGCGCGCAGGGATGCCGCGGAGCGCGTGGGAGCCGACAGCCAACGAAGCCGACAGGCGGAGGCCACTGCCTCGGACGTGAAGGACAGAGCCGGGCCGTGCGAGACGGGTCAGATCAGCGCGTCGAGCGCGACGGCCACGAAGACGATCGTCAGGTACGTCGTCGACCAGTGGAACAGCCGCATCGGCTTGACCGCCTCGCCGCGCGTGGCGCGCCGGCAGAGCCGGTGTGCCTCGACCACGAAGATGGCACCCACCACCAGCGTCGGCACCCCGTAGATCGCGCTGAGCCCCAGCGGCCAGACGGCCAGGGAGGTGAGCACCGTGAGCCACGCGAAGATCAGGATCTCGGCGTTCACCCGGCGGATCGAGGCCACCACAGGCAGCATCGGGATGCCGGCCCGGGCGTAGTCGTCCTTGTACTTCATGGCGAGCGGGTAGAAGTGCGGCATCTGCCAGAAGAAGACCACGGCGAAGAGCCCCCAGGCGGCCGGCGCCAGGGAGCCGGTCACCGCAGCCCAACCGATCAGGACCGGCGCCGCTCCGCAGGCGCCGCCCCAGAAGGTGTTCGTCGGGGTGGAACGCTTGAGCCACAGGGTGTAGACGAGGTCGTAGTAGGCGATCGCGGCAAGGGTCAGCCCGGCGGCCAGCAGGTTGGTGAACGCCGCCATCAGGGCCACCGACACCGCCGCCAGCACCAAACCGAAGATCAGCGCGCTTCGCGGCGACACGGTGTGCGCCGGCAGCGGCCGACGCTTGGTCCGCCGCATCAGCTGGTCGATGTCGCGGTCGATGTAGCAGTTGAGGACGCTGGCCGCGCCGGCGGCGAGCGAGCCGCCGATCAGGACGATGGCCATCAGCCACAGCGACGGCAGCCCGCCCTCGGCGAGCATCATCGCCGGGATGGTGGTGACCAGCAGCAACTCGACGATCCGCGGCTTGGTGAGCGCCACGTACGCCGACAGGACCGCGCGTACGTCCCGCCGGGCCACCGGGCCCTCGGCCGCCCGCGCCGGGTGTGGCCCGGCCGGGTTGCTCGCGGGGCGCTCGGTGATCATGCTCACGGATTGCCACCTTCCGGCATCGGGCACGGGGAGATCGGATCGGCCGGGACCGCACGGGTCCGCATACCGCCCCACACACTACGCGTCGTCGTTTTGGCTGCCCGGCCGACCCGACAACGGTGCGGGCCGTCACACCACAGGGTTGAACCGAGCATCCGGATGGTCACGTAGCGCACACCATGCGCAGATCCCCGGGCGCGCGTTTAGGGACGCTCGATAAGGTCATCGGTGAGGGTTCCGCCCATCTGCCGAGGAGCACAACCATCGTGGCTGTTAAACGACCCGAGCACTCCGCACTGAACTGGTCCGACCTCGATCGCCGGGCCGTAGATACCGTCCGCGTGCTGGCCATGGACGCCGTAGAGAAATCCGGCAACGGCCACCCGGGCACCGCGATGAGCCTCGCGCCCGCGGCGTACCTCCTCTTCAACCGCGTCATGCGGCACAACCCGGCCGACCCGAACTGGCCCGGCCGCGACCGGTTCGTGCTCTCCGCCGGGCACTCCAGCCTGACGCTCTACATCCAGCTGTTCCTCTCCGGTTACCCGCTGAGCCTGGACGACCTCAAGTCGCTGCGGCAGTGGGGCTCGCAGACGCCGGGGCACCCCGAGCACGGGCACACGCCGGGCGTGGAGACCACCACCGGCCCGCTCGGGCAGGGTCTGGGCAACGCGGTCGGCATGGCCATGGCGGCCCGCCGCGAGCGCGGCCTGTTCGACCCCGAGGCCGAGCTCGGCGCGTCCGTCTTCGACCACGACATCTGGTGCATCGTCTCCGACGGTGACATCGAGGAGGGCATCAGCCACGAGGCCAGCGCCCTCGCCGGGCACCAGCAACTGGGCAACCTCACGGTGATCTACGACGACAACGAGATCTCCATCGAGGACGACACCCGGATCGCCAAGAGCGAGGACGTGGCCGCCCGCTACGAGGCGTACGGCTGGCACGTGCAGACCGTCGACTGGCGCAGCGGCGACGCCGACCAGGGCGACTACCACGAGGACGCCGAGGCGCTGTACGCCGCGCTGGTGGCCGCCAAGGCGGAGACCGGCCGCCCCTCGTTCATCGCGCTGCGCACCATCATCGGCTGGCCCGCGCCCAACAAGCAGAACACCGGCAAGATCCACGGCTCGGCGCTCGGCGCCGACGAGGTGAAGGCCACCAAGCGGATCCTCGACTTCGACCCGGAGCAGACCTTCCAGGTCGACGAGGAGGTGCTCAGCCACGCCCGCACGGTGATGGGCCGCGGCTCCGACGCCCAGCAGAAGTGGACCACCGCGTTCGACGCCTGGAAGAAGGCCAACCCGGAGCGCACCGCGCTCTACGAGCGGCTGGCTGGTCACGTACTCCCCG
Source organism: Micromonospora sp. H61 (assembly GCF_018070325.1). GTDB lineage: Bacteria > Actinomycetota > Actinomycetes > Mycobacteriales > Micromonosporaceae > Micromonospora > Micromonospora salmantinae. Next base: position 32,433 of record NZ_JAGPXY010000040.1, read on the forward strand.
ACGGCTGGACCGACGCGTTGCCGGTCTTCCCCGCGGACGCCAAGGGGGTGGCCACCCGAGCCGCCTCCGGCAAGGTGCTGGAGGCGCTCGCGCCGGTGCTGCCGGAGCTGTGGGGCGGCTCGGCCGACCTGGCCGAGAGCAACAACACCACGATGAAGGGCGAACCGTCGTTCATCCCGGCCGCGCACGCCACCAAGGACTTCCCCGGCCACGAGTACGGCCGCACGCTGCACTTCGGCATCCGTGAGCACGCCATGGGCGCGATCCTCAACGGCATCGCCCTGCACGGTGGCACCCGCCCGTACGGCGGCACGTTCCTGGTCTTCAGCGACTACATGCGTCCGTCAGTGCGGCTGGCCGCGCTGATGAAGCTGCCGGTGACCTACGTCTGGACGCACGACTCGATCGGCCTCGGCGAGGACGGCCCGACCCACCAGCCGGTGGAGCACCTGACCGCGCTGCGCGCCATCCCGGGCCTGGACGTGGTCCGTCCGGCGGACGCCAACGAGACCGCCTGGGCCTGGCGGCAGGCGCTGGAGCACACCGACCGGCCGACCGCCCTGGCGCTGAGCCGTCAACCGCTGCCGACCATGGACCGCGACGTCCTGGGCAGCGCGGAGGGCGTGGCCAAGGGCGGGTACGTGCTGGCCGAGGCGTCCAACGGCAAGCCTCAGGTGATCATCGTCGGCACCGGTTCCGAGGTGCAGCTCTGCCTGACCGCCCGGGAGCGGCTGGAGGCCGACGGCACCCCGACCCGGGTCGTCTCGATGCCCTGCCAGGAGTGGTTCTACGAGCAGGACGAGGCGTACCGGGAGTCGGTGCTCCCGCGCGGGGTAAAGGCACGGGTGAGCGTGGAGGCGGGCATCGCGATGTCCTGGCGCGGAGTCGTCGGTGACCTGGGCGAGAGCGTGAGCCTGGAGCACTACGGAGCGAGCGCCCCGCACACCGTGCTCTTCGAGCAGTTCGGGTTCACCCCCGACCGGATCGTGGCGGCAGCACACGCCTCGCTGGCCCGGGTGGGCGACATCACCGGTTTCACGACCGGCAACTGAGGGAGCGTGGATGGCATGACGGACAAGCTGAATGAGCTCACCGCCGCGGGCGTGGCGGTCTGGCTCGACGATCTTTCCCGGGTGCGTTTGAGCTCCGGCGGGCTGGACCAGCTGCGCCGCGAGAAGCACGTGGCCGGTGTCACCACCAACCCCACGATCTTCGCCAAGGCGCTGAGCGACGCCGACGAGTACAACTGGCAGCTGCACGACCTCGCCACCCGTGGCGTCGAGGTCGAGGAGTCGGTGCGCATGCTCACCACGTACGACGTGCGGTGGGCCTGCGACGTGATGCGCCCGTCGTACGACGGCAGCGACGGTGTCGACGGCCGGGTCTCCATCGAGGTGGACCCCCGGCTGGCCCACGAGAGCGACCGGACGGTGGCCGAGGCCAAGGCCCTGTGGTGGCTGGTGGACCGCCCCAACCTCTACATCAAGATCCCGGCCACCGAGGCCGGCCTCCCGGCGATCACCGCCACCCTGGCCGAGGGGATCAGCGTCAACGTCACGCTGATCTTCGGTCTGGACCGCTACTCGGCGGTCATGGAGGCGTTCCTCGCCGGTCTGGAGCAGGCCAAGACGAACGGCCACGACCTGTCCAAGATCGGCTCGGTGGCGTCGTTCTTCGTCTCCCGGGTCGACTCCGAGGTCGACAAGAGGCTGGAGAAGGTCGGCTCCGACCAGGCGAAGGCCCTCAAGGGCAAGGCCGCCATCGCCAACGCGCAGCTGGCGTACGAGCGCTACACCGAGGTCTTCTCCTCCGACCGCTGGAAGGCGCTCGCCGCGGCCGGCGCGCACCCGCAGCGGCCGCTGTGGGCGTCCACCTCGACGAAGAACCCGGACTACCGGGACGTCATCTACGTCGAGGAGCTGATCGCGCCCGGCACTGTCAACACCATGCCGGAGTCGGTCATCCACGCGTACGCCGATCACGGCGAGACCCGCGGCGACACCATCACCGGCGCCTACGACGCGGCGCGGAAGGTCTTCGCCGACCTGGAGTCGGTCGGGGTGGACATGGACGACGTGATCGTCACCCTGGAGCGCGAGGGCGTGGAGAAGTTCGAGGCCAGCTGGCAGGAGCTGCTCGACGGGGTCCGCAAGTCCCTGGAGGCGGCGGCCAAGGGCAAGGGTGCCCCGAACAAGGCGGCCAAGGGCAACGCCAAGGCCGCCGAGCAGGCCGGTGGTAACGCATGAGCGAGCGAATCAGCCTCAGTGCCAAGGGGCCTCATGACGGCACGCAGCGAAGCGGAGTGACGGCATGAGCGACCTTCTCGCTGGGCCGGTGGAGGCAGCCGCCGGGCTCGCCGTGTACGGCGCGGACGCGGTCGACAAGGCCGCGCCCGCCTCGACCCGGGACGCGCTGGTCAAGGCCGGCGTCCCGGGCAAGCTGGCGGGCAAGGACGCGAGCCTGTGGGGTCCGGACGCCGAGGCCGAGGCGAAGATCCGGCTGGGCTGGGTGGACACCCACCGGCGCAGCCGCGAACTGCTCGTCCAGTTGGCCGAGCTGACCGCGGAGCTGGCCGACCTGGATCACGTGGTACTCGCCGGCATGGGCGGCTCGTCGCTCGCACCCGAGGTGATCACCCGGACGCTGGGTCGCCCGTTGACGGTGCTGGACACCACCGACCCGGGCCAGGTCCGGGCGGCGCTCGGTGACCGGCTGGAGCGCACCGTCGTGGTGGTGGCCAGCAAGTCCGGGTCGACGGTGGAGACCGACAGCCACCGGCGCGCGTACTGGCAGGCGTTCCTGGACGCCGGGATGACCGAGGCGGAGGCCGGCCGGCACTTCGTCATCGTCACCGACCCGGGTTCGCCGCTGGAGGCCACCGCGGCCGAGATGGGCGCGTTCACGGTGCTCGCCGACCCGAACGTCGGCGGCCGGTACTCGGCGCTGACCGCGTTCGGTCTGGTGCCCTCGGCGCTGGCCGGGGTCGAGGTCGGGGAGCTGCTCGACCAGGCCGACGCGCTGGCCACGTCGCTCGGCGCGGACCAGAACAACCCGGCGTTGGCGCTGGGCGCCGCCCTGGGCGCCGCGGCCACGCTGGCCCGCGACAAGGTCGCCCTGGTCTCCGACGGCACCGGCATCGACGGGCTCGGCGACTGGGCCGAGCAGCTGATCGCCGAGTCGACCGGCAAGGCCGGGGTGGGCATCCTCCCGGTGGTAGTGGAGTCTCCGCAGAGCCCCGGCGCCACCGGCGCGGACGTGCTGACCGTCAGCTACGGCGGCGCGCTGGCCCCCGGAGACATGCCGGGCGGCGGGGCCAACCCGGACGTGGCCGTCAACGGCCCGCTGGGCGCGCAGTTCCTGGCCTGGGAGTACGCCACCGCGGTGGCCGGCGTGGTGCTCGGCATCGACCCGTTCAACCAGCCGAACGTCACCGAGTCCAAGGAGAACACCAACAAGATCCTGGCCTCGGGCCTGCCGGCGGAGACGCCGTCGTTCACCGAGGGCGCGATCGAGGTGTACGCCCCGCAGGGCGCCCCCGGAAACCTGGCCGGTGTGCTGCGCTGGCTGCTCGACGGGCTGGGCGACGACGGTTACCTGGCGGTGATGGCGTACCTCGACCGGTTCGCCGACGCCGACGCGGCCCGGCTGCGGTCGCTGCTGGCGCAGGCGGGCGGCCGGCCGGTCACCTTCGGCTGGGGGCCGCGCTTCCTGCACTCGACGGGCCAGTACCACAAGGGCGGCCCGCAGGTGGGCAGCTACCTCCAGGTGACCGGCGGGGTCGCCGAGGACCTGGCGGTGCCGGGCAAGCCGTACAGCTTCGGTGAGTTGCAGGCGGCGCAGGCCGCCGGTGACCGGCAGGCCCTCGCCGGTCGGGAGCGCCCGCTGCTGCGGTTGCACCTGACCGACCGGGCCGCCGGTGTCGCCCAACTACTGGACGCGGCCGGTGATCTGCGGGCGTGAGGATGGACGACGTGACTGAGGCGGAGCGAGGAGGCGGTTCGGTGAACCCGCTGCGCGACCCGCAGGACCGCCGGTTGCCCCGGATCCCGGAGCCCTGCGCTCTGGTGATCTTCGGGGTGACCGGCGACCTGGCCCGCAAGAAGCTGCTCCCCGCGGTCTACGACCTGGCCAACCGGGGGCTGTTGCCGCCGGGCTTCGTGGTGCTCGGTTTCGCGCGCCGCGACTGGGGTGACGGCGACTTCGAGACGTTGGCCTGCGAGGCTGCCCGCAAGCACGCTCGCACCCCGTGGCGGGACGAGGTGTGGGCGCGGCTGGCCGGCAACATCAAGTTCGTCGGCGGGTCGTTCGACGACGACGACGCCTTCGACCAGCTCGCCTCGACGCTTGACGATCTGCGTCAGACCCACGGCATCGCCGGCAACGCGGCGTTCTACTTCTCCATCCCACCGGCCGCGTTCCCCGTCGTGCTCAAGCAGTTGGCCCGCACCGGAATGGCCGACAACGACAAGTCCGGCGGTTGGCGCCGGGTCGTTGTGGAGAAGCCGTTCGGTAACGACCTGCCCTCGGCGAAGGCGCTCAACGACCTCGTCGACGACGTGTTCACCCGACAGGACGTCTTCCGGATCGACCACTACCTGGGCAAGGAGACGGTTCAGAACATCCTCGCCCTGCGGTTCGCCAACAATCTGTTCGAGCCGCTGTGGAACTCCAAGTACGTCGACTCGGTGCAGATCACCATGGCGGAGGACGTCGGCATCGGCACCCGCGCCGGCTTCTACGACACCGTCGGCACCGCCCGCGACGTGCTGCAGAACCATCTTCTCCAACTCCTCGCCCTGGTGGCGATGGAGGAGCCGACCAGCTTCGACGCCGACGAGATCCGGACCGAGAAGCTGAAGGTGCTCAAGGCCATCACACTGCCCAAGGACGTCGCCCGGGACACCGTCCGCGGTCAGTACCTGCCGGGCTGGGTCGGCGGCGAACGCGCTGTCGGTTACCTGGATGAGCGCGACGTCCCCGCCGGCTCCACCACCGAGACGTACGTGGCGGTGCGGTTGGGCATCCAGAACCGCCGCTGGGCGGAGGTGCCGTTCTACATCCGGGCCGGCAAGCGGCTGCCCCGGCGGGTCACCGAGGTCGCCATCATGTTCAAGAAGGCGCCGCACCTGCCGTTCAACGACGCCGACATGGAGTCGCTGGGCAACAACCAGCTGGTCATCCGGGTGCAGCCGGACGAGGGCGTGGTGCTCAAGTTCGGCTCGAAGGTGCCGGGTACGACAATGGAGGTCCGCGACATCGCCATGGACTTCCAGTACGGCGAGGCGTTCACCGAGTCCAGCCCCGAGGCGTACGAGCGTCTGGTGCTGGACGTGCTGATCGGTGACCGCACCCTGTTCCCGGACGCGGCCGAGGTCGAGCAGAGCTGGCAGGTGATCGACCCCCTGGAGCACGCCTGGGAGGGCACCACCCCGGAGCCGTACCGGGCCGGCGAGTGGGGCCCCCGGGCCTCCGACGAGATGCTGGCCCGCGAGGGCCGCGCCTGGAGACGAGCATGATCGGGCTGTGGGACACCACCGGCAACGAGGTGGTCAAGGCGCTCGCCGCCGAGCGGCGCAGCGCCGGCGGGGTGGCCAGCGGCATGGCGCTCACCCTCATCGTGGTCGTGGACGAGAAGCGGGTCCGGGAGGCGGAGGCCGCGGCGACGATCGCCGCCGCCGCGCACCCGTGCCGCCTCCTGGTGGTGGTCCGCTCGGAGATCGAGCGGGACCGCAACCGACTGGACGCGGAGATCGTGGTCGGTGGCCGGCTCGGCCCCTGCGAGGCGGTGGTCACCCGGATGTACGGCCGGTTGTCCCTGCACGCCGAGTCGGTAGTGATGCCGTTGCTCGTTCCCGACGTACCGGTTGTCACCTGGTGGCACGGCGAGCCACCGGCGGAGATCGCCACCGACTTCCTCGGGGTGGTCGCCGACCGGAGGATCACCGACTCCGCGCAGGCCGCCGACCCGGTGGAGGCGCTGCGGCAGCGTGCCCGGGACTACGCCCCGGGCGACACCGACCTGGCGTGGACCCGGATCACCCCGTGGCGCACCCTGGTCGCCGGGGCGTTCGACACCACCAGCGCCCAGGTCACCGAGGCGACCATCGTCGCGCCTCCCACCGACCCGACGGCGGCGCTGATGGCCGGTTGGCTGTCCAGCCGGCTCGGCATCACCCCACGCCGGGTGGACAGCGACGAGTTCCCTCGGATGCGGGAGGTGCAGCTCAGCTGCGCCAACGGCGACCAGTTGACGCTGACCCGCGAGGACAGCATGGCCGTGTTCCGGCGGACGGGCCAGGACGACCGGGCCCTGCCGCTGGTGCGCCGCCCGCTCGGCGACGAGCTGGCCGAGGAGCTGCGCCGGCTGGACGCCGACCAGGTGTACGCGGAGGCGCTGGGCGCGACGGTCGGGCTGCGAGGGCTGGAGCAGCGCCCCCCGCAGCGGGTCCACGTCTGGAAGGATCCGGCCACCGCGCAGCGCGCCGAGGCCGGGGTCACCGCGCACGTCGGCACGAGCGGCGAGGGCTGAGCCCAGCCGGGGCACATCGTCGGGCAGGGCTGGTACGCACCGGCCCTGCCCCGCAATCTCCGGGGTTTTCGCCCCAACCACCTCGGGCACACCGCCCCGGGCACGACAGCGACCGCCTCGCGGTCGGGAAACGAAGGCGCAACCATGAGTGAGGCGAGTGTCGCCGTCCACGCCGACGCCGACCTGCTGGCGCAGGCTGTGGCGGCCCGGTTGCTGGTGAAGCTGCTCGACGCCCAGGCCGACCGGGGCGAAGCCTCGGTGGTGCTCACCGGAGGTCGGGTCGCCGCGGCCGTGTACCGGGCGGTGGCGACGCTGCCGGCCCGCGACGCGGTGGACTGGTCCCGGGTCGACGTGTGGTGGGGCGACGAACGGTTCCTGCCCGCCGGTGATCCGGACCGCAACGAGACGCAGGCGCGCGCCGCCCTGCTGGACGTGGTGCCACTGGATCCGGCCCGGGTGCACGCCATGCCGGCCTCGGACGGCCCGGCCGGCAACGACCCCGAGGCGGCGGCTGCCGCGTACGCGGAGGAGCTGGCCCGCGCCGCCCGGCCCGGGCACGCCACCCTGCCGCACTTCGACGTGCTGATGCTGGGCGTCGGCGAGGACGGCCACGTGGCCTCGGTCTTCCCCGAGCACCCGGTGGGCTACGAGACCCGGCCGGTGAGCGCGGTGCGGGGCAGCCCCAAGCCGCCGCCGACGCGGACCACCCTCACCCTGCCGGCGATCAACACCGCCGAGGAGGTCTGGCTGGTGGCCGCCGGCGCCGACAAGGCTCGCGCGGTGGGTATGGCGTTGGCCGGCGCCGGCCCGGTGCAGTTGCCGGCGGCCGGCGTGCACGGCGTGCACCGCACCCGCTGGCTGCTGGACCGGGCGGCCGCAGCCGACGTACCCGTCCGACTGCGCAGCCTGCGCTGAGCGCGGGGAGGAGCCCGCTACTCGCCGCGTCGACGGCGTAGTGCGGCGAGCGCCTCGGCGAGCAGGGCCTCCCCCTCCTCGGCGGTGCGCCGCTCCTTCACGTACGCCAGGTGGCTCTTGTACGGCTCGGCGCGGACCCGACCCGGCGGGTTCTGGGCGTCCCGACCGGCGGGTAGGCCACAGCGGGGGCAGTCCCACAGGGGTGGCGGTTCGACGTCCGCGGCGATCCGGATGTCGACCCGGTGGTCGTTACGGCACCAGTAGCTGACGTCCTGTCGGGGGGCGGGTTGGTGCCGCCCGTCCGGGCGCATCGGTGCGGACCCGACCCGGGCTCCCCGGATAACGTTGCCATTCGGCACGGCTGCTCGCTCCTGTCGTCGGAGGGGACCCGCCGTCTTCGGGGGTGGAGCGGCGGGCGACGCGGTGCAGCGGAGAAAAGCCTGCGCGCGGCCCGTCGAGTGACGAACCGCGCGCAGATTGTACGACTTACTGAGCCTGCTCAGGCACCGCTGTTCATTTGGAGGCGCAGCCAGAGCCCGAGGCCGACGATGGCGGCGAACCAGACGACGCTCACCAGGACGGTGTAGCGGTCCAGGTTCTTCTCCGCGACCGAGGAGCCGGCGAGGCTGGAGCTGACGCCACCGCCGAACATGCTCGACAGACCGCCGCCCTTGCCGCGGTGCAGCAGGATCAGCAGGGTGAGCAGAATGCTCGTGATGACCAGCAACACGATCAACGTGTATGCGAACCAGATCGGCATGGCTGGGGTCAGTTCCTCTCGTAGCGATCCTCGCCCGGTCTGATCGGGCACGGCGGCACCGACCGGCGGACGGGCGGTGTCAAGGATACCGAGCGATCAGCGGGCGAGGTGCTCCGGGAACCGGCAGATCTGAGCGAATTCCTCGGCGTCCAGGCTGGCGCCCCCCACCAGGCCCCCGTCCACGTCCGATTGCGCCATGATCGAGGCGATGTTGGACGCCTTGACCGAACCGCCGTAGAGGACCCGAACCTGGTCGGCGGTCTCCTGGTCGAAGCGTTCCGCCAGTCGCTGACGCACCGCCCCGCAGACCTCCTGGGCGTCGTCCGGGGTCGCCGTCTTGCCCGTGCCGATCGCCCAGACCGGCTCGTACGCGATCACGACCTGCCGCACCTGCTCGGGGGTGAGCCCGGCGAGGCCCCCGTCGAGCTGGTCGGAGCAGTGCGCCACGTGGGTGCCCTGCTCACGGACGTCCAGCCCCTCCCCCACGCACAGGATCGGCGTCAGGCCGTGCGTCAGCGCCGCCTTGACCTTGGCGTTGACCAGTGCGTCGTCCTCGTTGTGGTAGGCCCGCCGCTCGGAGTGCCCGACCACCACGTACGTGCAGCCGAGCTTGGCCAGCATCGGCCCGGAGATGTCCCCGGTGTACGCGCCGGACGCGTGCGGGGACAGGTCCTGTGCGCCGTAGCCGATGAGCAGTTTGTCCCCGTCCACAGCGGTCTGCACGGTGCGCAGGTCGGTGAAGGGCGGCAGCACGACCGTCTCGACGGCGGTGAGCTGCTTCTCGGTGAGGCTGGCCGCCAGCTTCTGCACCAGCAGGTTGGCCTCGAGGTGGTTGAGGTTCATCTTCCAGTTGCCGGCCATCAGTGGCCGGCGGGTGGTGCTCGACATTCAGTTCTCCAGGGCCGCGATGCCGGGGAGGGTCTTGCCCTCGAGGTATTCCAGGGAGGCGCCACCACCGGTGGAGATGTGCCCGAAGGACGACTCGTCCAGCCCCAGGGCACGGACGGCCGCTGCGGAGTCACCGCCGCCGACGACGCTGAACGCGTCGGCCTTGGTGATCGCCTCGGCGATCCCCCGGGTGCCCGCCGCGAAGGCCGGCATCTCGAACACGCCCATCGGGCCGTTCCAGAAGATCGTCTTCGCCTGGGACAGCGCGGCGCTGAAGCCCGCCACCGTCTCCGGGCCGACATCCAGGCCGAGTCGGTGACTCGGGATGCCGTCGACCCGCACCGTGTCGTGCGCCGCGTCCGGAGCGAACGCGTCCGCGACCACCACGTCGACCGGCAGCATGATCTTGCCGCCGGATCGCTCCAGCAGGTTGCGGCAGGTGTCGACCATGTCCTTCTCCAGCAGCGAGGTGCCCACCTCCAGGCCCTGGGCCTTGAGGAAGGTGAAGCACATCCCGCCACCGATGAGCAGCCGGTCGACAGTGGGCAGCAGAGCCTCGATCACGGCGAGCTTGTCGGACACCTTCGACCCACCGAGCACCACCACGTACGGGCGCTCCGGGTCACCGGTGAGCTTGGAGAGCACCTCGACCTCACGCAGCACGAGCCGGCCCGCGACGTGCGGCAACCGGGCCGGCACGTCGAAGACACTGGCGTGCTTGCGGTGCACGGCACCGAACGCGTCGTCCACGTACGCGTCGCCGAACGCGGCGAGCTGGTCGGCGAAGGCGCCCCGCTCGGCCTCGTCCTTGCTGGTCTCACCGGCGTTGAAACGCAGGTTCTCCAGAAGGGCGACCTGGCCGTCGGCCAAGCCGGCGACGGTGGAACGGGCCGAATCACCGACGGTGTCGGTGGCGAAGTGCACCGGCGCGCCGAGCAGCTCACCGAGCCGCCCGGCGACCGGGCCCAGGCTGAACTGCGGGTCCGGAGCGCCCTTCGGGCGGCCCAGGTGCGAGCAGACGACCACCTTCGCGCCGGCCTCGACCAGCGCGCCGAGAGTCGGCAGCACCGCGCGGATCCGGCCGTCATCACTGATCTCACCGGTCTGCTTGTCGAGCGGGACGTTCAGGTCGGCGCGCACCAGCACGCGCCGACCCGACACCCCCTCGGCGAGCAGGTCGTCGAGGGTCCGGATGCTCACAGCGACGAACCGACCAGCTTGACGAGGTCGACGAGCCGGTTGGAGTAGCCCCACTCGTTGTCGTACCAGCCGACGACCTTGACCTGGTTGCCGACGACCTTGGTCAGCGGCGCGTCGAAGATGCACGACGCCGGGTCGGTCACGATGTCGGTGGAGACGATCGGGTCCTCGTTGTAGACCAGGATGCCCTTGAGCGGACCGTCCGCGGCGGCCTTCAGCGCGGCGTTGACCTCGTCCACGGTGGTCTCGCGACCGACGTTGACGGTGAGGTCGGTGACCGAGCCGGTCGGGATCGGCACCCGCAGGGCGTACCCGTCGAGCTTGCCCTTGAGGTCCGGCAGGACCAGGCCGATCGCCTTGGCGGCGCCGGTCGAGGTCGGCACGATGTTCAGCGCGGCGGCCCGGGCGCGACGCAGGTCCGAGTGCGGCGCGTCCTGGAGGTTCTGGTCCTGGGTGTACGCGTGGATCGTCGTCATCAGACCGTGCTGGATGCCGAACGTGTCGTGCAGGACCTTCGCCATCGGCGCGAGGCAGTTGGTGGTGCACGAGGCGTTGGAGATGATGGTGTGCTTCGCCGGGTCGTAGGTGTCGTGGTTGACACCCATGACGACGGTGACGTCCTCGTTCTTCGCCGGGGCGGAGATGATGACCTTCTTGGCCCCGCCGTCGACGTGCGCCTTGGCCTTGGTGGCGTCGGTGAAGAAGCCGGTCGACTCGATGACGACGTCCGCGCCGACCTCGCCCCACGGCAGCTTCGACGGGTCCTTCTCGGCGTACGCCTTGATGGTCTTGCCACCGACGGTGATCTCGTCGGCGGTGGCCTTGACCTCGTACGGCAGGCGACCGAGGATGCTGTCGTACTTGAGCAGGTGGGCGAGCGTGGCGTTGTCGGTCAGGTCGTTCACCGCCACGACCTCGATGTCGGCGTCAGACGCCAGCACTGCCCGGAAGAAGTTACGGCCGATTCGGCCAAAGCCGTTGATGCCAACCCGGATGGTCACAGGTCCCATCTCCTCGCGTTCTGGTCCGCCGGCTTCAGACAACGGGCCGGCGGGAATGGTGTGCGCCGACCGTTGGAGCCGGCCGTCGACGGTTCATCTCGGCCACCCCGCCGCGCGGTCTGAGGACCTGACCGCCCGAGGCGGTGGGGCACGACGAGGAGTGCCGGTGTCGGCCCCCTTGCCGTACGCAGCGACCCTATCCGAGCGTGCGAGACCACGCTGCGCCGGGTCGTGCTCCCGGGCGCACCGTGCGGCCCCACCGTCCTATCAGACCACGAGCATGTCGGGCGTGACGGCAGCTTCCGTATCCGGGATGCCAAGGTCGCGGGCCCGCTTGTCGGCCAGCGCCAGGAGCCGGCGGATCCGCCCCGCGATCGCGTCCTTGGTCAGCGGGGGGTCGGCCAAGGCCCCCAACTCCTCCAGCGACGCCTGGCGGTGCTCCAGACGCAGCCGACCGGCGTCGGTCAGGTGGTTGGGCGCCTCGTCGGCGAGGATCTCCAACGCACGGGTGACCCGGGCGGCCGCGGCGACCGCCGCCCGCGCCGAACGGCGCAGGTTGGCGTCGTCGAAGTTGGCGAGCCGGTTGGCGGTGGCCCGCACCTCACGGCGTACCCGGCGCTCCTCCCAGGCCAGCACGCTGGAGTGCGCGCCGATCCGGGTGAGCAGCGCGGCGATCGCGTCACCGTCCTTGACGACCACCCGGTCCACCCCGCGTACCTCGCGGTTCTTCGCTGTGATGCCGATCCGGCGGGCCGCGCCGACCAGCGCCAACGCCGACTCCGGCCCCGGGCAGGTGATCTCCAGCGCGCTGGAGCGGCCCGGCTCGGTGAGCGAACCGTGGGCCATGAACGCGCCCCGCCACGCGGAGACCGCGCAGCAGACGTTTGCCGCCACCACGTGCGGGGGCAGCCCACGCACCGGGCGACCCCGCACGTCGAGCAGGCCGGTCTGCCGCGCCAGGGCCTCGCCGTCCTTGACCACCCGAACGATGAAGTGGCTGCCCTTGCGCAGCCCACCGGAGGCCAGCACGTGGATCTCGCTGGGGTAGCCGTAGACCTCGGCGACCTCCCGGCGCAGCCGGCGGGCCACCGCCCCGGTGTCCAGTTCAGCCTCCACCACCACGCGGCCGGAAACGATGTGCAGCCCGCCGGCGAAGCGCAGCAGCGCGGCCATCTCCGCCCGCCGACAGCAGGGTTTGGGCACGTCGACCCGACTCAGCTCGTCCTTGACCGCGGCCGTCATCGCCATTGTGCGTCCCCTCACGGACCTGTTCCGGCGTGTCGCCGGAGATTACGTACGTGTCTAACGATCGGCGCCCAGGACAGGCACCAGCGCGGCGCCCAGGGCAGCCGGATCATGGCGGGGAGTCCCGTCGACAACGGCGACCGGGGCGAGGACCAGGCGGGCACCCAGCGATTCTGCCGCACGTTCGACCGGTTCGGGGTCACCCACCGCCTTGGCATCGGCGAGCACAAGATCGACCTTGAGTTCGGGCAGGTACCAGTGCAGCGCCGCGAGATGATCGGCGACGGAGAGCCCGAGGGTCTCCTTCTCCGCGGCGAGGTTCAGCGTGACCAGCCGCCGGGCCGAGGTGGACACGATCGCGTCGGCCAACTGCGGCACCAGCAGGTGCGGAAGCACACTCGTGTACCAGCTGCCCGGCCCGAAGATCAACCAATCGGCCGCCCGGATCGCCTCGATGGCCTCGGCGCACGCCGCTGGGGCGCTCGGGGTGAGGCGCAACGACTCGACCCGCCCGGTGGTTACGGCCACCTGGTGCTGGCCAGTGACCGTGCGCACCTCGTCCGGGGCGGCCGGGTCGGCACCGCGTACCCGCGCCTCGATGCCGACCGGTTGGCGGGACATCGGCAACACCCGGCCCACCGCGCCGAGCATCGCGCCGGCGTGCTCCAGCGCTGCCACCGGGTCGCCGAGCAGCTCCATGAGGCCACAGAGCACCAGGTTGCCCACGGCGTGCCCGGTCAGACCGTCGGTCCCGGCCGACGCCCCGTCGGTGCCGCGCGGGGTCGTGTCCGTGCCGCGCGGAGCCGCGCCGTCCCGGTCCGGGTCGCCGCCCGGGTCGCCGCCCGCCGCCGGGCCCGGGCCGGTCGCGCCGGGCCCGGGTACGCCCACCGGTACGGCGGTGAAGCGGTGCTGGAACAACCCGGCCACCCCGCTCGGCCCGCAGCCGACCACTGGAACCACCGTCGTCACCCACCGTGACCACCGCGGTGATGTCGAGGTCGAGTTCGGGAGCGCAGTGGCGCAGCGCACGCAACGAGGCGGACAGGCCGTGCCCGCCGCCGAACGCCACCACCCGCAGGGCCGTCATTCCCGCCCCAGGTCGCGGTGCTGGGCGTTCGCCGCCAACCCGGAGTGACGCAGTCGGCTGGCCAACTCCTCGGCGATGGCGACGCTGCGGTGCTTGCCGCCGGTGCAGCCCACGGCGACGGTGAGGTACCGCTTGCCCTCCCGCTCGAAGCCGGTCGTGGTGGCGTTGACCAGGTCGGCGTACGAGGCGACGAAGGCGTCCGCGCCCTCCTGGCCCAGCACGTACGCGCTGACCGCCTCCTCCCGCCCGGTGTGCTCACGCAGCTCCGGCACCCAGTACGGGTTGGGCAGGAAACGGGCGTCCAACACGAAATCGGCGTCCGGTGGCAGGCCGTACTTGAAGCCGAACGACAACACGGTGAGCCGCAGCCGGCGGGCGTCCTCGCCGCCGAACAACTCCTCGATGCGGCGCCGGAGCTGGTTGACGTTCAGGTGGCTGGTGTCGATGATCACGTCGGCCTGGTCACGGGCCTCCTCCAGCAGGCCGCGCTCCACGGCGATGCCGTCGGCAAGCCGCCCGTCACCCTGCAACGGATGCGAGCGCCGAACGCTCTCGAACCGCCGGATCAGCACCTCGTCGTCGGCGTCGACGAAGACCACCCGGGGCGAGAAGCCGCGCTCCTTGAGCTCCCGGATCGCCCCGGCCAGGTCGGTGGAGAAGGCCCGCGACCGCACGTCCAGCACCATTGCGGTACGCCGGGCCGCGCCGCCCGCCTTGAAGGCCAGCTCGGCCATGTCCAGCATCAGGGCCTGCGGCAGGTTGTCCACGACGTAGTAGCCGACGTTCTCCAACGCCCGGGCCACAGTGCTGCGCCCACCCCCGGAGAGGCCGGTGACCACCACCAGTGTGGTCTCCGACTCAGCCGCCATCTGCTCGTCATCGGCATCCGGGCCGTCGATCCGGTCACCGGCTGTGCGCGCCTCGCTCACCCGTACCCCCAAGCCGTGGCGCCGCGGCCGCCGTCGGCCGCGATTGGTCAATCAGCGACTCTATCCCGCCGCCGGGCCTCCGCCAGGCACCCGTGGCCGGGCTGCGGCCGCCGGCCATTTCGAGGGTCGCCCTCCCGACAGCGCACACGCTTGATGACGATCAGTAGTTGTCAATACGCTCAACGTGATCGTCGCAGGTCAGACCGACATCTGGAGGGTGCGATGCACGACCTGGCGGACAAGAACAAGTACGTCGGCTTCCTGTTCATGCGAATCAGCCCCGAGTACTTCGCCCTCGGCCGCGAGGGCATCCATGAGATCTCCGCCGAGCACGCCCGCGACCTGGGCCGCTTCGCCAAGCAGCTCACCCACGTCGTCTGCACCGGGGTGAACGGCAAGTACGACCAGGTCACCATGGTCGAGGCCGACACCCTCGAGGAGATCAACGCGGCGGCCACCGCCTTCCGCATGGGCAACAAGGCCCGCTACATCGAGATCGTCGACATCGTGGTCGGGATGAAGGCGCCGCCGCGCGGCCTGGCCAACCGGCCCAGCCAGCCCGGCTGACCGCCTCGCCCGTCCGGCCCACCCGACCCGGGTGCGCCGGGCGGGCGCTGTCGGCGTCGGCTCGTAGACTCCCCGGATGGCTTCTCCCACCGACCTGCGTACCGCCTCCGACGCCCTGGACGTGCTGGGCCGGGTCTTCGGCTACGACGCGTTCCGTGGTTTCCAGCAGGACGTGATCAACCATGTGGTCGCCGGCGGCGACGCGCTGGTGTTGATGCCCACCGGTGGCGGTAAGTCCCTGTGCTACCAGATCCCGGCCCTGGTCCGTGACGGCGTCGCCGTCGTCGTGTCCCCGCTGATCGCGCTCATGCAGGACCAGGTGGACGCCCTCACCGCGGTCGGCGTCCGCGCCGGGTTCCTCAACTCGACCCAGACCCTGGACGCCCGGCGGCGGGTGGAGGCCGCCTTCGTCGCCGGCGAGCTGGACCTGCTCTACCTGGCCCCGGAGGCGCTCGGCGTCCGATCCACCCTCGCCCTGCTCGACCGGGGCCGCATCTCCCTGTTCGCGATCGACGAGGCGCACTGTGTGTCCCAGTGGGGGCACGACTTCCGCCCCGACTACCTCGCGCTCTCGATGCTGCACGAACGCTGGCCGCAGGTGCCCCGCATCGCCCTGACCGCCACCGCGACCAGCGCCACCCGGACCGAGATCGCGACCCGGCTCAACCTCGACGACGCCCGGCACTTCGTGGCCAGCTTCGACCGGCCCAACATCCAGTACCGGATCGTGCCCAAGCGGGAACCCCGCAAGCAGTTGCTGACCCTGCTGCGCGACGAGCACCCCGGCGACGCCGGCATCGTCTACTGCCTGTCCCGGGCCTCGGTCGACAAGACGGCGGAGTTCCTCACCGCCAACGGGGTCGCCGCGCTGCCCTACCACGCGGGGCTGGACGCGGGCACCCGCGCTCGCAACCAGCAGCGCTTCCTGCGCGAAGACGGCCTGGTCATGGTGGCCACCATCGCCTTCGGCATGGGCATCGACAAGCCCGACGTGCGGTTCGTCGCCCACCTCGACCTGCCCAAGTCCGTCGAGGGCTACTACCAGGAGACCGGCCGCGCCGGCCGTGACGGCCTGCCGTCCACCGCCTGGCTGGCGTACGGGCTTCAGGACGTGGTCCAGCAACGCAAGATGATCGAGACGTCCGAGGGCGACCTCGCCCACCGCCGCAACCTGGCCGCGCACCTGGACGCGATGCTCGCCCTCTGCGAGACGGTGCGCTGCCGGCGGGTCCAACTGCTCGAATACTTCGGCGAGACGACGACGGCCGCCTGCGGCAACTGCGACACCTGCCTCACCCCACCGGAGTCCTGGGACGGCACCGTCGCCGCCCAGAAATTGCTCTCCGCCGTCTTCCGCCTCGACCGCGAACGCAACCAACGCTTCGGCGCCGGGCACTGCATCGACATCCTGCTCGGCAAGCAAACCGACAAGATCAGCCAGTACGGTCACGACTCGCTGACCGTCTTCGGCATCGGCTCCGAGCACAGCGAGGCCGAGTGGCGGGGCGTCGTCCGGCAACTGCTCGCCGAAGGGCTCCTCGCCGTGGAGGGCGACTACGGCACGCTGGCGCTGACCGAGGCGAGCGCCGACGTCCTCGCCCGCCGCCGTACGGTCACCATGCGCCGCGAGCCGGAGAAGCCGGCATCGAGCCGCTCGTCGAAGCCGCGCGGCGCGTCCACCGTGGTGGCCGAGCTGACCCCGGCCGCCGCGTCGCTGTTCGAGCGGCTGCGAGCCTGGCGCGCGACCAGCGCCAAGGAGCAGGGCGTCCCGGCGTACGTCATCTTCCACGACGCCACGCTGCGACAGATCGCCAGCGACGCGCCCAGCACGCTGGCCGACCTGTCCCGGGTCAGCGGAGTCGGCGAGAACAAACTCGCCAAGTACGGCGAGCAGATCCTGACCGTCCTCGCCACAGACTGAGGTCATGCCGAAGGGCCGGGCCCCGTGGTGGGGTCCGGCCCTCCGGTGTTGTGCTGGGTCAGCTGGTGGCGTAGCCGCGGGTGGCGATCCAGTCGGCGAGGTGCTCGACGGTGACCTCGTAGGAGGCGGTGTTCGCATCGGCGGAGTCGGCGATCTTCACCACGTTCCCGCCGTCGCGGTAACCCACGACGCTGATGTAGTGCCCGCCCTCGAAGGAGTGCACGCCGCCGTCGGTGTCGACGCTGGTGCCGGCGATGTTGGCGACCACGGCCCGGCCGTCGTCGACGGTGCGGACGATGTCGGCGCGCAGCCGGTCGGTCTGCTTGGCGTCGGCATCCGGGGTGCTGATTTCCACGGACCGGTAGGCGTTGGTCTTACCGGTCTCCTTGTTCAGCACCGGGGTGATGTCGTTGATGGAGTTGGTGCCGGCCTCGGTGGTGCCCATCTCCTTGGCCATGGCGTCCACGCTGATCTCCTTGCCCTGCACGGACAGGGCGTTACGCGTGGCGGCCGGGCCGCAGTAGTAGAAGTTCGGCTGGGCCTCGTAGCGCACACCGAGCTGACGCTCACCGGCGGGCTTACGGTCGCTCTGCGTCTGGGTGGCCGGCTTGGCATCCGACGCGGCGTACGCGGCGGTCACCGGTCCGGCGATGGCGCCGCCGGTGAAGGCGAGGCCAGCAGCGGTCAGAGCGGTCTTACGGATCAGATCGGTACGCATGATGGCGTGCTCCTCTGGCGTCGGGGGTGCCCGCACGGCACTCAACGGGGGATCAGTGCGTGCGGGGGAAGTGCGAAGGGGTTCTGCCCGGTGACCCGCGACGAGGGGGTCGGCGTCGGGACAGGGTGCAACGGGTGCCGGTGGCGAATCATTCCGCCTACCCGGGGTCGGCCGTTGTGCTGCTCGGCCGTGCGGGGGATGTAACCAGGGCTGCCGGGCGGGTGTTCCCCGCGGCTGCCTGGCCGTTGTGGTGCTCGGCGGTTCGGGGATGTAACCGGGGCTGCCCGGCCGGTGTTCCCGGCGGCTGCCGTGCCCGGCCGTTGTGCTGCTCGGGCGTCCGGGGGATGTAACCGGGGCGGCCTGGCGGGTGTTCCCGGCGGGGGTCGGCCCGCCATGACCTGGACTGTTGCGGTGGTCTGCCAGGTATAACGACCCGGCCCGGCCGCCGATTCCGCCGCCGGGGTGGCCCGGACCACCCGACACCCAAGGGCAAACCCGACAAACGACCCACCCAGCGGCCGGGGCGAACCCGACACGGAGGCCATGCCGGCGTGATCGACTCGGCTTCATGGAAGTCGCGGTGTCCCGGCGGCGGGGATGCACCGACTTCATAAAAGCCGAGTGGATCATGCCGGTCTGCGCCGTTCGTCCGCCCCGGACCCGGTCGGAGGCGGGGGCAGAGCCCGGCGCGGACCGCCGCTAGATGTGCTCGATCCAGGAAACAGTCCCCTCCCTGCGCCACGAGGCCACTACATCCAGGATCGAGCACGATCATGGGGGCGCGACCGCCGACGAAGGGGCGGGCGAAAACAGTCAGCGTGGGCGGGTCGGCTGCGCCTCCGGCCGGGCGAGCGACGACAGTGCTCAGGTGCTGGGCTTCACCTCGGCGCCGTCGCCGGCCTTCGTGTCCTTGTCCAGGGCGACCAGGATCGCCTCGGCGGTACGCCGCCCCACCCCAGGCACCTCGGTGATCTCTTCAGCCGTCGCGGCCGAGAGTCGCTTGAGCGAGCCGAAGTGCCGCAGCAGCGCCTTGCGACGCACCTCGCCCAGGCCGGGCACGTGGTCAAGTGCCGACTCGGTCATCCGCTTGGAGCGGCGCTGCCGATGGAAGGTGATGGCGAACCGGTGCGCCTCGTCACGCACCCGTTGCAGCAGGTAGAGCCCCTCGGAGGTGCGCGGGAGGATGACCGGGAACTCGTCGTCCGGGAGCCACACCTCCTCCAGCCGCTTGGCCAGTCCGCACAGGGCCACGTCGTCGATGCCCAGGTCGGCGAGTGCCTGCGCGGCGGCCGCGACCTGTGGGGCGCCGCCGTCGACGACCACCAGCTGCGGCGGGTACGCGAATTTTCGGGGCCGGCCGGTGGTCGGATCGATCAGGACGCCGACCTGGGGCTCGAGCGCGTCCTGGGGGGCGGCCGAGTCGTCGGCCGACTCCACGCCCACCTCGCCCGTCTCGGCCCTTGCGTCCAGGTAGCGGGCGAAGCGCCGACGCAGCACCTCGGACATCGCGGAAAGGTCGTCGGTGGCGCCGCGGACGATGAACCGCCGGTACTCGCTCTTGCGCGGCAACCCGTCCTCGAAGACCACCATGCTGGCGACCACGTCGGTGCCCTGGATCTGGGAGATGTCGAAACACTCGATGCGCAGCGGCGACGTGCTCATGCCCAGCGCCTCGCTGATCTCGTCCAGTGCCTTGCCCCGGGTGGTCAGGTCACCGGAGCGCTTGAGCTTGTGCCGGGCCAGCGCGTCCTTGGCGTTGCGTTCCACCGTCTCCATCAGTGAGCGTTTGTCGCCGCGCTGCGGCACCCGCAGCGACACCCGACTGCCCCGATGGTCGGAGAGCCACTCGGCCAGCGCGTCGGCGTCCGCGGGCAACTCGGGGACCAGCAGTTCCCGAGGCACGTCGGCCTCGCCGTGCTCGCCGCCGTACACCTGGGTGCAGAAGTGGTGCACCAGGTCCCCGGTGGTCAGATCCTCGGTCTTCTCCACCACCCAACCGCGCTGGCCGCGGACCCGGCCGTCGCGGACGTGGAAGACCTGCACAGCCGCCTCGAGCGGGTCGTCGGCGAACGCGACGACGTCCGCGTCGGTGCCGTCGCCGAGCACCACTGTCTGCTTCTCCATGGCCCGGCGCAGGGCGGCCACGTCGTCGCGCAGCCGGGCGGCCCGCTCGAACTCCAGCTGCTCGCTCGCCTCGGTCATCTCGCGTTCGATCTTGCGGACCATGGTGTCGGTGCGCCCGGCCATGAAGTCGCAGAACCCGTCGACGATGGCCCGGTGTTCCTCGGCGGAGACGGTGCCGACGCACGGCGCCGAGCACTTGCCGATGTAGCCCAGCAGGCAGGGACGACCGACCTGGCCGGCCCGCTTGAACACCCCGGCGGAGCACGTCCGCGCGGGGAAGACCCGCAGCAGCAGGTCGAGGGTCTCCCGGATGGCCCAGGCATGCGAGTAGGGACCGAAGTAACGCACACCCTTGCGCTTGGCGCCGCGCATCACCTGCAGCCGGGGGTACTCCTCGTCGAGGGTGACGGCGAGATAGGGGTACGACTTGTCGTCGCGGTAGCGGACGTTGAACCGCGGGTCGTACTGCTTGATCCAGGTGAACTCCTGCTGGAGCGCCTCGACCTCGGTGCCAACGGTGATCCAGTCCACCGACTCGGCGGTGGTGACCATCTGCCGGGTGCGCTCGTGCAGGTTCCAGACGTCACCGAAGTAGGAGTTGAGCCGGCTGCGCAGATTTCGCGCCTTGCCGACGTAGATCACCCGGCCGGTGCCGTCGCGAAAGCGGTAGACCCCCGGTAGCTCCGGGATGGTGCCGGGTGCGGGGCGGTAGGTCGAGGGGTCAGCCACGCCGACAAGCCTAGTCCGCAGCACCGACAGCCCACCGCAGGCGTGATCCACTCGGCGTCCCGAAAGCCGGGGTGTCGACACCCCGCTGACACCCCGGCTTCCCGAAACGCGGGTCGACCCTGCGACGCCGGGCCGACCGACCGGTCAGCGTGCGGCCGGGCCGGCCCGCCGGCCCCACGTCGGATCAGGCCAGCGAGATCTGATCGCCGGTGACCTTGATGCTCTTGGGCGGCAGCGGCTTGGTGGCAGGGCCGGCCTTCACCGAGCCGTCCTCGATCGAGAACTTGCTGCCGTGGCAGGTGCAGTTGATGGTGCCGCCGTCGACGTTCGTCACCGGGCAGTTCTGGTGCGTACAGATCGGGCTGAAGCCCTTGAACTGGCCTGCCGCGGGCTGGGTGATGACCACACCTTCGGCGGCGAGGACCTTGCCGCCTCCGACCGGGATGTCGGCGGTGGTGGCCAACGACTGCGCGTTCTGCCGGTCGCCGCCGCCGGCGTCACCGGTGCTGGGTACGGCGGGGCCACCACTGGTGGGTGCGTCACTGCCGCTGCCGTTGCCGCCGTCGTCGCTGCCGCAGGCAGCCAGCACGACGGCCGCGCCGACCGCCCCGACGCCGGTGAGCAGGGTACGACGTGTCTGCGTACCCGAACCGGTCAGCGCCTGATCGTCACTCATGCCTCGCCTCTCTCTAGCCCGCTGCCGGTCGAAAGCCGGCCACACTTCTCCACACGGGCAACTGTGCCGGATGGTTCATCGGGTACTCGTCCGACCCGGCAAATGGGGGGGGGCGGTTCGTCAACCGACCCGCCCCGCCCCCGCGAACACGCACAGATTGGTCAACGCGCGGCGGCCGGCACCTTACGGCTGGCCCGCGCCTTGGTCACGCCGTTGGCCTTGGCGGCCCGGGTGGTGGCGGCAGCCGCACCCTTGGCCTTGCCGTCGAGCTTGAGCACCTGGCGCAGGAACTCGCCGGTGTGGCTGTCGGCCACCTCGGCGACCTCCTCGGGGGTGCCGGTGGCGAGCACTGTGCCGCCACGGTGGCCACCCTCGGGACCCATGTCGATCAGCCAGTCCGCGGTCTTGATCACGTCGAGGTTGTGCTCGATCGTGATCACCGTGTTGCCCTTGTCGACAAGCCCTTCCAGCACCATCAGGAGCTTGCGGATGTCCTCGAAGTGCAGACCGGTGGTCGGCTCGTCGAGCACGTAGACCGTCCGCCCGGTGGAGCGCTTCTGCAGCTCGGAGGCGAGCTTGACCCGCTGCGCCTCACCGCCGGAGAGGGTCGGCGCGGGCTGGCCGAGGCGGACGTAGCCCAGGCCGACGTCGACAAGGGTCTTCAGGTGCCGGTGGATGGCCGGGATGGCGGAGAAGAACTCGGCGGCCTCCTCGATGGGCATCTCCAGCACGTCCGAGACGGTCTTGCCCTTGTAGTGCACCTCCAGGGTTTCCCGGTTGTACCGGGCGCCCTTGCAGACCTCGCAGGGGACGTACACGTCGGGGAGGAAGTTCATCTCGATCTTGATGGTGCCGTCACCCGAGCACGCCTCGCAGCGCCCGCCCTTGACGTTGAAGGAGAACCGGCCCGGACCGTACCCGCGCACCTTCGCCTCGGTGGTCTCGGCGAAGAGCTTGCGGACGTGGTCCCAGACGCCGGTGTAGGTGGCCGGGTTGGAGCGCGGCGTGCGGCCGATCGGCGACTGGTCCACGCCGACGACCTTGTCCACGTGCTCCAGCCCGGAGACCCGGGTGTGCCGGCCGGGCACCAGCCGGGCGCCGTTGATCTGGTTGGCCAGCACCGCGTACAGGATGTCGTTGACCAGCGTCGACTTGCCCGAGCCGCTGACCCCGGTGACCGCGATCAGCTGGCCCAGCGGGAACGAGACGGTCAGGTTGCGCAGGTTGTGCTCCCGCGCGCCGTGCACCACCAGCTCGCGGGCCGGGTCCTGCGGGCGGCGGCCCGTCGGCGTCGGGATCGACCGCCGACCGGACAGGTACGCCCCGGTGATCGACTCCTTGTTCTTCAGCAACGCCGGCACCGAGCCGCTGTGCACGATCTTGCCGCCGTGCTCACCCGCGCCGGGCCCGATGTCGACGATCCAGTCGGCGGTGCGGATGGTGTCCTCGTCGTGCTCCACCACGATCAGCGTGTTGCCGAGCCCGCGCAGCCGGATCAGGGTCTCGATCAGCCGGTGGTTGTCGCGCTGGTGCAACCCGATCGACGGCTCGTCGAGCACGTAGAGCACGCCCACCAGGCCGGAGCCGATCTGGGTGGCCAGCCGGATGCGCTGTGCCTCGCCGCCGGAGAGCGTGCCGGCCGGGCGGTCCAGGGAGAGGTAGTCCAGGCCGACGTCGAGCAGGAACCGCAGCCGGGCGTTGATCTCCTTGAGGACCCGCTCGGCGATCATCTTCTGCCGGTCGGTCAGCTCGATGCCGGCGAGCAGGTCGGCGCACTCCCCCACTGACAGGTTGCAGACCTCGGCGATGCTCTTGCCGGCCAGCGTGACCGCGAGCACCTCGGGCTTGAGCCGGGCACCGCCGCACGCCGCGCACGGCACGTCGCGCATGTAGCCCTCGTACTTGTCGCGGGACCACTCGGACTCGGTGTCGGAGTGCCGGCGCTCGATCCACTGCACCACGCCCTCGAAGCCGGTGTAGTAGGAGCGCTCGCGGCCGTACTTGTTGCGGTAGCGCACGTGCACCTGGTCGTCGGAGCCGTGCAGGATCGTCTTCTGCGCCCGCGCCGGCAACGCCCGCCACGGGGTGTCGATGTCGAAGTGCTGGGCCTCGCCGAGCGCCTCCAGCAGGCGCAGGAAGTATTCCAGGTTGTGCCCGGTGGACCAGGGCTGGATGGCGCCCTCACGCAGGCTGCGCTCCGGGTCGGGGACCAGCAGCTCCGGGTCGACCTCCTTCTTGGTGCCCAGGCCGGTGCACTCCGGGCAGGCGCCGTAGGGCGCGTTGAAGGAGAAGACCCGAGGCTCGAGATCCTCGATGGCGAGCGGGTGGTCGTTGGGGCAGGCCAGGTGCTCGGAGTAGCGGCGCTCGCGGTCCGGGTCGTCCTCGGGAAGGTCGACGAAGTCGAGCAGGACCAGGCCGCTGGACAGCCCCAGGGCGGCCTCGACCGAGTCGGTGAGCCGCTGCTTGGCGCTCGGCTTGACGGTGAGCCGGTCGATCACCACCTCGATGGTGTGCTTCTCCTGCTTCTTGAGCTTCGGCGGCTCGGTCAGCGGGTGAACCACGCCGTCGACCCGGGCCCGGGCGTAGCCCTTGGCCTGCAGCTCGGCGAAGAGGTCGACATATTCGCCCTTGCGGCCACGGATCACCGGGGCGAGCACCATGAACTTGGTGCCCTCGGCCATGGCGAGGACCCGGTCGACGATCTGTTGCGGGCTCTGCCGGGAGATGCGCTCACCACAGACCGGGCAGTGCGGCTCACCGATGCGGGCGTAGAGCAGACGCAGGTAGTCGTAGACCTCGGTGATGGTGCCGACGGTCGAGCGCGGGTTACGCGAGGTGGATTTCTGGTCGATCGAGACGGCCGGGCTCAGGCCCTCGATGAAGTCGACGTCTGGCTTGTCCATCTGGCCGAGGAACTGCCGGGCGTACGACGAGAGCGACTCGACGTAGCGGCGCTGCCCCTCGGCGAAGATCGTGTCGAAGGCCAGGCTCGACTTGCCCGACCCGGACAGCCCGGTGAACACGATGAGTGCGTCCCGGGGCAGGTCGAGACTGACGTCACGCAGGTTGTGCTCGCGCGCGCCACGGATGATCAGTCGGTCGGCCACGGTGCGTGTACTCCCGGGAGAAGACGAAGCGAAGGATCTGTCCCGCTCTGGGTGGTCTTGAGCGGTCGTACGGGCGCGGAAAACACGCCTCGGCAACTCTAGCCCCGAGGTGTGACAGTTTCCCTCGCCCGCACATTCCCCCAGCTCAGCCCGGTCGGCCGCGCCGCCCGCAAGCCCGGTCGGCCGCGCCGCCCGCAGGCCCGGGCGCCCGCGCGTCGGCGGGCGCCCGGTCAGTAGCCGCCGGGCGTCGGCGGACGCGCGGCCCGACGCCGGGCCGAACGCCAGCCGCCGCGTCGCTCCGCCGCCACCCGTC
>NZ_JAGPXY010000255.1 GCF_018070325.1 Micromonospora sp. H61
GGTTTGGTGCGCAGGGGCGGACGGCCCGGGTGGGGGACCTCGCGATCTTCTAGGGTGGGGCTGTGGCCCGAAGTGTGTATCTGACGAGCGTGGGGTCCGGCGGGGGCAAGTCGACGATTGCCCTCGGGTTGGCGGAGTTGCTGTCCCGCCAGGTCGGGCGGATCGGCGTGTTCCGGCCGTTGGTGGCCGACACCGGCCAGGACCCGATCCTCGCCCTGCTGAGCGAGCGCTACCGGGTCGAGATGCCGCTGTCCGAACTGGCCGGGGCGAGCTACGCCGAGGCTTCGGCGCTGGTCGCCGACGGCCGACGGGAACAGCTCATCTCCGCGATCGTCGAGCGCTACCGGGCGGTGGAGCGGCAGTGCCCGGCGGTGGTAGTGGTGGGCAGTGACTTCGACGAGCCGGGCGACCCGGCCCACCCCCGGGAGCTGGCCT
>NZ_JAGPXY010000256.1 GCF_018070325.1 Micromonospora sp. H61
GTCTCATTCCTCTCACGCTCGGCGAGGTCCGACGTCTCCTGGCACACCTGATCACCACCATCCGACCCTTCGACCACATCCATCGATGGTCACGATGGCGACGCCGACACCAGTACCGGGCCAAAACAGCCCACTACCAGCGAAGACTTCAACTTCAGCAGGTGCGGCTGGAGTATTAGTACTGCAACGGCAGTAGGCGAATCGATTTCGGCTCGCGTTCGTTGGTCTGCCTGTGACGGATGTTGATGTTGACCGGTGGCATGGAGAGTTGGACCGGCTGCATGCCCGGATCGGGCCTCGGTTCCGGCGGGCCGAACCGAGACTGCGTGCGCGTTCGTACCTGTGCGGGTTGATCTCGGGCCTGGGCCGCAAGAACGGCTGGACCTTGGCTGAGCAGTGCGGTGTTGAGCTTGCATCCAACTCGGCGTTCGT
>NZ_JAGPXY010000257.1 GCF_018070325.1 Micromonospora sp. H61
GAGCTGTGCGCAGGAAATTGCTGCTCACCAACGTTGATCCGACTCGTGTGGGCTGGGCCCAGCCACCTTGTCTTGTATAGACTGCCGCGGATTGTCCAGCAGCCTTTTCGCGGGCAGGACAAACAAACAAACAAATCTGGGGGGCGGCAGGTGGGACGGCCTGAACGGCATCTTGATCCCGGCGCGGGGCACTGCAGCGCTTCGCTCTGGGTCTGCGGGCGATGCGGATGGCGGCGGGGCAGCCGAGCTATCGGGAGATGTCCAGACGCGTGCACCTCTCCGCGACCGCACTGTCCGAGGCTGCGGGCGGCCAGGCGCTTCCCCAGTTTGCCGGTGACTCTTTCCCCCGTGGCGGCCTGTTGCGGAGATGTTCGGGAGTGGAAAAAACGATGGCGATCGCTGCACGGCGAGGTCGGTTCGGGGT
>NZ_JAGPXY010000258.1 GCF_018070325.1 Micromonospora sp. H61
GTCGAGGACGGCCACGCCGGCCGGACCTACACCTTCGCCGGCCCCGAGGCGCTCACCACCGTCGCGCAGGTCGACGCGATCGGCACGGCGATCGGTGCCACGGTGCGGTTCGACGAACTCGATCCGGCCGAGGCCCGGGCCGAGTGGATCAGCAACGGCTATCCGGAGACGTTCGTCGACTGGATCTTCACCATGTGGGCGGAATCCGCGCGTGATCCCGCCCCGACGAACCAGGAGTGGGCCGACATCGTCCCGCGCCTGACCGGCCGACCCGCGCGGACATTCGCGCAATGGGCCACCGACCACGCGGCCGACTTCCGGTAGACCGTTCATCGTGGGGCATGGGCTCGCCGCCCGGGCCACATGCCCCACACGACCGTCAACCCCGCACGACGCGACGAACCCTGGGCGCAAACATCCTC
>NZ_JAGPXY010000259.1 GCF_018070325.1 Micromonospora sp. H61
CGCCACTTTCGTCATCGGCGTCGGCTCGGCGGTGCTGGGCACAGTGGTTGCTCGGGCGCTTGATATCGACGACGGAGCCGGCGCGAAGGTGTGGGTGCTGCGCTGGGACTGGGTGGTGCTCGCGATTCAGGTCGGCGTCGCGATCATCGCCGTGGCGCTGGCGAACATGCTCACCTTCACCCGGCTTGCCGGCGGCGACGACAAGCCCCGTCGGCGAGTCCGCCGCGGCCAGGCCAAGGGCTGAACGAGCGGGAGCGGGCGAGCCACCCAGGTGGGCGCAACACGCGCTGCCCTGTCGTCGGCTGTCCCAGCTGACCTGTGCCGCGCCAGCGGAGGGACCACCCGTGTGAGTGGTCCCTCCGCTGGTTCGCTGGTGAGTAGCTAAACTTCAGGCTGGCAGTTCACCTGTGCTCTGCTGCGG
>NZ_JAGPXY010000041.1 GCF_018070325.1 Micromonospora sp. H61
GCGGGCCCGGCGCAGCGCGGCGGTGTGACCGTGGGCGACCAGCTGAAGGCTGGTGCCGGTCACGTGCTCGGCAGTGCGGTGCCGGCCCGGCGACGCTGCTCGCGGTGCATCAGGGCCGCGAACAGCAGGCCGATGCCGGTCCAGAGCACGACCTGGGTGCCGAGCGAGGCCAGTCGGAAACTCCACAGCAGGGTCGCCGGGAAGTCCGCCGGAACCTCCTGGAAGGACGGCATCACCACGTACGACACACCCGTGACCAGCAGGAACCCGCCCACGGCTGCGGCGGCGCGCAGCCACGTCGGCGCCTGGGCGCCGACTGACCGGTAGCCCAGCGAGCCGGCCCACACGGCCACCAGCCCGAGCACCACCATCAACAGGTAGGTGACGGTCCGTTGGTTGATGGTGGCCGGGTCGCCGACCGCCGGTGGGTTCGCCGGGTACTTGAGGAACGGCACGATCACCGCGCCGAGCAGCGCGGTGCCGGCCAGCAGCAGACCCGACCGCCCGTCGTCGTCGCCGCGCCGCCGCCGGGACAGCAGGACGTACGCCGTGGCCAGGAGGCCACCCATCGCGGCACCGAACAGGCCGGTGGCCAGGAACAGACCGCCGCGCTGACCCGTCCGGCTGACCAGGGCGTCCTCGTGATCGTGCGCACCAGCGGCGGGCTCGGCGTGCGTCGCCGCCTCCTCGATGGCGATGGCCGCCTCGACGTGCGGTTCGCCTGCGACGTACGCGAACGCCCCGGCGAGCAGGCCGGCGAGCAGGCCGGCCAGCAGCCCGCGAACGAGGACGGCGACGAACGGGGGAGTGGTGGTGGTGTTCAGTGGCACGGGACACCCAGCAGGTGCCTGCCGTCGTGCATCAGCTCGTGCAGGTACATCCCACTGCGCGACACCGCCCCCTGGTCGAAGGCGACGAGGTACGCCAGCAGCGTGAGTACGGCAACGGTCGCCAGAGCCGTCCACAGCAGACGGGCACTGCCGGCGGGGTGCACCACCGGCTGGCTGGAAGCGGAGCTAGACATGAATACACGAACCTCCCCAGGGATGACGCGTCCCCATCGCAAGGCTGCGGACGACCGAGCGTCCTGGCTCGCGGCCCCCAGTTGTGGTTGGGGAACCGCTCACAGTGGCGCGACCGCGCCGGATTCACACCGGCTTCCCTCGCGTCGCCGCAGATAGTGCGGTCGACGGTATCGGTGCCGCCTCAGGCGGTCAACCCGGACCCCGCGCCCCGAACGCGTCCGGATACCGGTACGTCAACGAGGCGGACCAGCCGCAGGCGCCAGTGGATTCGTCAGACCAAAAGGCGACACTGCCGGAGGCCGGTCATGGCGCGCGTTCCGGGACTCGACAACAGACTGTTACCGCTAACATGGTCAACCTGGCAGATCGACTCTGTGGCTCCGGGTTGACCCGGAGGGCTCGATCAGCGGCTGGGCGGGGTGTGCGGTGGACGAGAACGCGCCAGGGTGGGTCCGGTGACGACCGGTGAGGTAGCGCGACGACCGGGCATCGTCGACGCGCACCATCACCTCTGGGTCCGGGCGCGGCACCCACAGCCCTGGATCGATCCGCACACCATGGCCGCGATCGACGACGACTTCACGCCGCTCGAGCTCGCTCCGGCGACCCGGGCCGCCGGGGTCACCCAGACCGTTGTCGTCCAGTCCGTCGCCGTTCGGTCGGAGACGCCCGAACTGCTCGGCATCGCGGCCGACGACCCGCTCGTCGGCGGGGTCGTCGGCTGGGTCGACCTCACCGCCGCCGATGTCGACCGCCGCCTCGCCCGACTACGCAGGGCCCGTGGCGGCGAACGGCTGGTCGGCATCCGCCACCTGGTCCAGTCCGAACCCGACCCGACCTATCTCGACCGCCCCGACGTGCGGCACGGCATCGCCGCGGTCGGTGCCGCCGGCCTCGCCTTCGACCTGCTGGTGCGCCATCGTCAGCTGCCGGCGGCCGCCCGGCTCGTCCGCGACCTGCCCCAGGTGCGGTTCGTCCTGGACCACCTCGGCAAGCCCCCGCTCGGGCGCGCCGATCTCGGTGACTGGCAGCGCGACCTGCGGGCACTCGCGGCCGAGCCCAACACGACGGCGAAGCTCTCCGGCCTGGTGACCGAGGTGGACGGCGGGTCCTGGACGACGGCCGACCTGCGGCCCGCGGTGGAGCACGCCCTCGACGTGTTCGGGCCGGACCGGCTGATGTTCGGCTCGGACTGGCCGGTGTGCCTGCTCGCCACGTCGTACACCCGCTGGGTCACCGTCCTCGGTGACCTGCTGGACCCGCTGTCCGACGATGAGCGGGCCGCGATCTGGCGGCGTACCGCCGGCCGGGTCTACCGGCTGGCCCCGTTCTGAGGCGGCAGCGCCTTTCGGCCTGGGGACATAGCATGTTATCGATAACATGCTAGCGGCGGCAGTCGATGTCGATTTGGTCAGACGTATGCCTTCGGTGGCGCAGGTAACGATGGCAAAACATGCTCGCAAGACCTTGGCAACATACGTGAATGCGTGGCAAGGTAACGCCTGATCGCGGGAAACATCCGACCTATCTCCGACGAGTGTGCGGGCACCTAGCCGCACCGCCGTCCGAGCGGGGTCGGTCGCTCACAGGCGTTCGGCTCGTCGGCGGGTCCCCGTCGGACGCCGGCGCCGCGCTTGGGGAGGTCAGGTCCGACGATGAGTAGCGCCGAGGCAACCGCCGGCACGCAACGCGGCGAACTCAGCGACTGGTTCCGGGAACGGATCTCCCACGCCGTCTCCGAGTTCACCGCCGCGACCGCGCTGGTCGTCCTGTTCATTGCCCTGACCTTCGCGAGTCCCTACTTCCTGACAGCGGACAACCTCTTCAACATCGGGGCCCAGACGGCGGTGATCGCCATCATCGCCACGGCCCAGACGATGGTCATCATCACCAAGGGCATCGACCTGTCCGTGGGGTCGGTCGCCGCGCTCGCCGGTGTGTTGGGCGCGATGGTCGTGCGCGACCTCGGCTTCTCGCTCTGGGCGGCCACGGCGGTCGCGATCGGCGTCGGCGCGCTGGCCGGGCTGCTGAACGGGCTGCTGGTGACCGTGGCCCGGATCCCGCCGTTCATCGCGACGTTGGGGAC
Organism: Micromonospora sp. H61; assembly: GCF_018070325.1. Taxonomy (GTDB): domain Bacteria; phylum Actinomycetota; class Actinomycetes; order Mycobacteriales; family Micromonosporaceae; genus Micromonospora; species Micromonospora salmantinae. The sequence goes on from NZ_JAGPXY010000041.1 coordinate 3,112, forward strand.
GATGTCCGTGGGCCGCGGCCTCGTCTTCATCATCACCGGAGCCGTCGGCGTCTACGGCCTTCCCCGGTCCTTCCAACTGCTCGGCAACGGGCAGATCCTCGGCATTCCGTTCGCCGTGGTGATCACCGTCCTGGTCGCCGTCGGGGTCGCCTTCCTGCTCTCCCAGACCCGCTTCGGTCAGTACACCTACGCGATGGGCTCCAATCTGGAGGCCGCCCGCCGCTCCGGCATCCGGGTCGGGCGGCACCTGACCGGGGTGTACGTGCTGGCCGGCGTACTGGTCGGGCTCGGCGGCATGATCGCCGCGTCCCGGGTCAACTCGGGCCAGCCCAACTACGGCATCTCGCTGGAACTCGACGTCATCGCCGCCGCGGTCATCGGCGGTGCCAGCCTGTTCGGCGGGCAGGGCCGGATCGTCGGGACCATCATCGGCGCGTTCCTCATCGCCCTGGTCCGCAACGGCGCCGTCCTGCTCGACATCAGCATCCACTACCAGCAGGTGATCGTCGGCGTGATCATCTGGGCCGCCGTCTACTTCGACCAGTACCGCCGCCGGCGGCTGGAATCACGGGGTTGACATGCCATTCCGAGAGTCCGAACGAGGAAGGACACACACCATGGCACACACCACCACCAGCCGGCGGACGCGAGGACGACTCCTGCGCGCGCAGGCGATCCTGGCCGCGGCCGCGGCGACCGCCCTGCTCAGCGCCTGCGGCGGGGTCGAGGTCCGTGACGGCGGCGACGGCGCGACCAAGGACGCGAGCGGCCCGTTGAAGCTCGCCGTCGTACCCAAGGCGGTCGGGGCCGACTACTGGAACACGGTCAAGGCGGGTGCCGAGTGCGCCGCGCAGCGCGCGGGGGACGTCACCGTCCAGTGGGACGGGGTGACCACCGAGACCGACGTCGAGGGCCAGGTCAACCTGATCCAGAACTTCGTCACCAAGAAGGTCGACGGCATCGTCTACGCGGCGACCGACTCCAGCGCGTTGGCGCCGGCGACCGACAAGGCGCTCAGCGCCAACATCCCGGTCGCCATGATCGACTCTGGCACCAGCCCGCAGCCGTCGAACGTGCCCCTCTTCGCCACCGACAACCGTGCGTCGGCGACGGAGGCGGCGAAGCTGCTCGCCACCGAACTCGGCCCCGGCAACCACGAGGTGGCGCTCGTCGAGTTCCAGCCCGGATCGCAGACCAACACCGAGCGGGTCGACGGCTTCAAGGCCGGCCTCGCCCAGTACCCCAACCTGAAGCTGGTCGGCCAGCAGCCGAGCCGCAGTGACGTCAACGAGGCCCGACGGGTCACCGAGAACATCCTCACCGCCAACCCCAAGCTCGCCGGCGTCTTCGCGGCCAACGAGCCGAGCGTGCTCGGTGCCGCCCAGGCCATCCAGGCCGCCGGCAAGTCCGGCAAGGTGGTCATCATCGGCTGGGACGCCGCCCCGGACGAGATCGCCGGGGTGCGCAACGGCCAGATCTCGGCGCTGGTCGTACAGAACCCGTTCAAGATGGGCTACTTCGGCGTCGACAAGATGGTCAAGCACCTTCGGGACAAGGCCCCGCTGGCATCGGCCGACACCGGCGTCACGTTCGTCACCAAGGAGAACATCGACTCGGCGGAGATCAAGGCGGTGCTCGAGCCCAGCTGCGCCAACCCGCCGGTGCAGTGATGGGCGCGATCCCCACGGCCGCCGCGGACAACGATCAGCAACCCACCGACGCGGAACCGCCGGTCCTCGAAGCCCGCGGCATCGTCAAGCGGTTCGGGCACGTGGAGGCGTTGCGTGGCGCCGACTTCACGGTCCGCCGAGGTGAGGTCGTCGCGCTGATCGGTGACAACGGCGCCGGCAAGAGCACCCTGATCAAGACCCTGTCCGGTGTGCACCCACCCGACGAGGGTGAGATCCGGGTCGGCGGCCGTCCGGTCCAGTTCTCCACTCCGGTCGATGCCCGACGGGCCGGGGTGGAGACGGTCTACCAGGACCTCGCCGTCGCCGACGACCTCAGCGTGGCCGCCAACCTGTATCTCGGCCGGGAGATCCTCCGCTCCGGGCCACTCGGCCGGCTCGGGCTGTTGGACAAGCGCGCCATGCGCCACGGCGCCGCCGCCGCCCTCGACGAACTCGGCGTACGGATCCCCAGGGTCACCACCCCGATCGCGATGCTCTCCGGTGGGCAGCGGCAGTGCGTGGCGGTGGCCCGCGCCATCATCTGGGCGACAAACGTGGTCATCCTCGACGAGCCCACCGCGGCCCTGGGGGTGGTCCAGACCGGGCGGGTGCTCGACGTCGTGCGGCGTGCCCGTGACGCCGGCATGTCGGTGGTGCTGGTGAGCCACAACATGCCGCAGGTGCTCGAGATCGCCGACCGGGTCGAGGTCCTGCGCCTCGGTCGGCGCGCTGCCCAACTCCGCGCCGACGAGGTCACCACCGACGATCTGGTCGCGGCGATGACCGGCAGCACCAACGTGGATCGGGACGAGCGGTGACGGCTGTCGTCCAGCGCGGTGCGCGCGATCCCGCCCGTCCGGCGACCCGCGGCGGCGTCGGGCCGCCGCTGCGGCTGAGCCCCCTGGGCCTGGGCGCCTCCCAGGGTGGCAATCTCTACCGGGCGACGTCGGACGAGCAGTTCGCCGCCGCGGTGGACACCGCGTGGGCAGGCGGCATCCGATACTTCGACACGGCACCGCACTACGGGCTGGGCCTGTCCGAACGGCGCCTGGGCGCGGCCCTGCGCTCCCGCCCGCGAGGCGAGTACGTGGTGTCGACGAAGGTCGGCCGGCTGCTCGTGCCGTCCCCGGAGACGGCGCACCGGCGGGATCCGGAGGGGTTCGACGTTCCCGCCGACCATCGCCGGGTCTGGGACTTCAGCCGCGACGGCGTACGCCGTTCGCTGGAGGCGAGCCTTCGGCGCACCGGCCTGGACCGGATCGACGTGGTGTATCTGCATGATCCGGACGAGCATTGGGAGCAGGCCGCGCGCGAGGCCATCCCGGCGTTGGTGGAGCTGCGGGAGCAGGGCGTGATCGGTGCGGTCGGGGCGGGGATGAACCAGTCCGCGATGCTGGCCCGCTTCGTGGCGGAGACCGACGTGGACGTGGTGATGTGCGCCGGCCGGTACACCCTGTTGGAGCAGGGCGCGCTGACCGACCTGCTGCCCGTCGCGCAGGCCCGCCACGTCGGTGTGGTGGTCGCCGGTGTCTACAACTCCGGGCTGTTGGCCCGGGACATGCCACCGCCCGACGCCGTCTACGACTACCAGCAGGCGCCGGCGGAGGTGATCGATCAGGCCCGCCGGATAGCGCGGGTCTGTCAGATGTACGGCGTCACGCTGCCCCAGGCGGCGTTGGCGTTCGTCCGTCGTCACCCGGCCGTGGTCTCGACGGTGGTCGGTATGCGGGACGAGGCCCAGGTGACCGAGACCCTGCGTCGAGCTGGTGTCGACGTCCCGGATCAGCTCTGGACGGCGTTGTACGACGAGGGGCTGCTCGACGTGCAGCCGTGAGGGTGGGCCGTCACGACCGGGCCGTCTCGGTGCTCGCGTCGGCGTCGTCGGGTAACCCCTGCAACGACTCCTCCACGCCGATCAGGTGGTTGGCCATCCGGGTGCGCGCCCGCTCCGGGTCGCGCGCCACGAGGGCCTTCAGGATCGCCACGTGTTCGTCATGGGTGCGCAGGTCCGCGCCCTCCTCGTGCAGACTTCGCCAGAGCCGGCCACGGATGGTGCGCCCGGCGAAGGCTTCGATCAGGCCGACGAGCACCGGATTCTCGGCGTGCACCGCGATGATCCGGTGGAAGGCGATGTCGATCTCCATGATCCGCTCGTGGTCCGGCGGCGACTGGCCGACCAACCGGGCCGCCTCGTCGAGCAGGTCACCCGCCTGGGCCAGGGCCTCGTCGGTGATCCTGGTCGCCGCCAGGCAGGCGGCCTCGCACTCCAGCAGACGGCGAACGGTGTGGATGTGCCGGGGGTCGCCCTGGCCCTGGAAGTCCACCACGAAACCCATCGGGGCCAGCAGTTGTGGCGCGTCGAGGTTGGTGACGTAGGTGCCGTCGCCCTGGCGGATGTTGACGATGCCGAGGATCGACAGGGCCGACATCCCCTCGCGCAGGGACCCCCGCGAGACGCCGAGCTGCTCGGCGAGGTCCTTCTCGATGGGCAACCGGTCCCCGGGCCTGAACTGCCCTTCGAGGATCATCCGCTTGATGCCGTTGACCACTTCGTCAGTGCGAGACATGATCCCCCTAACGGCCGGCGGGGGTGGCCTTCCCACCCGCGATCACGTACGCCGCCTCCGGAGATGACACGGTAGTCGGGTCTGTCGCCGCCCAGTAGTGGCCGTCGGGAAACCGGTAGAGCGCTACCGACTCCTGACGCATCCGGGTGGAGTAGCCGGGCTGGCTGGGCAGGACGTAGCCGCTGCCGGAACCGGTGTCCCGGATGATGCAGGGATCGGTGAAGTGTTCGTGCAGGTGGTCGACGAATTCGGTGACCCGGTTGGTGAGGTCCCCCGAGATCGCGACGTAGTCGAGCACCGACACGTGTTGGACCATCTCGCACAGCCCGACACCGCCGGCGTGCGGGCACACCGGGACGTCGAACTTCGCGGCGAGCAGCAGCACGGCGACGATCTCGTTGATGCTGGCCAACCTGCCGGTGTCCAGCTGGCAGAAGTCGATGGCCTCGGCCTGGAACAGCTGCTTGAACATCACCCGGTTGTGGCAGTGTTCGCCGGTGGCGACGCCGATCGGAGCGACGGCGCGGCGGACGGCCGCGTGGCCCAGAATGTCGTCGGGGCTGGTCGGCTCCTCGATCCACAGTGGCGTGAACTGGGCGAGGGCGGTGACCCAGTCGATGGCCTGACCGACGTCCCACACCTGGTTGGCGTCGATCATCAGGTTGCGATCCGGTCCGAGGATCTCCCGCGCGATACCGCATCGGCGGATGTCGTCGTCGAGGTTGGCGCCCACCTTGAGCTTGACGTAGCCGTAGCCGGTGTCCACCGCCTCCTGGCACAGCCGGCGCAGCTTGTCGTCGCCGTAGCCGAGCCAACCGGCCGAGGTGGTGTAGGCGGGGTAGCCGGTCCGGTCGAGCTCGGCGAGGCGGGCGGCCTTCGTGCCCTCCTTGGCCCGCAGGATGGCCAGTGCCTCGTCGCGGGTCAGCGCGTCGGACAGGTAGCGCAGGTCCGCGATGTCGACGAGTTGCTCGGGGGACATGTCGACGAGCAGCCGCCACAGCGGCTTGTCGGCGACCCGGGCGACCAGGTCCCACGACGCGTTCAGCACGGCCGCCAGGGACAGGTGGACGACACCCTTTTCCGGACCGAGCCAGCGCAGTTGCGAGTCGGAGGTGAGGAGGCGGTAGACCGCGCCCATGTCCGCTGCCATCGTCGCCACGTCCAGGCCCACCAGAAGCTGTGCCTGGTGGACTGCCGCCGCCGCGACGATGTCGTTGCCTCGGCCGATGGTGAAGGTCAGGCCGTGCCCCGCGAGTGGCGCGCCCGCGCCGTCGACGCCGTCGGTGTGCAGGACGACGTAGGCCGCCGAGTAGTCGCCGTCCTTGTTCATGGCGTCTGACCCGTCAGCGGTCAGGGAGGTGGGGAAGCGGACGTCTTCGACGGTGACGGCGGTGATCTGCGGCATGCGCTCCTCGCCCGGCTAGGCTAAAGATCAGATGATCACTGGGAGTATACGGAGGGCTTCTCCAGCGCGTCAACGATGTGGATCACTGGAGACCCTCAGACATATGATGTTTGCCTCGCCGGGTCGATCCGCCATACCGCCCACCGTGACCGCGTGGGGAGCCCCGACTCCGGGGCCGGGCGTCGGTCGGCGTGGTGTGGTCGGCCGGGGTGGTGACAGTGGTCACCGAGTCGTCGCCGACACGCCCGAGACCGACATGTGGGGTGTGACAACGGCTGCGTCCCTATATATGGTGTCGAGCGCAGCTGGTTCGGCCGCTCATCCGGGGTGGTCGAGGCAACAGGGAACCCGGTGGAAATCCGGGACTGTCCCGCAGCGGTGAGTGGGAACGACCGCCGTCATCAGCACTGGGCCACCAATCGGCCTGGGAAGCGACGGCCAGTAGGAGACCGGCGAGCCCGGTCGTGCCCGCGAGTCCGAAGACCTGCCAGCGCGCCGCGTACCCGCACCGGGTGGGCGGCGGTCCGAGGCCGCGTGGGACGGCTGACGCCACCTGACCCACGCCGGCTGGCGTGGCGTCCGTCGGTGTCTGTCTCCTCGCGTCCGGGCCACCAGGTCTCGAACTCCGAGGAGCGAGTGGTGACAGTCACCGAGGTAGTCCCGGCCAGCGGCGACGCGACAGTGCGCCGGACGCCGATGCAGGTCCGCAAGCGCGACGGCGGCACCGAACCCGTGGACGTGAACAAGATCGTCCGGGCGGTCGAGCGGTGGGCCGACGACCTGACCGACGTCGACCCGATGCGGGTGGCCACCCGCACCATCAGCGGCCTCTACGACGGCGCGACCACTGCTGAACTGGACCGGCTGTCCATCCAGACCGCCGCCGAGATGATCGGTGAGGAGCCGCAGTACTCGCGCCTCGCCGCGCGGCTGCTGGCCGGCTACGTCGACAAGGAGGTGCGCCGACAGGGCGTCACCTCGTTCAGCGCGGCGATCCGGGTCGGCCACGCCGAGGGCCTGATCGGTGACGACACCGCCGCGTTCGTCGCCGCACACGCCGCGACGCTCGACCACGCCATCGACCCGGACGGCGACCGCCGGTTCGAGTACTTCGGCCTGCGCACCGTGTACGACCGATACCTGCTGCGCCACCCCACCAGCCGACTGGTCTTGGAGACCCCGCAGTACTGGCTGCTGCGGGTGTCCTGCGGCCTGTCCCGGACGGCGGACGAGGCGGTCGGCTTCTACCGGCTGATGTCCAGCCTGGCCTACCTGCCCAGCTCACCGACCTTGTTCAACTCCGGGACCCGGCACACCCAGATGTCCTCCTGCTACCTGGTCGACTCCCCGCTCGACGAGCTGGACTCGATCTACCAGCGGTACGCCCAGGTCGCCAACCTGTCGAAGTTCGCCGGTGGCATCGGCATCGCGTACTCCCGGGTCCGCTCCCGGGGAGCGCTGATCCGGGGCACGAACGGGCAGTCCAACGGGATCGTGCCATGGCTGCGCACCCTGGACGCGAGCGTCGCCGCGGTGAACCAGGGTGGCCGACGCAAGGGCGCGGCCTGCGTCTACCTGGAGCCGTGGCACCCGGACATCGAGGAGTTCCTGCAACTGCGGGACAACACCGGCGAGGACGCCCGGCGCACCCACAACCTCAACCTGGCCAACTGGATCCCGGACGAGTTCATGCGCCGGGTCGAGGCCGACGCGCTGTGGTCGCTGTTCGACCCGCACGAGGTGCCCGAGCTGCCCGACCTGTGGGGGGAGCGGTTCGACGCCGCGTACCGGGAGGCCGAGGCGCAGGGTCGCCACGTGCGGCAGGTCCCGGCACGGGAGCTGTACGGGAAGATGATGCGGACCCTCGCCCAGACCGGCAACGGCTGGATGACCTTCAAGGACGCCGCCAACCGACTGTGCAACCAGACCGCCGAGCCGGGCAACGTGGTGCACCTGTCCAACCTCTGCACCGAGATCGTCGAGGTGTCCAGCGACGCCGAGACCGCCGTGTGCAACCTCGGCTCGGTGAACCTCGCCGCCCACCTCACCGACGGCGGGATCGACTGGGAGCGGCTGCGCGTCACGGTGCGGACCGCGGTGACCTTCCTCGACCGGGTCATCGACATCAACTACTACCCGACGGCGCAGGCGGCGGCGAGCAACCCCCGCTGGCGGCCGGTCGGACTCGGGCTGATGGGCCTACAGGACGTCTTCTTCGCGCTGCGGCTGCCGTTCGACTCGCCGGCCGCGCGGGAGCTGTCCACCCGGATCAGCGAGGAGCTTTACCTGACCGCGTTGGAGACCTCCGCCGACCTGGCGCGCGACTTCGGCGCGCATCCGGCGTACCCGCAGACCCGGGCCGCGCGGGGCCAGCTCCAACCCGACCTGTGGGGTGTCGAGGGTACGCAGACCGCGCGGTGGGACGCGCTGCGCGAGCGGGTCGAGGCGTACGGGCTGCGCAACTCGCTGCTCGTGGCGGTCGCGCCGACCGCCACCATCGCCTCGATCGCCGGGTGCTACGAGTGCATCGAGCCGCAGGTGTCCAACCTGTTCAAGCGCGAGACCCTGTCGGGGGAGTTCCTCCAGGTCAACACCGCCCTGGTACGCGAGCTGAAGGCCCGTGGTCTGTGGACCGAGCGGATCCGTTCGGCGATCAAGCGGGCGGAGGGCTCGGTGCAGGACATCGCCGAGCTGCCGGCCGGCGTACGGGAGCTGTTCCGCACCGCGTGGGAGCTGCCGCAGCGGGCGCTGATCGACCTGGCCGCCGCCCGCGCCCCGTTCATCGACCAGTCCCAGTCGCTGAACCTGTTCCTGGCCGCGCCGACCATCGGCAAGCTCTCCTCGATGTACCTGTACGCCTGGAAGGCCGGGCTGAAGACCACCTACTACCTGCGTTCGCGCCCCGCGACGCGGATCCAGCAGGCCACCGTCAGCGCTGTCGCACCCGTCGTCGTCGACGCGGAGGCGCTGGCCTGCTCGCTGGAGAACCCCGAGTCGTGCGAGGCCTGCCAGTGACCGCCGCCGACGCCGCCACCACCGACGCCAGCACCACCGACACGAGGACCACGCACATGCTGCTCGACCCCGGGATGGACCTGACTCTCCGCCCGATGCGCTACCCGCACTTCTTCGACCGGTTCCGCGACGCGATCCGCAACACCTGGACGGTCGAGGAGGTCGACCTGCACGCCGACCTCGCCGACCTGGGCAAGCTGTCGCCGGCCGAACGGCACCTGGTCAGCCGGCTGGTGGCGTTCTTCGCCACCGGTGACACGATCGTCGCCAACAACCTGGTGCTCAACCTCTACCAGCACGTCAACAGCCCGGAGGGTCGCCTCTACCTGTCCCGCCAGCTGTTCGAGGAGGCCGTGCACGTCCAGTTCTATCTCAACCTGCTCGACACGTACGTGCCCGACGAGACCGAACGCTTCGAGGCATTCGCGGCCATCGAGAACATCCCCTCGATCCGTCGTAAGGCCGAGTTCTGCTTCCGGTGGATCGACTCGCTGAACGACCTGCGCGAGCTGCGGTCCCGCGATGACCGGCGCACGTTCCTGCTCAACCTGATCTGCTTCGCCGCCTGCATCGAGGGGTTGTTCTTCTACGGCGCGTTCGCGTACGTCTACTTCCTGCGCTCCCGCGGCCTGCTGCACGGCCTCGCCTCGGGCACCAACTGGGTGTTCCGCGACGAGTCCATGCACATGGCGTTCGCGTTCGACGTCGTCGACACCGTTCGCGCCGAGGAGCCGGACCTGTTCGACGACGACCTCGCCGACCAGGTTCGCCGGATGCTCACCGAGGCCGTCGAGTGTGAGGTGCAGTTCGCCGAGGACCTGGTGGGCCACGGTGTGCCCGGTCTGACGTTGGCCGACATGCGGGAGTACCTCCAGCACGTCGCCGACCGCCGCCTCGCCCAGCTCGGCATCGCGCCGCACTACGGGTCGAGCAACCCGTTCGGCTTCATGGAGTTGCAGGACGTGCAGGAGCTGTCCAACTTCTTCGAGCGGCGGGTGTCGGCGTACCAGGTCGGGGTGACCGGCACTGTCGCCTTCGACGACGACTTCTAGGCGGCAACCTCAACCCACGCGTTGCCCCTGAGGAACGCCCCGTCCGCGCCGATCTTGCAGTTTCGGTTGCCGATATGCGCGCAATGCTCTTTATGTCGCGACAGGAAGTGCAAGATCGCGGGGAAGGGGCGTTCCAGTCACGTCGATCATGGAGTTGTGGTGCCTGATTGGTGTTGTGCAGGCACTTTGTCACCCACCACAACTCCGAGATCGACGAGGCGGTGCGGTGTTGGCTAACAGCCACTCCGTCTAAACCCGACGGTGCTGAACTGCTTCTCATCAATTGATCAAGGAAGCGGCGCGTGATCAAGGAAGCGGCGCGCTCAGCTCTGGGCCTCTGCGACGTAGACACCTTTGCCTGGATGGCCCTCTACCAACTCCCGGTCTTTGAGGATCGTCATGACCCGGTTGATCGTGGAGATGTGCACGCCGTACTGTTCGGCCAGCTCGCGGGTGGACGGCAGCTTCTCGCCCGGAGCAAGCTCACCCGACTTGATTTTTCCCGCGATCTCGTTGGCGATTCGCCGGTAGTCCACTCGCTCGGTCGGCATGGGTCGATCTCCGTAAGGTTCCCTGGTTTCGGCAGCCCAATCTGATCACGAGGGGACCTGTTCCAACAAGTTCCACGAAGCATCTTGACCTACTCCTACAAGTCGGAATAGGTTGCAGCTAGGTCGCGTTCCCTGGTTTCGGCAAACTCCTGGGTTCTCGGCCGCACACCCACCTGGGGGAGCGCGGCAGATGGTCGCTGCCCCCAGGTGGGGCCAACGTCGTGAACGCGGGAGGGTGCCGCCGTGCCGATCGATGAACCGGTAAGTCGGGCAGACGAACTGTTCGCCGCGATGCGGACGCTTGATGCTCACTGGACTCGGGCACTTGACCAGCCGTGGCGTTCAGGCGGCTGCCTCGAGTGCGCGAGTCCGAGCGAATGCCGTCAGCTCGATTGGTCGTTGGGTGTTGTGGCGGACGCCGCATCGATCATGTTGCAGAAGTAACGATGGACGCCGAGCAGTGCGGCGAGTTCGACGACGACTTCTAGGCGGCAACAGATCCGGGGCCCTGGCGTCGCTTGGTGAGCCACCGCATCACGTGCAGGGGGTGCGACGCCGGGTCCGGGATCGGGTGGAAGACGTGTTCGATCTCGCCGTCGGCGACGATCAGGGTCAGTCGTTCGTAGAGCGTCATGTCGCCCGCGGTGCGGGTCGGCAGCCGCAGCGCGTCGGCCAGGGTCAGTCTCGGGTCGGGGATCAGCGGGTAGGGCAGCCGCAGTCGGTGCGCGAGTTCACGCTGGTACCCGGTCGACTGCGCGGACAAGCCGTACACCCGGGCGGCGCCGGCCGCGCGAAGCTCCGCGTGGTGGTCGCGGAACCAGGCGGCCTGCTCGCTGCTGCCACGGGCGCCGTGGATCTCCAGCAGCCCGTTGGGCAGGTCGACGCCCGGTCGTCCGGTCAGTGGGTAGACGAAGATGACGCTGCGCCCAGCGCCGAGCGCGCCGAGATCGACCGGGCGGCCGTCGGTGCCGTAGAAGGACAGCGGTGGCAATGTGACGCCGACCAGCGCGGCGGGGTCGGCGCCTTCGGCGGGACTGCCGGGTACGACCTGGGTCGCGGCGGCGTCCAGGCGCGCGTCCAGCGCGTCCCGCTGGGCGGTCAACTTGCCGATCCGTTCCTGGAGGTTGGTGATGGTGCTGCGGTACGTGGCCACCGCCGCCGCGCACACGTCGGTGTCGTCGGAACCATCGGCGATCGACTCGACGAATGGGCGGGTCTCCTCGACGGTGAGGCCGAGCGCCATCAGCTCGCGGATCTGCGCCACCAGCCGCACCGCGACCGGGTCGTACTCGCGGTAGCCGTTGCTCAGCCTCCGGGGTACGACCAGCCCGGCCGACTCGTAGTACCGCAGTGCCCGGACCGTGGTTCCGGTCCGGCGTGCCAACTCACCCACCCGCATCCCGCGACCCTAAACCCGCACCCCGGGGTACGGGTCAACGTGTCCATCGTCGCGGTGTCAGGCCCGCCGTTTCCTGCCAGTCTGGCTGCGAAAAGGCAGCTTGAACAGGGAGTGTGTGATGACGGCAATCAGTCGGGTGTGGGCTCGGCAGATCCTCGACAGCAGGGGCAACCCGACAGTGGAGGCCGACGTGGTCCTCGCCGACGGGTCGACCGGTCGGGCGGCCGTGCCGTCCGGCGCGTCGACGGGGGCGAACGAGGCGGTCGAGCTGCGCGACGGGGACCGGACGCGTTTTCACGGCAAGGGCGTCAGCGGGGCCGTCGCCGCCGTCAACGGCGAGATCGCCGACGCGGTGCTCGGGCTCGACGCGGAGGACCAGGTTTTGATCGACGAGACGATGATCGCTCTCGACGGTTCCAAGGACAAGGGTCGACTGGGCGCCAACGCGATCCTGGCGGTGTCCCTGGCGACCGCGAAGGCGGCGGCGTCGGCCCACCGGCAGCCGCTGTACCGCTACGTTGGTGGCGTCGGCGCCCGCCTGCTGCCGGTGCCGATGATGAACATCATCAACGGTGGCGCGCACGCCGACAATCCGCTCGACTTCCAGGAGTTCATGATCGCCCCGGTCGGAGCGCAGACGTTCGCCGAGGCGGTCCGGATGGGCGCGGAGGTCTTCCACACCCTCAAGGCGTCACTGGCCGCGGCCGGGCACAACACCAATGTCGGCGACGAGGGCGGCTTCGCGCCGAACGTCACGGACGCCGGCGAGGCGCTGCGGTTCGTGCTGCGCGCCATCGAGGACACCGGTTACCAGCCCGGCGTCGACGTGCGGATCTGCCTCGACCCGGCCAGCTCGGAGTTCTTCCGCGCGGGTGTCTACGACTACGTCGGAGAGGGACGCCAGCGCACCGTCGAGGAGCACATCGACTACCTGCTCGACCTGGTCTCCCGCTACCCGATCAGCTCGATCGAGGACCCGATGGCCGAGGACGACATCGCCGGCTGGAAGCGGCTGACCGCGGTGGCGGGGGAGCGCGTGCAGCTGGTCGGCGACGACGTCTTCTGCACCGACGTCGAACGGCTGCGCGACGGGATCGACGGCGGCTACGCCAACGCGATCCTGGTCAAGGTCAACCAGATCGGCACCCTCACCGAGACCCTGGCGACGGTCGACGCCGCGCACAAGGCGGGGTACCGGGTGGTGATGTCGCACCGATCCGGGGAGACCGAGGACACCACGATCGCCGACCTGGCCGTGGCCGTCGGCTGCGGTCAGATCAAGACCGGCTCGCTGTCGCGCTCCGACCGCACGGCCAAGTACAACCAGCTCATCCGCATCGAGGAGGAGCTCGGCGAGCGCGCCAGCTACGCCGGAGACCGCTGAGGGGTGCGGGTCGTCGGGCTTCCAGTCCTCGTAGCGTTTGCCGGGGAAGACCGGGCAGGTGTCGCCGTAGCCCATGGTCACTATGACGTCGGACGACTCGGCGGTGGCGTACTCCAGGAGCTTGGGGGTTTGGTCGGCGATGTCGATGCCGACCTCGCGCATGGCCTGGACGGCGGCGGGGCTGACGGTGCGGCGGGGGCGGAGCCGGCGGAGCGCGGCATCTCCGGAGGGGCTGCGGTCCGCGCCGATCAGCCTCATCGCCGTCGACGCCGCGCCCGCAGGAGGTTGTTGCGCCAGCTGATCAACGGAAACGCGGTGCCTGCCGCCCTCGCGGCCGGCAGGCGCCGTCACCGTCGGCTGGCGCAGTCGACACACGTACGCGCGGACGGGCGGGCGACGAGCCGCTCGGCGGGAATCGGACGGGCGCACCGCTCGCACACGCCGTAGCTGCCGTCGTCGACCCGTCGCAGCGCGACGTCCAGCTCGGCCAGGCGTCGGCGGGTGGCGTCCAGGACGGCGGTGAGCTGCGCGCGTTCGAAGGCGATCGTGCTGCCCTCGGGGTCGTGCTCGTCATCGGCGTTGGACGACCGGGACGCCTCGAAGAGGCTCCGCAGGTCGCCGTCCAGGGCGGTGGCCTGGGCCTCGGTCTGCTCGCGCAGCCGCAGCAACTCCCCGCGGACCGCGCCGGAATCCCTCTCCATGACCGTTCCACAGTACTGCTCGCCCACATGAAGTTGCGGGTGTGCAGGGCGGAAAGCGCCGCCGCCTCGTCGGGCCGGAACCCCAGGCGGACGAGCCGGCGCTGACGGCCCTGATCCATCGCGTGTTGCAGAGCCTGCACCCGGTCGAAGCCGGGCGGCCACGTCCTCCGGATGCCAACCACCCGCCGCGAGCACCATCAGCGCGTCGAAGACATCCGCGTTGAGCCCCGCGGTGTCGACAAGCGCGTCGTGGCGGCGGTGATCGCGGGTCAGCGGAAGGCTCGACCAGACGTAGCTGTTGGCCTCGCCGGCCGAGGTGACCCAGCTCTTACGGGCGTCGAGGCGGACGGTGTCGTCGTCGGCGGCCGTCGCGGTGCCGGTCGGCGACCAGAAGTGGCTGCGCGAGCCGTACTCGGAGAACGCCAAGTGGTGAGGTGATCGCCGGTGGCGATGGCGGCGCGGACGTCGTGCGGGCCCTGCGCCTCGATGACGGCGGTCGCCGCGTAGTGCATGAGCACCACCATCGCTGTGGACCCGCACTCGGCGGCCAGCCGCTCGATCACCTCGGCGACCACCCGCATGCCGTGGCCGGCGCCGCCGACCTCGGTCGAGGAGGCCAGGCCGAGCAGACCCGCTGCGGCGAGAGCGTCCACACCCGGATGAGGGAAGGCCCCCTCCCGGGGCGACGATCGGCGCCTGCGGGCGGATCACGTCGTCGATCACCGTGCCGAGCGTGTCCGTGGGATCGGTGGCGGTCTGGGCATTGCCGACACTGGTCGTCATGCCGGTACCCCTTCAGGCAGGCCGATGGGACCGCCGTCGGCACTATCGGAACCCGTAGACGCAGCGCGAGCGTCGGATCACCGTCTGACGCGGGCGTTGTCCCGGTGGGGTCGCCCGTGCCCGTCGTCCCGGTCGATGCGCAGCTCGCGCTCCAACTCGGTGATGACCGCCCGCAAATCGTCCAGCCGTTGGGTGAGCGCGATCCGGTCCACCTCGTCCGGCACGCCGTCGCCGTCCTCGTCGTACCCGGGAGCCAGTCGCTCGGTCATCTCCAACCGGCGCGCCTCCTCCATGGAGTTCACGATGACCGCGATGAGGATGTTGAGCAGCAGGTTGACGGTGATGACCACGTAGCTGACGTAGTAGAGCAGCGTCCATGGTGAGATCGCCATGCCCTGCTCGATGAGGTCCGGCAGCGTCTCCAGCGACAACAGCACGAACAACGTCAGCAGCGATCGGCCGATGTCGCCGTACTCCTCCGGATACCTGTTGCCGAAGATCAGCCAGCCGGCCATGCCGTACACGTAGAGCGTCACCACGGCCAGGGCGAGGAATCCGGTGACTCCCGGCAGGCTGCGCCACAGCGCGGAGACGATGGTCCGCAGACCTGGTGAGAACCGCACCAGCCGGACCATGCGGGCGACCCGGACGACCCGCAGCAGCGCCGGGTCGCCGTGCAGGCCCGGGATGAAGATCGCCGCGATCACCACGAAGTCGAAGACGTTCCAGCCGTGCCGGAAGAAGTCCTGCGGGCGTCTGCCGTAGGCGGCCAGTCGGACGGCGATCTCGACGACGAAGACGGCCCGGAAGAACAGCTCCAGCCCGTGCAGCGCGGTGCCCGCCGGGCTCAGATCGTCGTACGTCTCCAGGCCGAGAACGATGCCGTTGGCGAGGATGACCACGACGATGGCGATCTCGAAGGGCCGTGACCGGGCGAGCCGGTCGCAACGGTCTGTCCAACCCGAGCGGTGCGGTGGCGGTGTGGACGGAGCACCCCGCTGGGCGGGCACGGGTGCGTCACTCACCAGTCGGCCGGCTCGATGAGGCGCGCCGGGGCCGGGGCCCACCTCCGGCCGTCGTCGTGGCGGTGCGGATGGTGTGCGGGCATGCCCACCAGCCTAGCCAAGATCAATGACGCTGCGCGACAGTGCCGTTCGTGCAGCGTGACTCCGTTCGCTGCGCGTCGGCGCGATCCGTGCGGCGACGACACAAATCGGAACGCCGTTTGCGATTCACAGTGGATCAGTGAGTGACGCAGCCGCGAGCGGCCCCGACCGGCAGCCGATCTGGAGCAGGCCCGAACGTGGCAGCCGCGGCCCCGCTCCGGCGCACAGCCGGGACGGCATCGTCGTGGCCGCCATCACCCTGACCGACGCCGAAGGGCTGGCCGCGGTGTCGATGCGCGCCGTGGCCTCGGCGGACCTGTGGTTTCTGCCGTTTCTCCCCGCACCTCGACTAGGTTCTCGATGGTGAGCGGGACCAGGCGACCCCGCGCCAACTGCGGAGAGGTGCGCGATGTCCGACTCTGATCTTGCTGACCTGCGCCAACGGGCCAAGGACGGTGACCGGGACGCGGTCGACGAACTCGTCGAGCTCGCGGGGGAGCGGGGTGACCTGGTCGAGTTGCGTCAGCTGGCCGAGGACGGCAACGCCGACGCGGCGGCCCAACTTGTCGAACTCGCCACCGAACTCGGCGACACGAACGAGCTGCGGCGTCTCGCCGACCGGGGCGACCGGGACGCCGCCGACCAACTTGTCGAGGTGGCCGCGGAGAGGGCGGACGTCGGTGAACTGCGCCGGCTCGCCGACGGCGGGAACCGGGACGCGGCCGACGTCCTGGCCGAGCTCACCGAAGAGCAGAACGAGGCGGAGTAGTCGGCCGGCACGCGGGAGCGCCCGCAGCCGGTGTCACGTCGCGGCGGCGAGGTATCGGCGGTAACCGAGAGCGGACTGCGCGAACCCGATGGACGCGTAGAACCGGTGGGCGTCGGTGCGCGCGGCGTTCGACACCAGTTGGACCTTGTAGCAGCCGGCCGCCGTCGCCTCGTCGAGCGCCGCCAGCATGAGGGCCCGGGCGACCCCACGACGGCGCCAGCCGGGCGCGACCACCACGTTCTCCACCACCATGTACGGTCGCGCGCCGTGGGTGAGGTTGGGGGCGACGAGGGTGTCCAGGGTGCCCACGAAGGTGTCCCCGGCGACGGCCAGCAGGAGGCGGCGGCCGGCTTGGGCGTGCAGGTCGCGCCAGGCGGTGGCGAGCCGGGCGGTGTCCGGCCGTGCGTCGTCGGGAGCGAGTTGCCACAGCACGTCGAAGACCAGTTCGGGGTCGTCCTGTGCCACGGCGGCGCGGACGACGAAGTCCTCGGCGCTCACCGGGCCGAGGCCGCAGTGTCCAGGTCGGACCGCACGACCTGCCGTGGCGGCCCGACGGGCCGGGAGGGCTGCCTCACCATGCCGTCGAGGATACGTGCGCGGCTTCACCGCGTGGCGGGCGACGGCGACCGGACGCCCCCGCCGCCCGCTTCGGCGATGGATCGGGTTCAGGCCCGCGCGGCCCGGATGGCGTCGCGCAGCGGGGTGCTCGGCCGGCCGAGCAGCCGGCTGAGGTCGTCGCTGTCGGTTGCCAGCTCGCCATTGGCGATCGAGTGGTCGAGCGCGGCGACGAAACCGGCGGTGCCCGCGTCCAGGCCGACGTTCTCCAGGGCCGAGGCCAGCTCGGCGGCGGACATGTCCTGGTGGACGACATTGGTGCCGGTCGCCTCGGTGACGGCCTCGGCCAGCTCGTCGAAGGTGAAGGCGGTGCCGCCCAGTTCGTAGACGGTGTTGCCGTCCTCCTCCCGGGTCAGCGCGGCCACGGCAGCCCCCGCGTAGTCGGCGCGGGTCGCGGCGGAGATCTTGCTGCCGCCGGTGGCGCCGAGGATCGTGCCGGACCCCAGGTACTGCGGGAGCTGGTCGGTGTAGTTCTCGGTGTACCAGCTGTTGCGCAGCACGGTGTAGGTCAGACCGGACGCGGCGAGGACCTCCTCGGTGGCCTTGTGCTCAGGGGCGAGCGGGTTCGCCGTGGTGTCGGCCTTCAGGATGCTGGTGTAGACGAGACGCTCCACCCCGGCGAGCTTGGCGGCGTCGATGACAGCTGTGTGCTGCGCGACGCGCTGACCAGGAGTGTCGCCGGAGATGAGCAGCAGGCGGCGTACGCCGGCCACGGCACCGGGCAGCGTCGACGGGTCGTCGTAGTTGGCCTTGCGGATCTCGATCCCGCGCGCGGCCAGGTCGGCGGCCTTCTCCGGGCTGCGGACGATGGCGGCGATCTCGGCGGCGGGCACGCCGCTGTCGAGCAACTGCTCGATCACCAGGCGGCCCAGCCGGCCGGTGGCGCCGGTGACGGCATAGGTGGGCATGGGAACCTCCGGCGGGTAGGAGAGAAGCAGTAAGCACTTACGAATCTACAGCACTAACCAATGGGCGGCGTGAGATAGGCTGGTGAGGTGAGCGACATGCCGGCCCAGGACCCGGCGGGGCCTACCCAGGAATTCGTCAGCGATGTCTTCGCGCGGGGTTGTACCTCCCGTGCGGCCTTCGAGGACGTCACCTCGAAGTGGGCCTCGCTGGCCCTGTTGGCGCTCGGCGAGGGCCGCTACCGGTTCAACGCGCTGCGTCGCCGCATCGACGGGGTCAGCGAGCGGATGCTCTCCCAGACCCTGCAGACCCTCGAACGCGACGGGATGCTCACCCGCGAGGTGCTCACCGCGATCCCACCGCGCGTCGAATACTCGCTGACCCCGCTCGGTGCCCGGGTCGCCGAGCAACTGCGTGGCCTCGCCGACCTGCTGGAGGCATCGGTGCCCGAGTTGCAGACCGCCCGCGACAACCGCGAGCGCGACCGGGGCTAGGACGATCCCGCGCCGGCCTCGCGTCGCGCCACCACCGTCCGGGGGTTCTGGCGGATGCGCTGGGTCGCCACCACGCATCCCAGCACCACCAACGCCGCCGCGATCGAGGCGGGGGAGACCACCTCGCCGAGCAGCAGCGCCGACCACCCCAGGGTCAGCACCGGCTGGGCGAGTTGGACCTGGCCCACCTGCGCTATCCCGCCCCGGGCCAGGCCCGCGTACCAGGCGAAGAAGCCCAGGAACATCGAGACCCCGGTGAGGTAGCCGAACGCCGACCAGCCGAGAGCGTCGGCCCGTGGCGGACCGGCGGCGGCGGCAACCACAGTGACGGGAACGGTGACGGGCAGCGAGAGCAGCAACGCCCAGCAGATCGTCCGAGCGCCGCCCAACTCGCGGGCGAGCGCGCCGCCCTCGGCGTAGCCGAGGCCGCAGAGCACGACCGCCGCGAGCAGGAACAGGTCGGGCAGGGTGAGGGCCCCGCGTACCGCGCCGCTGGCGCCGAGGAAAGCGAGAACCGCCAGCAACCCGCCGGCGCTCACGATCCAGAACAGCGGCGGCGGGCGTTCGCCGGCCCGCAGTACCGCGAACACGGCCGTCATCGCGGGCAGCGCGGCGATGACGACCGCGCTGTGCGCGGAGGTCTGGGTGAGAAGCGCCATCGAGGTGAACAAGGGAAAGCCGACGATGACTCCGAGGGCGACGACCGGCAGCCGTTGCCACTGACCGCGGGTGGGCCGCGGTGCGCCGGTGAGACGCAGGTACGTCCATGCCAGCAGCCCCGCGCCGACAGCCCGGCCGAAGGCGACGAACCACGGATCGAGTTGCTGCACGGCGATGCGGGTCGCCGGGAGCGACAGACTGAAGCCGAGCACGCCCAGGGCGCCGAGGCCGAGCCCGACGATCCGATCCGCTGTTACCGTGTTTCTGGCAGTAGCGCTACTCTTGTCCCTCATGGAAAACGGTAACGCAGCGCAACGCGTTATCCAAGATCTGCGCGGTCTCGCGGCCGTCGCCGGTCCCGGTGCCCGGCTGCCCTCGATACGCGAGCTGACCGCCCGGCATCAGGCCTCGCCGGTCACCGTCGCCGAGGCGATCCGGCAGTTGGCGGCCGAGGGGCTGATCGAGGCGCGACCCGGCCGAGGCACCTTTGTGGCCACTCCGCCGGACGAGCCGGGCGTACCCGACCTGTCCTGGCAGACCGTCGCGCTCGGGCCCCGTCGGTTCGGTCAGGACGAGATGCAGGAGCTGTTGGCGCTGACGCCCGACGGAACGATCCCGCTGTCCGGTGGCTACCTCCACGCGGACCTACAGCCTGCTGCTGCGCTCGGCGGCGCCCTCACCCGAGCCGCCCGCCAGCCCGCGAGCTGGCAGCGTGGGCCGGTCGAGGGTCGCGCGGACCTGCGCGCCTGGTTCGCCCGCGAGGCCGGGGCGGGGCTGCACGCCGAGGACATGGTGATCTGCCCCGGTGGGCAGGCCGCCCTGTCGTCCGCGTTGCGGGCGCTCGCCGCGCCCGGCGACGCCCTGCTCGTCGAGTCGCCGACCTACCTGGGTGCGTTGGCCGCGGCCCGTGCGGCCGGGCTGCGGGTGGTGCCCGTGCCGGCTGACGCCGACGGTGTACGGCCCGACCAACTCGCCGCCGCGTTCGCCCGCACCGACGCCCGGCTCTTCTACTGCCAGCCCCTGTACGCCAACCCGCACGGCGCGACGCTGGCGGAGCACCGCCGGGCGCAGGTCGCCGAGGCCGTACGCGACGCCGGGGCGTTCCTGATCGAGGACGACTACGCCCGTGACCTCACCATCGACGATCCGGCCCCGCCACCACTGGCCAGCGATGATCCCGACGGTCACGTCATCTACCTGCGCTCGCTGACCAAGTCGACTGCCCCCGGGCTGCGCGTCGCCGCCGTCGGAGCCCGTGGCCCCGCCGGGGCGCGACTGCGCGCTGCTCGGCTGCTCGACGACTTCTTCGTCGCGGGACCACTGCAACAGGCGGCGATCGACTTCCTCACCTCTCCGGCGTGGTCGCGGCATCGCCGGGCACTGCGCACTGCCCTCCGGACACGCCGTGACGCGTTGTTGACCGCGCTACGTCGGCATCTGCCAAGCCTTGTTCCACAGTCGGTCCCACGTGGCGGCATGCACCTCTGGGTACGCCTCGCTGCCGGAACCGACGACGTGGCACTGGCCGCTGCCGCGGCGGCCGAAGGCGTCGCCGTCTTCCCGGGCCGGCCCTGGTACGCGGCCGAGCCCTCGGCCCCGCACCTGCGCCTCACCTATGCGGCAGCCGCACCCGAACTCATGGACGAGGCCGTTCGACGCCTCGCCCGCGTCCTGCGTTGAACACCGGGCGCCTGGCTGGTTGGCGTCTGCGCGCGGGTCTCAGGTGTTCAACGTCTCGCGCGGCGGCACGCCGAAGCTGGCGTGGTATCGCGCGGTGAACCTGCTGTGGCTGGCGAATCCCCATCGACTGGCGATCGCCGAGACCGTCTCCTGGCGCGGGTCGGCGCGTACCAGGTCGTGGTGTGCCCGGACGAGCCGGATCCGCCGCAGGTAGGCCATGGGGGTGGTGCCGAGGTGTCGGCGGAAGGCGAGTTGCACCGCCCGGAGGGAGACGCCGGCGGCGCCGGCGATGTCGGCGGCGCTGATGTCCCGGTCGGCGTGCTCCTCGAGAAATGTGATCGCCCGTCGGAGCGTGGCGGTGGTGGCGTCGTTCCGGTCCGCGGCGGTCGGTTCGGTGAACGCGGTGTTGGGGAAGACCGCGAGCGCCGCCGCGGCCAGCATCCGGGCGGCGTTGCCGATCACCAGCGACTGTGCCCCGGCAGCCGGGCTGTTCACCACGACGTCGCGGACGAAGCTGGTGGTGTTGCGCCATTGCCGGGCGAGGGCCGTGCTGGCGGCACTCAGCTCGGTGAACTCGATCCGACCGGGCCGGCGGGCCGGCGCGGTGGTGGCCACCTGCGCCAGCACCGACAGGTCCAGTACGCAGAGCTCCACCTCACCGGGATGCCAGTGGACGGTGCACGGCTCCTCCGGCCTGGTGACCAGGAAGACCTCCCCGGGGCCGAACCGGTGGGCCGATCCGGCGCAGGAGCGATCGACGTGCGCGGTGCGGGTGCGACCGATGACCAGCCCGCCGAGGGTGCTGGCATCGATCTCGAGGTGCCCGGTCTGGCGGGTGGTGGCGATGGCGAAGGGGCCGGTGTCGGCGCGGTGGTGGGTGAGCCGGTATCCGTTCCTGCTCTGAATGCGCAGTCTCGGGTCGTACGTCGTGGACAGGAATTGCTGGATGGCCGCCGGGTCACGGCTGTCGAACTGGTGGGTCTGCACTGGCGATGACGTCATCCGCTGTCTCCGTCCGGTGGAGGTGCCGCCGGGTGCTGGAACGGGTGCCGACGGCAGGTTCGGGACGTGCCGGGGTGCTCGGCGGTGACCCGGCACGTCGTTGGCCGGTGGCGCGGTGGGATGGAACGTCGCGAGCGGGACGGCAGCGACCGGTTGAGCGTGTCGGATCTGGTCTGACCATTCACTGACGCTGAAACGCAATATCTGTAGATGGGAATGTCACCATACGACAATCGCCTACGTACCGTCCTGCTAATCACTGCGATGTGTCGGCAGCTCGACTTCGTTTTCCGGCTAGCGCGCCAAATGGTTCTGCGCCTGCTGTCCTAGCCACCCGCGCGACCGACAGCGAAATCTTGTTCATGATTCGTCGGAGGATGACCGGGTCACTGCCGGGAGGCCGGCCCACGGAGGGGGAAGCGTTGGACAGTACCGATCCTGACCGCGTCGTTCGGCTGGCCGTCGCCGAGGCGCTGGCCCGGGTGGCGGACGAGGACAGCCTGGGTCTGGGCGAGGGGGACGCGCTGCAGAGGCTCGGGCGTGGGCTCCGTGAGGTGCTGCGCCGCGCACTCGACGACCGGGTGCCACTGACCACGCCGGAGTTCGTCGACCTCTGCCGCGACCTGGGTCTGCACCGTGAGGCCTTCGACCTGCTGGGGCACTACCTGATGACCGCGTTGCTGACCCAGCAGATCGGACCGGACGCCCTGATCCGCGTCGGGGTGCTCTTCGGCACCGTCGGGCGTTACCTGCCCGGTGCCCGTCCGGTGGCCCACCGCAACGAAGGTCCCGCGGCACGGCGACGCGACGTGCGCTCGGACAACAGCGTCGTCGGCCGGTACCGCCGCGCCAAGCTGCCGGAGCACCTGCCCAACCCGCCGAGCTGGACCTGCACCGGATGCGGCCGCGAGTGGCCCTGCGCCACCAAGCAGAGCCAACTGCTCGCCGAGTTCGGTGGAGCGCGCGCCTCCCTCGCGGTCTATCTCGGCTCCTGCCTCGTCGCCGCCGCTCAGGACCTGCCCACGTTGCCGTTGCCCCGGGTCCGGCTCCGATTCCTGGGCTGGCTGCCGCGCGCCCGGATCTGACCGCGCCGCCGGGGACACCGGTCGTCCGGTGCCCTGACCCGGACACGTCGGTGCCGGTCCCGACTGGACACCGCGCGAGCACGGGGTGACCCGCTGCTGCCCCACCCGGCGTTGCGCGCAGGTCGGGGCAGGGTGTTCATCGTGCGCACCAGCTGCGTACGACGGCTGTTCACCGCCTTCTCCGAGGCTCCTTGATCGAAAGAGCATTCGCTTGATCGAGGAGAGGCTCTCAGGTGAGAGACAAGCATCCCGAAGAGACCGAGCACGCGCAGCTGTCCCGGCGCAAGCTGGTCAAGTACGCGGGCGTCGGCGCGACGCTGGCCGCGGCCAGCCCACTGGTCGGGGCCGGCGCGGCCTGGGCCGACGAGGACCGCCGGCCGGGTGACGACGACAAGACCGACCGGGGCAACTCCAAGAACCGGGCGTGGCGTGCGGGCGACCACCACATCCACTCCGAGTACAGCGGCGAGTTCGACACCACGAAGTCCCCGATCGTCTTCCACAAGGGCGCGGACGCGGTCTACCCGATCGTCACCAACGCCATCATGGCGAAGAACTTCGGCCTGACCTGGGCGATGTGCACCGACCACGGTGGACCGACCCACTCGAAGGTGAACATCGAGCAGGCGTACCCCGACCTGCTGCGGTCCCGCAAGCTGGTCCCCGAGGTGCTCCAGTTCTGGGGCATGGAGTTCGACGCGCCCTCGCTGGACCACCACACGCTGATGATCCCGCGCCACGAGGACGAGGCGAAGCAGCTCTTCGAGCTGGAGAGCCGGTTCGCCAAGTACGACGCGTTCCCCACCGACCCGGCCCGCGACACCGAGGCCAAGATGGTGGAGTTCCTCAAGGTGGCCCGGGGCATGCCGCACAAGCCGCTGGTGATCGCCCACCACGCGTCCCGATCGGCGCCCGGTCTTGGCGTCTACGGTCAGGACACCCCGCGCGAGTTCCGCAACGGCAACAACGCCGCGCCGGACGTCTACATCGGCTTCGAGGGTGCGCCCGGTCACCAGGCCGCCCCGCTCAACGGTGGCAAGCGGGGCGGCTACGGCAACCACCCCACCTACGGCGGCTTCGACCAGATGACCGCCCGGGTCGGCGGTCTGTGGGACTCACTGCTCGGCGAGGGTCGGCGCTGGTGGATCACCGCGACCTCGGACTCGCACGTGCACTGGACCCGGGGCGGCTCCGACTTCTGGCCGGGCGAGTACAGCAAGACGTACGTGCACGCCCGCCAGGACTATGGTGACATCATGGACGGGCTGCGCAACGGCCGGATCTGGGTCACCACCGGTGACCTGATCCGCAGCCTCGACGTCACCGCCACGTCCCAGGGCAGGACCGCCGAGGTGGGCGAGACGATCACGGTGAGCCGTCGTAGCCGTACCGATGTCGAGATCGAGATCACCTTCCGCCCGCTGGGTGGGGTTAACGCGAACGGTGACCGGCCCGAGGTCCGCCGGGTCGACCTGATCGTCGGCCAGATCACCGGCCCGAGCGCCAGCCTGGACGCCGACACCAACCCCACCACCACTGTGGCGGCCCGGTTCGGCCCGCGGGACTGGCGTCGGCACGGCGACAGCTACGTCATCCGGCACACCTTGCGCAATGTCGAGGCGGACACCTACGCACGGGTGCGTGGCACCAGCACCGACGAGGCCGAGCCGCTCGCCGACGGGCTGGAGAGCCCGTGGGACGACCTGTGGTTCTACTCGAACCCGGTCTTCGTGCACGTGCGCTGACCCGGTGCGGTAGCGACATCGCGGGCCTGTCCGGCACCGCTCGACGGACGACGTCGGGCGGTGCGGGGGCGGGCCCGCCCGCAGTATCCGCGGGTCAGTCGGGCCTGCTGCGGCGGGCTCGGGGGGTGGCGGTTCGCCCGCTCCGCGCCGCCGCGGCGCCGGTCCGGCGCGTAGCGGGCGCAGCCGTCGCCGAGTCGGCCTGCACCCGTGTCACCACCTCGCAGAGGTCGCGCAACGGGTCCACCGCCTGGGCCGAGCAGGCGACCTTCTGCAGCAGTGACCGCAGCGTCGCCGACTCGGTCGACGTGAGCGCCCCCAGCAGGTGCGACTCGACCTGCCGCAGCGCCAACCGCCGCTGCTCCCAGGCGGCACGGCCGGCGTCGGTGACCTCGATCAGCCGGTTGCGCCGGTCGGCCGGGTCCGCGCGCCTGGCCACGAACCCGGGCCGCTCCAGGTCGTCGATCAGGTACGTGAGGACTGTGCGGTCGATGCCGATCTCCTCGGCGATCGCGCCCTGGTTCCGGGCCGGCCCGTTGCTGGCCGCGGTGAGCAGTTGGTAGCCGCGCGGGCCACCGGGGAAGTCGGTGAGCGCGTGCTCGGCCGCCCGGACGTAGCCGCGGAAGACGATGCCGAGCATCCAGCCCAGGTCGTCGTCGAGCGGATCGGGCCGGTCCGGCCGGTGAGTGGCACCCGTCATGCCCCGACAATACCGCAGTGAGTCAGACCTTGTTGGCGGAAGATGTTCTGTCTGTCATAAGGTTAAGGTTGCGACGCATCGTCCGAGGCGTCGAGGAAATCGGGAGGCTCGCAGATGAGCGACTACGGCCACGACCTGGTCTTCGGCTCCTTCGTCACGCCCAGCGCTGACAGTCCGGACCGCGCGGTCGGTGTCGCCGTCCTGGCCGAGCAGGTCGGGTTGGACCTGGTCACCTTTCAGGATCACCCGTACCAGCCGGCGTTCCTCGACACCTGGACGCTGCTGAGCTTCGTGGCGGCCCGCACCAACCGGGTGCACCTGGCGGCGAACGTGACCAACCTGCCACTGCGCCCGCCGGCGGTCCTCGCCCGCAGTGTGGCCAGCCTGGACCTGCTCAGCGGTGGTCGGATCAGCCTCGGCCTCGGGGCGGGGGCGTTCTGGGATGCCATCGAGGCGATGGGCGGCCGGCGGCTGACCCCCGGCCAGGGCGTACGAGCCCTGGAGGAGGCCATCGAGGTCGTCCGTCAGCTCTGGGACGTCGAGACGCGCGGCGGAGTGCGGGTCGACGGCGAGTTCTACCGGGTGGTGGGCGCCAAGCGCGGTCCCGCGCCGGCCCACGCGGTGCCGATCTGGCTGGGTGCGTACAAGCCCCGGATGCTCCAGCTCACCGGTCGTCGGGCCGACGGCTGGCTGCCCACGCTTGGTTATCTCCAGCCCGGTGATCTGACCAGGGGCAACGCGATCATCGACGACGCCGCGCAGCAGGCCGGCCGGTCCCCGCAGGACGTGCGCCGGCTGCTCAACATCGCCGGAGAGTTCTCGACCGTCGGGCGCGGCCCGCTGAACGGGCCCGCCGAGCAGTGGGCCGAGGAACTGGCCGAGCTGGCACTGGAGGAGGGCGTCGGCACCTTCATCCTGGGCAGCGACGACCCCGACGACCTGCGCCGCTTCGCCGGTGAGGTGGCCCCCGCCGTCCGCGAGTTGGTCGCGGCCGAACGTGACCGGGGCGCGGCTCCGGAGCGTACGCCCGAACTGGAGCCGGAGCCGGTCGCTGCGCCGCCGGCCCGGGCGAGCCGCGCCACCGCGACCGGTGGCGCGTTGGCCGTGGTGCCGACCCCGGACGACGGCGTACGGCGAAGCGAGCAGCAGGTGTGGGACGAGTCGAGCCGGCCGACCGGGCCCGCGCCCGACCCGGAGCGCACCTACACCCCGCAGGAGCAGGCCACCGGCGCGCACCTCGTGCAGATCCACGACGGCCTGCGCGCCGAACTGGCCCAGATTCACGACCTGATCGAGCAGGTGGCGGCCGGCGAGATCGACGCCGGCGCGGCCCGGTCCCACATCAACACGATGACCATGAGGCAGAACCGGTGGACTCTCGGCGTCTACTGCGAGTCGTACTGCCGCATCGTCACCACCCACCACACGATCGAGGACCAGTCGTTCTTCCCCAGGTTGCGGGCGCGTGACCCCCGACTCGGCCCGGTGGTCGACCGGCTGGAGCAGGAGCATCACGTCATCCACGACGTGCTGGAGGGTGTCGACCGGGCCCTGGTCGCGTACGTCGGGTCTCCGGACGGGCTCGCCGAGCTGCGGGCCGCGGTGGACCTGCTGACCGACGCCCTCCTGTCGCACCTCAGTTACGAGGAGCGGGAGCTGGTCGAGCCGTTGGCGCGGTTGGGCATCGCCTGATCAACGCGCCGTGGCGGCGGCTCGGGGTTGCCCCGATCAAATCTGAGAGACTACTCTCGAAACATGTCTCTCAAGAATCCGTACGGGGATTTCGAGATCAGTGAGCCGCAGGCGCTGCGGGCGCTGGCCCACCCGGTACGGCTGGCGATCCTGGAGCACCTTCAGCGGCACGGCCCGGCGACTGCCACCGGGCTCTCGCCGCACGTCGGCGCCACACCGTCGGTGGTCAGCTGGCACCTGCGGCACCTCGCGACGTTCGGCCTGGTCCTCGACTGGGACGGTGCCACCAGCAAGCGGGAACGCTGGTGGCAGGCGGCAGCCCGCGGCTTCCGCTTCACGGTGCCGGAGGGCGCCGAGGGGCAGTCCGCCAGCCAGCAGCTACGCGGCGAGATGTTCGCCCGCAACGCCGACGCACCCCAGCAGTGGCTGCTGCAGGAGGAGCCCCGGCTGGACCCCGAGTGGCGGGCGCTGGCCGGCATGGCCGACACCAGGTTCGTGGCCACCGCCGACGAACTGCGGCAACTGGAGGAGTCCATCGAGGAGCTGATCGCCCCGTACGTGCGGCGCAAGGAGGAGCCGGCCCCGGCCGACGCGCGGATCGTCCGGATGCTGCGCTACCTGCTGCCCGAGGCGGGGGACGAAGCCCCGGCCGAGCCCGGCGACGACGGCGCGCCCGCGTCATGACCGCCACCGACGTCCCCACCGACACCGGGCCCCCGCCGGCCCTGCACCGTGACCGGCGGTTCCGCACCTTCTGGATCAGCGAGACGATCTCCCATTTCGGCGATCGGATCAGCGAACTGGCCCTACCGCTGATCGCCGTCACCCTGCTCACCGCCACACCCGTGCAGGTCAGCGTGCTCACCGCGCTGATCTGGCTGCCCAACCTGCTGGGCCTGTTCCTCGGCGCCTGGGTGGACCAGCGCACCCACAAGCGGCGACTGCTGATCATCGCCGACCTGATTCGCGCCGCTGTGCTGCTCAGCCTGCCGGTGGCCTACCTGTTCGACGCGATCACCCTCACCCAGCTCTACCTGGTGGCACTGCTCACCGGCTTCGGAGCGGTGCTCTTCGCCATGGCGCGTCAGGCGTTCTTCGTCGGCCTGGTGCCGCGATCGGCGTACGTGGACGCGAACAGCAAGATGAGCATGAGCCGGTCGCTCTCCTTCATCGCCGGCCCGGCCGTCGGCGGTGGGCTGGTCCAGGCGCTCAGCGCGCCGGTCGCGATCGTCGTCGACGCGCTCTCCTTCCTCGGCTCCGCGCTACTGCTCAGCCGCATCCCGGTGACCGAGCCCACGCCACCACCGCGTCGGACGTCCACTCTCGGCCTGGTCCGCGAAGGGCTCGTGCTGGTACTGCGGCACCCGGTGCTGCGGGCCGCCCTCGGCTGCACCAGCACTGTCAACTTCTTCACCTTCATCACCGGCGCGCTGCTGGTGCTCTACGCCAGCCGCGAACTCGACCTGTCAGCCGGCGCGATCGGCATCGCCCTCGGTTTCGGGGCGATCGGCGGATTCATGGGCGCGGCGCTCGCACCGCGAGTCTCACGCGCCATCGGTCTGGGCCGCACCGCCATGATCGGCGCGGTGCTCTTCCCCGCGCCGCTGGCGCTGACCGCGCTGGTGTCCGGACCCACCTGGACGAAGGTGGCCACGCTGGCGGCCATCGAGCTGGTCTCCAGCGTCGGGGTGATGCTGATGGACGTGAACCTCAACGCCCTCCTCATCGCCGTGACACCCGCCGACGCGCTGGGACGCCGGGCCGGTGCCTACAGCGCCGTCAACTACGGCATCCGACCGCTCGGCGCGCTGGTCGGCGGTGCCTTGGGCACCACCATCGGGCTGCGGCCCACACTGGCCATCGCCGGCCTGGGTGGCGTGCTCGCCGTGCTGTGGCTGCTCGCGTCACCGGTGCGCCACATCCAGACCCTCGACACGACCTGAGGGCTGCCGCGGCGCTCGACGATGCCGCCGGTGACGACGGGGGCCGCCGTACGGCAGCCCTCGTCGTCGGCAGCTCGGATCGCCTTGGTCTGGGGCTGCGGCCCCGGCCAGCGAAGGTCAGCCGGCCTCGACCAACAGAATCCGGGCCAGCTCGGTGGGCTGGGAGAACATCGGCCAGTGGCCGGTGTCCATGGTGACCAGTCGCCAGTGGTCGCTGGTCAGCAGTTTCGCCACCGTGTCGTTGGGCTCAGGCCCGTCGAGCAGGCACTTGACGTACGTCGCCGGTAACTCACCCAGCGGCCGGGTCAGCACGGCCGGCTCGGTCAGCGTGGCCCCCGGGTGCGGCGTGGTGCCCTCGATCAGCCGGGCGATCTGCTCGTCGGTGAGACCCTGACCGTCGAAGTCGGCCACGCCGGCCGGAGCCCAATCGCCGCCGTTGTCGGCGAGTTGCGCCTCGAAGGCCGCCTGGCCCTGCCACCAGCCGGAGGCGAACGACCCACCGTCGACCGGCACCTCGGAATCCACGAAGACCACCCGGGTCAACCGGTCGCCGATCCGCTCGGCGGCCTGGCCCACCGGAATGCCGGCGTAGCTGTGCCCGACCAGCACCACGTCGCGCAGGTCGCCGCGCTCGATCTCGTCGACGATGTCCTGCACGTGGGTCTGCTGCCCGGCGGGCACATCCCGCCGGTCGGCGAGACCGGAGAGGGTCAACGCGTGCGTGCCGTGGCCGGCCGCCCGAAGTGGTGCCACCACCTCGTCCCATGCCGAGGATCCCAGCCACGCCCCCGCCACCAACACGAAATCAACCATGGCCGGGACCCTAGCGGCACCCTCCGACAGCCCCGGAACGTCAGGACCAGGTGCGGGCCTGGGCCGGTGACCGCGAAGGGTCAGCCGGTGGCGTCGAGGTGGGCCGCGATCTGCCTCGGCAGCGGATAGCCTCGTTCGGCCGGCAGGTGGTCCGTGGCCGCCCGCACGTCATGGCCCCGCACCAGGTCCCGTACGCGGTGGACGGTGGAGGTGATGTCCGTGACGCTGACCGTCCAGTCGTCGACGTACCGGACGACGGCTTCGCCGGACAGTCCGACCTGCAACGACCGGTAGGGCAACGCGCTCAGGTGCAGTGTCCGTTCCGGATCCCACTGCACCCGTACCGGGCTGGCCTTGAGTTGCCGCGACCACGTCGCCCGGTCGCCGTGCAGGCCCTGGTCGTAGTGACTCAGACAGGCTCTCGCCAGCGCCCACTCGAAGCCCTCCCGCGTGATGTCGATGGACAGCACACGCTCCTGCCCGGGCTTGGTGGCCCAACCGCAGCGGTACATCATCCACAGGAACGACGGCTTGATCCAGGTCATCCGGTCCCGCTTGAAGGGGGCCACGAAGCGACCGGCGGCCACCGCCGGTAGCGCGATCTCCGGTGGGTACGCCTGGTACACGGTGATCGTGTCGGCCGAGAAACGAGCACGGATCTGACGGGCAGGAACGGACACCCTGCGATCTTCACCCACCGGAGGGCACCTCT
The DNA here is from genome assembly GCF_018070325.1 of Micromonospora sp. H61. Classification (GTDB taxonomy): domain Bacteria; phylum Actinomycetota; class Actinomycetes; order Mycobacteriales; family Micromonosporaceae; genus Micromonospora; species Micromonospora salmantinae. The sequence goes on from NZ_JAGPXY010000041.1 coordinate 33,558, forward strand.
CCACCGGGTTTCGTACCCGAGCCGGGGGAGACCCGGTGCCGACCGGCGGCTGCCGAACTGGGCACTCAGGCGTGGTCCCGGGCGGGCGGCCCGATCTCCACCGGCATCCGGTAGATCTGGACCGGGTACTCGACGGCCGAGACCCCGCCGTTGAGCCCGGCGGTCAGGTGCAGACCGTCGACGCTCAACCGGCGGCAGGGTGCCCTCGGCGCTCAGCCAATCGGCGGTGCCGAAGGGCCGACCCGGGCGGCGAGCCGCTTCGGGGCCATGACCACGTAGCTCTCGGTGAGCAACTCACAGACCTCCTCCCAGTCGGTGTCCTCGTCCAGGACCATGCCCATCACGTTCGGACTCCAGTCCGGTTTGTAGAAGGGGTGCCCGGTGGCGAGGAGCCCGGCGATCTCGTCGAGTGGCGACCGGAAGGTCAGCAGGCAGGCGGGCTGGTCGAGTGCGGCAGCCCGTGCGTGCACCGGCTGGCGGTCGGGGTCGACGGTGAGCACGTGGGCGATGGTCCGCTTGCGGATCCGCCAGCGGGTGCCCACCCAGGCGGGCTCCTCGTAGGTTTCCGGCAACCCGAGGCAGATCGGCCGCAGCCGGTCGAGGACCTCGGGCGGGACGTCTCCGGGTGCGGTCACGGACAACGACGCTAACCGGTCGGTGTGACACGTTCCGCTCGTCGAACCCCGCCCGGGCCGGTGGTGCGTGCCCCGTCGATCCGCCAGGATGGGCGGGGCGACAGTGGGCCGTCGCCCCGGCCCGACCCGCCCCCGTGCCCGCTGAGGAGTGCCGTGCCGTCCACCCTGCTCTCCCGCCGTGACCTCGACTTCCTGCTGCACGAGTGGCTGCGGGTGTCCGAACTCGTCGAGCGCCCCCGCTACGCCGAGCACTCCCGGGAGACCTTCGACGACGCCCTGGATCTCGCCGAGCGGGTGGCCACCGAGCAGTTCGCCCCGCACAACCGCGCCGCCGACCTGGCCGAGCCCACCTTCGACGGGCAGCGGGTGCGGCTGATCCCGCAGGTCCGCGCGGCGTTGGACAGCTTCGCCGAGACGGGCCTGCTCACCGCCGGACTGGACGCCACTGTTGGTGGCCTGCAACTGCCGCACGCCGTCGCGGCGGCCTGCTTCACCTGGTTCCAGGCCGCCAACGTGGCCACCTCGGCCTACCCGTTCCTCACCCTGGGCAACGCCAACCTGCTGCTGGCTCACGGCAGCCCCGAGCAGGTGGACACCTACGTCCGGCCCATGCTGGACGGTCGGTTCTTCGGCACCATGTGCCTGTCCGAGCCGCACGCCGGCAGCTCGCTGGCCGACATCACCACCCGCGCCGAGCCGCAGGCGGACGGCACGTACCGGCTCTTCGGCACCAAGATGTGGATCTCCGGCGGCGACCACGAGTTGGCCGAGAACATCGTCCACCTGGTGCTGGCGCGCATCCCGGGCGCACCGCCCGGCGTCAAGGGCATCTCGCTGTTCATCGTGCCCAAGGTGCTGGTCGGCCCGGACGGGTCGCTCGGTGAGCGCAACGACGTGGCGTTGGCCGGGCTCAACCACAAGATGGGGTTCCGGGGCACCACAAACACCCTGCTCAGCTTCGGCGACGGCGCGCACACCCCGGCCGGCAGCGCCGGAGCGGTCGGTCACCTGGTCGGCGCGCCGCACCAGGGTCTGGCGCAGATGTTCCACATGATGAACGAGGCCCGGATCGGGGTCGGCGCGGGCGCCACCGCGCTGGGTTACACCGGCTATCTCAAGAGCCTGGCGTACGCGAAGGAGAGGCCGCAGGGCCGGCCGGTCGGCGCGAAGGACCCGGCCGCCGCGCAGGTGCCGATCATCGACCACCCTGACGTACGACGGATGCTGCTGGCCCAGAAGAGCTACGTGGAGGGGGCACTGGCGCTGGTGCTCTACTGCGCGCGGTTGCTCGACGAGCAGAAGACCGCCCCGGCCCAGGCTGACCGCGAGCGCGCGCACCTGCTGCTGGACGTGCTCACCCCGATCACCAAGAGTTGGCCGTCGCAGTGGTGCCTCGCCGCCAACGACCTGGCGATCCAGGTGCTCGGGGGTGCCGGCTACACCCGCGACCACGATGTGGAGCAGCACTACCGGGACAACCGGCTCAACCCGATCCACGAGGGCACCCACGGCATCCAGGCACTGGATCTGCTGGGACGCAAGATGATCATGCAGGGCGGGGCTGGTCTCGCCCTGCTGACCACGACGATCGGTGACACGGTCGAGCGGGCCCACAAGGTCGGGGGAGAGGCGTCCGAGCTGGCGGACCGGCTGGCCGCCGCGGGGGACCGGGTCACCGCTGTCACCCGTCGACTGTGGGCCGACGGTGACCCGGTGCTCGCGCTGGCCAACGCCAGCGCCTACCTGGAGGCCGTCGGGCACGTGGTGATCGCGTGGATGTGGTTGGAGCAGGTGCTGGCGCTGCCGGCGGAGGGGGCCGGCGACGGGTTCCACGCCGGCAAGCGGCAGGCCGCCCGCTACTTCTTCGCCGTCGAGTTGCCCAGGACCGGCCCGCAGTTCGACCTGCTGGAGAGCCGGGACCGAACCACGCTCGACATGCGCCCGGACTGGTTCTGACCGGTCCCGCCGCCCGTCACCGTCGACGGGACCGGTGGCTCACGGCCTGCCGCCCCTTGACGACGCCCCAGACGATCACGATCACCAGCGCGATCACGCCGATGATGATCAGCCAGCGGACCGCCTCGAGGATCAACCCGAGCAGGATCAGCACGCCGGCGACCACGCCGACAACCCAGAGCAGTGCACGCATGTCGACCTCCCGTAACCGGCCGCGCCTGGTGCGGCCGGCCCCGGCTTCTCGTTCCCCGTCCGGCCGACACCATGCGGGCGCGGCCTACCGAAGTCGATCAGGAGCCGGTACGCGCCACGTAGACGGTGTTCGCCGACTCCCCGCCGGTCAGCGGATTCGCGAACGGCACGACATGCGCGCGTACGCTCGCGAACACCTCGGTGAGCGCGGCGGTGAACTCGGCGTCCGGCGGGTCGTCCGACCAGAGCGCGAAGACGCCCTCGGGGCGTAGCAGGGCGGCCAGGCGACGCAACCCGGCCGGCGGGTAGAACGCCGCGTGGCTCGGGTGCAGGACGTTGCGCGGGGAGTGGTCGACGTCGAGCAGCACCGCGTCGAACCGCCGGCCGGGCACCTCGGCGTCGAAACCGGTGTCACCGGCCACCGCCGCGAAGAAGTCGGCCTGCACGAAGCGGGTCCGGGGGTCCTCGGCGAGCCCCGCCGCGAACGGCAGCAGCCCTCGCTGGTGCCAGTCGATCACGTCCTCGATCGCCTCCACCACGAGCAGTGAGCGCACCCGGGGGTCGCCCAGCGCCGCGCAGGCGGTGTAGCCCAGCCCGAGACCGCCCACCACCACGTCGAGCGAGTCACCGGCCACCTCGGCGAGGCCGAGCCGGGCCAGCTCGATCTCCGCGACCGGGAAGAGGCTGGACATCAGGTACTCGTCGTCGAGCTTGACCTCGTACACCTCGACCTGGAGTGCCGGGTCCCGGCGTCGGCGCAGGCTGATCGCGCCGATCGGGGTCTCCCGCCAGGCCAGCTCTTCGAAACGCGCGCCCACGGGTGCCCTCTCGCCGCCGGATTCGTCCACGGATGGTAGCGGTTGCCCCGCGACGGGCGGCCACGCAGGGTCCGCAGGAGATCGACGCAGCGCATATCCTGTGCCCGGCCGATCCACCGGAGGTGACTCATGCCGTCGCGGCAGGACCAGCTGCACTCCTACCAGTTCAGCGTCCAGCGGGCGGTCGCCGCCCTGGTGATGCGGGAGACCGACCCCGCCCAGTCGCCGTTTCGGCGGCTGGCCGGCGCCGGCCTGGCCAGCGTCCTGGTCGCGGCGATCGGGCTCGGTGGTTTCGCCCTCTACGGCCTGTTCGCCGGTGGTGGCAAGGGGTGGCGCGACCCGGGCGCGGTGATCGTGGAGAAGGAGTCCGGCGCCCGGTTCGTCTACCGCGAGCAGAAGCTGCACCCGGTGCTCAACTACGCCTCGGCGCTGCTCATCGTCGGTGCGGACCGTTCGAAGACCGTCCTGGTGTCCCGACGCACGATCGACGGGGTGCCGCGCGGGCTGCCGTTGGGCATCGCCGACGCACCCGACTCGCTGCCCGCCCCGGGCCGGCTGGCCGCCACGGCGTGGACGGTCTGCTCGACGGTCCCGGCCGGCGCGGGCGTCGAGGCGCCCCGCTCCGCGTTGCTGATCGGCACCGAGCCCGACGGCGGTCGGCCGTTGGGCGACGACGCGCTGCTGCTGCGCCACCCCGACGGCGGGCTGCACCTGGTCTGGCACCAGCGCCGCTACCTCGTCCGTGATCCCAGCCGGGTGCTGGCGGCGCTCGCCACCACCCGCGCCCAGGCGGTTCGGGTGGCGCCGGCGCTGCTCAACTCGCTGCCCGCCGGCACCGACCTCGCCCCACTCGATCCGCCCGCGTTGGGTCGGCCCGCCACCCGGGTGCCGGGTGCGGCGATCGGCACCGTCTACCTGGTGAGCAACTCCGGTGGCGGCCGGCAGTACGCGGTAGCGCTCGACGCCGGCCTGGCCGGCATCACCGAGTTGCAGGCGGGGTTGTTGCTGGCCCGCACCGGGCAGGTCGAGCCGGAGCCGATGACGTTGGGTCGGTTCGCCGCCCTGCCCACGGTGCCGGATCTCGCCCCGACCGGCCCGAACGCCCCGCCACCGACCCCGCCCCGGCTCGCGGCCGGCGACGGCGGGGCGCTCTGCACCCGCATCGGCGACGACGGCGGGGTTGGTGAGGTGCGCTGGGGCGTACCGCCGCGGGACCTGACGGCCGTGCCCCGCACCGCGCCCACCGGCGGCGCGGTGCTGGCCGACCACGTGGTGGTGGAGCCGGGCCGCGGCGCGGTGGTCGAGGCCGTCGCGGCGCCCGGCGCGACCGGCGGCGCGGTCTCCGTTGTCACCGACCTGGGCCGACGGTACGTGTTGGCCGACCGGGAGGTGCTCCCGATGCTGGGTTACCGCGGCGTGCGGCCGGTGCGGCTACCGGCCGGGCTGGTCAGCCTGGTGCCCGCCGGCGCCACCCTCGACCCGGCCGCCGCCCGCGCCGTCGCCGCCCCAGACTGATCCGCCCAAAGCTGCGGCGGTGAGGGTGGGGCCGCGGGAGCAACGCGTGGCAGGCGGTGTCAGTGTGGCGGGCGGCGCAGGACGGTGACCGCGAACGGGGCGTCGTCGCGCCACGGGCGCAGGTCCCAGGTGGCGAAGCGCTGCTCCACGCGCAGCCCGGCGGCCACCGCGTCGGCGTCGAAGGCGGTCAGTGGGTAGCCGCGCTCGGTGCCGAAGCCCACTGTCAGCACGCCGTCGGGTCGCAGGTGCGCTGCCACCCGGCGCAGCACCTCCGGTTCGGTGCCGACGGCGACGAAGGCGAGCACGTTGCCGGCCAGCACCGCCGCGTCGAACGGCTCGGCCTCACCCAGCGCCGGCAGATCCAGTTCGGCGAGGTCGGCGACCAGCCACGTCGGGCCGGGATAGTCGGCGCGGGCGGCATCCACCAGCGCGGGGTCGGCGTCCACCCCGACCACCGTGTGGCCCCGCTCGGCCAGTGCGGCACCGACGCGGCCGGTGCCGCTGCCGGCGTCGAGAATGCGGGAGCCGGGCGCGACGAGGGCGTCCACCAGTCGGGCCTCGCCGGCGAGGTCCGCGCCCTCGGCCACGAGCTTGCGGAACCGGTCGATATACCACTGTGAGTGCTCGGGACCGGTGTCGGTCGCCCAGCGGGTCGGGTTGGCCATGAGGCCACCGTATCCGGGCCGGTGGGGGCCGGGCGGGCGACCCGGACGAGACCATCATCCCTTCTCCGCGCCGCTGGTCAGCCCCTCGGTGAGCAGCCGTTCGCTGGCGAAGAAGAGGATCACGATGGGCAGGGTGAGCACGACCGAGCCGGCCATCAGCACGGTCTTGGGAACCTCCACCCCGTCGGCGAGCAGGGACAACCCCAGCGACACCGTCCACCGGTTGGGTTTGTCGACCAGGAACAGCAGGGCGAAGAGGAACTCGTTCCAGGCGATCATGAAGTCGTAGAGCGCGACCGCCATGATCGACGGCATCGCCAGGGGCAGGCTGACACGACGGATGATGCCGAGTCGGCCGGCGCCGTCGATGGCGGCGGACTCCTCCAGGCTGACCGGGATGGTCTCGAAGTAGTTCTTCAGCATGTAGACCGACACCGGCAACGTCTGCGAGATGTAGACCAGCACCAGACCGAACAGCGAGCCGCGCAGCCCGGCGCGGGTGAAGACCACGAACAGCGGGATCGCGATGACGATCGACGGAAACAGGTAGACCGCCAGGAACAGGAAGTCCACCTGCCTCCGGCCGAAGAACCGTAGCCGGGCCACCGCGTACGCGCCGGGGATCGCGACCAGGAGAGTGAGCACTGTCGCCGCGACGGCGACCAGCCCGCTGTTGCGGATGAAGGTGAGGAAACCCTGGCCGCCGTCGTCGGTGGCCTTGAGTACCTCGGCGTACGTGGCCACGGTCAGCTCACCGAAGCCGACCACCAGCGCCCCGGGGTCGAGCAGCAGCCGCTCGATGGGGCGCACCGAGAGCACCAGCATGTAGTAGAAGGGGAAGACCGTGATCACCAGGAACACGGCGATCACCAGGCGGCGCAGCCAGCGCAGGCTCACCGTCTCGACCACGTCCCGGTCCATCAGCCCACCCTCCGTCCGAAGAAGCGCAGATAGATCAGCACGAACACGATGAGTACCACGGCCAGCACGACCGCCTGGGCGGCCGCGGCCCCGATGTCGGTACGGGCGGTGAGGAACTCGTACACCCGCACGCTGACCACCTCGGTGCCGGCGGCACCGCCGGTGAGCAGGTAGACGTCGTCGAACTTGTTGAACGTCATGATGAAGCGCAGCACGCCCAGCAGGGCGATCACCGGCAGCAGCTGCGGCAGCAGGATGTGCCGGAACCGCTGGGTGGGGGTGGCGCCGTCGACCCGGGCGGCCTCCTCCAACTCGCCGGGCACCGCCTGGAGCCGGGCCAGCAGGAACAGGAACGCGAACGGGAAGTACCGCCACGCCTCGAAGACGATCACCGTGGCCAGCGCTGTCGACTCCTGGGTGAGGAACGGCACCGGGGCGTCCCAGCCGAGCAGGCGTTGACCCCAGGCGTTGACGATGCCGAGCTGTGGGTCGAGCATCACCTGCCAGACGAACGTCACGGCGACCACCGGTGCCACGTACGGCAGCAGCATGGACGCCCGGACCAGGGTGCGACCCCGAAACGGTCGGCGGACGACCAGCGCGGCCACCAGGCCGAGCAGGATCGACCCGACGGTGCCGCCGATGCTGTAGATCAGCGTGACCCACAGCGTCTCGGCGAAGCCGGGGGTGTGCAGCACCCGGTCGATGTTGTCCATTGTGAACTCGCCGAACAGACCGGTCTTGCGCAGCGTGGCCAGCCGGACCCGCTGGAAGGCGAGCACCACTGTCCACACGATCGGGATGCCGATGACCGCGATGGTGACGAGCAGGGTCGGTGCGACAAGCGCGAGCCCGGCCCGGGATTCGCGGCGGCGCAGGGTCAACGGTCGGCGCCGGGGTGGCGCCGACCGCTCCCTGGTGGGGGAGCGGCCGGGGCCGGGCGCGGTGGTGGTCAATTGACGCCCGCCTTGATGGCGTCCACGTCCTTCGTGGCGCGGTTGGCGGCGGCCGCCGCGTCGGACTTGCCGGAGACGAGGTCGCCCAGCACCTTGGGCACCGGCAACTCGCCGAGCATGGCGCCGACGAGTTTGCCCTGCCCCTGGGTGAGCCCCCAGCGCCCGAAGGTGTCCGGGCTGCGGCGCAGCGTGGCCAGTACCTCTTCGCCGTACACGTCGGTGAGGGGCTTCTTCGCGTCCACACCCGCCTGGCTGGTGTTCCAGGCGGTCAGGTACGCCTCCGGCTCGGCGGGGGTGCCCTTGCGCACCGGGAAGCGGCCCTCGGGGGACATGCCGAACCAGCGCGGGTAGCCGTCACCGAGCATGTACTCCACGAAGGACTTCGCCGGGTCGGTCACCGCGCCGTCGAGAACCGCCCACGAGCTGATCTCGCCGTACTGGGCCGGTTCGGCGCCGTTCGGGCCCTTGATCGCGGTGACGAACCCGCTGTTCTTCGCGAGGAACGCCGGGTCGGCCTGGCACTGGGGGCAGGTCGGCTTGGCGTCGTTGCGCAGACCGGCGAGCTCGTCGAGGATGAACGGTGACCAGATCACCATGGCCGCCTTACCCGCGAAGTAGGTGGCCCGGGTGGTGTCCACGTCCTGCGCGCCCTTCACCGAGCTGGTGCGGATCAGGTCACCGTAGAAGCGGAACGCCTCGACGCACTGGGGTGAATCCAGTGTCACCTTCCCCGAGTCGTCGGTGAGCTGGCAGCCGTTGGCCAGCGCCAGGTGCTCGAAGGTCTGCTGGGTGAACACGTCGCTGGGGGCGGTCGCCGCGGTGATGCCCGCGACGCCGCCGGTGTTCAGTCGGGCCGCGGCGGCGGTGATCCGCTCGTACGTGTCGGGGGCGGGTAGGCCGGCCGCGGCGAACAGGTCCTTGCGGTAGACGAGCAGCTGCCCCCAGCCGTCGCTGGGCACGGAGAGCTGTTTGCCGTCGTCGGAGGTGAGCTCCAGCGCTCGGGGGGAGAACGTCTGCTTGCCCAGCTTGTCGACGACCTCCGCGTTCGCCGAGGCGTGCAGCAGCTCGTTGCCGGCGAGCGTACGGATGCCGGCGAGGGAGACCGAACCGACCACGTCGGGCAGGTCGCCGGCGGCGGCGTTGGCGGCGATCAGGGAGGGGAACTGGTCCTCGTTGACGGTCACGAGATCGACCTGGATCCCGGTCTTGGCGGTGAAGTCGGCGATGATCGCCTTGGTGGCGGTGACCCGGTCGGCCACGTCCTCCAGGCTCCAGACGGTGATCTTCTTGCTGTTGCTGTCGGGTTCGTCGTCGCCGCAGGCCAGCAGGGTGGACGTGGTCAGTGCCAGGATCAGGGTGGTGGCGAGTATCCGCCTCGGAGGTGCTGACATCGATGGCACTCCTCTCGAAGGGTACAAGAAGGATCCAACACCTTCGATTGATCAATAGCAAGACATATCGCGATTTTTTGCTATCCTGGAGCCCAGTGCTACCGGGATGTGACACATGGGCAACTGGGTGGTCTCTCTCGCCGGTCCTCGACGCATCAGCCTCGAGCCCTGCCCGCCGGATCCGCTCGGCCCCGGCCAGGTCCGAGTCCGCACCTGTTACTCGGGCATCTCCGCCGGCACCGAGCTGACCCTCTACCGGGGCAGCAATCCCCGGCTCAGCAAGGACTGGGACGACGCCGCCCGGATGTTCGTCCCCCGACAGACGCCGGTGCCCTACCCGTTGATCGGCTTCGGCTACGAAGAGGTCGGGGAGGTCATCGAGGTCGCGCCGGAGGTCACCGACCGGCATCCCGGGCAGCTCGTCTGGGGCATCTGGGGGCACCGGGCCGAGGCCGTGCTCGCCGCCGACGCGGTCCGCGCGCTCCCCACCGGGCTGGATCCGCTCGCCGCGGTCTTCGCCCGCCCCGGCGCCATCGCGCTGACCGCCGTGCTCGCCGGCGACCTGCACCTCGGCGACTGGGTCGGCGTCTTCGGCCAGGGTGTCATCGGGCTGCTCGCGACCCGGCTCGCGGTGCTCTCCGGGGCCCGGGTGGTGGCCGTCGACCCGGTTCCCGGCCGGCTGGAGCACGCCGCCCGATACGGTGCGCGATCCACTGTGGATGCCACTGTCACCTCCGCCGCCGCCGTGCTGCGCCAGGCCACCGACGGCCGGGGGGCCGATGTCTGCCTGGAGTTGTCCGGCGCGTACCCGGCGCTGCACGAGGCGATCCGCTCCACCGCGCACGCCGGCCGGGTCGTGGCCGCCGGTTTCTACCAGGGCCAGGCCGAGGCGCTCGGCCTCGGCGAGGAGTTCCACCACAACCGCATCCAGTTGGTGGCCGCCCAGGTCTCCGGGCCCACCCCCGCGCCGAGCATGGCCGGTCGGTGGACCGGAGACCGGGTCGCGCAGACCTTCATGGACCTGGTGGCCGACCGCAGCGTCGACCCGCTGCCGCTGGTCAGCCACATCGTCGACGCCAGCGCGGTCGCCGACGCCCTCGCGCTGCTCGACCGCGGCGCCGGTGACGTCCTCCAAGTCGTGCTGAGGTTCTCATGACCACCATCGCGCTGGCCTGTCAGGAACAACTCCTGCCGGGCACCAACCTGATCCAGAAGTACGCCCTCGCGGCCGCCCTCGGCTACCAGGGCATCGAGCTACGCGGCCGCGGCGATCTGGCGTTCGCCCGCCGGTTGCCCGAACTACGCCGGGCCCGCGCCGCCGGGGTGGTGATGCCCACCGTCTGCGTCGAGATGGACCACTTCATCGGCGACTTCGACCCCGCCCGGTCCGCCGACGCCGTCCGCAACCTGCGCTCCCAGCTCTCGGTGATCGCCGAGCTGGGCGGCGTCGGGGTGATGACCCCGGCCGCCTGGGGGATGTTCTCCCGACGCCTGCCGCCGTTCGAGCCGCCCCGGGCCCCGGACGGCGACCGGCAGGTGCTCCTCGACGCCCTCGGCGAGCTGGGCGAGCACGCCCGGGCCGAGGGGGTCACCCTCTTCCTGGAACCCCTCAACCGGTACGAGGACCACATGGTCAACCGTCTCGACCAGGCGGTGGCGCTCTGCGCCGCGCTCGGGCTGCCGTCGGTCCGGGTGGTCGCCGACACCTTCCACATGAACATCGAGGAGGACGACGTGCACCGCGCGCTGCGCGCCGCCGCGCCGTACCTCGGGCACGTACAGGTCAGCGACTCCAACCGGTACCAGCCCGGCGCCGGGCACCTGGACTGGCCGGCGCTGGTGCGTACCCTGCTGGAGCTGGACTACCGGGGCTGGCTGGCCCTGGAGTGCCGGCTCCGCGGCGACCCGGTCCGGGCCCTGCAACAGGCCGCCACGGTGCTGCGACACGCGCTGCCCCGGCGGGCCGCCGCGTGACCGCCGACGCAAGGCTGACCAGCGCCGGCGCGCGCTCCGATGCCGAGCCGACCAGCGTCGGCGTGCCCGTCGACGCCGCAGCGACGCGCGCCGACGCCGCCGGCACCGGCCCGGCCGACGCGGCCGGGCTGCGTCGACTCGCTGTCGACACGCTCGACGCGAACTGGGAACACGACCACACGGTGCCCTCGCGCACGCTCTACCCGCACCAGTGGAGCTGGGACTCCGCGTTCATCGCGATCGGGTTGGCCCAGGTCCGCCCCGAGCGTGCCTGGCGGGAGCTGGCGAGCCTGTTCCGGGCGCAGTGGGCCGACGGACGGGTGCCGCACATCGTGTTCAACCCGGCGCTGCGGGTCGGCGCGTACTTCCCGGGGCCGGAGATGTGGCGTTCGGCCGACGTGCCGGGAGCACCGACGGTGGCCACCTCCGGCCTGGTCCAGCCGCCGGTGCACGCGCTCGCCGCGTTGCTGGCGTACCGGCGGACGCCCGACCCCACCGGGCTGGCCGCGCTGCGCGGGCTCTATCCCGCGCTGGTTGCCCAACAGCGCTACCTGGCCGAGCGGCGGGACGTGGCCGGTGACGGACTGGTCTGCATCGTGCACCCGTGGGAGTCCGGGTTGGACAACAGCCCGGCGTGGGACGAGCCGATGGCCGCCGTGCCGGCCGAGGCGGCAGTCATGCGCGCGTACCGTCGGCACGACACCACGCACGCCGACGCCGCGCACCGCCCCACGGACCTGGACTACGCGCGCTACCTGGCGATCGTCGCCGCCTACCGCGAGCGCGGCTACTCCGACCGCGACCTCGCCGCCGGTCACCCCTTCCTGGTGGAGTGCCCGTTGTTCAACGCGGCGTTCGGGGCCGCCGAACACGCCCTCGCCGAGATCGCCGCGCTCGTCGGCGACGACCCCGGGCCGCACCGGGCCCGAGCGACCCGCATCACCGAAGCTCTCCTCCGCCGGTTGTACGACCGGAACACCGGCACGTTCCAGCCGCGTGACCTGCGCACCGACCGCCTGGTGAGCGCCCGTACCGTGCTCGGGCTGACCCCCCTGATCCTGCCCGACCTGCCGGCCCGGCACGCCGACGCGCTGGTCGTCGAGGCCCGGTCGGCGCGCTTCGGGGTGGCCCGTCGGATGGACCGGCCGTTGCCCACCTACGACCGCACCGCACCCGACTTCGAGCCGCTGCGGTACTGGCGCGGGCCGAGCTGGCTCAACATCGGCTGGCTGGTCCGGCGTGGGCTGCTCGGGCACGGGCACCCGGAGCTGGCCGCCGGGCTGCGCCGCTCGATGATCGGTCTGGTCGCCGGAGCCGGCTGCCACGAGTACTTCCACCCGGACACCGGCGCCGGGCTGGGCTCACCGGCGTTCAGCTGGACCGCTGCGCTGCTGCTCGACCTGCTCGCCGACTGAGCACGCTGCCGGGTGGTAGCGTCCCCGGTCCCGGCGGCGGTAAGGAGCATCGTGCGCGAGATCGACAAGGTGGCCTGGATCCTCGTCGAGGACGGTCGGGTGCTGAGCACCCGGTCGGTGGGCAAGGACGTCTGGTACCTGCCGGGCGGAAAGCGCGAGCCGGGCGAAACCGACCTGGAGACCCTGCGTCGGGAGATCGACGAGGAGTTGAGCGTCGAGGTCGACGTGCCCGGTGCCGTGCGGCTGGGCACCTTCACCGCCCAGGCGCACGGCCACACGACCGGCATCACCGTGCGGATGACCTGCTACCGGGCCGACTACCGGGGACAGCTGCGGCCGGCCAGCGAGATCGCCGAGATGGCCTGGCTCGGGTACGCGGACCGACACCGCACCTCGCCGGTCGACCAGATCATCTTCGACCACCTGCTGGCCGAGGGTCTGCTGGCCTAGCGGCAGTTTGTCGCGGCCGGCCAGGGGTAACCGGCCGAGCGTGACCGACGGCGACGGGTTCCCGTACTTCATCGACGCGGTGTCCCAACGGTCCGGCCTGCCGGCCGAGGAGGCCGCCGCGCTCGCCCGCGCCGTGCTGCAGACGTTGGCCGAGCGGGTGACCGGCGGCGCGCCCGGCGACCTCGTCGGGCACCTTCCGAACGAGGTCGACGGCTACCTGAGCGGCCCGGCCCCGGATCCGGCCGGGACGGCCCTCCCAGCCCCGGATGCGGCCGGCGCCCTCGGCCCGGATGCCGGGGCCGATGGCTTGACCAGCGGGGTGGGCCTGGAGGTCGGCGGTGCCGGCGCGACCCCGATGGAGGCCGGCCCGACGGAGTTCCTTCGTCGGGTGGAACAGCGTGCCGGGGTCGACCCGGCCACCGCCCGGGCCGGAACCGGTGCCGTCTTCGCCACGTTGCGCACGGCGATGACGGTGCGGGAGTTCCGGGAGATGGTGGCGCGGCTGCCGCGCGACGGCGGGTTCTGACCCGGCCCGGCGGGGTCAGTCCAGGAGTGCCCAGGTGACGTCAGCCCGGTTGAGGGCCGCCACGCACCAGGCGAAGTGGCCGTCCTGACCCGTCGGGTCGTAGGCGTTCGCCGTGATCAGCGAGTAGGCCGCCCGAGCACCCCGGCCACCTGCTCCTCCGCGAGGTAACTCACGCCTCGGACACCTCCTCGGGCTCGGCCACCCAGGCGGAGAAGACCGGCACCCCGTGCCACGGGCCGGTGACGCCCTCGGCCCCGGCATCGGTGGCGACGGCCACCACCGCGTACGGGTGGCCGAAGCGCAGCTCGGCGGTGCGTGCCACCCCCTCCGGTGGCAGGCTGGTCAACCCGAACATGGCGGTCACGGCCGCCGCCTCGAAGCCGTACCTGTCGAACCGGGCCACCGCCGTCTGCCGTGCCTCGAAGCGCTCCACCGGCAACGCCATCGCTGTCGCCAGCGTGGCCGCCACGGCCGGAAAGCCGAGCGCCGGGGCGGTCAGGTCGTGGTCGCTCCGGGCCGACCAGCAGGGGAGGACGGCGGTGTGCCGCTCTTCGCGACCGTCGCGGGCCCGGGTGCGTACCCGCTCCTCGGTCAGCGTCCACAGCGGAGTCTCGCCGAGCGGCAGGTCGAACAGCGAGCGGCTGCCCGTCGGTTGCGCGCCATCGGCCGCGCCGGCGCTGAGGTCGTACGCGATGGCCAGCACCTCGGCCGGTGGCACCTGCGGTGCGGCGGCCACCGAGAGGACAACCAGCCCCGCGCCGTCGGTCGTCCGGGCCGGTGCGGCGTGCACGATCACGTCACCGGCCCGCGCGGTGGAAACGATGGCGCAGCGGTGGCCCTGGCTCGGGCTGCGCAGTGCTTGCCGCAGTTGACCGGCCCACGGGCTGCCCCCGCCGAGCGCGCGTGCGTCGGCGACGTCGAACGGGGTCGCCCAGGACACCCGGGTGGCGAATGCGCTGGCCAGGGCCAGCACCACGTCCGGCCCGACCCGCAGGGGAAACGTCTCGATCAGGCCGAGGGTGTGCTCGCGCGCCCAGGCGTCCAACCCGGCCTGATCGGGCAGGACGCCGACCTCGGTCGTGCTGGGCAGCGCGGCCCGCCACGCCGCCGGCCCGTCGTCGCCCTGCCCCGTTCGGTGCCAGAGCGCGGTGGCGGACCCGACCAGCGGGTGCGGCGCGTCCAACAGGGTTCGGGCGAACTCGGCCGCGCTCGGCAGGTCGGTGCCCAGCGCCTGCACCAGCTCCGCGGCGGCTCTGTCCACTACGGCCGGATCGCTGTCGGCCGTCGTGGCAGCGACCGCGAGCAGCAGCCAGGCGCCGAGCGGGGAGGCGACGTGGTGTCGGTCGCCGGCTGTGGCGTGCAGCCGCGCGGCGTACGCGGAGAGCGGCCCGTGCAGATCGGTCCTCATGTCCCCACTCTGCCCGCCGGCCCGGCTCACGACCACAGCTCGAACGGCTCGTCGATCTCCGTGCCGGTGAGAAAGGGGCTGATCAGCCGGGGGAGCTGCCCGGGGTAGAACCGTTCCCTACTGGCCATCACCGCCGGCAACGGCCACCAGCGGAAGCTGAAGTAGTCCTCCCGCTCGTAGTCGAGCCGGTGCGCCTCGTCCACGTCCGGGCCGGGGCCGGTCAGCCGTACGGCGACGACAACCTCGTCCTGGACGTGCCGGAACTGGCGGTGCAGGAAACTCGCCCGCCGCCGCCAGTTCGGCGCACCAACCTGGTCGGCGCTGATCACGATGCCGGTCTCTTCCCGCAGCTCCCGCACCGCCGTGTCGCGATAGGTCTCACCGGGATCCATGCCACCGCCCGGCAGCTCCCACCAGGTGCCCAGCCGGGCGTGGTCCGGGTCGCGGGTGTGGAACAGCAACACCCGGTCGGTGCCGTCGGTGACCACCACCCGCACCGCGCGTCGCTCCAGGATCGGCAGGTCACGGGGCAGCTCGTTCATGGAGCCAGTCTGTCGTACCGCCCCCTTCGGCAGCGGGTAGGCTGCCCGCCGTGGCTGGTCTGTTGAGGAATGTCGCGGCGCGTATCTCCCGGGTCGGTGCGGTGATCCCGTCGCCCCGGCGTACCGGGCCGGCGCCCGCGCAGGTGGCCCGCCGCCGTCAGGTGAGCGCTTTGCAGCGTCGGGAGCTGACCTACGCTCCGGAGCGGGACGGTCAGGCCGACCCGGGCGAGATCGTCTGGACGTGGGTGCCGTACGAGGACGACCCCCGCCAGGGCAAGGACCGGCCGGTGCTTGTCGTCGGGCGGCACAGCCGGACCCTGTTCGGGCTGATGCTGTCGAGCCAGAGCGAGCGGCACGGGCAGCGGCACTGGTTCGCGCTCGGGCCGGGCGAGTGGGACCGCGACAACCGGCCGAGCTGGGTCCGGCTGGACCGGGTGCTCACCATGCGCGAGGACAGCATCCGCCGGGAGGGCGCCGTGTTGGATCGGCCCCGGTTCGACCGCGTCGGGCAGGCGTTGCGCGCCGGCTACGGCTGGCGCTGACCGCGCCGGCCACGGCTGGCGCGGATCGGTAACGAGCCGTGCGCCGGGGGCTGCCCCGGCGGTGGGGAAGCCCGGGCAGCGACGCATCTGGCGGTGAGGTCTATTCGCGGCTCGGGTCGACTGCCGCGCCTTTCGCGTCCGGCGGCGGGTACGGCTGGTCGGCGAGGAGTCGGGCCAGGTGCGCGGTGTTGAGCGCCAGGGCCTTCGTGGTGCGGCCGGTGGTGTCGGGCTTGGGGCCGGCGTCGCGGTAGTCCACGGTCTGCAGTGCCTCACCGACCCAGTAGGTCGCGGCGGCGGCGGCAATGGTGAAACCGACCTCGTTGAGCGCCTGCTGCACCTCGCCGATGGTGTGGTGGGCGCCGTCCTCGTTGCCGACCACGGCGACACCGGCCACCTTGCCGTAGGTGAGGAGCCGGCCGTCGGCGTCGGTCTCGGAGAGTTCGGCGTCGAGGCGTTCGAGGACCATCTTGCAGACGCTGGAGGGCTGGCCGAGCCAGATCGGCGTGGCGATGATCAGCACCTGGGCGGCCATCAGCTTGCCGCGGATCGCCGGCCAACCGTCGCCATCGCCCTCGTCCGTGGACACCCCGAAACGCACGTCGTGATCGACGACGCGGATCATCTCGCCCTCCACGCCCTGCACGGCCAGCTCGGCGAGCACTTCCCGACCGAGCTGCTCGGCGCTCGACGGCGTCGGTGACGGCTTGAGGGTGCAGTTGAGTACGAGGGCGCTGATGGTCGCCACGTCGGTTCCTCTCGGCGGTCGTGTTCGGGTACTGGCCTGCCATACCCGGCTAGGACGTCTCAGAACACCCCGGCGACCGGCAAAACCGCTGGGTCGACGGCCGGAGCGCTGGCATGGTGTCCGCATGGTGCCGAACGTCGCACGGCAGGTGGCCGAACAGGTACGGACGGGCTTCGGCCTGCACCTGTCCACGATGGAGCCGGTCACCTCCGGCGCGGACCAGCACGCCCGACTGTGGCTCGCTCAGGCCGTCGGCGGCTCTCGGTACGCGGTCAAGCTGAGCGGTGGCGGCACCCCGGCCGGCCTGGTCGTGACGGCGTACCTGGCCGAACAGGGGGTGCCGGGCATCGCCGCGCCGCTGCGGGCCGACGGCGGACGGCTGTCGATCGACCACGACGGCCGCCGCCTCTCGGTGGTGCCGTGGGTCTCCGACCAGCGGGCGCTCGACGGCCCGATGACCGGCGCGCACTGGCGCGCGTACGGCGAGGTGCTGGCCGCCGTGCACGAGGTGCCGGTGACCGACGAGCTGAGCCGGCTGCTACCGGCGGGCGGTGCCGCGTACCCCTCGATCGTGACCGCGACCCGCGCGGTGGCCGCGCTGCTGCGCGATCCGGACCGGGCCGACCTCGCGGACCCGCTGGTAATGGAGCTGGCGGGGGTGTGGTCCACGGTGGCCGACCGGCTGGGGGTGCTGATTCGCGAGGTCGAGCGCCGCGCCGTCGACCAGCGCGACCGGCCCGGCCCGAATGTCGTCTGCCACGGCGACCCGCACCTGGGCAACCTGCTGCTCGGCACGGACGGGCACGTGTGGTTGATCGACTGGGACGACGCTGTGCTCGCCCCGCCCGAGTGCGACCTCATGTTCGTCCTCGGTGGAGTGCTCGCCTTCGCGCCGATCAGTGCCGAGCAGCAGCAGGCGGCGCTCGCCGGCTACGGCAGGATCGACGTCGACCCGGTGCGCCTGGCCTGGTTCCTCGCGGTTCGCGCGCTCGACGACCTCAGCGACTGGACCCGCCAGGCATTGGACCTCGACGCCGAGGCGGCCGACCGGGAGCGGGCGGCGCGGATCGTGCGAGGGCTGGTGTCACCGGCGGGTCTGGTCACCCTCGCCGACGCGGCGGTGCGCGGTCTCGACCCAGAGGCGCGGGCTGTCCGTAGCGGGTAGCCACGAAGAAGGGCGGAGCTGAACGGTCAGCGCTCGCCGAGGAACGCGCTGTCGACCAGTTGGCGGGGCGATCGGGCGCCACCGAGGCTCTTCGCCTGGTACATGGCCGCGTCGGCGCGGCTGAGCGCGTCGGTGAGCTGGGCCGGGCCGGTCACCGGGGCGAGCCCGACGGACGCGGTGACCCGGACGCTGCACGCGCTCAGCCGGATCGGCGCGGCGACGGTCTCGCTGAGCCGGCGGGTCGAGTGCTCGATCCAGCGCCGGTCGACGGTGGGGCTGGAGAGCAGCCCGGCGAACTCGTCGCCGCCGAGGCGCGCCACGAGGTTGTCCCCGGCGAAGCCGGCGAGGCGTTCGGCAACACTGATCAGCACCTGGTCGCCGGCGGCGTGCCCGTACCGGTCGTTGATCTGCTTGAAGTCGTCCAGATCGAGCACCACGGCGATCAGCGGCTGGCCGGCGGCGTCGGTGAGCAGGGCGGCTGCCAGGCGGTAGAAGGCGCGGCGGTTGGGCAGCCCGGTGAGCGGGTCGTGACTGGCGGCGTGCCGTTCGGCGGCCAGTTCGGCCTGGAGGTGACCGATCTCGGCCTCGGCGCGCACCGCCCGTCGGCGAAGTTGCCACGAGGAGAGCAGCGCGCCCGCCGCGCAGACGCCGGAGGCGACACTCATCGGATCCGGCACGAACCCTCCCATCGCCGCGACCGCCTCCAGCCTTCGGTTGACGCGGCACGCCGCGTCGGGCCCAGTTTTGCCTGATCGTTGCCCGTGTGGGGGTAACTCAAAGTGAACGGATGGGCACCGATCATGTGCGTTATCATGCTCGCCGTCGGATGCAGATGCAATAGCAGATGCACGTGCAGAACCGTCCAATGTCGATACCGCACCCCCTCGCCGTCACCGCTCCTCCCACGGCCACCGGCGGGCTCGTAACAGAAAGACGCCCCCATGCAGCAGCCACCCAATGGCGTACCGATCCACCAGTTGCCTCCGCTGAGCTGGCAGAAGAGTCGCCGCAGCAACCCCAGCGGCAACTGCGTCGAACTGGCCGAACTGCCCGAGGGAGCGGGCATCGCGGTCCGCAACTCGCGACACCCGGAAGGGCCGGCGCTCATCTACACGGTGGATGAGATCGCCGCCTTCGTTCTCGGTGCGCGGGACGGAGATTTCGACCACCTGATCAACTGACCGTCCGAGGGTGGCTCGTCCCGGTGACGGGACTGATTCACCGGCGCGGAGGAGTTCACCTCACTGTCGGTCCATGGCATGCTTACACGTCGGCCGGGCCGGGGCGCCCGGCCGTCGTGGGTCGGTGTCCGGAGGTCCGCACGTGACGATGGTTCCCGCCGAGGGTGGCCCGACATCCGGGCCGACCGTGCTGCGCATGCTGCTCGGCGCCCAACTGCGCCGTCTCCGGGAGTCCAGCGGAGTGACCCGGGAGGGCGCCGGCTGGGAGATCCGCTCCTCCGAATCCAAGATCAGTCGGATGGAGCTGGGTCGGGTCGGCTTCAAGGAGCGTGACGTCGCCGACCTGTTGACCCTCTACGGCGTCACCGAGGACCACGAACGCGACGCGCTGCTCAAACTCGCGCGGGACGCGAACAGCCCCGGCTGGTGGCACCGCTACGGCGACGTGCTGCCCTCCTGGTTCCAGTCGTACCTGGGCCTGGAGGCCGCCGCCGCGCTGATCCGCAGCTACGAGGTGCAGTTCGTGCCCGGCCTCCTGCAGACCCGGGAGTACGCCCGGGCGGTCGTGCTGCTCGGGCACGGCGCGGCTGGTCCGGGTGAGATCGACAGGCGCGTCGCGCTGCGGATGCAGCGTCAGCAGTTGCTCCAGCGGCAGAACCCGCCGCAGCTCTGGGCCGTGGTGGACGAGGCGGCACTGCGCCGGCCCATCGGCGGGGCCGAGGTCATGCGCGATCAGCTCACCGCGCTCATCGAGGCGACCAAGTCGCCCCACATCCGGTTGCAGGTCATCCCGTTCGCCGCCGGTGGCCACGCCGCCGCCGGGGGCGCCTTCACCATCCTGCGCTTCGGCGACCAGGAGCTTCCGGACATCGTCTACATCGAACAGCTCACCAGCGCCATCTACCTGGACAAGCGCGACGACCTGGATTACTACGCGGTGGCCATGGAGCGGCTCTGCGTCGAGGCCGAGCCGCCCGAGCGTACGGCGGAGATCCTCGGCCGGCTGCTGGACGACACCTACCCGGCCTGACGCTCGTCGTCGTAGGCCCCGCGCAAACGGACTCTCAGCCCACGTATTGACCGACGCCGACCGGTCCGGCTAGTCTCTGTATCGATACAGACTGGATCGATACAGAGAGGTGCCGGTGAAGCCAACACTGCAAGCCGTGGCCGACGCCGTCGGCGTCTCGCGCAGCACCGTCTCCAACGCCTACAGCCGCCCCGACCAGCTCTCCGCCACCCTGCGCGAGCGGATCCTGGACGCCGCCCGGCAACTCGGGTACCCCGGCCCCAACCCCACCGCACGCTCCCTGCGCCGAGGTTTCGTCGGGTCGATCGGGGTGCTGTTCACCTCGCAACTGTCGTACGCCTTCACCGACCCGTTCGCGGTCCGCTTCCTCGCCGGCGTCGGCGCGGCGGCCGAACGGCACGGCACCAGCATGCTGCTGGTGCCGCTGCCCCCGGCGGTGACCGACGCCCGACAGGCGGTGGAGAACGCCGCCGTCGACGGGTTCTGCGTCTACTGCGTCGCCGACGAGGAATGGGCGTTGGACGTGATCCGCCAACGCGGGCTGCCGTTCGTCAGCACGGCCGCCCGCGACGACGCCAGCGCCGACGAACGCTTCGTCGGCATCGACGAGCGGGCCGCCGCACGCAGCGCCGCCGCGCACGTCGCAGGGCTCGGGCACCGTCGGGTGGCGCTGCTCGCCGACTCCGTGCTGCCCGACGCGCCGGCCGGCCCGCTCACAGTGGCCGGGGTCGACCAGGTGCCGCATCCGACCACCCGAGGCCGGCTCAGCGGGTTCGCCGACGCCTTCGCCGAGGTCGGCGTCGGCTGGGCCGAGCTGACACTGGTAAACGTCCCCGGCAACAGCCGCCCGGCGGCAGCCGCAGCCATCGCCGGGCTGTTCGACCAACCCGCGCCGCCGACCGCCGTGCTGGCCGGCTCCGACGTCCTCGCGCTCGGTGTGCTGGACGCCCTGGCCGCACGGCCAGCCCATGATCGTCCCAGCGTCTCGGTGACCGGCTTCGACGACGTCCCCGAGGCCGCCGCGGCCGGCCTCACCACCGTCCGGCAGCCGGCCGAGGAGAAGGGCCGGATCGCCGCCGAACTGCTGCTCGACCCACCCGCGGACGCCGCGGCCGGTCACGTGTTGCTGCCCACCGCACTCGTCGTCCGGGCTTCCACCGGACCCGTCCCGAGGAGTTGACCATGGAACTTCCCAGCGGATACATCACCGCGCTCGACGCCATGAACCGGCACGTCAACTCGGCCCGACCGAACGCTCCGGTCCAGGTCGACCACCCCCGCCGGGCCCTGCTCGCCCCGACCCGGCAGGCCACCGCCCTCGCCCTGCGCCGGCTCGCCGACCGCATCCAACCGCGACCGCTGCCCGGCACCCCGCGCTGCTCCTGACACGCACCAATCCCATTCCGGTACGCACGGGACGAACAGTGTGGGTCCGGGCACGCAGAGTGGTCGAGGGCGGTGTTGCCAGGCAGACTGGTGAAGCCATGTCGCCGCTCACGCCCACTCTCCGCCTCCACGACCGCTACGTACTGCACGAGCGGATCGGTCTCGGTGGCATGTCCGAGGTGTGGCGAGGCGACGACGAGGTGCTCGGGCGGCCGGTCGCGATCAAGGTGCTCGCCGGGCAGTTCGCCACCGACCCACAGCTGCGGGCCACCATCCAACGCGAGGCCCGCGCGGCCGCCCGGCTGACCCACCCACACGTGACCCAGGTGTACGACTACGCCGAGGCGACCCTGGCCGGCGGCGTCGTGGTCCCGTACCTGGTGATGGAGCTCGTCGACGGTCACAACCTGGCCGACCGGCTGCGGACCGGGCCGCTGCCCTGGCCGGAGGCGGTCCGGGTGGCCGGGCAGATCGCCGCCGCGCTGGCCGCCGCGCACCGCATCGGCGTCGTGCACCGCGACGTCAAGCCCGGCAACGTCATGCTCACCGACACCGGCGCCAAGGTGCTCGACTTCGGCATCGCCGCGCTCGGCGGCCTCGACAGCCAGTCCGGCGAACCGCTGATGGGCACCCCCGCCTACTTCGCCCCGGAACGGCTGACCGCCGGCCCTCCCGACCCGGCGAGCGACGTGTACGCCCTCGGCGCACTGCTCTACCGCACCCTCACCGGGCGGGCGCCACTGCCCGTGCAGAGCTGGGAGGACGCGCTGGAGGTGCACCGGCGGGGCACCCCGGTGCCGCCGCTGCGGGTGCCCGGCCTAC
>NZ_JAGPXY010000260.1 GCF_018070325.1 Micromonospora sp. H61
CCGAGGTATACCGCTCCTCGGCAGATCGACATCGCGGGCCAGCCGAGCGCACGGTGGAGCCGTGAGGAATTGACCGCCTAGGCGAAGCTGAACAGCGGCGGGAAGACGAGGACCACGATCCAGGCCCACGCGGCGTACACGGGCAGGTAGCCGGTCTGCCACCGTTCGAGCGTCGCGAACGGTGTGCGCCGACGGATGAAGGACAGCAGCAGCCACGCCGACCACGCGAGGTTGACCAGCAGGATCACGTTCTCGCCGAGCGCTGCCGCCCGGTTGGGCGTACCGCCGTACTCGTCGGTGATGCGCCCGGTGATCTCCGCCAGCACCAGCACGTCGATGGCCAACGCACTGACCACCAGCGCGAGTTGGAGTTTGTCGAACGGACCGGGCGGGGCCAGCGGGTCACGGGCCGAGAG
>NZ_JAGPXY010000261.1 GCF_018070325.1 Micromonospora sp. H61
CCCGATCAGCGCGCCGAAGACCAGCAACGCGGCAAGTATCAACAGCTCGCCGATGTCTCTTCCCGAAATGCTCGAACGCCGTCCGCTCCCTCGGCCCGAACGTGGCGCCCGCAGCGAACGCCGCCACGAACAGCTTCCAAGCAAGGGGGGCGGTCCACCGGAGGCACCTCGAACGGCGGGTAGCGCCCCGAAGCGATCGCACAACCGGCGCGAGTAAGGCATCTTGGCATAAGACGCCGTAACAGTGGCCCCTTGGTGCCGGACAATGCCCTAGTTGAGGACGTCAACACACGTCCAGCGGGTGACTTGTCTCGCACCAACTGCTCCGAGTGCCACGCCTTCGGCGGCGGCGATCTGTCTCGCCCCTGCCACAAGTCCGGTTCCTCATCACCGACAACACCAGAACATCT
>NZ_JAGPXY010000262.1 GCF_018070325.1 Micromonospora sp. H61
CGGATCACCCGCACTGTTCCTAGCTTCGAACAGCGCGACGAGCCCGATTCGTCGCCACGGAGGTCGTGAGATGTCATCGTCCCCGTCGAGCGTGCAGTAGAACAGCAGCGGTACCGGGTCGAACCTTGCCGCCCAGGCTTGGTATCGGTCGAGCTGATCGCCGTGCTCGCTCGACGCACCCTTCAACTCCAACACCGCCACGGGCAGGTCGTCTGACACGCGGTACACCACGACATCGAGACGCCCTGCCGGCGTCCTACCCTCACGTCGACACCGGTAAACATCAACATCAAGGCCGAGCAGCGTAATCAGCGGGTTCGGGTCCCGCTCGAACAAAAAGGCGAGCAGATCGCTGGCACTGTTCTCGTGGGCAACCAGGCGCCCCAGGGCCGCACTCGAATCCGGCATCC
>NZ_JAGPXY010000042.1 GCF_018070325.1 Micromonospora sp. H61
CCCGTACCCCCCTCGCCTGGGGTCGCGGCGCGGCGGCCCCGCTGGCCCGCCGCGCCGCCGACGATCGATCAGCTGCCGAAGAAGACCTCGGCCTCGGCGTACCGCTCCAGCGGCACGGTCTTCAGCTCGCGGGTGGCCTCGGCGAGGGGCACCCGGACGATGTCGGTGCTCTGCATCGCGACCATCTTGCCCCAGTCGCCGTCGTTGACGGCGTCGATGGCCTGCAGGCCCAGGCGGGTGGCGAGCACCCGGTCGAAGGCGGTCGGGGTGCCACCGCGCTGGATGTGGCCCAGCACCACGGTGCGGGCCTCCTTGCCGGTCTTGGCCTCCAACTGCTCGGCGAGCCACTGGCCGATGCCGCCGAGGCGGACGTGGCCGAACGAGTCGAGCTCCTGGTTGGCGAGGACCATCTGGCCGTCGAGCGGCTGGGCGCCCTCGGCGACCACGACGATCGGGGCGTACTGGTGCTGGAAGCGCTTCTCGACGTAGCCGGCCACCTGGTCGACGTCGAACTGACGCTCGGGCAGCAGGATCACGTTGGCGCCGCCGGCCAGGCCGGCGTGCAGGGCGATCCAGCCGGCGTGCCGGCCCATCACCTCGACGACCAGGGTGCGGTGGTGGCTCTCCGCTGTGGTGTGCAGCCGGTCGATGGCCTCCATCGCGATGTTGACCGCGGTGTCGAAGCCGAAGGTGTAGTCGGTGGCGCCGAGGTCGTTGTCGATCGTCTTCGGCACGCCGACGACGTGCACGCCCAGCTCGTAGAGCTTGGTGGCAACGCCGAGGGTGTCCTCGCCGCCGATCGCGATCAGCGCGTCCACGCCCTGGGCGGCGAGGTTGTCCTTGATCCGCTCGACGCCGTTCTCGATCTTGAACGGGTTGGTCCGGGACGAGCCGAGGATGGTGCCGCCGCGGGGCAGGATGCCGCGGACGTCGGCGATGTCCAGCGGCCGGGACAGGCCCTCGAGCGGGCCCTTCCAGCCGTCCCGGAAGCCCACGAACTCGTGACCGTAAGTGGCGACGCCCTTGCGGACCACCGCCCGGATGACCGCGTTGAGACCGGGGCAGTCGCCGCCGCCGGTGAGCACGCCGATACGCATGATCCGCTCATCCTCCTGGAGCATCAGGTAAAGCCCGATATGCCCCAGGGTATGTGTCAGGTCAGACCATCGGCGCCGTTGCCGGCCCGGGGCGGGCCGTCACTGCGAACTGTAGTCGGCCCGCCAGTACGACGACAGCGCGCCCCGGGCACCCACCCCCGGTCAGTAGGTCACCTCGTGGTTCTCGCCGGCCTTCGGTGGCCGGCCGGTGACCGCGGCCCTCGCGTAGTCGAGCAGGTTCACCACAGTGCTGTTCGGCGAGTCCCAGTACTCGGCGGAGCTGGCGTGCACCTTGATCAGCGTGAGACCGGACGTGTCCAGCCCGTCGGGGAACCACGCCTTGAGCAGCGGGTTCCACAGCCGCTCGGCCCGGGCCCGGTCGAACCCCTCGGTGGCGGTGCCGGAGATCGACACCCACGCGTTGTGCTTCTGGTCGGAGAAAGCGACGTTGACCTCCGGGTTCACCCGGATCTGGCGGACCTTGGCCGAGTCGGCGTAGGCGAAGAACCACAGCTCGCCGTCGAACTCGGCCTCCTGGAGCCCCATCGGTCGACTCACCTGCCGCCCGTCCAGAGCGGTAGTGGTGAGCATGCAGATCCGCGCGGCCCGGGCCAGGCCGGTGACCCGGGCGCGTGCCTCCGCGGCGTTGCTCGGCTGGTCGCTCATGGCAATCTCCCTCGGCTCGGCTGGTCGAACCGATGCCCGGGACAGAACCGGTCAAACCTACGGCGGCGCGGCCACCGCTCAGCGGGCGGTCATCGCCCGCCAGCGGGCCAGATTGTGCCGGGCGTCGACCAGAGCGTCGTGCCGGGCCGCGTCCGCGTCCGGCAGGGGCGGCCGGCCCCGGTCGTCCCAGAGCTGCCGCAGCTCCTTGGTGTAGCGGGGAATCTCCCGGGGCAGCGCCGGCATCGCGCCCCAGAGCTGGGCGAGCACCACGTGGTCGTACGCGGCGAACCAGGCCCACAGCTCCAACTGCTCCCCCGGCCGGTCCCGGATCGGCTCGACCAGGAAGTCGTACAGGTCGTCGCGGATGCGCTCACGCGAGCGCCAGGCCCGGTCCGCCGGGGAGGGCAGCTTGTCCAGCACGTTGCGTCGGACCCAGGGCACGGCGCGGGAGTCGTCGAACTCGGTGGAGACCGCGTAGAACTCGCGGCCGTACTCGTCGACGACACCGATCGAGACGAGGTCGACGGTCGTCCCGTCCTCGATGAACTCGCAGTCGTAGAAATAGCGGTAGACCATTCCGGGCATCCTCGCCCACCGCCGCACGGCCGCGCCCGGCGGGGCCCGTCCGGGCGTCGACCCAGCTCCGGCGACACCTCGTGAACGGCACGTCGCAGCTCGTGACGGTCACGGAAGTGCTTCGAGGGGTGTACAGCAAGCGACCGGACCGTCATGATCTGATGTGTACCGCTACCGGACGCCGAATCGGTGTCAGTTCACCTTGTCGGGGCCCATCAGGTTCGCCCGGTGAGCGAGTTGTGGTCCATGACCGGGGGAGGGGTTGGGCCGTGGAGGTTCGCCTGCCGGAGCCGGGTGACGCGCTCACGGGTGTCGAGATGTTCGCCGGGCTGGAGCCCGAGGTACGGCAGCGTGTCATCGCCGCCGCCGTTCCGCGCACCTACCGCAAGGGCCAACTGCTCTTCGTGGAGAACGACCCCGGCGAGTCCCTGATCGTGCTGCGCCGCGGCGCGGTGGCGGTCTTTCGCACCGCACCCACCGGCGAGCGGGCCGTGCTGTCGGTTATCCGTCCGCCGGACGTGCTCGGTGAGGTCTCCCTGCTCGACGCGTCCACCCGGTCCGCCTCGGCGGAGGCCATCGAGGACTGCGCGGCGCTCGCGCTCTCGCGGGGCGCCTTCATGGAGTTGGTGCACTCCAACCCCCGCATCCTGGACGCGGTGATGCGCTCACTGGGCGGGCTGATCCGCCGGCTCACCGAGCAGAACGCCGACCACGTCTTCCTCGACCTGCCCGGTCGGGTGGCGAAGACGCTGGTGCGGTTGGCCGGCGAAAGCCAGGCACCGATGATCACGATCGAGCTCAACCAGAGTCAGTTGGCCGAGATGGCCGGTGGTTCCCGGCAGAGCGTCAACCAGGCGATCGGCTCGTTCGCCAGCCGTGGCTGGCTGCGCACCGAGGGCCGCCGGATCGTGGTGACCGACGTGGCCGCGCTGCGCCGCCGCGCCGGCATGGCCGACCGCTGACCGACCGGCCCGCCCCGGTTTCGTCGACGGTCGGGCGTCCGATCTGGACGGCCGTCACCCGGCGCCGGCCCACCCGTACCCACGGCTGATGCCGGCCGCCACTGGCAACCGGCATCAACGAACGTGCAGGACAGACGGGTGCGGCCGGTGGACCGATGGCCCGCCGACCGCACCCGGGCGTTCAGTTCTCCGTGCTGTCGGCCGGCGGCGCACCCGGCCCCGGCCCGATCTTCTTCGGATCGGTCGGCTTACCAGCCGTGGACGTGCTCGACGAGGTGGTCGTGGTCTCCCCCGACCCGCCCGACTGACCCTCAGGCTCTTCCACCATGCCCTGCTCCTCCAGTTCGGCGAGAGTGACAGCATCGACGTCGATCGTGTCCCCCGGCGCCCACAGCGTGCCACCCGGATCGGTCCACGAGGCGGACAGTCGTACCTGCACGGCACTCTCCCTGACATGAAACTTCCTGGTACGGAACACTAACCCCGACCGATCGATGCCGTTGCCCGCCCGCACGTCGGGTACCCGACTGGGTCGACCGGCCGCGATACTGACCTCTTTCGCCCACGGAGCTGAACATCGACCTCAAGTGTGGACACTGCGCACGCGCGGCCGGGCCGGACGACCGCTTCTGCGGCGGGTGTGGCCAGCCGCTCGGGGTCAACTGTGCGCACTGCGGGCATGCCAACAGCACCGAGGTCAACTTCTGCACCAGCTGCGGTCAACCGCTGCGGGACCACGCCGTCGCGGTGCAGGAGGATCGGCGTCAGGTCAGCGTGCTCTTCGTCGACATCGTGGACTTCACCAGCTACGCGGAGCGGACCGACCCGGAGCAGGCCCGCAGTCTGCAACAGACCTACTTCGCCACGGTGCGCCGGATCGTGCACCAGTACGGCGGGGTGGTCGAGAAGTACATCGGCGACGCGGCGATGGCGCTGTTCGGCGCGCCGGTGGCCACCGACAACGACGCGTTGCGGTGCGTCCGCGCCGGCCTGGAGCTGCAGCGGAACCTGGCCCGCCAGCCCGCCGGTCCGCAGCCGCCGCTGAGCTTCCGGGTCGGCATCGCGACCGGCGAGGCCCTGGTCGACCTCTCCGCCACCCGCGACGGTGGGCAGGCCTTCGTGACCGGAGACGTGGTCAACACGGCCTCGCGCCTGCAGGGGTTCGCCCCGCCGGGCGGTGTCGTCGTCGACGAGAGCACCTGGTCGGCCACCCGACACGAGATGGAGTACGCCGACCAACCACCGGTCACCCTGCGCGGCCGGTCCGCGGTGAGCCGGATCTGGCTGGCCGTCCAGGTGCGACCACACCGGGACCCGCGCGGCGCCGAGCTGACCCCGATGGTGGATCGGGAACACGAGCGCGGTCTGCTGGTCAACGCGCTGCACCGGATGGTGACCGAGCGGACCTCCCAGTTGGTGACGGTGTTCGGCCCGGCCGGTGTGGGCAAGAGCCGGTTGCTGCGCGAACTGGCCCGGCACGCCGGCAGCGTGCCCGGCCCGCCGATCACCTGGCTCGTCGGGCAGTGCCCGCCGTTCGGCGAGAACGTCACCTGGGCCGCCCTGTCGGACATCGTGAAGACCTGGGTGGGCGTGCCGGAGGTCGACGACCCGGCCGCGCTGCGCGAGCGGCTGCGGTCCCGGCTGGGGCAGCTCGCCGACCCGCACGCGACCCGGTTGGCCGAGGCGCTCGGGCCGCTGATCGGCGTACCGGGCGAACGGCTCACCCCCGGCGAGACCGAGGCCGCCTGGCGGCGGTTCCTGCTCGCCCTGGCGACCACCGGCCCGACCGTGCTGGTCTTCGAGGACATGCACTGGGCCGACCAGGCGATGCTCGCCTTCGTCGAGCAGTTGGGCGCGTCGGCGCGCGGCGTACCGCTGCTGGTCGTCGCTACCGCCCGGCCGGAGCTGCGGGAACGGCACCCGGCCTGGACCGGCACGATCAGTGGCGCGATGTCGATCTCGGTGCCGCCGATGCACGACACCGACATCGACACGCTCTACTCGCTGCTCCTCGGGCAGCTGACGCTGCCGTCCAGCTCGCGTACCCCACTGATCGAGTTCGCCGACGGCAACCCGCTCTACGCCCAGGAGTACGCCCGGATGCTGCTGGACGGCGGCCTGCTCGACGCGGTCGGTTCGGCCGCGCGCCCCGACCTCGACGGTGGCGCGGAGATGCCCCGCACCGTACAGGCGGTCATCGCCAACCGGCTCGACCTGCTGGACCCGGCCGACCGGGCGGTGCTCCAGGCCGCCGCCGTGGTCGGCGTGGTGTTCTGGGCCGCGCCGGTGGCGATGGCGTTGGGACGGCCGGTGGAGTGGGTGGAGCGTGCGCTGGACCGCCTGCAACGTCGCGACCTGGTGTACGAGCAGAGCACGTCGACGATGCCCGGCCAGTCCGAGTACCGGTTCCGGCACATTCTGGTGCGCGACGTCTGCTACCAGCGGCTGCCCAGGGCCGAACGGGTGCTGCGCCACCACCGCACCGCCGACTGGATGGCACAGCTCACCGACGGCCGGCAGTACGACCTGGCCGAGGTGCTGGCCAACCATCGCTGGGCGGCCCACGAGATCGCCCGGACGGTCGGGCTGGACACCGCCCCCTACGCCCCCTCGGCGCGGGCCGCGCTGCACCGGGCGGCCCGCCGCGCGTACGAGCTGCACGCGCTGGACACCGCCGCCGCGCTGGTCGGCCGGGCGCTGGCCCTGGACGTCGGGCCGGACCCGGCGCTGGAGCTGTTCGACGCCGAGCTGGCGTTCTATCGGGACGGTGACGCCTTCCTGGTGGCGGGGGGCACTGACACCCTCACCAGGCTGGCCGACCGGCTCACCACGAGCGGCGACCGGACGGGGGCGGCGCGCGCCTGGACGCTGCTCGCCACCGCCGCCTGGAGTCGGGCCGACCGGTCGGCGACCCTGCACTGCCTGGACCAGGCGATCGGCATCTACAGCGACCTACCGGACAGTCAGGAGAAGGCGGGCGCCCTGCTGGAGCTGGCCCGGGTGCACATGCTCAACGCGGAGACCGAGCCGGCGTGCACGGCGGCGCGGGCGGCAGGGGCCCTCGCCGAGCGGCTCCAGCTGCGCGAGGTCCAAGCCAACGCGCGGATCACCCTGGCCGTGGCGCGCTACCTCGCCGGCTCCGCCGAGGCGTTCCCGGAGCTGGCGGAGGTGACCGAGCACTGCCGGGTGGAGCGGCTGACCAGCCGGCGCCGGGCGGTGCAGAACCTGGCCTGGGCGTTGCAGGAGGAGGGCGACCTGGCCGGCTCGGCCCGGTTGGTCGACGAGCAGCTCACCCTCGACCTGGGCGGCGAGCACAGCCTGGCCACCAGCTTCGCCGACCAGTGGGCGCGGTCGTACTACGCGGGTGACTGGACGGCGGCGCTGGCGATGGCGGCGGAGTCGACCCGACGGCCAACCGCGGAGTGGGATCTGCACATCGTGGCGGTCTCGGGTTGGATGCGGGGGCTGGCCGGAGCCGAGCTGGTCGGCCCCGACCGGCCCGACGAGACCGCGGGGTCGGACGGACCGGGTGGGGATCTGGTCGAGCAGGCGTTGGTCGCGGCGCGGCGCAGCGGATTCCACCGGGTGCTGCGCTCCACCCTGGCGCACGCCGCCCTCTGCCGGGCGGTGCAGGGCCGCCGGGACGAGGCGATGGCGCTGCTCACCGAGCTGGACGAGGACTGGCAACGGACCCGGATGATTCCGTTCGCGGAGTGGGTGCCGGCCGTCGGCCACGTCGCCGGGGTGCTCGGCGCGGACGCGGCCCGGCTGGTCCGGCAGATGCTCGGCCGGGCGCCGCGGACGACACCGTGGGCTCGGGCCGCCGGTCAGGTCGCCGACGCCACGCTGGCCCGGCACGCCGGGGACGCCACGACCGCGGCGAACCTGCTGCGCTCGGCGGCGACGAGCTACGCCCGGATGACCGACGTGACCGACGAGATCATCACGATGGCGCTGGCCATCGGCCCGCTGGCCGAGACCGACCCGTCCGCCGCCGCGGCCACCCGCGCCCGCCTGCACGACTTCGCCACCCGTCACCACGCCCCCGCTCTGCTCCACCTGCCCTGACCGGCGAGCGGGCCGGCCCGGCGGCGGCTCAGGCGGCCAGCGGCGTCGGGACGGGCTGTTTCAGCTTCTGGGCGTAGACGTCCACGTACTCCCGACCGGAGAGCTCCATCAACTCGTACATGATCTCGTCGGTGACCGCGCGCTCGACGAACCGGTCGCCGGCCAGCCCGGCGTAGCGGGAGAAGTCCAGCGGCGCCCCGAACCGGATCCTCACCCGGTCGATCTTGGGAATGAGCTTGCCCGGCGGCTGGATCTCGTCGGCGTTGAGCATCGCCACCGGCACCACCAGCGCGCCGCTCTCCAGGGCGAGCCGGGCCACCCCGGTCTTGCCCCGGTAGAGCCGCCCGTCCGGGGAGCGGGTGCCCTCGGGGTAGATGCCGGCCACTCCCCCGGCCCGTAGCACCTGCAACTGGGTGTCCAGGGCGGCGCGCGCGGCCCGGCCACCGGAGCGGTCCACCGGAATCGTGCCGGTGCCGACGAAGAACATCTTGGTCAGCCAGCCCTTGATCCCCTTGCCGGTGAAGTACTCGGCCTTGGCGACGAAGGTGACCTTCCGGGCGGTGATCAACGGGGTGAAGATCGAGTCGGAGAAGGAGAGGTGGTTGCTCGCCAGGATCACCGGACCGGTCGCCGGCACGTTGCGCAGGCCCTCCACCTGCGGGCGGAAGATCAGCTTGAGCAGCGGACCGAGGATGACGTACTTCAGCAGCCAGTAGAGCACCGGCGTCCTTTCCCGTGGTGTGCCCGCGACAGCGCCAGCCGTCGTCGCCGCCGAGCCTACGAAGCGAGCGCTCTCACCACAACGGACGACGTTCGGGGGGCCGAGGCATAGAGCCGCTTCCGCGATCACCGAGATCGCACTTGTCGCGCAAGAACGGACAAAGAAGCCCCGCCGCGACCTGCGGAAGCAGCCGTGACTTTGGAAGACGCGACACAACGCACTCCCGGAACCATGCCCTGACGTGTCACGATTCAGAGCACGGCGTGCGGACTGGCGCCGAAGGGCAGCGGTGGCCGCGCCGGCAGGCGCGTTAAGGGGGATGTCCGGGTGTCAGCGGGTGGGGCCCGCCGGGGACGGCGGGACAACGGGCTCGACGCGAACGAGTACGCCGTCGTCGGCGACGTCGATCCGCGCGTCGGTGAGCACCTGCTCGACGTGCTGGCCGCCGGCGGGATCGCCGCCTACCTCCAGCCCTCCGCCGACCTCAACCCGGTCACCCGCACCACGACCGTGCCGGCCCGGCCGGTCGACCGGCTCTACGTCGACCGCTCGCACCTGACCACCGCCCGGGACTACCTGACCCAACTCGCCGACGAGACCGCTCCGGAGCAGCCGCCGGCTCGCGACGAACCGGACGTCGACGCCGAGTGGGCGCGGATCGTGGCGGGCTTCCACACCACCTCCACGCCCGGTGACCACCCGTGGCCGGCCTCGGAGGACGTGGACGAACGGGACAGCCGGGACGAGCCGACCTCCGGGCCGCTGACCCGCTCCGGCACCGACGAACCCGGTCCGACCGCCACCGACGTTCGCCGGCTGCCGTCCGCGACGGACATCTCCGGGATCTCCGTGGGGCGCGGCACCCGCCCGGACGAGCCGTCGCTGCTGGACGGGCTGGACACCTTCGGCGCCGACCTGCCCGACGACGAGGACGACGAGGGCTACCACCCGCCGCCACCGCCGCCACTGCCGCGGGTCAGCAAGTACGCGGTGATCGGCGTGCTCGGGGTGGTCGTCGGGTTCGTGCTGTTCCTCTTCCCGTGGCTGCTTCCGATCGACCGCTCCGCGGTCACGCTGTTCGGCTTCACCGGCATCCTGGCCGGTTTCGTCACGCTGATCTGGCGGCTGCGCCCCGGCGACGAGGACGAGGACGACCCGGACAACGGCGCCGTCGTCTGACGGTCGGCCCGCATCCCGGGACAGCAGCGCCCCGCCAGGGGCGTAACAGTGGTGTAACTTACTGTCAGTAGGAATACCGCTGTACGTCACTTCCCCCGCTGACTGACCGGTTTTTCCTTGCTCGCGGCGGTCAGTCCTCTGCTGATCGGAATGCCCGAGATGCGACAGAGTTCTCTCGTGGTGGTGGCCAACCGCCTCCCCATCGACGACAATCAGGCCCCCGATGGAGCCTGCGAGTGGCGGCGCAGCCCCGGCGGGTTGGTCAGCGCCCTGCTCCCGCTCCTGCGGCACACCCCGGCGACCTGGGTCGGCTGGGCCGGTGGCACCGGGCCGGCCCCCGCCCTGCCGGACGTGGACGGCGTGCGGATGCACACCGTCGCGCTCAGCCCGGAAGACCTGCGCGACCACTACGAGGGGTTCGCCAACGCCACCCTCTGGCCGCTCTACCACGACTCCGTGGAGCAGCCGCAACACCACCGCCGGTGGTGGGAGGCGTACCAGCGGGTCAACCAGCGCTTCGCCGAGGCGACCGCGGAGGTGGCCGAGCCGGGCGGGGTGGTCTGGGTGCAGGATTACCACCTTCAACTGGTTCCCGGGCTGCTGCGCGCGCTCCGCCCGGACCTGCGCATCGGGTTCTTCCTGCACGTGCCGTTCCCGCCGCCGGAGCTGTTCATGCAACTGCCCCGCCGGGCCGAACTGCTGCGCGGCATGCTCGGCGCCGACCTGGTCGGCTTCCAGCGGGTGCAGGCGGCGCACAACTTCGCCCAGTTGGTGACCCGGGTGCTGGAGCTGCCGGCCACCGACCGGCGAATCGGCATCGACGACCGGGTCGTCCGCATCGGCGCGTTCCCGGTCTCCATCGACACCGCCGAGATGGCCGCGCTCGCCGACCGCCCGGACGTGGCCGCCCGGGCCCACCGGCTCCGTCAGGACCTCGGCGATCCCCGGCAGGTCGTCCTCAGCGTGGACCGGATGGATTACACCAAGGGCATCGAGCAGCGCCTCAAGGCGTACAGCGAGTTGCTCGCCAGCGGCGACGTCAAGGTCCGCGACACGGTGCTGGTGCAGGTCGCCATGCCGAGCCGGGAACGCGTCGGCCAGTACCAGATCCTGCGCGAGCGCATCGAACGCGAAGTCGGCCGGATCAACGGCGAGTTCGGCCGGGTCGGTGAGCCGGCGATCCACTACCTCACCCAGCCGTTCGACCGGGCCGAGCTGGCCGCGCTCTACCGAGTCGCCGACGTGATGGCGGTGACCCCGTTGCGCGACGGAATGAACCTGGTCGCCAAGGAGTACGTGGCCGCGCGGGTCGACGACACTGGCGCGCTGCTGCTCAGCGAGTTCGCCGGCACCGCCGCCGAGCTGTCCCAGGCGTACCTGGTCAACCCGCACGACCTGGAAGGGCTCAAGCAGGGCCTGCGCGCCGCGCTGCGGGCCGACCCGGCCGACACCACCCAGCGGATGCGAGCCATGCGCGCTCACCTGCACAAGCACGACATCCGGGCCTGGGCCCGCTCCTACCTGCGCGCCCTGGACGAGGGCGGCGGCCTGATCAGTCGCCTGACCAGCACCGACACCGGCTCCGACGCTCGGGTGCCCCAACCGGCCACCCCGGCCGGCAGCCCGGCCGTCCACCAGGCCGGCGGCTGACCGCCGACGGCCCGGACGTGGCCGCCCGGGCCCACCGGCTCCTTCTCCAGCCAGTCCAGGATCGCGTCGATCGGCTCCTCCCACCGCGCGTCCAGCATCAGGTCGTGGCCCATTCCGGGAAAGAGCAGCGGGGCGGACCCGTACCGGCGGGCCACCCGGGTCAGCGTCGACGCCGGCACCACCCGGTCGTCCGGGCTGCCCAGCACCAACACCGGGGGCGCGCCCACGGCCGACTCGGCCTCCGGCTCACCCAGCAGCGCCCACTGCGCCCGTCGACCCGCCCGACCGAGGCGGCCGACATACCGCCGGGCCTCCTCGTCGGGCAACTCGCTGCTGAACAGCTGTCCCCGGTTGAGCCGCAACGGCCCGCCGAACACCGCCGGCAACGTGCCCGCCGGGTTGCGGCGCAGGGCCGCGCCCAGCACTCCCCAGCCGCCGAAGACCGGCGCCACCAGCACCGCGCCCCGCGCCGGGTAGCGGGCCAACGCGTGCGCCACCACCAGGGCCCCGGCGCCGTGCCCCACCAGCACCGCCTGCCGCGGCAGGCTCGCGGCCACCTGGACCACGTCGTGGGCGTACGCCCGCAGCGTCGCCTCCGGCGCCGGCTCGCTGCCACCGTGCCCGCGCAGGCTCACCGCGTACGCCGGGAACCCCCGCGACGCCGCGTGCCCCAACCAGTGCTCGGCGAACGCCCACGCGCCGTGCCCGAACCCGGGTACGAACAGCAGTGGCGGACGCCCCTCCTCCAGCTCGGGGACCGCGCTGAGCACCTCCCGGCGGGCCGGCCGGACCGGCCGGGACCACTCCCGACCCCGCATGATCCGCAGCTCACTACTCGCGCTCACCGTGCCAGCCTTTCGTTCGCGACTGCGGGGCTCGCAAGCTCACTCCTCGCGCTCACTTGCCCTCCAGCTCGACCAGGGCGCGTTGGATGGCGCGCAGGTAGTCGGCGTGCCCGACCTCGAACCAGTGCCGGCTGCTGTCCTTGACCGGCCCGGAGTACCGCTCCCCCGCCCGGTCCCGCACCCGCTGCGCGAACGCCGTGGCCCGTTCCGGCCGGTCCCGACGGGCCTGAAGCAGCCGGGCGAAGAGCACCGTCTGCCAGTGCGACAGGGTGAACAGCCCGGAGTCCGGTTGCAGCAGGCCGGCGACGGCCAGGGTCGGATGCCCGGGGGTGAACGCGTTGAGCCACAGCGTGGGCCGGCCCGCGCCCGCGCTGTCACCGAACACCGACGCGTCGAGGAACTCGAAGCGCGGCAGGTAACCGGTGGCGAAGACGACCACCTCGGGGTCGATCTCGCGGCCGTCGGCCAACTCCACGGCGTACGGGTGGAACCGGGCGACGTCCGGCACCGGGCCGATCCCGCCGTGGCCCACGTAGTACACGAGCTGGCTGTTCGCGATCGGGTGCGTCTCGTACACCCGGTGGTCGGGCTTGGGCAGGCCGAAGCGGGTCAGGTCGCCGACGGTCAGCCGCAGCGTCCAGTGGTAGAGCCACTGCCGCACCCGCAGCGGCACCCGCAGCGCCAACAGGCTGTCGTTGACCTGGTCGGCGGGGCGACCGAGCACATACTTCGGCGCGTACCAGTAGCCCCGGCGGGTGGAGTGCCAGCAACGCGACGCCTGCTGGGCGGCCTCGACGGCGATGTCGCAGCCGGTGTTGCCGGCACCGACCACCAGCACCCGCTTGCCGCGCAGCTGCGCCGGGTCCTTGTAGGACGAGGCGTGCATGATCTCGCCACGGAACTGTTCGAGGCCCTCGTAGCGGGGCAGCTTCGGCGACCAGTTGTGGCCGTTGGCGATCACCACGGCGGCGTACCGGGCGGTGCGCTCGGGGCCGTACCCGCCGGTGGAGCGGGTGGTCACGTCCCACCGGTCACCCTCGACGGGCTGGACCCGGATCACCTCGGTGCCGAACCAGATGTGCGAGCGCAGGTCGAAATGGTCGGCGTAACGCTCGAAGTAGGACAGCAGCTGACCGTGGTGCGGGTAGTCCGGCCAGGAGTCCGGCATGGGGAAGTCCGGGAACTGGGTGAACGGCTTCGACGAGATCAGGTGGGTGCTGGCGTACACCGGGCTGCGGTCGTGCCGCCAGTTCCAGGCGCCGCCGACGCCCGTCTCCCGCTCGTAGCAGTCCACGCCGAACCCGTGCTCACGCAGGTTCTTGATGGCCGTCAGGCCGCTGGCACCGGCCCCGATGACGCAGACGGTGTCGCCCCGGTCGGAGACCGGGCGGCCGTCGCTGTTCGCCGCGGGCGAGGTCGCCTCCGGGTCGGGCCGGCCGTGGTCGGTGGAGGTGGACACCGGGGACATCTCCTTTTGGTACGGCAGGCGTGCCGGTCGCCGCGAAATCCTCTCCACAACCGGGCCGGATGTCCAGTCCTGAGCCGGATGCGCCGACGGTCGAGCCGGCGTCGGGGGTCAGTCGGTGGCGGGTAGCAGCAGGTCGACCAGGACCGGGAAGTGGTCGCTGGCCCGGCGGGTCTGCGGGGTGTCCACCACGTCGTAGTCGACAACTGTGATCCGCGGGTCGACGAAGAGCGCGTCGATGCGTCGGCGGGGGTCGGCGCAGGAGTAGGTGAGCCGCTCGGCCCGGTCGGCAGCCACCGCCGCGTCGGTCAACCCGCGCGACACGGTGGCCCAGGCGGGCCCGTCCGGCCCCTCGTTGAGGTCCGCCCCGGCCAGCACGGGGCTGGTCGCCGCGTCCAGGCCACGCTTGAACTCGGTGGCCTGGGAGGGTCGCTCGGCCGGGTCGGTGGACAGGTGCGAGCCGGCGAGGGTGAACCGGGCGTCACCGACCCGGCAGTCGGCGTACGCGGCGCCGCGCAGGTGCCGGCCGGGGGTCAGCGGAAAGCGCTGGCAGCGGGTGCCCAGCACCTGGACCCGCAGGCTGGTCAGGAGCAGGTTGCCCAGGGCGGGCAGCCCACCGGCGGCCACCACCAGACCGAACGACTCGGCCAACGTGGCGGACTTCTGTCGCCACCGGAACCGGCGCGGCCCCTCCTGCACGATCACCACGTCCGGCGTCGCGGCCCGGACCACCGCAGCCAGCGCGGCGGTGTCGTCGCGCTGGCTGTGGATGTTGTACGACACCACGCGCAGCGGCACGCCCATCCCGGACCGCCTCAGATCCGGCGGGCCAGGTCAGCGGCGCCGATCACCCCGGCGCTGTTGCCCAGCTGCGCCGGGAGCACCTCGGCCACCGGCAGGCGACCACGCTGGGCGAGCGCGTCGAGGTACGACCGGCGGGTGGGACCGAGCAGCAGGTCACCGGCGTCGATCACCCCGCCGCCGACCACCAGGGTCTGCGGGTCGAGGATCTGCGCCATGTCGGCGAGGCTGGTGCCCAGCCACCGGCCGATCTGGGCGAACGCCTCGGCGGAGACCGGGTCGCCGCCCTGCGCGGCGGCGGTCACCATCGGGCCGGTGATCGCCTCGGCCTCACCGCCGGCCAGCTTCAGCAGGGCGGTGGCCCGGTTGGGCTCCTGCCGGGCGCCGGCCCGCGCGAACCGCACCAGGGCGCTGCCGCTGGCGTACTGCTCGATGCAGCCCAGCCGGCCGCAGCCGCACTGGTGTCCGTCCGGGACGGCCAGCATGTGGCCCAGCTCCGCGGCGATGCCGTGCGCGCCGCGCATCAGGTCGCCACCGAGGACGATGCCGCCACCCACACCGGTGCCGATGGTGAACATGATCATCGAGTCGTCGGCGTCGCGGGCCGCGCCGTAACGGAACTCGGCCCATGCGGCGACGTTCCCGTCGTTCTCCACGATCACGGGCAGCCCGACGGCCTCGCTGACGTACTCACGCAGCGGTTCGTCACGCCAGGCCAGGTTGGGAGCGAAGAGCACCGTCGAACGGCTGGCGTCGATCCAACCGGCCGCGCCGATGCCGACGGCCTCGATGGTCCGCCCGGCAGCCAGCTCGCCGACCAACTCGATGATGACGTCGCGGGTCTTGGCCACGTCATCGGCGGGAGTGTCCCGTCGGGTCTGCACGAGGACCGTGCCGGTGTCGTCCACGACACCGCCGGCCACCTTCGTGCCACCGACGTCGACTCCGATGGTCAGCGTCACCGCTACCGCCCCCCTCTGCTGTGCTGTCCGGCCCAGGTTCCGGCCCAGTGCCGGTCCGGGTCGGAAGGTCCCGCGCTCAGGCGCCGTCGCCCGATGCTTCCGCGTCGGCGTCATCGGGCACCCGCGAGGCGGGCACCACGGGACGGGTGGTCGGTGCCGGTACGGTCGCCGTCCCGGCCTCGTCGACGGGTGGTACGGCGGCCGGGGCGAGTGGGTCCGCCGTCCGGGTGGCGACCGACCAGACATCCCGCTCCGGCGCCGGCTGAGAATCATGCCCGGTACGGGTGGCATCGCGCCACACGTGGTCGTCGACGGTCGCTGTGGGCGGGGTGCCCGGGGGTGGCTCGGGGAACACGTCGTCGGTGCTCGCGGCGGGTGCCGGCGAGGGCGGGGCGGTCGGTTCGGCGGCCGGCTCGGCGGGGCTCGGCGTGGACGGTTCCGCCGGGGAGAACGCGCGGAGCAGGCTGGCGACGCCCGCGGCGAGGTCACCGGCGCCGGTCGCGAGCCGTTCGGCGAATTCCGGACTCGGGTCCCGCAACGCGGCGATGCCCCGACAGACCGGACAGACGCAGCATTCGGCCGAACCGGTGGCGAAAGCACCACCGGCGCCGGAGCGGGCGTCCGGGCCCGCGCTGTGACCGAGGACACCGGACAGCATCCCGCCCAACGAGCCGAACGCGCCGCCCGCCGAGCCGGCGGAGGCCAGTCGCGCCCCCGCCAACAGGGTGGCGACCAGCCGCTCCGCCTCTTCCCGGGCCGAACCCGGATCCGTTCCGCCCACCGTCGGCTCCTCTACCGTGCCACCGGACACGTCACTGCGCCGCACCGGTTGCTTCTACCCGGCGCTTGAGCTGCTTCAACGCGGTATCCATGATCATCTTCTCGGCTTTGCGCCGAAACATCCCGAGCATGCCGACCGACAGGTCGACCTCCAGCGTGTAGGTCACCGTCGTGCTGCCGTCCGGGTTACCCACCAGGTCGTACGAACCACGCTGGGCCTTCTGCATCTTCGAGGGGGCGACCAGGTGCCACTCGATCCGGGACAGGTCCTCGGCGTACTCGTAGGCGAGCACGTACTCGTCGGCCATCACCCCGGCGTCGATGGTGAAACGCACCTGACTGGCGTAGCCGTCCTCGTACTCCTCGACGACCTCGGCACGACGCACCGCGTCGGTCCATTCCGGGTAGCGCGCGAAGTCGCAGATGACCGCCGTCACCCGGTCCGGTGCGGCGCCGATGATGATCGACTGGGTGGAGGAGTCCGCCATGGGGGGAGGCTACCCGCCTCCTGGTTGTCTCACCCCGACCGCCCGCCGGGTAGGTTTCGACACATGCCGACGCCACGGCGGCGGTCGGTCCAGCCAGTGCGAGCACGAAGGAGTGCAGGTGCGCGAGTTCTCCGTCCCGCCGATCGTCACCGTTGGCGACGCGGCCAACCTCACCGATCCGGTCTGGGACAACGCCGAAGTCGCGCCCGACACCGTCCAGTTCGCCCGCCCCACCCCGCGCACCGACGGCACCGTCACCGAGTGGGCCGAGGTGACCTGCCTCCAGTTCCGCGACGAGGTGGCCGCAGTGGCCCGCGGGCTGATCGCCGCCGGCATCGAGCCCGGTGTCCGGGTCGGGCTGATGAGCCGCACCCGCTACGAGTGGACGCTGCTCGACTACGCGATCTGGGCCGTCGGCGCGGTGACAGTGCCGATCTACGAGACGTCCAGCGCCGAGCAGGCCGCGTGGATCCTCGAGGACTCCAACGCGGTCGCCGTCGTGGTGGAGAGCGAGGCGCACGCCGCCCTGATCGCCGGTGTCCGGCACCGGCTGCCCGAGCTGGGCCAGGTCTGGCAGATCGACAGCAGCGGGGTGGACGAGCTGGTCACCACCGGCGCCACTGTCGAGCTGGCCGAGGTCGAGCGGCGACGCAAGGCCGTCCGCGCCGGCGACCTGGCCACGATCATCTATACCAGCGGCACCACCGGCCGACCCAAGGGCTGCGTGCTCACCCACCGCAACATGTACGCCGACATCGCCAACGCGGTGCCGGTGCTGCCCAACCTGTTCAACGCCGGCGCGAGCACCCTGCTCTTCCTCCCGCTGGCGCACGCCTTCGCCCGACTCATCCAGATCGGCGTCGTGCAGGCGCGAGCCACCATGGCGCACTGCGCCGACACCAGGAACCTGGTCGCCGAGCTACAGGCGTTCCGGCCGACCTTCGTGCTCTCCGTACCCCGGGTGTTCGAGAAGGTCTACAACGCCGCCAAGCAGAAGGCCGAGGCGGACGGCAAGGGCGGCATCTTCGCCCGCGCCGAGCAGGTCGCCATCGCGTACAGCGAGGCGCTCGAGACCCCGGGCGGCCCGGGCCTGGCGCTGCGCGCCCAGCACGTGGTCTTCGACCGGCTGGTCTACCGCAAGCTACGCGCCGCGCTCGGCGGACGGTGCCGGGACGCGATCTCCGGCGGCGCGCCACTCGGCGCCCGGCTCGGCCACTTCTTCCGGGGCATCGGCGTGACGGTCCTGGAGGGCTACGGCCTGACCGAGACCTCGCCCGCCGCCGCCGCGAACCTGCCCAGCGGCACCCGGATGGGCAGCGTCGGCCGTCCGCTGCCCGGCGTGACAGTGCGGATCGAGGACGACGGCGAGATCCTGATCTCCGGCGAGCTGGTCTTCCAGGGTTACTGGCGCAACGAGACCGCGACGGCCGAGACGATCAGCGCCGACGGCTGGTTCCGCACCGGCGACCTGGGCCAGCTCGACTCCGACGGCTACCTGAGCATCACCGGCCGCAAGAAGGAGCTGATCGTCACCGCCGGCGGCAAGAACGTCGCCCCGGCGGTGCTCGAGGACCTGGTCCGGGCGCACCCGTTGATCAGCCAGTGTGTCGTGGTCGGTGACCGGAAGCCGTTCATCGCGGCACTGGTCACGGTCGACGAGGAGGCGCTGCCGACCTGGCTGGAGAACGCCGGGATGCCCCTCGACACCCCCGTCGAGCAGCTGCGCGAGCACGAGGGTCTCCACAAGGAGATCCAGGCCGCGGTCGACGCCGCGAACCAGGCCGTGTCGAAGGCCGAGGCGATCAAGGTGTTCCGGGTCCTGCCCCGCGACTTCACCGAGGCGACCGGCGAGCTGACCCCGTCGCTCAAGGTCAAGCGCCAGGTTGTCCACAAGACGTACGCGGCGGAGATCGCCGATATCTACCGAGGCTGACTACCATCCGTCACGTGCCCGCATCCACAGCCACCGTCCCGCACCCGCATCCCCTCGCCGCGGCCGCCCGCGTGGTGATGCTGGCGCTGATCGCCATCCTGACGCTGTTCGCCACCCGCGACGTGACCCAGCTGTGGTGGATCGCGCTGCTGGCGGTGGCCGGGCTGCCGTCGCTGCTGGCACCTCAGCACCGGCTGGTCGGCCCGCTGAGCCGGGTGGCCGAGGTGGTGGTGCTGGGGCTGGCCGCGAGCCACGTCGCCGCTGTGGCGTCCATCGGCGGCACTGTCGACGGCCTGGGCGCCTCGGCGGTGCTGCCCTACCTGGCGGTCCCGGTGACCGTCACCGCGCTGCGCCGCCGCTTCCCGGAGGGCGCCGCGCTGCTCGTGGTCACCGCCGCCACCCTGCTGCTCAGCGGCGCGCTGACCCGGGTCGACGGTACCCTCCAGCTCGGCCAGCTGGGTTACCTCGCGGTCTGCGCGCAGTGGCTGATCCTGGCGGCGCTGGGGCTCTACGCCGCCGGCACGCTGCACCGGGTGATGGCGGTCCGCGGTGAGGGCAAACCGCAGCCGTACGCCGAGGCCACCCGGCTGCTGACCCAGCTGCGGACAGTGGCCCGGCAGCTGCCCGGGGCGACCCTGGACCCGGGCGGCATCTCCGAGCACCTGCTGGAGGAGCTGCGGACGGTGGCCCGCGCGGACCGGGGTGCGGTGCTCTCGGCCAGCGGCGGAGGTCGCCTCGTGGTGCTCGCCCAGGCCGGCGTCGACCGGGTGGACTGGGAGACGACGCTGGACGCGGACTCGGCGATCGCCGACGCCTGGGCCACCCAGCAGGCCACCACGGCCGCCCGGTCGCAGTCCCGCTCGCACCGCGGCGGCGACGTGTCCGCGCTGATCATTCCGCTGGTCGCCGGGGTGCGCACGGTGGGGCTGGTGGTGCTGGAGGCCGACGCCGCGCACGCGTACCCGCCGCCGGTGGTGTCCCGGGTGACAGCGCTGACCCGCCCGGCCGCGCTGCGGCTGGAGGCGGCGCTGCTCTTCGACGAGGTGCGCTCGCTGGCCACCAACGAGGAGCGGCAGCGACTGGCCCGGGAGATCCACGACGGGGTGGCCCAGGAACTGGTGATGGTCGGCTACGGCATCGACAACGCCCTGGCCACCGTCTTCGACGACGCCGACGAAACCGCCGAGGCCCTGCGTACGCTGCGCGGCGAGGTGACCCGGGTGATCCAGGAGCTGCGACTGAGCCTCTTCGAGCTGCGCAGCGAGGTGGACCGGCAGGGTGGGTTGGCCGCGGCGATCGCCGAGTACGCGCGCACCGTGGGCGCGTCCGGCGGGCTGCGGGTGCACCTCTCGCTGGACGAGTCCACCGCCCGGCTGCCGGCCGCCACCGAAGCCGAGTTGCTGCGCATCGCGCAGGAGGCGGTGACCAACGCGCGCAAGCACGCCGGGGCGTCGAATTTGTGGGTCACGTGTGAGGTCGACCCCCCGTATGCGCAAATAGAAGTGTCGGATGACGGTCAGGGGATGGCTGACCAGCGCCCGGACGGGCGGTACGGTCTTGCGATCATGGCCGAGAGGGCGGAACGTATCCGGGGCCGGTTGGAGATCAGGCCGCGGCAACCCAGCGGCACGACCGTGGCGGTGGTTCTCGGCACCTCGGCCCGGCGCGATAACGTGCGCGGCAGCGCAGCACCAGAAGGGGAGTAACCCGAGGATGACCACAAGTCCGATACCGGCCACCCGTACCAAGGTCCTCCTTGTCGACGATCATGATCTGATTCGCAAGGGTTTGCGGCACGCCTTCGAGCGCGACCGCCAGTTCGAGGTCGTCGGTGAGGCGGCCACGGCGGCGGAGGGGGTACGCCAGGCCGGCGCCTTGCAGCCGGACGTGGTGATCATGGATCTGCGGCTGCCCGACGGCAGCGGCCTGGAGGCCACCCGCGCACTGCGTAAGTCCAGCGCGTCGATGGGCATCGTGGTGCTGACCATGTACGCCGGCGACGACCAGCTCTTCGGCGCCCTGGAGGCCGGCGCGAGCGCCTTCGTGCCGAAGACCGCCCCGGCCGACGAGGTGGTGGCCGCCGCACGGCACGCCGCCTCCTCCCCCAGCGCGTTCACGGCGGCCGACCTGGCCGAGGCGATGAAGCGCCGGCTCGCCCCGTCCGGTCCGCAGTTGTCTCCCCGGGAGGGGCAGGTGCTGCGGCTGCTCGCGGACGGGATGAGCGTGGCGGGCATCGCCAAGCAGCTGTTCGTCAGCGAGTCCACGGCGAAGACGCACATCTCGAAGCTCTACGAGAAGCTCGGCGCGGCCAACCGGGCTCAGGCCCTGATGACCGCACTCCGGCTCGGCCTGCTCGAGGCACCGGACGCGCCGAAGTTCTGA
Source organism: Micromonospora sp. H61 (assembly GCF_018070325.1). Classification (GTDB taxonomy): domain Bacteria; phylum Actinomycetota; class Actinomycetes; order Mycobacteriales; family Micromonosporaceae; genus Micromonospora; species Micromonospora salmantinae. Next base: position 20,576 of record NZ_JAGPXY010000042.1, read on the forward strand.
CCTGTCTTCCGCTCGTCGAGCGGGACGACGCGACCGACGGTCCGCGCCAGCTTCTCCCCGGCGCGGACCGTCGCGCATCGACCGACGTCGGCAGGCAACCTTCGGCGCGCTATGGTCTGGCGTGCGTGGCGGGTGCACAATACCCGCGCGGGCGACGATGCTCGCATCGCGGATTCGAGGGGTGAAACGCATGCAGCGGCCGGACTGGGCACCCGACACCATCGACATCGAGCGCCCGAGCGTCGCGCGGATGTACGACTACTACCTCGGCGGCTCACACAACTTCGCCGCCGACCGGGCCGCGGCGCAGGCGATGGTCGCCGCGGTGCCCGAGGCGCCGTTGATGGCCCAGGCCAACCGGGCGTTCCTGCGCCGGGCCGTGCACCACCTCGCCGACGCCGGGATCCGGCAGTTCCTGGACATCGGTTCGGGGATCCCGACCGTCGGCAACGTGCACGAGATCGCCCAGCAGCTCGACCCGGGGTCGCGAGTGGTCTATGTGGACGTCGACCCGGTGGCGGTGGCGCACAGCCGCGAGATCCTCGCCGGCAACGAGCAGGCCGCGGTCGTGCAGGAGGACCTGCGCAACCCGGAGGCGATCCTGGCCCATCCGGACGTCCGCAAGCTGCTCGACCTGAGCCAACCGGTGGCCGTGATGGTAGTGGCCGTCCTGCACTTCGTCTCCGACGACGACCGGCCGGCGGAGCTGCTGCGGACGCTGCGGGACGCGTTGGCGCCCGGCAGCTACCTGGTGCTGTCGCAGGCCAGCGACGACGGGCGCAGCGAGGACGAACGCGCCGAGGCGGAGCGGGTCTACCGGCGCACCGACAATCCGCTGTGGATACGCAGCCGCGCCGAGCTGACCGCGCTCTTCGACGGTTTCGAGCTGCTCGACCCCGGCGTGGTCTGGGTGCCCGAGTGGCGACCGGACACTCCGGAGAGCGCGGAGGACGCCGAGCGCGCGGTCTTCATGGGCGGCGTCGGGCGCCTCGGTGACTGAGTCGCCCGGGGCGAACCCCTACCCGGGGACGTTCGCCCGGGCCTGGGCGAAGGCGGTCTCCGGCACCAGCTACCTACCGATGACCCAGGCCCAGTTGGAGTCCCTGCTGGACCGGCTCACCGGGCAACTGGCCGGGGCGTTGCTCACCGAGCCGTTCGACCTGCGTGCCGGGCACCGGGTCGGCGCCGAGCTCGTCGCCGCGCACATCGCCTCCGCCGAGGGGCTGGGTCGTACCGTCGAGGTCATCCAGCTCCGCCTGGTGCGCGACCTGGGCCTGGTGGCCGAGGAGGTCGAGGACCGGATGGCCCGGCTGCTGGCGGCCGTGGCGACCGGCTACGCCCGCGCGCTGCGCGACCGGACGCTCGACGAGCAGGAGTCGATCCGCCGCGCCGCCATGCGGGCCCGCACCCAGGCCGAGCGGGCGCTGCGGGCCAGCGAGGCCCGGTTCCGGCATCAGGCCACCCACGACCCGCTCACCGGCCTGCCCAACCGGACACTGTTCACCGAGCGGCTCGCCGCGGCGCTCAACGAGCCGGGCCGGGGCGCGCAGCGGGTCGGGGTGTGCTTCCTGGACCTGGACCGCTTCAAGGTGGTCAACGACACGCTGGGGCACCAGATCGGTGACCTGCTGCTGGCCACTGTGGCCGAACGGCTGCGCAAGGCCATGGGTGAGCACCTGGTGGCCCGGCTCGGTGGCGACGAGTTCGTCATCCTGGTGGAATGCACCGCCGGCACCGACGACATGGTGGCGGTCGCCGAGACCGCGCTCGCCGCGGTACGCACACCGGCGCTGGTCGACGGGCACGAGCTGCAGATCTCGGCGAGCATCGGCATCGTCGAGCGCCAGGTCGCCGGGGCCAACCCGACGGACCTGATGCGGGCCGCCGACAGCACCCTGCACTGGGCGAAGTCCGCCGGTGGGGCGCGCTGGGCGCTCTACGACGCCGAGCGCAACCAACGTGAACTGGCCCGCTACGCGCTCTCCGCGGCCATCCCGGCCGCGTTGGAGCGGGGCGAGTTCTACCTCGACTACCAGCCGCTGACCTCACTGCGCGACGGCAGCCTGGTCGGCGTGGAGGCGCTGGTCCGCTGGCGGCACCCCGAGTTGGGGGTGCTCCGCCCGGACAGCTTCATCGGATTGGCCGAGGAGACCGGCCTGATCATCCAGCTGGGCGGTTGGGTGTTGGCCGAGGCGTGCCGCGAGGCCGAGGCGTGGTCGGCCGGGGGTGCCGCCGCGCCCTTCGTCAGCGTCAACCTGGCGGTACGGCAGGTGCACCGGCCCGGGTTGGTGCAGGAGGTCCGCGCGCTGCTGCGGCAGACCGGCCTGCCACCGGAGCGGCTCCAACTGGAGATCACCGAGAGCACGATGATGAGCACCGCGGAGGAGCCGGTCCGCGCCCTGCGGGTCCTCGCCGACCTCGGGGTACGCATCGCCATCGACGACTTCGGCACCGGCTACAGCAATCTGGCGTACCTGCGGGACCTGCCGGTGACCGAACTGAAGGTGGCTGGGGAATTCGTGGCCGGCCTGCGCTCGCCCTCCGTCGGCCGCACCGACGAGCGGATCCTCGCCTCCCTGGTTTCGCTGGCGCACGCACTGGACCTGACCGTCACCGCCGAAGGGGTGGAGACCGCCGGGCAGGCCGAGCGGCTGCGCGCAATCGGCTGCGACGCAGCCCAGGGCTGGCACTTCGGCCGCCCGGCCCCCGCCGATCGCATCCTGGCCCGCATCCGCTGAACCTCCCCGGCCCGACCACCCACCCCGACGGACGTCCACCGACACCGGAAGTAGACAGCGTCTACGGCGGCTGGTAGACAGTGTCTATGGGCGCGGACGAGACGGGGCTGCGAGCGCGGTTGGTGGCCGCCGGAGTGGACCTGGTGCTGCGTGAGGGCCAGTCGGCGGTGTCGCTGCGGGAGATCGCCCGGCGTGCCGGGGTCTCGCACGGCGCACCGCGCCGCTACTTCCCCACCCACGTCGACCTGCTCTCCGCCATCGCCCGGGAGGGCTTCGCCGACCTCACCGCCCAGGTCGAGCGAACGTTGCGCGACGTCGATCCGGACCCCCGTACCCGATTGACCGCGCTGGCCCGGACGTACCTGGACTTCGCGGCGGCCCACCGCGGCATGTTCGAGCTGATGTTCCGCCACGACCTGCTGGACAGCGGCCGGCTGCGGCTGCGCGAGACGAGCCTGCCGCTGTTCGCCGTCCTGGCCGACCTGGTGGCGCAGGCGCGCCGGCCCACCGACGCGCCCGCGGCGGTGCTGGCCGGCGCGCTGTGGGCGAACCTGCACGGAATCGCCCAACTCTGGGCCTGGGGCAGCCTCCCGCTGGCCACCGGCGCCACCGACGACGATGCCCTGCTGCGCGCCGCGTTGGACGCCCACCTCGGCCCGGCGCCCGCCTGAAACGACCCCGGAGGACACGTGCCCCTGCTGTACGACGTCACCAAGCTGGCCGTCGGCGCCGCGCTGCGGTTTGGCTGGCAGCCCCGGGTGGAAGGGCTGGAGCATCTGCCCCGACACGGCGGCGCGATCCTCGCCGGCAATCACCTGTCCGTCGCCGACGAGTTGTTCCTCGTCACCTCGACGCCCCGACACGTCACCTTCTGGGCGAAGGTCGAGTACTTCAACGGCCGGGGTCCGGGCGGCTGGCTGAACCGGCGGATCGTCGCTGGCATGGGCGCCATCCCGGTCGACCGCGCCGACGGCCGGGCCGCCCTGCGCGCCCTCGACGCCGCCATCCCGGTGCTGCGCGCCGGTGGCCTGGTCGCCGTCTACCCGGAGGGCACCCGCTCCCCGGACGGGCGGCTCTACCGGGGTCGCGTCGGGATGACCCGGCTGGCCCGCGACGCCGGGGTGCCGATCATCCCGGTCGGCGTGCTCGGCACCGCCGAGGTGCTGCCGGTCGACGCGCGGCTGCCCCGTCGACACCCGATCACCCTGCGGTTCGGCCCGCCGATACCGGTCGCCGAGCGGATCAACGGGCCACGTGACATCCGGACTGTCACCGACGAGGTGATGGCGGCGATTCAGCAGCTCACCGGCCAGGAGTACGTGCCGCACTACGCGCCCGCCCGGGAGAGCTGAACGCGGGCGGCGATCAGCCGGCCAGCAGTGCCGTCATGCGTTCCGCCTGCGCCTCCCAGCGCCACTCCCGTTCCACCCACGCCCGGCCAGCCGCTCCCAGCTGACGGGCCAAGTCCCGGTCGGCGAGCAGCCGGGCGACCCGGTCGGCGAGCTGGGCGACGTCCCGACCGCGTACGACGTAGCCGGTCTCCCCCTCCCGGACCGCGTCCGGTGCGCCCCCGGAGTCACCGGCCACCACCGGCAGGCCGGTCGCGGATGCCTCCAGGTAGACGATGCCCAGCCCTTCGACGTCGAGGCCACGGTTGCGGGTGCGGCACGGCATCGCGTAGACGTCACCGGCCGCGTAGTGCGCCGGCAACTCGACCGACGGCACCGTGCCGGTGAACACCACGTCCCGTTCCACACCGGTCTGGCGGGCCAGCTTCTCCAGGGTCGCCCGGTACGGCCCGCCACCGACGATCAGCAGCGCCGCGTCGGGCACCCGGCGCCGGATCTCCGGCAGGGCCCGGATCAGGGTGTCCTGACCCTTGCGCGGCACCAGCCGGGACACGCAGACGACCACCGGTCGGTCGGTCAACCCGAGCCGGGCCCGGACCTGTTCACCGTCCATGCTCGGGTGGTAGGTGTCCACGTCGACCCCCGGCGCGAGGCGGCGCAACTCGGTCACCCCGTCCAGCACCCGGGCCAACCGGCTGCGGGTGTACTCGCCGAGATAGGTGGTCACGTCCACACCCCGACCGATGCGCCGCAGCGCCGGCCGGGCGGCCGGCACCGCCGCCCAACCGATCTCGTGGCCATGGGTCTGCGCCACCACCCGGTGGATGCCGGCCCGCCGCCGCAGGCCGGCCGCGAGAAGGCCCAGCGGGGCCGCCGCGCCGAACCACACCGTGTCGCAGTCGTACGCGCGAGCCAACCGGGCCGCCCTGCGGGCGATCAACGGGGTGGGCAACAACACCCGGGTACGCTCCCGGATCACCTCGAACGGCTGGTCGGCGTCGAACTTGGCGGCCCCGCGCCAGCTCGACGCGTAGACGACCACCGAACCCGCCGGTTGACGGACCGCGAGGTTGTGCACGAACGACTGGATCCCACCCGGGCGGGGCGGAAAGTCATTGGTGATCAGCAGGGTGCGGCTCATCGGCCGACCTCCCGGGCGTACGCGCGGGCGGCGGCCATCCGCTCCACCGTGGACGGATGTGAGGCCGAGTAGAGGTATTCCCAGCGGGGCGGGTCGGGGTCGCCGAGGTTGACCGAGCCGAGCCGACGCTGCATCGACTCGAAGGACTCCGGGTCGTTGGTGAGCGCGAGCGCGTGCGCGTCGGCCCGCGCCTCCACCCGTCGGGACATCAGCGCCTGCACCGGAGCGGCAACCAGCCCGGCCACCGTGACCAGGGCGACCAGCAGCGGGAACGCGCGCGGTTGGGCCACCGAGTCGACACCGGCCAGCCGCAACAGTGGCCCCCACGAGCCGAGCAGGTAGAGCGCCACCACGGCGGCCGCGGCGCCCAACGCCCCGGTCAGCGTGCCGGCCGCCACGTCGGAGTCCTTCGCGTGCCCCAACTCGTGCGCCACGACGGCGGTCACCTCGGCCGGGGTCGCCTCGCGCAGCAGCGTGTCGTAGACGACCACCCGTCGGGTCGGCCCGAGACCGGAGACGTACGCGTTGACCGCCCTGGTACGCCGGGAGGCGTCGGCGACCAGCACGTCGCGCACCGGCACCCCGTCGCGGGCGGCCATGCTCATCAGCTCGGTGCGCAACGGGCCCTGCTGCATCGGGGTGAACCGGTTGAACACCGGCTCCACCAGCACCGGCAGCACGAACGACAGCAGCACCACAAGCACCGCGGCGCCGGCCGCACCGAACGCCCACCACCAGCGTGGCGCGAGCCGGATGACCGCGTAGAAGCCGAACAGCGCCACCGCGCCGATCACCGCGCTGACGGCGTACGACTTGAGCAGGTCGGCCGCCCAGCCGCTCCAGCCGTTGGTGCTCAACCCGTAGCGGGTGAGCACGCTCTGCCGCCAGGCGGCGAACGGGAGCGTCACCAGGTCCGCGACGAGCACCACCGCCAGCCCGCCGAGCACAGCCTGCGCTGCCCAGTGCCCACCGAACGGCCGGCCCACCAGCTCGACCAGGCGACTGCCCAGCGGGGTCAACCCGAGCGCGAGGGCGATCAGCAGCCCAACGGCGAGCGCGGCATAGCCACCGGGACGCAGCGCGGCCCGGAACTCCCGCCCCTTGGCGACCTGCTCGGACGGCAGGTCGCCCAGCGCGGCGAGCTGGTCGGCCCGGGGTGCCGGCGGGCGGTGCCACGGGATGAGCAGCGCGGCCAGCACGACCAGCGCGAGGGTCAGCCCGGCCAGGGTCAGCAGCGCCCAGCCGCGCGGGGTCACCGCGTCACCACCCGTTGTTCCCCGTTCATCGCGCCGCTCCTCCCGCCGTGACCGCTCATCCTATGGCCCGCGAAAAGCCCGCTTCCGGGCGCGGTGTCGCGCTCAGGCGACGCGGCGGGTGGCGCGACGGCGAGCCGCCTCCGGGCGCGCGGGCGCGACCAGCACCTCGACGTCGAAGCCGGCCCGGGCGAACACCTCGATGGCCTCGACCTCGGCGGCGACCAACCCGGCCGCCGGGGACGTCTCGTCGAACAGGGCGGTCAGTGGGCAGCCGGAACAGCCGTCGGCCCGCTTCGCGCACCCGTCGCAGTCGATGAGCATCAACCCTCCTGATCGGCTCGCGGCACCCGGGCGACTCCTGCCGTCGCCGGCCGAGCACCGTCGGTGACATCGACACTAACCACCGGGTACGACAGGAACCCCGTCCGACCGCCCGTTTCAGGGCTGGATCCACTCCAGATCAGCGATATCGGGGTATCCCACCCGGCTGGCCGTCGCTGGCGAGGTCTCAGCCCTGTGCGTCGAGGTCACGCAGTGCGAAGCGGAGGTGCTGCCACTCCTCGCCGAAGATCACGTGAAGGCAGTGCAGGACGGACACGATGTGCTCGGGCCACCAGGCGCTCGGCCGAGGCTCGGCGAGCAACTCCGGCGTGACAGTCGCGAGGAAGTCGCGCACCATGGCCTGTCGCTCGGTCCGCACCTGGAGGACCGCCTCGAAGGTCGGCTGCTCGGTGGCGAAGACCGACATGTCGAAGCCGTCGGTCTCGTACTCGACGTGCGACTGACCGAGCGGGTGGAACGGCTGGGGCAGGCGCAGGATCGCCTTGCCCAACCACGCGTCCGCGGCGAACACGAGATGACGCAGCGTCTGCGCGAACGACCACTCACCGTCGATCGAGACGTCGACCGCGCCCTCGGGCATGGACACAGCCCGGTCGACCGCCGCCGCCCAGGCTCCTTCGATCGCCGCCCACCCCTCGCGCAGGTCGTCCGGGTCCTTGGCCAGCCGGAGATCGCGCCCGGGGAACCGTCGGTTGAGCTGGGCCTCGACCAACGGCACGACATCGACGCCGTTGACCACGAGCGTGCCTTCGGCCAACCACGGCGCGTCGATGTCCAGGCCATCAACGTCGACGCCGCGCATCACCGCACCGGCCAGTGTCGAGCGGTTGAACCGGGCACCCCGCAGGTTGTTGTCGACGAAGACCGTGACGTCGTCCTGTGCCATCGCGGCTCCCATCCCTCGGCGGTCGCGGCGATGCTAGCGCCGGGGTGGGACAGGTTCAGGCACAGTGCGACGGGTGGCGCGCCCGCCGGGCTCGCCCAACCAGCGCCGGGAGCCGGCCCGTCGACGTGTCGGCCCGCTGTGGTCAGGAGCGGGCGAGCCGCCGCAGCAGCGAGTCCGCGCCCAGCGGATACGCGCCGTGCCGGCGTACCCCGTCGGCGACCTCGCGGTCCGACGAGACGACCACCACCGGCCGGCCCGCCGGCTCGGCGCGGACCAGTCGCCGGATCAGCTCGTCGGCGGTCTCGCCCTTGCGGGAGAAGAGCACCCGCACGCCGCGCGGGGCGGGCGGCAGCCCGTGCATCCGTTCGGCGCCGTCGAAGACCACTGTGACCTCGTCGCCGGTCTGCGCGGCGATCCCGCCCAGCCCGGTGATCAGGCGTTTGCGCTGCTGCTCCAGGGACATCTCGCCGAAGCCACGCTTGGTGACGTTGTAGCCGTCCACCACGAGGTGTGCCCGGGGCAGGGCGAGCAACTGGTCGAGCCGGGCCGGGTCGTCGGTGTCGCGGGCGCGGGCGGCAGGGCCGGCCGGGGCGGTGCCCGGCTGCTCGGCGAACGCGTCGGCGACGAAGTCGGCGGGGAGTTTGTCCACCGGGTCGAGCGCCAGCTCCCGGCGCAGCCCGACGGCGGCCTGGCCGATGGTCTCCAGGAGCAGCCAGAGCCGGGCGTCGTCGACCGAACGCGCCTCCTTGGCACTGGCCCGGGCCACCCCGGCGGCGGCCTCGGCCTCGGCCAGCCGGGCCCGGGCGCGGCGGAGTTCGGCGTCCACGTCGGCGCTGGCGCGGGCGGCCCGGCCGCGCTCGGTGGCCAGCAGTTCGGTGGCCTTCCGCTCGCGGGCCTGGGTCTCCCGCAGGGTGCGGGCCACCTGTCGGGACTCCTCGCGGAGCTGACCCAGCTCCTCGCGGACGCGGGCCAACTCGTCGCGGAGCTTCTCGGCCTCGACCCGGGCCACCGCGCGGTCGTGCTCGGCCCGGGTGGCCCGCTGCTCGGCCTCGCGGACCAACTCGGCGACGACGGCGCTGTCCGCCTCGGCGCGCACGGCCGCGCCGCTGGCGTCGATCAGCTCCCGCCAGCCACGGGGCCGGGCCAGGTAGGCCAGCGCGGCCACCTCGACCGGGTCGGCGGCCGCCGGCGCGGTGCCCTCGACCACTGCCGCACCGAGGTCACCGGCGTCGGCCAGGACCCGCGCGGTGACCCGCTGCCGGAACAGCGGGTCGGCGGTGAGCTGGGCGGCGATGACCGGCGCGCCGAGCCGGGCGCGCCGGTTGGGGGCGAACTTGGCCACCCGGCGCAACGGCACCGGGACCTCGTCGGTGGGGAGGGTGGGCAGCACCGCGGCGGTCAGCGTCACGATCCGCTGCCGAACCGGCTCGGGCAGGGTGGGCTCCGGCTCGGCGGCGGGACCGTCGCCCGTCGTCGTCGGGCCCGATGCGCCCGATGTGTCGTTGACTACGTTGTCGTCCGGGTTGCCCACAGCACCGTCGAGTGCGACCGGGTCCTCCTGCGGGAGGTGGTCGTCGTACGGCTCGGTGAGGGGCATGTGGCAAGTCTCCCACCGCGACCGGGCCCACCGCCCGGTGAGTGAGCCGATCTCTCATCCTAGCCCCATGGTGACGGATGGGACGGCTGCGACGGGAGTGTCGGACCGGGGCGCTAGCGTGCCGCCGATGGCACAGGCGGAGTACGTCCAGGAGTCACTGGCCGGTCTCGACCCGGCGGTGGGCGGGGTGGACCCGGCGCTGCCGCTCTACGCGACGACGTTCGTGGTGGTCGACCTGGAGACCACCGGGGGCGCGCCGGACGGCGGCGGCATCACCGAGATCGGCGCGGTCAAGGTGCGCGGTGGCGAGCGGTTGGGGGTGCTGGCGACCCTGGTCAACCCGGGCCAGCCGATTCCGCCGTTCATCACAGTGCTGACCGGCATCACCCAGGCCATGCTGGTGCCGGCGCCACCGATCGAGCAGGTGCTGCCGAGCTTCCTGGAGTTCATCGACGACGCGGTGCTGGTGGCCCACAACGCCCCGTACGACGTGGGCTTCCTCAAGGCCGCCTGCGCCAAGCACGGCTACCGCTGGCCCAACCCCCGGGTCCTGGACACGGCGGCGCTCGCCCGCCGGGTGCTGACCCGCGACGAGGTGCCCAACCGCAAGCTGGGCACCCTGGCCGCCTACTTCCGGACCGCCACCCAGCCCACCCACCGGGCGTTGGACGACGCGAAGGCCACCGTCGACGTGCTGCACGGGCTGATCGGCCGGCTCGGCGGGCACCGGGTGGACACTGTCGGCGACGCCATCGAGTTCGCCCGCGCTGTCACCCCGACCCAGCGTCGCAAACGGCACCTGGCCGAGGGGCTGCCCAAGGTCCCGGGGGTCTACATCTTCCGGGCCGCCGACGACCGGCCGCTCTACGTGGGCACCTCGGTCGACATCGCCACCCGGGTGCGCAGCTACTTCACCGCCGGCGAGAAGCGTGCCCGGATCTCCGAGATGCTGGGCGCGGCCGAGCGGGTCGAGGCGGTGGAGTGCGCCCACTCGTTGGAGGCGGAGGTCCGCGAGCTGCGGTTGATCGCCGCGCACGCCCCGCCGTACAACCGCCGGTCCAAATACCCGGAACGAATGGTCTGGCTCAAGCTGACCGACGGTCCGTACCCTCGGCTGTCGATCGTCCGCGACCTCTCCCCCACCGACACCGCGTACCTCGGGCCGTTCACCTCCCGGCGGGCCGCCGAGCTGGCAGCCGCCGGTTTCCACGATGCGGTGCCGCTGCGCCAGTGCACGCACCGGCTGTCGCTGCGCACCGTCACGCCGGCCTGCGCGCTGGCCGAGCTGGGTCGCTGCCCGGCGCCCTGCGAACACAAGATCACCCCCGAGGAGTACGACGACAGCGCCGCCGCGCCCTTCCGTACCGCGACCGCCAGTGATCCGCAGCCGGTGGTGGACGCGCTGCTCGCGCGGATCGACGTGCTCTCCCGCGACCAGCGCTACGAGGAGGCCGCCGTGGTGCGGTCCCGGCTGGCCGCCGTGCTGCGGGCCACAGTGCGGATGCAGCGGCTGGCCGCGCTGACCGGGATCGTCGAGTTGGCCGCGGCCCGGCCGGCCGCCCGGGGCGGCTGGGAGTTGGCGCTGGTCCGGCACGGCCGACTGGCCGGCGCGGGGGTGTCCCCACCGGGCGTGCACCCGCGTCCCACGTTGACCACGATCCGGGCCACCGCCGAGACGGTGTCGGGCGGGCACGGCCCGGTGCCGGCCGCCACCGCCGAGGAGTCGGAGCGGATCCTGTCCTGGTTGGAGCGACCGGAGACCCGACTCGTCGAGATGTCCTCCGGTTGGTCCTCTCCGGCGAGTGGCGCGGGCCGGTTCCGTGACCTGCTGGCGAAGGCCGAGGGCGGCGCGTCCCACCAACTCTCGACCGAACGCTCATGACCAACTGACCGATCGGACTACGTCGACTCGCTTAGGCTGTTAGAGAAGTGCAGTCCTGCCCGATTCGTGGGCCTGCTCCCCCGCCGGGTTCCGGCGATGTGGAGCCGGGGTGAGGAGGTGTCCCTCGTGGACGTCGACGCCGGACACGGCGCCGCCCTGGGGGGCGCCCTGCCGACACAGCCGGGTGAGCTGCCGCTCGCCCGCCGGCTGCGGTCGTTGCTCAGTTGGCCGACCACCGACTCGGACCCGGTCACTCAGCTGGTCCGCACCCACCGGGGCATCCACGCCGGCACCGATCCCGCGGTGCTGCGCCGTGCCTACACGATCGCGGAGAACATGCACCGCGGGCAGTTCCGCAAGAGCGGGGAACCGTACATCACCCATCCCCTCGCGGTGGCGCAGATCTGCGCCGAGCTGGGGATGGACACCACCACCCTGGTCGCGGCGCTGCTGCACGACACCGTGGAGGACACCCGCTACACCCTCCAGGCGCTCTCCGAGGACTTCGGCGGCGAGGTCGCCCACCTGGTCGACGGGGTGACCAAGTTCGACAAGGCGTTCTACGGCAAGGCCGCCGAGGCGGAGACGGTCCGCAAGATGATCGTCGCGGCCGCCAAGGACGTCCGGGTGCTGATCATCAAGCTGGCCGACCGGCTGCACAACATGCGGACGCTCGGGGTGCGCTCCGCGTCGTCGCGGGAACGGATCGCCCGTAAGACCCAGGAGGTGCTGGTCCCGCTCTGTGACCGGCTGGGCATCCAGACCCTCAAGCGCGAGCTGGACGACGTGGTGCTGCTGCACCTCGAGCCCGACGAGCACGCCCGGCTGGCCCGGCACGTGCACGATCGGCCGGGCTGGGATTCGTACCTCGACTCGGTGGTCACCCGGGCCCGGGTGGCGCTGCGCCGCAGCCGGGTCGACGCCGACGTGAGCCCTCGTCCCCGGCACCTCTACTCGATCTGGAAGGACACCATCGCCGGCGGCCACACCGCCCCGTACGACCTGCCCCGCATCGTGGTGGTGGTCGACGGCCCGGCCACCGACTGTTACGCCGCGCTGGGCGCGATCCACGGCACCTGGCGACCGATGCCCGGCCGTTTCAAGGACTTCATCGCCTCACCGAAGAACAACCTCTACCGTTCGCTGCACACCAGCGTCTGCGGCCCTCAGGACCGCACAGTGGAGGTGCTGATCCGCACCGAGGAGATGCACCGCGCGGCCGAGTACGGCATCGCCGCCGACTTCCGTTTCCCCCGCTCCGGCAGCAGCACCGCCGCGGCCCGTGCCGAACAGCTGGACTGGCTGCGCCGGGTGCTCGACTGGGAGCCGGACGCCGCCGACCCGGCACAGTTCTACGAGTCGCTGCGCTGTGACCTGGCCGAGGGGCAGATCCAGGTCTTCGCCGACGGACGGCAGGTCGTGCTGCCAGCCGGTGCCACGCCTGTCGACCTCGCGTACGAGCTGGGCAACGACCGCGGCGACCACTGCCTCGCCGCACGCATCAACGGTCGGTTGGCCCCGCTCAGTTCGGAGCTGGACGAGGGCGACGTGGTGGAGATCTTCACCGAGAACGACGGCGACAACGGCTTCGAGGCCGGTGTGGCACCGCGCGGCCCCCGGCGGGAGTGGCTGACGTTCGTCAAGTCGCCGCACGCGCAGATGCAGATCAACAGGTGGTTCGCCGAGCACACCGAGCCGGGCATCACGATCAGCGACAAGGTGCGCCTCGGTCGGGCCACCATCGGGCTCGCCCTACGCCAACACAACCGGGGCCTCGCCAGTGACCTGCCACTGCTGCGCCTCTCGGAGGAGTTGGGCTACCCCGACCTGGAGACCCTGTTGGTAGCGGTCTTCGACCGGGTGATCGAACCGGACACCGTGGTCCGCCAGCTCATCGACCTGGTCGACCATCGACAGTGACCCGGCGGGCCCCAGCGGGACCGAGGGACATTCGTGACCACTAGCCTGGAGTCATGATCCCCCGCTCCCGCGCCACCGGTCGGGCCCTTTTCTACCAGGCCTTCTATCGGCTGCCGCTGCCGGTGCGTCGACGCCTGGTCCGGTTGGCCGTGCCCAAGTACATCGTCGGCGCGGTGACCCTGGTCCGGGACACCGAGGCGACGGGCGCGGGTCGGTTGCTCATGCTGCGCCAGCCGCCCGGCAAGGGTTGGTCACTCCCCGCCGGCCTGCTCAACCGGGGTGAGGCCCCGGTGGTGGGCGCGGCCCGTGAGCTGTTCGAGGAGTCCGGCGTCCGGCTCCCACCGTCGCGGCTGCGTCCGGCGGTGCCGAACGCGATCGTGCACGCCAAGGGCTGGGTGGACATGGTCTTCGAGGCCGAGGTGCCGGCGTCCAGCACCGAGCTGACAGTCGACGGCGGGGAGGTCTTCGAGGCCGCCTGGCACCCCCTGGACGACCTGCCCAAGCTGACCTGGCCGACGGCCCGGCTGCTCGCCTACTACGACATCGGGCCGCTGGCCGGGCAGTTCCCGCCGCCGGTGCCCGACGACACCCCGTGACCGGCGCGGCCGGTGTGCCGGCGGAGCTGTGCGCTGTGGTGCTGGCCGCCGGCGAGGGCACGCGGCTGCGCCCGCTCACCGAACGGCTGCCCAAGGCACTCTGTCCGGTGGGCAACGTGCCCCTGCTGGATCGGGCGTTGGCGCGGCTGGCCGGCCTGGGCCTGACCGGTCCCGGGCGGGTCGCGGTGAACGCCTGCTACCTCGGCGACCAGGTGGTGGCGCACGTCGGCGACCGCGCACACCTGTCGGTGGAGCCGGGCGACCCGCTGGGCACCGCGGGCGGGGTGGCCAACCTGCGGGACTGGATCGACGGGCGGCCGGTGCTGGTCGGCAACGCCGACGCGTACCTCGCCGACCCGGCTGCTCCCCCGGGCCCGGACGTGGCCGCCCTGCTCGACGGCTGGGACGGGCACACCGTACGCCTGCTCGGCCAGCCCGCCGCGGACCCGGCGGCGCCGGGCACCTTCGCCGGGCACTGCTTCACCGGGTTCTCGCTGCTGCCCTGGCGGCTGGTCCGGGACCTGCCGGTCGTCTTCTCGGACCTGGTTCGCGCCGTGTGGCGTCCGGCCGAGGCGGCTGGCGCCCTGACCGTGGTGCCGTACCCGGGCACCTTCTTCGACACCGGCACCCCGGCCGACTACCTGGCGGCCAACCTGCACGCCGCGGCCGGCGGCGTTCTCGTCGCGGAGTCCGCGACGGTGACCGGCCACTGCGTGGAGTCGGTCGTCGGCGCGGGCGCGCGGGTGGACGGTGACGTGTCCCGCACAGTGGTGTGGCCGGGCGCGACAGTACGGGCCGGCGAGCGGCTGCGGAACGTGATCCGGGCCGGGAGCGACCTGACAGTGCCCTGCCCCGCCCAGGGCTGAGCCCCGGCGGCTCCCGCCTCCGGTCCCGGGACGAAACATCTAGCATGGGCGACGACGCCGACGAACGGAGAAATGCCCCGTGATCACCGCGATCGTGCTGATCGACTGCGCCACCGATGCGATCCCCGAGGTGGCGGAGAACCTGGCCAACCTTCCCGGTGTCAGCGAGGTCTACTCGGTGGCCGGGCACGTCGACCTCATCGCCATCGTCCGGGTCCGCGAGTTCGACCAGATCGCCCAGGTCATCGCGGGCAGCATCTCCAAGGTCCCGGGAGTGCTCAACACCGAGTCGCACATCGCCTTCCGGGCGTACTCGCAGCACGACCTGGAGGAGGCGTTCGCGATCGGTCTGGCCAGCGCCGACTGACCCGCTCGCCGTTTCGGGGGCCGTGCCGGCCGCACGGCGGCGGGTGGCGCGCGCAGGGCGGCCGGCCCACCGCGAGGGTGGACCGGCCGTCTGCTGTGGCTACGTCAGCTCTCGCTGGGAGCCGGTACCTCGGTGCTGCCGCCGCCCGGAGCCGGCGACTCGGTGCCGGTGCCGCCCGGAGCCGGCGACTCGGTGCCGGTGCCGCCCGGAGCCGGGGACTCAGTGCCGGTGCCGCCCGGGCTGGGCGTACCGCTGGCGCTGGTCTGCGGGACCGGGATGCCCAGCTTGTTGGCGAGCGCCACCAACTCGTCGTAGTGCGTCTGCAGCGTCGGAAGCGCCGTCTGCGCCAGCTGGACCACCGACTGCTCGGAGCCCTGCGAGATCTCCGTCTGGGTGGCCTGGATGGCCTGGACGTGGCCGGCCAGCTCACTGGTCACCCAAAGCCGGTCGAACTCCGCGCCGCTGGCGTTGTTCAGCTGGTCGATGACCGCCTGCTGATCGGCGCTGGGCTCGTTCGGCAGTTCCACCCCGAGCTGCGACGCGGTCTGCTGCACCGTCTGGTCCAGCTGGGTGTGGTCGGTCTTCAGCATCGCGCCCAGGTCCTTGACCCCCTGGTCCTGACCCTTCTGCTGAGCCAGGTCACCAGCGGTGATCTCGAACAGGTTGACCTGGTGTACCGCCTGCAGGTACTGGGTGTCCTGCGTTGACGGCTGTGCCGCGGCCTGCGCAGCCGCAGCCGGCGCGACACCGACAAGTACCAGCGCGGCCAACAGGCCGAGGCGTTTGATACCCAACATGCTTCCC
Source organism: Micromonospora sp. H61 (assembly GCF_018070325.1). GTDB lineage: Bacteria > Actinomycetota > Actinomycetes > Mycobacteriales > Micromonosporaceae > Micromonospora > Micromonospora salmantinae. The sequence goes on from NZ_JAGPXY010000042.1 coordinate 36,320, forward strand.
CCCCTTGAGACGTTGGACCGCACGGATACCCGGCTCACCGGGGTTATTCCTGCGATCGCCCGCCGCGCGGGGTCGACCGGTCCCATCAGGGGCGTCCGACTCCTGGTCGGATGGGTCGGGGGTGTGGATACGACGGAGCGCCCGCCGGATTCCGGCGGGCGCCCCGTAATGGTGCGACTGGGCGGTCAGCGGCGGCTCTCGCCGCTGCCGATCTCCTCGCGCTCCGGCCGGGCCTCGACCGGCGGGTGCCCCGGCGAGACAGGCGCCTCGACCGGCTTCTCGATCGGGTAGAAGAAGCCCCGGATGGCCGGCCCGAGGGCCCCCAGCCGGTTCATCTTCTTGGGCACGACCCAACCGACGTAGTCGAGTTGGCCGTGACCGTCCGCGTGCCCGTTGGACGCGCTGAGCGGCTGGTGCACCTCGACGAACCGGCCGTCCGGCATGCGCCGGATGATGCCCGTCTCGACGCCGTGCGCGAGGACCTCCCGGTCGTGCTGCTGCAGACCCAGGCAGAGCCGGTAGGTGACGTAGTACGCCAGCGGCGGGACCACCAGCAGGCCGATGCGGCCCGCCCAGGTCATCGCGTTCAGGCTGATCTGGAACTTGTCCGCGATCACGTCGTTGGCGCCGGAGAGCGTCAGCACGATGTAGAACGAGACGGCCATGGCGCCGACGGCGGTCCGGGCCGGAGCGTCCCGGGGACGCTCGAGCAGGTTGTGGCTCTTGCGGTCCTTGAGGTGCCGGGCTTCCAGGAACGGGTACATCGTCGACAGGCCCACCAGGATGCCGGGCAGCACCACCGTCGGCCAGAACAGCGGCGGGATGACGTACCCGTCGCCGAGCGGGATGTTGATTTCCCAGGCCGGCATGAGTCGGGTCGACCCGTCGAGGAACATGACGTACCAGTCGGGCTGGCTGGCGGCCGAGACCACCCACGCCTCGTACGGGCCGAACAACCAGATCGGGTTGATCTGGAACAGACCGCCCATCAGCGCGATGACGCCGAAGACGACCATGAAGAAGCCGCCCTGCTTCAGCGCGTACCGCGGGAACATCCGCTCGCCGACCACGTTGTTGTTGGTCCGGCCGGGGCCGGGCCACTGCGTGTGCTTCTGCTTGAAGACCAGACCCAGGTGGACGCTGATCAGCGCGACCAGCAGACCCGGGATGAGCAGCACGTGGGCGATGAAGAACCGGCTGATGATGATCGTGCCCGGGAACTCGCCAGCGAAGACCGACGAGGTGACCCAGGAGCCGATCACCGGGATGGACAGCATGATCGCCGAAGCGATCCGCAGGCCGGTGCCGGACAGGCCGTCGTCCGGCAGCGAGTAGCCGGTGAAGCCGGCCAGGAAGCCGACCCAGAACAGCAGCGAACCGATGATCCAGTTGGTCTCACGCGGCTTGCGGAAGGCGCCGGTGAAGAAGACCCGCAGCATGTGCACGACGATCGCGGCCATGAACAGCAGCGCCGCCCAGTGGTGCATCTGCCGCATCACCAGACCGCCGCGGACGTCGAACGAGATGTCCAGGCTGGAGGCGTACGCGGCGGACATCGGGGTGCCCTGCAACGGCGCGTAGCTGCCGTTGTAGACCACCTCGGTCATCGCCGGCTCGAAGAAGAAGGTGAGGAACACACCGGTCAGCAGCAGCACGACGAACGAGAAGAGCGCGATCTCGCCGAGCAGGAAGGACCAGTGGTCCGGGAAGACCTTGTTCAGCAGCTTGCGCAGCGGGGTGGCCACCGCGAAGCGGTCGTCCACTCCCACCGCGGCCTTGCCCGGCGTCGCCGCAAGGTCAAACTTTCGACGCTTCATGGCCGCTCCCAGAAATCAGGCCCGACGGTCTCGGTGTAGTCGGACTTCGCCACGAAGAAGCCCTCGGAGTCCACCTCGATCGGCAGCTGCGGCAGCCGGCGGCTGGCGGGGCCGAAGATTGGCCGGGCGTTGTCGGTGATCAGGAACTGGGACTGGTGGCACGGGCAGAGCAGCCGGTTGGTCTGCTGCTCGTACAGGCTGGCCGGGCATCCCGCGTGCGTGCAGATCTTGGAGAACGCCGCGTAGTTGCCCCACATGTAGTCGCCGTGGCCGATCTTCTCGTTGGCCCGGCGCGACTCCTGCGCGTCCGAGTCGCGGAGGTGGATCAGCAGCGTCGGCGAGTCGGCGTGCTTGTTGCTCACACCGTGGTCGATGCCGGGGAAGACGGTCAGCTGCCCACCGGTGCTGATGTCCGCCGGACGGACCGGACGGCCGTCCTCGCGGACCAGGCGGATCCGCTCGCCGCCCTCGGCCGTGGCGAACCCGGTGGTGAACATCTGGTTGTTCTTGTGCGGCTGCGAGATCAGGCCGCCGACCAGCGGCGCCGCGGCGACCGCGGCGACCGGCGCGAGACCGGCCAGCAGCGAGATGCCGAGCAGGGGACGACGCTTCACGCCCAGTTCGTCCGCCATGTAGAGCATGGTCTGGCCGGTGATGGTGCGGCCTTCGGAGTCCACCTGGCCCTCGTGCCGGTCCTGGATCGAGACCTCCTTGGGCAGCAACTTCTTGCCCCAGGTCAGGATGCCGAAGCCGACGGCGAGCAGCGCCACGCCGAGGGTGAAGCCGAGCAGCGGGGTGTAGAACTTGTCGCCGCCCCGGCCCGCCTCGTACTGCCACGGCCACCAGATGTAGATGGCCAGGAAGGCGGTCGCGGCCAGGCCGGTGATCAGGAAGAAGCCGGCGACCACCCGGGTCAGCCGACGCTCCGCCTTGGTGCCCGGCAGCACCTGCGGCTCGTAGTGGACGATCTCGATGTCGTCCCGACGCGCGCCTTCACGAACGATGTCGAACCGGGTCAGCTTGGGGTCGTTCACGTCGAGCGGCTCCGGGCCCTGTGGGGCCTGGTGCTCGGGGTGGGTGCTCATGCCGTCACCTCGCTACGGGTGGCGCCGAGCGGCACCACAGCACTGAATCGGATGGCCTGCTCGATCACGACTTACCCGCAATCCACAGGCTAGCGAAGACGAGCGCCACGATGCCAACCAGGAAGATCGCCAGGCCCTCGGTGGACGGGCCGTACCGTCCGAGGTTGAACCCACCCGGGTCCTGGTCGTGCTTCAGCGTCTCCTGGATGTAGGCGATGATGTCGGCCTTCTGCTCCGGCCGGAGCTGGTTGTCGCCGAACACCGGCATGTTCTGCGGGCCACTCAGCATCGCCGCGTAGATCTGGCGGTCGGTCGCGGGGTGCAGGCTCGGGGCGAACTTGCCCGAGGAGAGCGCACCGCCGCCACCACCGAACGCGTGGCACTGCGAGCAGTTGATCCGGAACAGCTCACCGCCGGAGGCGATGTTGCCGTCCTCGCGGAGGTCGTCGCCCTCGGGCACGACCGGGCCGCCGCCAAGCTCCTGGATGTACTGGGCCAGCTGACGGGTCTGCTCGTCGGTGAAGACCGGGGGCTTGCGGTGCGCCTGGGCCTCCTGGCGGGCCATCGGCATCCGCCCGGAGCTGACCTGGAACTCGACCGATGCCGCGCCGACGCCGATCAGGCTCGGCCCGCGGCCCTCGACACCCTGGGCGTTGCGGCCGTGGCAGGTCACGCAGCTCACGTCGAACAGCGCCTTGCCCTCGGCGGCGGCGCCGGTCAGCTGCGGGTTGTCCTGCGCCTGGGCGCCCGGGGCGAAGACGGTGTACGCGCCACCGGCGAGCATCAGCGCGGCGATCAGCCGGACCGCGGCGCCCAGCCGGCGGCGGCCCCTGCTGCGCGCGGCGGGCCGCTCACGCAACCGCGCGAGCAGACCGCGTCGGCGGTCGTTGTCAGAAGTCATGAGCGGTGTCCTTAACCGGTTGGACCTGTCTCAGGGGACGGAGCAGCAGCGCGGAATGTGACGCGCAAGATCACTGGAGCCAGTAGATCATGGCGTACAGCCCGATCCACACGACGTCGACGAAGTGCCAGTAGTACGACACGACGATCGCCGACGTCGCCTGCGCCGGAGTGAACCGGCCCATGGTCGTACGGACCATGAAAATGATGAAGGCGATCAGACCACCGGTCACGTGCAGGCCGTGGAAGCCGGTGGTCAGGTAGAACACCGACCCGTACCCGTCTTCGTTGATCTTGATGCCGTCGGCGACCAGGTGCCGGTACTCGTTCAGCTGGCCGAGGACGAAGATCAGGCCCATCACGAAGGTGACGGTGAACCAGCGCCGCAGCGCGTGCACGTCACCCTTCTCCGCCGCGAAGACGCCGAGCTGGCACGTCACCGAGGACAGCACCAGGATCACCGTGAAGGTGGTCGCGTACGGGATGTTCAGCGCCTCGGTGTGCTTCTCCCACTGCTCCGGCGCAGCCGCGCGGATGGAGAAGTACATCGCGAACAGCGCCGCGAAGAACATGAGTTCGCTGGAGAGCCACACGATCGTCCCGACGCTGACCATGTTTGGTCGGGTCAGAGAGTGGATCCGGCTCTTGTCAATGGCTGGGGCCGCAGTCACGCCGTCATTATTGCCCCTGACCGGGGCCGCCGATCAGCGGGGTGGCAAACCCGCGCCTTCCGTGGCCCGAGCGTCAGGGTCCGGTTCACCTGGCCTAGCCTGAAAAGCGTGCTGCACGTCGATCCGATCTTCGCCGCCACCTCGGCCCCGCCGCCGTTCACCGTCGGCGCGGTGCTGACCGAGACCCGGCTGGACAGCTGGCTGGCCCTCGGCCTGGTGCTCGCCGCCGGCCTGTACCTCTACGGGGTGTACCGGCTGCGCCTGCGGGGCGACCGCTGGCCGATCGCCCGTACCGTGTTCTTCCTCGGCCCCGGCCTGGGCGGCATCGCGCTCGTCACGGTCAGTGGGCTGCACGCGTACGACACCGCGCTGCTGTCCGTGCACATGATCCAGCACATGGTGCTGTCCATGGTGGCGCCGATCTTCCTGGCGCTGGGCGCGCCGATGACCCTGGCCCTGCGGACCCTGCCGGTCGGGCCACGCAAGCGCCTGCTCGCGATCGTGCACAGCCGCGTCGCCCGGGTCTACAGCTTCCCGCTGGTGGCGTTCGCCATCTTCGTGGTCAACCCGTTCGTGCTGTACTTCAGTGACCTGTACCGCTACACCCTCGAACACGCCTGGGCGCACGAGCTGGTGCACGCGCACTTCATCATGACCGGCTGCGTGTTCTTCTGGCCGCTGCTCGGCCTCGACCCGCTGCCCGGCCGCTGGCCGTACCCGGCGCGTGCGCTGCTGATGCTGCTCTCCGTGCCGTTCCACACAGTGCTCGGCCTCACCATCATGCAGAGCAGCACGCTCTTCGGCGGGGACTGGTACCCGTCGCTCAACCTCGGTTGGGTCGACCCGTGGCAGGACCAGGTGGTCGCCGGCGGCATCCTCTGGGCCGGTGGCGAGTTCGTCAGTGTGACCATGCTCGCGGTGCTGGTGGTGCAGTGGGTCAAGCAGTCCGAGCGGGAGGCCCGCCGGGTGGACCGCGAGCTGGACCGCCAGGAGGCCCGCGAACGCGCCGCCGACGCCGCGCCGGCCTGAGCTGCCCGGACGGTACGCCCCGACCCGCGACGCCGGGCGGGATGTCGGCTACGTCACGCCGACCGGTACGATCTGCGGGCAGCTACGAGGTGGGAGTTCCGGCATGACCGATCGTCTTTGCACCGTGTTGCTCTACAGCGACGACCCGCAGGTCCGTGATCGGATGCGGATGGCCGTCGGCACCCGGCCCGCTCCCGGTCTGCAGATCGAGTTCGTCGAGGCGTCGACCTACGCGGAGACGATCCGGCTGGTCGACGACTACGAGATCGACCTGCTGCTGCTCGACGGTGAGGCGAGCCCGGGCGGCGGCATCGGCATCGCCCGCCAGGTCAAGGACGACCGCGACGACGCTCCCCCGACCTGCCTGGTGATCGCCCGCGCCGCCGACCGATGGCTCGCCGCGTACGCCGAGGTCGACGCGACGCTGGTGCACCCGCTCGACCCGGTGACCACCGGCGGCACGGTGGCCGAGTTGCTGCGGACGCACGCACCCGCCTGACGTCCCACGCTCCTCCGGCACCCCCACGGCGCCGGATCTCCTCGGCGCCGGTTCCAGCCCACCCGCACTTCGCATGCTCGGGAGGCCCGCCATGGGCGATCGGACCTGGCCGCACCTGCTCAACGCGCTGCTGCGCGGTGACGAACTCTCCACCGCCGACACCGCCTGGGCGATGGACGAGATCATGACCGGTTCGGCGAGCGCGGCGCAGATCGCCGCCTTCGCCGTGGCGCTGCGGGCCAAGGGGGAGACCCCCGCGGAGCTGGCCGGCCTGGTGCAGGCGATGCTCGGTCGCGCGGTCCCGGTGACGCTCCCCGAGGAGCTGCGCCGCACCGCGCTCGACGTGGTCGGCACCGGCGGTGACCTCGCCCACACGGTGAACATCTCCACGATGACGGCGCTGGTGGTCGCCGGCACGGGCGTTCGTGTGGTGAAGCACGGCAACCGGGCCGCCTCCTCCCTGTGCGGCACCGCCGACCTGCTGGAGTTCCTCGGCATCCCGCTGGATCTCGGCCCGGAGCAGGTTGCCCGCTGTGTGGAGGAAGCCGGCATCGGGTTCTGCTTCGCGGCCCGCTTCCACCCTGGGATGCGGCACGCCGGCCCGGTCCGCCGCGAGGTGGGCGTGCCCACCTTCTTCAACTTCCTCGGCCCACTGACCAACCCGGCCCGCCCTCGGGCCGGCGCGGTCGGCTGCTTCGACCTGCGGATGGCCCCGGTGATGGCCAGCGTGTTCGCGGCCCGTGGCGACTCGGCGATCGTGATGCGCGGCGAGGACGGGCTGGACGAGTTCACCACGGCCGCGCCGACCAGGATCTGGGCGGCCCAGGGCGGCACCGTACGCGAGGTCGTGCTGGACGCGACCGACCTGAGGGTACCCCGGTCCACCCTCGCTGACCTGCGGGGCGGTGACGCCGCGTACAACGCGGGCGTGGCCCGTCGCCTGCTGGCCGGCGAGACGGGCCCGGTCCGGGACGCGGTGCTGGTCAACGCGGCGGCGGCGCTGGCCACCCAGGGCCCGCTGGACGGCGACCTGACCGAGGCGCTCCGCGCCGGCCTGGCCCGTGCCGCCGAGTCGATCGACTCCGGCGCGGCCGCCGCGACCCTGGACCGCTGGATCGAGACCGCCAGCGCCGCCTGACCTCACCACCGCCGCGGACGCCGATGAGTGGGCGACCGTGCGCGGAGATTTGTCGGACCCGTCTGGGAAACTACAGCTGAGTAGTTCTCTGCTGCCGTCGGTGCGTCACTGTCGCATCCGGGGGCGGTCCGCCTGGTATCCGAGAGGAGACGCCCGTGTCGCATCGCGAGCTCTACTGCGACGTCTGCGAGGGCGTGGCGCTGTTCGAGGCGCCGCCCTGCGTCGACAGCCACGGCACCGACTGTCCAGAGCTGATCTGCACCGACTGCGGCGCCGCCGTGGTGGTCGGCACGTTCGCCTTCCCGGTCACCCTGCTGGCCGCCCGCCGCCGCCAGCCCGCCCGCCGCCGCGCCGCCTGACCACAGCACCGCCCGACCGCAGCACCGCCCGGGCCACCCGAGGCGGGGGTGGAACATGACCGAAGGCCCGCTCCCCCACTCGGGGAACGGGCCTTGGTCGTGCCGGGTCGGTCGCGACGGCGACCGGGTGGATCAGTGCTCGGCGGTACGCCGGGTGCCGCTGTAGTACTCGAACAGGAGCCCACAGGCGGAGAAGACGACGGCCAGCAGGCCGGCGCCGATCAGCCAGTACTGCCAGAACACCATGCCGAGCGCGGCGATCGCGGCGGCCAGCGCCAGACCGAACGGCCAGTAGCTGCCCGGGCTGAAGAAGCCGACCTCACCGGCGCCGTCGGCGATCTCAGCGTCCGGGCGGTCCTCCGGGCGCAGGTCGATGCGGCGGGAGACGAACCAGAAGAAACCACCGCACATCGAGCAGAGCAGGAACGACAGCAGCAGGGCGATGGTGCCGACCCACTCGACGCCGCCCGACTCCCCCTGCGTCCAGGCGCCGTAGAGGATGGTGGCACCGAGGAGGAACCCGGCGATGATCAGGAAGATACGCCACTCGGTCTTCATGCGGCTGCCTCAGCTTCCCGTGCGGGCCGGAACGTCGTCCGGGTTGAAGTTGTCCTGCGTCCGCCGCGTGTCGAACGGCTGCGTGGTCGTCGCGTACGGCTGCTCACCGATCGCGGACAGCGCGTCCTGGGTGGACTTGCCGCTCTGCTTGGCCGCCAGGAACTGGTCGTACTTCTCCGGCGAGACCACCCGCAGCTCGAAGTTCATGAACGCGTGGTAGCTGCCGCACAGTTCGGCGCAACGCCCGACGTAGGCACCCTCGGCGTCCAGGCTCGAAACCTCGAACACGTTGCGGATCTTGCCCGGCATGACGTCCCGCTTGAAGAGCAGCTCCGGCACCCAGAACGAGTGGATGACGTCGCGGCTGGTCTCCTCGAACCGGATGGACCGGTTGGTCGGCAGCACCAGCACCGGGATGACCTCGCTGGTGCCGAGCGTCGACGCGGTGGTGGTGGCTTCCGTACCCTGGCCGTCCCGGTAGTTGAACTGCCAGTTCCACTTGAACGCGACGACCTCGACGGTGACGTCCGGGTTCTTCGACAACTTGTCGACGTCGGTCTGCACGATCGCCGTGTAGTAGAAGAGCACGGAGACGATCAGGATCGGCGCGATGGTGTAGAGGAACTCCATCGGCATGTTGTAGCGGGTCTGCACCGGCAGCGCGTTGCCACGCTTGCGGTACCGCACGACGCACCAGAAGATCAGGCCCCACACGAAGACGCCGACCGCGAGCGCGGCGATGCAGGAGGCGATCCACAGGTCGTACATCCGCTTGGACTCCGGCGAGATGCCGCCCTGCGGCCAGCCGAAGCCGTGGAACGTCTGACCCACGTCACAGCCCGTGAGCAGAACCAGCAACGCCACGCCACCGAGACCGAGCCCAGCCAGGCGACCAGCACCACGCCCCCGGCGTCCACCAACCCCTGGGGAAGCGCTGTGCCGTACGGCCGACGGCCGTACCTCCGAACTCCTTGCGACCACCTGGTCCTGCCTCCCTAGCGCGCCGCGGTGCGTCTTTCCTCAGCACCCGCGGCAAAGGCGTCACCGACGGTCGCAGATTACTCGACCATGACGGACTCGGCCGTGGTGGGGTCACTGTCCGACCCCCATCGGGGGGATCCTAGGCATACCGCCGCGATAGCCTCTTGGTCTGTGAGCGCGAGGAGTGAGCCGGGGTTGCGAGCCCCGCGGCCGCGAACGAAGGCAGGTCTGTGAGCGCACCTCCGGTCTACCTGGACGCGGCGACCGCCGCGCCGATGCATCCGGTCGCGCGGCAGGCTCTGCTGGCCGCGCTCGACGACGGCTGGGCCGACCCGGGCAAGCTGTACACGCAGGCCCGCCGGGCCCGGCAACTGCTCGACGCCGCCCGCGAGGCCACCGCGCTGACGCTCGGCGTCCGCGCCGATGAGGTCTCCTTCACCCCCAGCGGTACGACCGCGGCCCACGGCGCGGTGCTCGGCGGTCTGGCGGGGCGGCGCCGGTTCGGGTCGACGCTGGTGCACTCGGCGATCGAGCACTCGGCGGTGCTGCACGCCGCGGAACGGCACGTCGGCGCGGGCGGGACGGCCGCCGCGGTGCCGGTCGACCGGTTGGGCCGGCTGGACCTGACCGCGTGGTCGACCGCCGTTCGGGCCCCGGGGGTCGCACTGGCCGCGTTGATCACCGCCAGTCACGAGGTGGGGACGGTGCAGCCGGTCGCCGAGGCGGCGGCGGCCTGCGCCGACGTGGGTGTGCCGCTGTACGTGGACGCGGCGCAGTCGGTGGGCCGGGTGCCCCTGCCGGCCGGCTGGTCGGTGCTCACGGCGAGCGCCCACAAGTGGGGCGGGCCACCCGGAGTGGGGTTGCTGGCGGTCCGGAAGGGCACTCGCTGGGAGTCACCCTGGCCGGCCGACGAGCGGGAGAGCGGACGTACCCCCGGGGTGGTGAACCTGCCCGCGGTCGTGGCGGCGGCGGCGAGCCTGCGCGCGGCGGCGGCCGACGCGGCGGCCGAGGCGGCCCGGTTGGCCGACCTGGTGGACCGGGTCCGGGAGCGGGTAGCGGCGGAGGTGCCCGACGTGGAGGTGGTCGGCGACCCGGTGCTCCGGCTCCCCCACCTGGTCACCTTCTCCTGCCTGTACGTCGACGGGGAGGCGTTGCTGCACGCTCTGGACCGGCGGGGCTTCGCCGTGTCGTCCGGCTCGTCCTGCACCTCGTCCACGTTGCGTCCGTCGCACGTGCTGGAGGCGATGGGGGTGCTCTCGCACGGCAACGTGCGGGTCAGCCTGCACCGGGAGACGACCGAGGCGGACGTGGAGCGGTTCCTGACCGAGCTGCCGGGGATCGTCGCCGGGCTGCGCGCCGAGGCCGGGGTGGTGGGGCTGTGACGATGCCGGACGAGGTGATCGACTGCCGGGGGCAACGCTGCCCGCTGCCGGTGATCGCGGCGGCGCGACGGATGCCCGAGGTGCCGGTCGGCACTGTGGTCCGGGTGCTGGCCGACGACCCGGCGGCGGCGGTCGACATCCCCGCCTGGTGCCGGATGCGCGGCCAGGAGTTCCTAGGGTCCGTCAACGGCCCAGACGGCCCCGCCTACGACGTACGCCGCACCCACTAACCCCAACCCTGCCCCGCTCCCCGGCCACCCCCGCGATCTTGCAGTTTCTGCGTGGACAAAGGGGTGCAGAAGCCGCGAGACGGCGACAGAAAGTGCAAGATCGCCGGGAGTGGGGGTGAGGGCTACGCCGGGAGGAGGTGGGGGCGGACCTCTTCCGCCGCGGTGTCGCCGTAGGACTCGGCGAGCCGCTTGACGAACAGGTCGCGACGGACGTCGTACTCCTGGGTGCCGACGGTCTCCAGGACCAGCGTGGCCAGCAACGAGCCGACCTGGGCGGCGCGTTCCAGGCCGAGACCCCAGGAGAGCGCGGTGAAGAAGCCGGCCCGGAAGCCGTCGCCGACACCGGTCGGATCGACCGCGCGGATCTCCCGCGCGATCGGTACGTGGATCGGGTCGATGCCGCGCCCGGCGATCTCCACACCGTGCTTGCCCAACGTGGTGACCCGCACCTTGACCAGGTCCAGCAGTTGGTCGTCGCTGAGCTGCGCCTTGCTCTGCAGCAGCGACTTCTCGTAGTCGTTGGTCATCAGGTACTCGGCGCCTTCGATCAGCGCCACCACGTCCTCGCCGGGCATCCGGGCGAGCTGCTGGGACGGGTCGGCGGCGAAGGCGTACCCGCGGGTGCGGCACTCGGCCGAGTGCCGCAGCATCGCCTCGGGGTCGTTCGCGCCGACCAGCACCAGGTCCAGACCGCCGAGCCGGTCGGCGACCGGGGCCAGCTCGATGTTGCGGGCCTCGCTCATCGCACCGGCGTAGAACGACGCGATCTGGCACATGTCGGTGTCGGTGGTGCAGACGAAGCGGGCGGTGTGCGCCACCTCGCTGATGTGCACCGAGTCGCAGTCCACGCCGTGGCGCTCGAGCCAGGAGCGGTAGTCGGCGAAGTCGGCGCCGACCGCACCGAGCAGCACCGGGCGCAGCCCGAGCTGACCCATCCCGAAGGAGATGTTCGCCGCCACGCCGCCGCGGCGGAGCACCAGGTCGTCCACCAGGAAGGAGAGGGACACCTTGTGCAGTTGATCGGCGATGAGCTGGTCGGCGAAGCGGCCGGGGAAGCTCATCAGGTGATCGGTGGCGATCGAGCCGGTGACGGCGATCTTCATGTCAACCCTCGGGGTCGGGAGCAGGGCGCGGGTCAGCCTACCGGGACGGCAACGCGATGGTCACCGCTCGGTCGGACTACGGCAACCAGCCCGCCACCGCCCCCTTCGGGACCGCTCCCGGACCGGTGCGACCGCCGACCGGTACGGCGATGGGGCCGTCCCGAAGAACGGCCCCATCGTCGCTGGTGTGTGGTGTGACTCAGTTGAACGAGTCACCGCAGGCGCAGGAGCTGCCCGCGTTGGGGTTGTCGATGGTGAAGCCCTGGGCGTCGATCCGGTCGGCGAAGTCGATCGTCGCGCCGGAAAGGTACGGGGCGCTCATCCGGTCGACGACGACCTCGACACCACCGAAGTCGGTCACGACGTCACCGTCGAGCGAACGCTCGTCGAAGAAGAGCTGGTACCGCAGGCCGGAGCAGCCGCCCGGCTGCACGGCGACGCGGAGCCGCAGGTCGTCGCGGCCCTCCTGCTCGATCAGGGCCTTGACCTTCTGCGCCGCGACGTCGGTGAGGACGACGGAAGTAGGGGCCTTGGCCTCGGTCGACTCGGTCTGCGCTGGCGTGGTCACGTGGAAGTCTCCCTGCGCGGTTTGGGTCCGGACGCACTGGCCAACGTCGCGCGTCGTCCAGTGATTCCCGGTTGTGGTCCTCAGCCGATCGTACGCCGCCTCGGCCGGGCTCACCCGCGTGGCGTGACCCCCGCCGCAGGTAGGCCCTCGGTCGGGGCGGGCGCACGGGCGCTCGGGACGCTCAGCGGCTCCACTGCCGGGCCAGTCGGGCGCCCAGCTCGCGCAGCCCCTCCGCGGGCCGGCTCAGCGCCGCGTCGAGCCCGCCGCCCTCCTCGCCGCCGAAGTGCTCCACCAGGCTGTACGCGTCGGTCACCCCGGCCGACGCGGCCTCCCGCCGGCCGGTGCTCACCTGCCCGGCCACCACCACGCAGGGAACTCCCCGGTCACGGGCGGCGCCGGCCACCCCGGCGACGACCTTGCCGCGCAGCGACTGGTGGTCGAACGACCCCTCACCGGTGATCACCAGGTCGGCGGTGTCCAGCGCGGTGTCGAGTCGGGTGGCCCGGGTGACCAGACCGATCCCCGACTCGCAGTCGCCGCCCAGGGCGAGCAGCGCCGCGCCGATGCCACCGGCGGCCCCGCCCCCGGGCAGCGAGCCGAGCCCCGCCGGGCAGCCGGCCAGATCCCGTTCCAGCACCGCCGCGAACCGCTCCAGGGCGGCGTCGAGCAGCAGAACGTCGGCCCGGTCGGCGCCCTTCTGCGGGCCGAACACGTTGCTGGCGCCGTGCAGGCCGAGCAGGGGATTGTCCACGTCGGTGGCCGCGACCAGCCGGACGCCGCGCAGCCGGGCCGCGCCGTCCAGCGCGTCGACCGCGGCGAGCGCCGCCCCGCCGTACGGCAGCGCGGCGCCGCCCTGGTCGAGGGGGGTCACGCCCAGCGCGGCGAGCATTCCGGCGCCGCCGTCGTTGGTGCCGGAGCCGCCCAGCCCGATCACCACAGCGCGGGCACCGCTCTCCACAGCGGCGGCCACCAACAGACCCAGCCCGTACGAGGTGGTGGTCTTCGGGTCGCGCTCGGCCGCGGAGAGCAGGTGCAGGCCGCACGCCTGTGCGCTCTCCAGGTAGGCGGTCGCGCCGTCGGCGGTGAGCAGGATCTCACCGGCTGCCGGGCGGCCCAGCGGATCGACGGTCGACACCGGCACCCGCCGGCCGCCGAGGGCCTCGGCGAGCACCTCCACGAAGCCCGGTCCGCCGTCCGCGAGGGGCCGGATCAGCAGATCGTCTCCGTCGGTGACGGTGCGCCAACCGGCGGCGACGGCGGCGGCCACCTCCGGTGCGGACAGGGTGCCGGCGAACTTGTCCGGGCAGAGCAGCACGCGCATGCCGAGCAGTGTGGCAGCCCACACCGAGCGAGGCTGTGTCGCGCTCGCGCTGTGGGACCATGGGCTACGTGACTTCGACCTGGGTGGAACCCTCCAACACGGCGACGGCTCTGCTGCTGCTCGGCCGGGGCAGCGACCCCGACACCGAGCGCGGCGTCGAGTGTCCGGGCGACCTGCCGGCGCCCAGCGATCCGGATCTGGTGGCCCGTGCCACCGCCGCGAAGGCGAAGCTGGGCAGCAAGGTCTTCGTGCTGGGGCACCACTACCAGCGCGACGAGGTGATCCAGTTCGCCGACGTGACGGGCGACTCGTTCAAGCTGGCCCGGGAGGCCGCGGCCCGTCCGGACGCGGAGTACATCGTCTTCTGCGGCGTGCACTTCATGGCCGAGAGCGCCGACATCCTCACCACCGACACCCAGCGGGTGATCCTGCCGGACCTCGCGGCGGGTTGCTCGATGGCGGACATGGCCGTGCTGGGCCAGGTCGAGGCCGCCTGGGACACGCTGACCGAGTTGGGCATCGCCGGCGAGACCGTGCCGGTGACGTACATGAACTCCTCGGCCGACATCAAGGGTTTCGTGGGCCGCAACGGCGGCGTGGTCTGCACCTCGTCCAACGCCAAGCGCGCCCTGGACTGGGCCTTCGAGCAGGGGTCGAAGGTGCTCTTCCTGCCGGATCAGCACCTGGGCCGCAACACCGCGGTGCTGGAGATGGGCCTGTCGCTGGACGACTGCGTGCTCTACGACCCGCACAAGCCCGGTGGCGGGCTCACGCCGGAGCAGTTGCGCGACGCCAAGATGATCCTGTGGCGGGGGCACTGCTCGGTGCACGGCCGGTTCACCCTGGAGAGCGTCAACGACGTACGGGAGCGGGTGCCCGGGGTCAACGTCCTGGTCCACCCGGAGTGCCGGCACGAGGTGGTCACGGCCTCCGACTACGTCGGGTCCACCGAATACATCATCAAGACCATCGAGGCGGCTCCGGCCGGCTCGGCGTGGGCGCTCGGCACCGAGCTGAACCTGGTCCGCCGGCTCGCGCTGGCGCACCCGGACAAGCAGATCATGTTCCTGGACAAGGCCGTCTGCTACTGCTCGACGATGAACCGGATCGATCTGCCGCACCTGGTCTGGGCCCTGGAGGAGCTGGTCGCGGGCCGGGTCGTCAACCAGATCACTGTCGACACCGACACCGCGCACCACGCCCGGGTGGCGCTTGATCAGATGCTCGCGTTGCCCGGCGCGGACACTCCGCCGCCGACGGTGCCCTGATCACGATCCGTAGCGCTCTTGGTACGCAAAAGTGCCGGATCACCGATTAATGCCACACACGCCGATGTGACCGAGTCCTTTTTCGTCACCGAGGGCTATGCTGCCCAAGCGACGACACACGCGGGCCGTTTCGACATGGCCGCATCCGGGGTAGCGACAACGTTCAGGCGCCCCACCATCAACACGGCAGCACCGACGCGCTGGAGGTTGCGTTGACCGACGACGTCCTGGTTGTGCACGGAGGTACTCCGCTCGAAGGGCGGATCCGCGTGCGCGGCGCGAAGAACCTGGTATCGAAGGCGATGGTCGCCGCGTTGCTCGGCGACAGCCCGAGCCGGCTGTTCGACGTGCCCAAGATCCGCGATGTCGAGGTGGTGCGAGGTCTGCTCGGCCTGCACGGCGTCAAGGTCACCGACGGCACCGAGGACGGCGAGCTCGTCTTCGACCCGGCGAACGTGGAGAGCGCCAGCACCGACCAGATCAACGTGCACGCCGGTTCCAGCCGGATCCCGATCCTGTTCTGCGGCCCGCTGCTGCACCGCCTCGGGCACGCGTTCATCCCGGATCTGGGTGGCTGCCACATCGGCCCGCGCCCGATCGACTTCCACCTCCAGGCGCTGCGCGAGTTCGGCGCCACTGTCGAGAAGCGGCCCGAGGGTCTGCACCTGTCCGCGCCGAACGGGCTGCACGGCACCAAGTTCGCGCTGCCGTACCCGAGCGTCGGCGCCACCGAGCAGGTGCTGCTGACCGCCGTGATGGCCGAGGGCGTCACCGAGCTGCGCAACGCCGCCGTGGAGCCGGAGATCATCGACCTGATCTGCATCCTGCAGAAGATGGGCGCGATCATCAAGGTCCACACCGACCGGGTGATCGAGATTCAGGGCGTGCCCAAGCTGCACGGCTACACCCACCGGCCGATCCCGGACCGGATCGAGGCGGCGAGCTGGGCGGCCGCCGCCCTGGCGACCCGTGGTCACGTCGAGGTGCTGGGCGCGCAGCAGGCCGACATGATGACCTTCCTGAACATCTTCCGCTCGGTCGGCGGCGAGTACGAGGTCACCGACGCCCGCGCGCCGAAGCTGGGCGACCCCGGTCAAGAGGGCGGCATCCGCTTCTGGCACCCGGGTGGCGAGCTGAACGCTGTGGCGCTGGAGACCGACGTGCACCCCGGCTTCATGACCGACTGGCAGCAGCCGCTGGTCGTGGCGCTGACCCAGGCCCGCGGCCTGTCGATCGTCCACGAGACGGTCTACGAGCAGCGGCTGGGCTACACCGAGGCCCTCAACTCGATGGGCGCCAACATCCAGGTCTACCGGGACTGCCTCGGCGGCACCCCGTGCCGCTTCGGCCGGCGTAACTTCAAGCACTCCGCGGTGATCGCCGGGCCGAGCAAGCTGCACGCCGCCGACCTGGTCATCCCGGACCTGCGGGCCGGGTTCAGCCACCTGATCGCGGCACTCGCGGCCGAGGGCACCTCCCGGGTGTACGGCGTGGATCTGATCAACCGGGGCTACGAGGACTTCGAGGCGAAGCTCGCCGACCTGGGCGCGCACGCCGAGCGTCCGTAACCTCGGTCACCATCGTTCGGATACGACGGCTCCGGGTCGCGCTGCGACCTGGAGCCGTCGGCCGTTGTACCGCGATGTGCACCGGGCGCGGACCGTTGGCTACCCTTGCCGCGTGCCGTCGCTCTTTCGCCGCAAGTCCACCGACCTCGTCGACGAGGCCGTCACCTCGGTGACCCCCGAGGAGACCGCTGAGCGGTCCCGGGGTTACACCCCGGCCAAGGGTCGGGAGACGCCCAAGCGGCCGACCGTCGGCCGTCGCCCGGCCGGCCCCACGCGTCCCCTCACCAAGGAGGAGGAGCGGGAGCGTCGCCGTCAACTGCGCGCCGAGGCGGCGTCGGAGTTCCGCCGCGAGGGTGGCCCCCGCGACCGGGGCCCGGAGCGGCTGCTGGCCCGCAACGTGGTCGACTCCCGGCGTACCGTCGGCACCTGGTTCTTCGGCGGCGCGCTGATCGTGCTGGTCGGGTCGAACGCGGCAATGCCGCCGCTGGTCCGGCTGATCTCCAACGTGCTCTGGGGCGCGCTGGCGCTGGGTGTGGTCGTCGACTCGGTGCTGATCTGCCGCAAGATCAGCAAGTTGGTCCGGGAGCGCTTCCCGAAGACCGACCAGCGGATGGGCTCGCTCTTCCTCTACGCGGTCATGCGGTCGATCACCTTCCGGCGGATGCGCGCTCCGGCGCCCCAGGTCAAGCTGGGCGACAAGGTCTGACCCCCGGGCTCCGGCTCCCGCACCTCCAAGATCCGCGCAACATCAGCGAAACTGCTGCGTCAGGCATCTCCGAGGCAGCAGTTTCGCCGTAACTGCGCGGATCTTGTCGTGCGTTCAGCATGCTGAACCGGTCGTTGTTCGACAGACCGAACGTTTGACCAATGGAGCGAAGGCATGCCTTCGGAACCTGCTGCCCCCCTGGCCACCATCGCCGCCGCCCTGCGCCGGGAGCGGGAACGGGTCGGCATCTCGCTGACCGAGCTGGCCCGCCGGGCGGGGGTGGCCAAGTCCACCCTCTCTCAACTGGAGTCGGGCACCGGAAACCCGAGCGTGGAGACGCTCTGGGCGCTGGGCGTCGCGCTCGGTGTGCCGTTCAGCCGGCTGGTGGAACCCGTCGACGACGGCGTACGGGTCGTCCGGGCCGGGGACGGGCCGCACGTCCGCTCGGAGCAGGCCGACTTCAGCGGAACGCTGCTCAGCGCCGGTGCGGCGCACCTGCGCCGGGACGTCTACCTGATCAGGCTCGAACCCGGCGCGGTCCGAGCCGGGCAGGGACACACCCCGCGCAGTATCGAGCACGTGGTGGTCGCCGCCGGCCGGCTGCGGGTGGGGCCCGAGGCGGCACCGGTCGAACTCGAACCCGGCGACTACGCCACGTTCCCCGGCGACGCCCCGCACCGTTACGAGGCGCTCGCTCCCGGTACGTTCGCCGTCCTCATCATGGAACACCCCTGAACGAGGACGGCTATCCCGCCACAGCCGGGTGGTCTTCGAGTGCGGTATGGTCGGAGGCCAGATTCGCTTATAGGACCAAATGTCCGAAACCAATGGGATAACGTTTGCGCCGGTGGGCGGCACCACAGTGGCGGTGAGCGAGCCCACGCCGTTACCCTCCATCCGCAGCCACGGCCTGCCGGAGCGGCGATCTGACCGGCATGTGCGGCCCCAGCGCGACAATTTGCAACGAGGTGACAACGCGTGAGCGAGCGGACGCGAGCCGGCCACCGGGGCGTGGCAGGCGGCGACCGGACGCCCAGCGGTCACCCGGCGGCGGCTGCGGACACCTCACCCCCGGCGAGAATCGGCCCGGCGGCCGGGTGCGGCGACGGGCTCGACGGATGAACGGCCGCTACACCGACCGGTGGTCAGACCCGAACGAACCGTCCTGGGTGGTCGAGCCGACCACCGAGTGGCACCCCCAGTTCCCCGGCCAGCGTTACGCCGGCGACATCGGCATGCCGCACCAGCCGCCACCGCGCGGCCGCGCGACGGTGTCCGGTCGCGCCGAGGTGCCACCGCTGGCGCCCACCCGTCCGGACGGCACCTACCTCGGCCGGTCCTGGTCCGACGAACCACCGGCGGAACACGCACCTCAGGGCCGTTCCTGGGTGGACGACGAGCCGGGTGAGGCAGCTGCCTACGGCCGACTCCGCGGCGACGAGCGCTCGGCGGACACGTCCGCCTACGGCCGGCCCGACAACGCCGACTCCCGCCACTACGACCATGAGCCGTACCGTCGTCCGCTGCCGGAGCCACCCCGCCGCGACGACCGCCGCTCGCCCGAGTCGGACCGACGTACCGCCTGGTCCGACCGACGCCCCGCCGACGAGCGGGGGCCCGCGCGGGAGGCCGCCTGGCACCGGGACCAGCCCACCCCCGAGCGGTACGACAGCCGCCGTCCCCGGCAGGAGCCCACCGAGCGGGATCGGGGTTACCGGGGCTCTCCGCCGGTCTCCCCCGCGCCCCGGCCCGAACCTGGCTGGGTGTCCGAGCCGGACGACACACCACGTCGGCGCGGCACACCGGAACGACCGGCCGCCGGTTACGAGCGGCACACCGGCGACGGGTACGGCGTCCGACCCACCCGCGACCCTGACGGTCGCATCGCCGACGCGGTCGACCCGTGGGCACCCGTGGACGGCCGCACGCGATACCGCGCCGACGGGTACCCGGACCGGGCCGGCGACGACCTCCGCCGCCCGGAGCCGCGTTACCGCGCGGACGAGGGGAACGGCGCAGCGCCCTCACCCAACGGTGGACGGCGGCGTCGCCCCGAGTCGGACCTGCCCGACCAGCCGCGCCTCGACGACGACCGGCGGCGGCCCGACACCGAGCCGCACCGGCAGCAGCCCCGTGAGGCGGCGGCCCGCGCCGAGGCGGACCCGGACCGGCGACCCCGCGAGCCGACCCGCCCG
>NZ_JAGPXY010000043.1 GCF_018070325.1 Micromonospora sp. H61
CTGGGTGGAGCGGCGTCCCGGCACCGACGCACGCAGCCGCGCCCTGCACCTCACCACCGACGGCACGGCGGCGGCCGCCCGTACCCTGCGCGCCCGGCAGGAGGTGCTGACCGCGCTGCTCGCCCCGCTGACCGTCGAGCAGCGCGCCCAGCTCGCCGACATCGCCCGCGCCCTGCTGCACGACGAGGTGGCCGACGCCGCCAGCCTGGCCCACCTCTGCCGGCTCTGCGACCGCGCCCGCTGCCCACAGTGCCCGGTCCATGCCGGCTTCCAGGAGTTGACGGCAGCGTGCGGGGGATCAGATCAGGCCGTTCCTACCGGCGACGGCCCCGACGGGCGGGGGAGCGGGCCGGCTGACGGACCGGGGTGAGCGGCAGCGCCGTCCAGTGCGCAGGCCGGGTGAGCGTCTGCGACAGCCCCGTGTGGGTGTCACCCCGGGCGGCCTCCAGCTGGGTCTGGTGCAGGAAGAGCGTGCGCCGCAGGTCCGCGCCCCGCAGGTCGGCGCCGCGCAGGTCCGCGCCGGTGACGTCGGCCAGGCCGAGGTCCGCTCCGCGCAGGTCGGCGCCGATGAGCAGCGCCCCGCGCAGGTTGGCCCGGCGGAGGTCTACGCGGCGCAGGTCCACCCCGAGCAGGTGCGCTCCGCGCCGGTCGGCGCCGCCGGGGGCGCGGGCCGCGTCGCTGGCTTGGGACAGCAGCGGGTTGACCCGGCTCCGATGGTCGGCGACGTCCACCGCGCGAAGCTGCGCCGGGTCCCCCTCGGTGAGCGTCAGCGTCTCGGCGCGGGCGCGTTCCAGCTCGGCGCGCAGCTCGGCCGGCGGGCGCAGCGCCACCGCCTCGGTGAGGTACCAGAGCAGTTCGTGCAGCGGTCGCAGCACCGCGAACGCCTCCGCCATCGCCGGCAACGTGTCCGGCGCGTCCCGCCAGTCCCGCCCGCCGAAGGTCACCTGGGCGACCTGCTGCCCGGCCCCGAAGCAGTCGAACACCGTGCAGCCGGGGAAACCACGCTGCCGCAGCTCGGTGTGGATGCCGCAGCGGTGGTCGGGGCGCAGGTTGGGGCAGGGCGAGCCGGCCGGCTTGTCGATGGCGAAGTCCGCCGACGCGGCGAAGGCGGGCACCACGCAGCACAGCCCGAAGCAGCGTCCGCAGTCGGCGCGTAGCTGCGCCGCCCCGGACGGCGGTGCGGTGCGGTGCGACACGCCGACGGTCCTCCTGACGATCAGGGTTGGGCCACCATTGTTTCCTGTGCCGCACCCACGGGTCGGTCGGGGGTCACCGTGCGTGCGTGTCACCGGCCGTCGCGGGGCGCGGCGCCGGGGTGCGGGCATCGCCCGGTGGCGGCACCAGTCGGCGGACGTCCCGCTCGCCGTCGTCGTGCCCGTACTTCTGGTCGAAGTGCCGTTTCACCACGGCGACCGGCGTACGGTCCCCGTCGGAGGGCTCGGCCAGGGCGAACACCCCGGGCGCCGCCCCGGGCGCGCGGGGCGGCAGCACGGCTCGCACCGACAGCGGCCCGGTCACCCGGAACCCCCGGCAGTCGACGTAGTGCTGCCCGTCCACCGTCACGAACGGCACGCGTACCTCGACCACGTCCGACTCGTCGTGGCGCAGCGTGACCATGACCGACCAGTACCGTTCCAGGTCGAGGGTGGCCTGCTCGTGCTCCCACAGCTCCTCGAACCGGGCGTGCACGAACCCGCCCCACGGGCTGTCCATGTCCACCTCGAGCTGCGGCACGTTGAACGACAACTTCCCGATCGGGAAGAACGAGATCAGCGCCCGCCCGTCCCACTGGTAGAGCTGGATCGACGGGGACGCGTCGTAGAGCCGGACCTGTAGGCGGTGGCGCAGCCGCGAGTCGAGCGCGTCGGCGAAAGCGGCCAGGTGGCGCAGGTTGGTGCGGATCTGTCGGGGCACGTCCACCCGTTGCCGTTCCAGCTCCTCGGAGCGCTGCTGGGCGGCGGTGCAGTCGGGGTCGAGCAGGAGCAACTGCACCTGGGCACCGTTGGCGAGCGCCGCTCGCACCGCGCTCAGCGTCTCCTCACGGTGCCGTTGCTCCAGCAGGATCGTCCAGGTGTCGAGGATGCGCACCCGACGGCCGGAGCGGTGCAGCCGCGTCACGAACGCCTGTTGGTCGAAGCTGAGGTGCTCCTGCACCCGCGCCTTGCGGGCCTCTTCGAACAACGGGTCGAAGATGACGTACGAGATGGCCGCGAGGACCACGCTGGCCCCGAGGTTGAGCAGCAGGTCGCTGAGGAAGCCGGTGCTGCGCCAGGCGGCCAGCAGCATGACGACGGCGATCGCGAAGAGTGCCCCACCGACGACGAAGGCCCGTCGTTGCCGCCCGCCCCGACCAGCCCACCCGGGCATCCGGTCCCCTTCCGCCGTCGGTCGGCCCCACCGCCGCTTGCTGATCACCGGAGTTCGGAGGATACGTGCCCGCTTTGCTGGACGCTGTCCCGTTCTCCGAGCGGCTGGTTCACCGCTCGGAGCCGCTCCACCGCTCATAGGGTGACGGTAACGGAGTCGTGCGACCACGGAGGGTGGCGGGGTGGACAAGAGTGAACGCGAGCAGGCGCTCCACACTGGCCTGACCACTGAACGCTGCTGGTCAGACGGATCGCCAGTCGTCGTTCGTCAACGCCGCGGCCTGCGGACCCATCAGCAACATGCCCCCGTCGACCGGCCATGACGCGCCGGTGACGTAGCTGGCGGCGGGGGAGGCGAGCAACGCCACCACGGCGGCCACCTCCCGGGCGTCGCCCGGCCGCCCCAGCGGCACGCCGGGCCGTTCCTGGGTGAACGGGTCGACATCCTCCTGACCGGTCATCGGCGTGGCGATCTCGCCCGGGGCGACGGCGTTGACGGTGATTCCGTCGGCGGCCAGTTCCTGGGCCATCACCCGGGTCAGCAGCCCGAGCCCGCCCTTCGCGGCGCAGTACGCGGCGGAGCCCACCCGGGGCGCGTGCTCGTGCACGCTGGTGATGTTGATGATCCGCCCGCCGGCGCCGGTGGCCCGCATCCGTCGCGCGGCCCGCTGGGCGCACAGAAATGGCGCGTCCAGGTCGACGGCGAGCACCTCGCGCCACTGCTCCCACCCGGTGTCGACGAACGGCGTCGAGGCCCCGGTGCCGGCGTTGTTGACCAGAACCCCGATGCCGCCCAGCCGGTCGGCCAACTCGTCCACCACCGCCGCCGCGTCCGGCAGTCGGGTCAGGTCCACCTCGGCGACCTCGCAACGTCGTCCTGTCGCGCGGACCTCGGTGGCCGTCCGCTCCGCGCCGTCGGGGTCGCCGTACCAGGTGATGCCGATCTCGAAGCCGGCCTTTGCCAGCGCCACCGCGCAGGCCTTGCCGATGCCGGAGTCCGCACCGGTGACGACGGCGATCCTCGGGTAGTTCTCGTATCGCTGTGGCATGCTGCCGCACTACCCCGGCAGGGCCGGCCCAACCGCCACGAGGACCACTGCTCATCTGCCGGCGGCGTACCGTCGCCTGATGCGGATCACCCGATTCACGCACGCCTGTGTCCGCGTCGAGCACGACGGCGGGGTGCTGGTCGTCGACCCGGGGACGTGGAGCGAGCCGCGGGCCCTGGTCGGCGCGGACGCCGTCCTCGTCACCCACGAGCACACCGACCACATAGACGTGTTGCGGCTCGCCGGTCTCGGTGTCCCCGTGTACGCGCCGGAGGGCGCCCGCCTGCCGGATCTCGCCCCGCTGCCGGTGACCCGGGTCCGTGCGGGCGAGCGGTTCACGGCGGCCGGCATTCCGGTCAGCGCGCACGGCGGCCGGCACGCCGCGATCCACGAGGGGCAGCCCGACTGCGCGAACCTCGGCTACCTGATCGGCGGCGAGCTCTACCACCCGGGCGACGCCCTGCACGTGCCGGACGAGCCGGTACGCACCCTGCTCGTCCCGGCCCACGGGTCCTGGCTGCGCCTCGACGAGGCGATCCGGTTCGCCGGCGCCGTGGGCGCGGCGGCGGCGCACCCGATCCACGACGCGCAGCTCAACGACCGCGGCCTGGCCGGTGTCGCGGGTTGGTTCGCCGAGACGATCCCCGGCTACCGTCACCTGCTGCCCGGCGACACCGCCTGACCCCTGTCGTCGCCCGCCGCCGGGGTGCGGAAACGCGGCGCGGCGGCGGTGAGCACCGCGGTCGCTGTCGGGGCGGCCCACCCGTCGGTCAGCTCCGTCACCAGGTCGGTGACCAGTCGGGTCACGGCCGGCCCGCCACCCGGGTGCAGCGCCTCGGCGACGATCAGCACCGACGAGGTGCCCGCCCGCACCGCCGACCAGCCGCTCTGCCGGTTCGTCCACCGTCGGGCGTGTGCCCGCCCGGCGGAGTCGACGAAGGTCACCTCGCCCGGCTCGGGATGCTCGGTGTCGCCGGCGAAACTCAGGTACGCCTCGTCGCCGTGCGCCGGCCGGACCACCAGGTCGCCGTCGACCCGGTCCAGGTCGAGCGCCGCGACCGGGATGGCGTACGCGGCCGAGATGGCGTTGCAGAGATCGACGAGCGGGTGCACCCGGGGCAACTCGCCGTCCAGGCGTAGCCGGCGCAGCAGCGCCTCGGCGGCGCACCGGTACCTGGTGGGCCGCAGCCCCATCGCCGCGTACGCCCGCCGCCACGCCTGGATCTCCGGGAACCCGCTCTCGGCCCCACCGGCCAACCGCCGCCGCGCCTCGGCGAGATGAGCGGCCGTGCGTGCCGTCACGTCGACGGTGGCGGTGATCCCGGCGGCCTGCACCACACCGGCGACCAGGTCGGGGTACGCGTCGCGAAGCCGCGGGGAGTGTTCGAAGTACACGGTGGTCCTATCGTTCGGTGAGGGCGAGGGTCACGCCGAGCGCGACGAACGTGCCGGCGGCGGATCGGCGCAGCCAGTCGGTGACCCGGGGTCGGGTCAGCACCCGGTCGCGTACCCGGGCCGCGAAGATGCCGTAGCCGCTGAACACCACGAAGGTGAGCAGCATGAACACCGCGCCGCAGCCGAGCATCGCCCGGGTCGAGCCCGGCGCCGTGGTGTCCACGAACTGCGGCAGGAACGCGACGAAGAACATCGTCGGCTTCGGGTTGAGCAGGTTGACCAGCACCCCGGAGACGATCACCCGGATCGCCGAGCGGGGCGGGGCGTCGGTGGTCACCGCGAAGGCGTCGCGGTCGCGTGCCATCGACCAGGCCAGGTAGAGCAGGTAGCCGACGCCGAGGTAGCGGACGGTCTCGAACGCCACGGCGCTGGTCTGCATCAGCGCGGCCAGCCCGGTCATCGCGGCCAGCAGATGCGGCAACGTCCCCAGCGTGCAGGCGAACGCGGCCAGCACCCCGGCCCGCGCACCCCGCGACAGGCCGGCGGAGAGCGTGAAGATCACCCCGGTGCCGGGGGTGACCACCACGATCAGCGTGGTGATCAGGAATGGGATGGTCACGATCGTCCTCCGGCGGAGTTGGCAGGTCTGGCTCCCGCTCACTCTGCTGCCACAATGGTCCGATGGGCAGAGCCAAAGCGACTGCGTCCGAGAGGTCCATATCGGCCGGATCCGACTTCCTGCACCTGACCATCACCGACGCGACGCCGGGCGGGCGCGCCGACTGGCTGACCGACCGGCTGCGGCAGGCCATCGCCGAGGGCCGGGTGCCGGTCGGTGACCGGCTGCCCCCGACCCGGGTGCTCGCCGCCGACCTCGGTGTCTCCCGGGGCGTGGTCACCGAGGCGTACCAGCGCCTGACCGAGGAGGGGCACATCGCCGGTCGGGGCCGGGCCGGCACTGTCGTCGTCGCCGCGCCGGCCGCGCCCACACCCACCCCGACCGTCGCGCCGGCACCGGTCACGACCTTCCCGCCGGCACCGGGCACCGACATCTTCGACGCGGTACGCGCGGCGCACGCGACAATCGACCTGACGCCCGGCGTACCCGATCTGGCTGCCTTTCCCCGCGCGGACTGGCTGCGCGCCGAACGGAGCGTGCTGCGCCACCTCGCCGCGGCCGACCTCGGCTACGGCGACCCCTGTGGCACGCCCGCGCTGCGACAGGCCGTCGCCGCCTGGCTGGCCCGCAACCGCGGCATCAGCGTCGACCCCACCGAGGTGATCATCGTGGCCGGCGTCTCCCAGGCGCTCGGGCTGCTCGCCCAGGCACTCACCGCCGCCGGCGGCGACCGGATCGCCGACGCGGACCCGGGCTCGCGCGGGGTGCGCCCGCACCTGACCACCTGGCGGAGGGCCACCCCGCCGAGCAGCGGCGACGACGCCGGGCTGCGGGTCGACGAGTTGACCGCCAGCGGCGTGCCGGCCGTGATGCTCACCCCCGCGCACCAGTTCCCGACCGGCGTGGTGCTCGACGGTGACCGCCGCCGCCAAGTCGTCGCCTGGGCCCGGGCCGGCGGCCTGATCATCGAGGACGACTACGACGCCGAGCACCGCTACGACCGTCCCCCGGTGCCGGCGCTACGCGGTCTGCTGCCCGAGCAGGTCTGCTACGCCGGCAGCGTCTCCAAACTGCTCGCCCCCGCCCTGCGGGTCGGCTGGCTGCTCGTGCCGCCGCGACTGCGCGAGGCGGTGGTGGCCGCCAAGCGCAACGCCGACCTGGGCAACGCCGTGCTACCGCAACTGGTGCTGGCGGAGCTGATGACCTCCGGCGCCTTCGAGCGGCACCTGCGGCTGCTGCGCCGGCGACACATCCGCCGGCGGGACGCGATGATCACCGCGCTGGCCCGGGCGTTGCCGTCGGCGACGGTGCACGGCGCCGCCGCCGGCCTGCACCTGATGATCACGCTGGACGACACAGTGGTCGACACCGAGTTGGCGGCGGCGACGCTGGCGCGCGGGGTGAAGGTGCAACCGCTGTCCTGGCACTGCCAACAGCCGTACCGGCCCGGCCTCGTGCTGGGCTACGCGGCCCGTACGTCCACCGAGATCTCCGACGGCGTCGCCGCTGTCGCCGCCGCCCTCCGCCACGTCCAACGGCCCTGAGCAGGGGGGTGGGTGCAGGGGACATGTCAGCGGTGGCGGACGTGTCGGTCGCCGTCATATCTGGTGTGGTCTATGTCACGGTAGCTTCGGCGCACGCCGACGCCCCCGTTGGCGCTGCCGAGGAGAGCGCCCATGCCCCCACCGCTGAAAGCCGCCACCACCCTCGCGGCCGTGCTCCTGTTGATCCTGACCGCTGCGGCACCCGCCCACGCCGTCAACCCATCCACCAAGCCCCCGGTCTCCGGATTGCTGGGCACCTACAACGTCTCCGGCGTCTACGTCGCCGGGGTCTCCTCCGGTGGCTACATGGCCACCCAACTGCACGTCGCCTACTCGTCCCGGATCCGGGGAGCGGCCGTCTTCGCCGCCGGGCCGTACTACTGCTCCCAGGACACCGTCGCCCAGGCGGTCTACGGCTGCGGCGACAACCGGTACCCGACCAACGTGTCCGCGCTGCAGGTGTACACCCGGACCTGGGCGTCGTACGGCTGGGTCTACCCGGTCGGCAACCTCTCCGGCGACCCGGTGTACGTGTTCCACGGCGGCAACGACACCACGGTCAAGAAGTCCGTCACCGACGACCTGGTCCGCTACCGGTATGCGGGCCAGTGCTCCGCCCTTCAGGGCGGGGGTGGAGGCCCGCGCTGGGAGGGCCGTCAGGCCCGAGCAGTGCCTTAAGCCGGACGGTTCTGCTGCTCGATGTACTGCTTCACGACATTCAGCGGGGCCCCTCCCACGGAGCCCGCGAAGTACGAGCCCGACCAGAGTTTGTTGGCCCGGTAGTAGTGGCGTACGAGGTCGGGGAACTCCTGCCGCAGGCGGCGCGACGACACGCCCTTGAGGCTGTTGACCAGCCGGGCCACGGCCACTTTGGGCGGGTAGTTGACCAGCAGATGCACGTGGTTGTTCTCGCCGTTGAACTCGACCAGCTCGGCCTCGAAGTCGCGGCACACGTCTCGCATGATCTGTTCCATCCGGGACAGGTGCCGGTCGCCGAACACCTTGTGCCGGAACTTCGTCACGAAGACCAAATGAACATGCATCGCAAAAATACAGTGCCTACCAGTGCGGATGCCTTCAAGTTCTGCCATAAACCAATATGGTACGGTGCTTCCCGTGCAGCTCCGTTACCAGTTCCGCGTCTATCCAACGCCGGGCCAGCAGATGGAGCTGGTTCGGACGTTCGGGTGTGCGCGGGTGGTGTTCAACGACGGGCTGCGCGCACGGCAGGAAGCCCGCGAGGCCGGACTGCCGTACGTCTCCGACGGCGAGTTGTCCAAACGGGTCATCACGGAGGCGAAGAAGACCGTGGCCCGCGCCTGGCTGGGCGAGGTGTCGGCGGTCGTTCTTCAACAAGCCCTGGCGGACCTGAATACCGCGTACCGCAACTTCTTCGCCTCGGTCACGGGCAAGCGCAAGGGCCGCAAGGTCGCCCCGCCCAGGTTCCGGTCCCGCAAGGACAACCGGCAGAGCATCCGGTTCACCAAGAACAGCCGGTTCAAGGTCCTCGACAACGGCCGGCTGCGACTGCCGAAGGTCGGCGACCTCGCGGTCCGCTGGTCCCGGACACTGCCGTCGGACCCTTCGTCCGTGGCGATCATCCGGGACGCGGCCGGGCGGTACTTCGCCTCGTTCGTCGTCACGGTCGACGCGCACGAGACGTTGCCGCCGGTCGATGCCGAGGTCGGCATCGACCTGGGCCTGACGCATTTCGCGGTGCTGTCGGACGGCACGAAGGTGGCCGCGCCGAAGTTCCTGCGCCGCGCAGCCCGCAAGCTCAAGCGGTTGCAGCAGGACCTCTCGCGCAAGCAGAAGGACTCGAACAGGCGTAAGACGGCCGTCGTCAAGGTCGCCCGGGCGCACGCCCGGGTGGCCGACACCCGGCGGGACTGGCAGCACAAGCTCTCGACGCAGATCATCCGCGAGAACCAAGCGGTATACGTCGAGGATCTGTGCGTCGTCGGTCTCGGCCGGACCCGGCTCGCCAAGTCGGTGCACGATGCCGGGTGGGCGTCATTCACGGGCATGCTGGAGTACAAGGCCGCCCGGTACGGACGCAGCTTTGGCCGGGTGGACCGGTTCTTCCCGTCCACCCGCATGTGCTCGGCGTGTGGCCGGATCAACGAGAAGATGTCGCTCAACGTCCGATCGTGGGACTGCCCGTGCGGAGCAGCCCACGACCGGGACGTGAACGCCGCCAGGAACGTCAGGGCCGCTGGACTGGCGGACCTCAACGCCCGTGGAGCGCATGTAAGACCGGCACTCTTGCCGGCGGCGCGCAGGGAAGCGGGAACCCACCCGGACGCCGCGTGTTCCACGCGCAGCGTGGAGGGAATCTCCGTCCTTCAGGGCGGAGAGGATGTCAACTCCCTCAGCAACCCGAACGGCTGCTGGGACTGGTGGGGCTACCTCGGAGCGACCAACTTCCCGATCAAGGGCGGCGCGCAGCTCGAGACCATCATGAACATGGTCCGCCGGCTGGACGGCTGAGTGCCCCCGCGCTGGCCGGACGGACCGGTCAGCCCAGGAACAGCTGGACGAGGACCAGCACGGCGAGCAGCGCCGGCCCCCGTGACCCCTGACGCATCAGGTCGACCGGGATCATCCCGAACGGTGTGTTGACCGTCGCGCCGCCGTAGTCGATCGGCGGGCGGGTGCCGGCCCGGAACGCCGCGGCCACCACCCCCAGCGCCAGCGTCGGCGCCAGCCAGGCCGGCCCCGGGTCGACGGTCGGCAGGGTCAGCAACCACCACACGCCCGCGCCGACAGCCGGCACCACCACGTGGATCCCGCGCAGCAGGTTGTCGCTGCCACCGAGCGCCCGGCGCAGCCCGGGTGAGCGGCTGACCGACCGCAGACCGCCGGTCAGCCGGTTGGCGGCGAGGTACGCGAACACCACCTGCGCGGCCCCGGCCAACCCGGGCAGGGCGAGCGCGGCAGCGTACTGCACCCCGATCAGCGCCGCCCAGATCAGCACGGCGCTCGGGTGGCGGCGCAACCGGCGTACGTCGGCCTGGAGCAGCGCCCACCAGCCGGGGCCGGGCCGGAACCGGCGGCTGCGAACCCGGCCGATCCGGCGCCAGCGGCGGCTCTCCACCAGGCCGGCGAGCAGGCTCGGATCCAGCAGGATCGTGGCCGTGGCGGCGGTCACGTGCCGATCTCGATGCGCTCGTCGACCACCGCGTCGATCAGCTCCGGGTCGTGCGAGGCCAACAGCACGGCCGTGCCCGCCGCCCGTTCCCGCAGGAGTCGGTCGGCGAGCCACTGTCGCCCGCGGACGTCCAGCCGCTGCTCGGGCTCGTCCAGGATCAGCACCCGGCGGGGCCGGACGAAACAGGACGCCAACGCCAGCCGGCGGCGCTGCCCGCTGGACAGCGTCACCGGCAACTGGTCGCGGGCCGGCTCCAGACCCAACTCGGCGAGGACCTCCTCGACCGGCTCGGCGTCACCCCCGTGGGCGTACGCGACCAACTCCAGGTGCTCGACCACCGACAGGTCGGGGAAGAAGTCGATGTCGTCCAGGGCGGCCGCCACCAGCGCCCGCACCTGAGGATCGGTCTCGTCGGCCCGACGGCCCTGCACCAGCACCTCACCCGCGTCCGGCCGGTCAGCGCCGACGACACAGCGCAGCAGGGTCGTCTTGCCGCTGCCGTTCGGGCCCAGCACCACCGCGATCCGGCCCGCCGGAAGCGTGAAGCTCACCTCGTCGAGCACGACCAGGTTGCCGAAGTTGCGACTGAGTCCCCGTACCGAGAGCGCGTCCACGATCACAGAGTCTCCCAGAGCCATGCCACCGACCAAGCCGAGCGACCTACGTCACCCGGGTGTCGGCGTCGTCCTCCAGTCGGGCGTCGGCGGCGGCCAACCCCTGGGCGTCGGCGACCTCCTCGGCCACCGCCGCCGCGTCCGCCCAGTGCCGCCGCGCGTCGGTCCGGTCGCCCAGCGCGGCGCAGGCGTCACCCAGGTAGAGCAGGGTACGCGCCAGCCCGGCGGTCGGTCGGGTCTCCTCGCGCAGCCGGCGGCTCTCGGCCAGCAGCTCGTACGCCGTCCGCGCCTGCCCCGGGGTGCTGCTCAGCAGCGTCGCCCCGGCGTTGAGCAGCGCCGTCGCCCGGCTGGTCGGGTCGTTTACCGACTCGTACTCGCGCAGTGCGGCCCGCCACGCCTGGGCGGCGTCCAGGTGCTCGCCGAGCGCCGCGTGCACCAGCACCAGGTTCGTCAGCGCCGCCGCGTACCCGCGCGCGTCGCCAATCGACCGGAACGTGTTGGCCGCCCGCACCAGGTGGTGGTGCGCGGTGTCCGGTTCGCCCCGGGCCAGTTGGGCCGCGCCCAGGCCCAGCTCGGTGAGGGCGTGCCCGGCCCGGTCGGCGCCGGAGCGGTGTCGGCGGGACATCTCCAGGTGCTCCACCGCGTCGTCGAGCTGCCCCAGGTCGAGCAGGGCCAGCCCGAGGTTCATCCGCGCCTGGGCGTTGCCGCGTCGCCCCCGCTCGTTGACCGCGAGGGTGAGCGCGGCCGCCGCCCCCTGCGGGTCGTGCCGGCGTCGACGCAGCACCCCCAGCTCGTTGTGCGCCCATCCGGCGATCTCCGGACGGTCGTCGGCGGTCGGGGTGGCCAGCACGGTACGGCAGACCTGCTCCCACTCGTCGAGCCGCTCGGCGTACGCCAGCCACCCACACAGCGCCACGGCCAACCGGAACCACCACCGACGGACCCGGCGGGGCAGTGTCTCCTTCGCGCCGGCCGGCACCCGCACCACCGCCAGCAGCAACTCCTGGTGCAGGTCGAACCAGCCGTACGGGTCGTCGTCCAGCGGCAGCGACCACTCCCGGTCACCCGGGGAGCCGAGCACCGCCAGGTTGGCCGCGTGCCGTTCGGCTCGGCGGGCCAGGTGCCGGGTCAGCCGGGCCTGCGCGGCGACCCGGGCCCGGACCGGATCCGCGTCCCGCAGGTGCAGTCGGGCGCTGCCGGCCAGCAGGGGGCGGATCTCGTACCGGTCGCCGGGCGCGCCGACCACGAACGCCGCAGCGGCCAACCGGTCGAGCAGTGCGGTCACCAGCTCGGGGTGCCGCCCGGCCAACGCGGCGATGGTGGGCCGGTCCACCGGGGCGGGGACCAGCGACATCAGCCGGTACAACCGTCGGGCCTGGCGGGGCAACACCCGGTAGGCGATGTCCCGTTCGGTGACCAGGCGGGCCGCCGGTGAGACGGCGAGCCGCTGGTGCGGTGGCGTCTGCACCGCGCGGCGCAGCGCGTCCAGCACGTCGGAGTGCCGCCAGCCGTGCTGAGCGGTGCGGTAACCGAGCGCGCGGACGGTACGCGGTTGCCGCCCGCACAGGTCGACGATCTCGCGTACCGCCGGGTCGGTGCGCGGGTCGGCGCGACGGACCCGGGCGGCGGGCGCGGCCCCGCCCGCGGTCGCGAACAGCTCCACCGCCTCGGACGTGCCCGGTTCGGCGATCCAGTGCGCGACCACACCCTCCAGACCGACCAGCGCCGGACCACCGGCGAGCAACAGGCGGCAGGTGCGCGCGGTGGGCGGCAACAGTGCCCGGACCTGGTCGGGACGGTCGACGTTGTCCAGCACCAGCACGATCTTGCGACCGTCGAGCTGACCGCGCAGCGCGTCGGCGGCGGCGGCGAGCGCGTCCGGCCGGCCGGAGGTCGGCGGGGCGGTGCCCAGGATCCGGGCCAGCGCGGTGAGCACCTGCCGGGCCGAGCGGGGTCGACCGCGCCGCCGCAGGTCCAGGTAGTACTGACCGTCGGGGAAATCCTCCCGGCACTCGTTCGCGGCCTGCACCGCGCACGCGGAGGTGCCCACCGCGCGTCGGCCCAGAACCGCCACCGCATGCTCCCGGGTGAGCAGACCGAGCAGCGCGTCGACGTGCTCCTCACGACCTGTGAACTCGGCCGTGTAGGGCAGATTGGGCGCCCCGGCGGCGGGGGTGGTGAGCACCTCCGTCGGCTCGGGGTCGACCTCCCGGCCAGCCCGGCGGCGGCGCACCTCGTACACCACGTAACCGACGACGCCGCCGGAGGCCAGCACGATGGTCACCGGCCCGAGCACGCTGGCCGCCAGCTCGGAGAGGACATTGCCGGCCAGGTTGCTGGCCACGTTGGCGAGGACGCTGCCGACCACGCCGCCGATCGCGATCAGCGCCGGCCACCGCGAGCCGCCACGCGAACCACCCGGCCCGGTCACCGCACACCCCCGGAGACGAGCCCGGCGACCAGGTGCCGCCGCGAGAGGACCACCAGCACCACGGGCAGCACCGAGGCGAGCACCGAGCTGGCGGCCAGCGCCCCACTGTTGCTCACGAAGCTGCGGGTCTGCTCGGCCAGGAACGGCCCGAGCGGCGACGACCCCGGCCCACCGAACAGTCGCCCCACCACCAGGTCGTTCCAGACCTGGACGAACTCCAGCACGGAGACCGCCACCACCGCGGACAGGTTGTGCCGCGCCAACCGGCGCAGGGTGTGCCACCACCGACGCCCACCCAACCGGGCGTCACGGACCTGCTCCACCGGCAGGTCGGCGAACGCGTTGCGCAGCACCAGCACCGCGAACGGCACGCCCAGCGCGATGTGCACCAGGGCCAGGCCCTGGGCCGTGCCGGAGGAGAGCACCAGGCCCAGCACCTCGTTGACCGGCCCGGCGATGACCTGGATCGGCACGACGCAGGCCACCGGGCTGCTGCTGCTGGCGGCCAGCAGCGCGACCACCAGCACAGTGGCGGTCACCGCGGTGGCCAGCAACAGGGTGAAGCCCAGCGTGCGCCACAGCTCGGTGCCGGTGACCAGGTCGCGGTAGGACTCGCCGTTCGGCGGCGCCGACCACCAGCCGCGCGCCGCGGCGTCCACCCGGCCGTGCGCCGACGTGGCGACCAGCACCGCCAGCGGCACCAGCCAGGCGATCGCGGCACCCGCCGCGAGCAGCCGGAACACCCGTCGGGGCGGGGCGACCGGGGCGGGCTCCGGTGCCGCCTCGACGCGCGGCGGGGGCCAGGCCTGCCGGACGAAGAGCGCGGCCACCATGATCCCGCCGATCACCGCCACCAGCCACACCACGCCGAGCGCGGCGCCCTCGCCGGTGGTGGTGCCCCCGGACGTCTGCCAGATCCGCAGCGCCAGCACCGAGGCCTCGTCGCGGACCGAGCCGGGGGTCATCACCAGGATCAGGTCGAACGTGCGGCTGGTGCCGACCGCCACCAACGCGAAGACCACAGCGGTCGTGCGCAGCAGCAGTGGCCGCCACTGCGCGTCCCACAGCACGTGGCGACGCGTACCGCCGTAGGCGCGCACCGCGTCGGCGAGGCTCGGCGGCACCGCGTCCAGCGCCGAGCGGAAGACCAGCACCGCCAACCCGACCCAGGCCCAGACGAACGCCGACATCAACGCGACGGTCACCATTCCCGGCCCGAGCAACTGCGGCGCGTCCTCGACCGAGCGGCCGGCCAGTCGGGTCGCGACCAGTGTGGCCAGCCCCCGGCTCGGGTCCGGGTCGTACATCAGCCGGAAAGTGACCCCGGTGACGACCAGCGGCAACGCCACCGGCACCAGGAGGATCAACCGGACCAGGCCGCCCTCCTGGGAACGGCGGGACGCGGCGGCGAGCAGGTAGCCCAGTGCCGTCACCACCGCCGGCACCAGCAGGGCCCAGAGGACCGTCCGGCCGACCACCGCGCCGGTGCCCGGGGCGGCCAGCGCGGTCTGGAAGTGCGCCGGGCCGACCCAGCGACCGTCGGTGGTGACGCTGGCGTGCATGGTCCGCAGCACCGGCCACAGCACCAGCCCGCCGAGCAGCACCGCGGCCGGCAGCAGCAGGGCCGACGTGGCCCCCGCCGCCGGATAGGCCCGACCCCGCCGGGCTGGGCCGACGTCGTCGAGGACCGCCAGCTCGCCGAGGACCCGTACCTGGCTCATCGGCCGCCCCCCGCGTTGCGGGCCGCCGCGGCGAGCAGGCCGGTGGCCCGGCGGATCGCCTCGCTGGCGCGGACCCCGTCGGTGACGTCGGCGAAGAAGCCCTGCATGATCCGCCAGATGCCGACCCCGTCGGAGCCGGTGAACGCGCCGGGCAACTGGTCGGAGAGGTCGAAACGCAGGGTGCCGGGCGTGCGCATCTCCTCGGCGAGACCCTGGCCGACGCGGTCTCGGTAGCTGCCGATCGCGACGTTGGTGTTGGGCGAGAGGTAGCCGCCGTCGCGCAGCCACGGCTGGAACGAGTCGGCCCTGGTGAGCCACTCGACCAGCTCGACTCCACCCCGGGCGTCGGCGAACGCCACGGCCGCGTCCCCGCCGACGATCAGCGGGCCGCCGCCCGGCTGGGCGCCCGGGAACCGGAACGTGACAGGTGCCTCTGGGCCGCGCTGGAACGGGTCGGCGACGTCGGCGGTGAAGTCGGCTCCGACGAGCATCACCGCCCGCTTCGTGTGCACCACCTGGATCACCGACTCCTCGTACTGGGTGAGCAGGGCACGGCGACCGCCGCCGACGAACGCCCCGTTGATGCTCCACAGCCCGGCGAGCCGGTCCAGTGCCTCGCGCACCGGTCTGCCCTGCCAGTCGGCGTCCGGCCGGGCCAGGGCGTTGTAACTCTCGGGTGCCACGTCGGCCAGCACGTTCTCGAACCAGTCGGTGAGCACCCAGCCGTCCGCGGCGCCGATGGCCAGGGGCGCCGGCCCGCCGTCGCACCGGGCGAGCGCGCCGAGCTCCCGGGTCCGCCGGACCAGCGCGTCCCAGTTGGCCGGCTGCACGGGCAGCATCGAGGGCAGATGCCAGACCAGCGACTTGTGCGCCGCCTTGACCCAGACGCCGTAGCGCTGACCCTGGGCCGTCAGCAGCTCGCCCAACCCGGCAGGTACGGCGTACTCGGTGGACGCGCGCACCGGGCTCAGCCAGCCGCGCTGGGCGTACTCGGTGACCAGGCCGGGGCGCGGCAGGATCGCCACGTCCGGGCTGGTGCCGGCCAGGTGTCGGGCGCGCAGGAACGCGTCGATGTCGTTGCCGGCGCTGATCACCTGCACCGGGGCGGGGTAGCCGGCGACGACCTCGCGGAACCGGTCCAGCTCGCTGGTGCTCCAGACCACAGCTACCTGCACCGACCGGGTTCCGCCGGAGCAGCCGGCGGCCAGGGCGGTGGCGCCCGTGGCGGCGGCGCGCAGCAGCGTACGGCGACTCACCCGGGCGGCCGGCGTCATCGGGCCGCCTCGCTCGGCTCGGTGACCAACTCGTGTCGCACCGGTATCTCGGCCAGGGTGGCCGGGTCGGAGGTGCAGACCAGCACCGCCACCCCGGGGGCGTCCGGCGGCGAGAGGCGAGGCATCAGGTCACCGAGGCGGCTGTCGCCGGCCGAACCGGCCGGCAGGTCGACCACCAGCACCTCGGGCAGGCAGGCCGCCGCTCGGGCGAGCGCCACCCGGAACCGCTGGGCGTCGGAGATCTGGTGCGGCAGCAGGGCGAGGGAGAGCGCCAACTCGAGCCGGTCGACAACGGTGGCCGTCCAGTCGTTGGCCACCTCGTGCACCCGTTCGCGTTTGCGCTGGCCGTACTCGATGTTGCGCCGCACCGTGAGCTGCGGCAGCAGCGCGCCACCGGCGGGCACGTAGCCGATCTGCCGGCGGGGCGGCGGCAGGCTGGTGACGTCCCGGTCGCCGACGAGGACGCGACCGGTCACCGGCGGGGCCAGCCCGGCCAGCACCCGGGCGACCGCCGTGCCGAACCGGGGCGGCGCCACCAGGGCGGCGAGCGTGCCGGCGGGAACGTCGAGGGTCACCGGCCCGGTGCCGGGGACGGCGACCAGTGCGCGTAGCCGTAACGTGGCCCTCACCTCCGGTGACCATTGATGACCGTCCCAGGGTGGCACACCGTGACGACAATCGACGCGTCCGACCCTTCCACTGTGGAGAGGGTCGGGGCTGTTCAGGCGGGGGAGTAGAGCGCGGCGAGCCCGGCCGCCGTGGCGGCCAGCCGTTCGCGCAGCGCCACCGGGGCCAGCACCTCGATGTCGGCACCGAGGCGCAGCAGCTCACCGTGGGCGTGGGTGAGCGACTCGATCGGCAGCACCGCTGTCACCCAACCCCGCGCGTCCGGTGGCCCGGCGCTGCTGTCCATCGCTGTCACCACCGGATCGCTGCCGACCTCGCGCAACCGCTCCCGCCCGGCGGGGGAGAGCCGGACGTGGGCCTCGTCGCGGTGCAGCCGGGCCCGGAACTGCACCACGTGCGCCCGCCACCAGGACGGCAGGTCGAAGTCGGCGGGTCGGTCGAACTCCTGCGCCAGTGGGGTCAACGCGAGGATCTGGTTGACCCGGTAGGTCGCCGGCGCGCCCCGGCCGGGCTGGTCGGCCACCACATACCAACGGCCGCCCTTGAGCACCAGGCCGTACGGCTCCAGGACCCGGGTCACCTCGCCGTTCCAGCTGCGGTAGCGCACCTCGACGCGGTGCTGCCGCCAGACCGCCTCGGCCGTGCGGGCCAGCTCGGGGGAGGCGTCGCCGTCCGCGTACCAACCGGGAGTGTCCAGGTGGAAGCGTTGTTGCAGTCGGGTTGCCCGGTCGCGCAGCGGCGCGGGGAGCGCGGCGTGCAGTTTGAGTTGCAGCGCCGCCACCACGTCGCCGTAGCCCAACTCGTCGGCGGGGCCGGGCAGCCCGGCCAGGAACAGCCGGTCGGCCTCCTCGGCGGTCAGCCCGGTCAGTCGGGTCCGCCAGCCGTCGACCAGTTGGTAGCCGCCGGCGTGCCCGGCCTCGCCGTAGAGCGGTATGCCGGCGGCGTGCAGCGACTCGACGTCCCGGTAGATGGTGCGGGGGGAGACGGCCAACCGCTCGGCGAGCTGCGCGGCGGTCAACCGCCCGTGCGACTGGAGCAGCAGCAGGACGGAGAGAAGTCGAGAAGCCCGCACTTCACTGACACTAGTTGTCAGGGGACCCGTCCTACCGTCCCGGCATGGCATTTCGCGACAAGGATCTACGAACGCCCGGACCAGTGCTGATCGGCGGCCGGCAACTCAAGCGCTACCACATAGACCAGCCGGAGCGACCTGTCGAACCCGAGGTGGAGAAGGCCGCGTACGACCTGCTGCCCGACCTGCTGGCCGACGTCGTCGACGACGGCACCCCGGCCGCCGGGTGGGTGGTGCTGCACCGGGGCGCGGACACCGGCGCCTACCTGCTGGCGTACACGTGGGTGTGGGACAACGCGGTGGAGGTCCGTGTCGCCGCGGCCGGGCAGCCGGCGCTGGACTGTCCCGACGACGACCCGGCACAC
This sequence comes from Micromonospora sp. H61, assembly GCF_018070325.1. Classification (GTDB taxonomy): domain Bacteria; phylum Actinomycetota; class Actinomycetes; order Mycobacteriales; family Micromonosporaceae; genus Micromonospora; species Micromonospora salmantinae. Next base: position 18,229 of record NZ_JAGPXY010000043.1, read on the forward strand.
TTCGTCCACCTGCGACGCCCGGCGGTGGGCTGCGTCTGGGAGTTGGCGGTTCTGGAACACGAGCGGGCCGCCTGGGTCCGGCACATGCTGCTGCCGGAAAGTCCGAGTCTGACCGATTATCTGCGTGACACGCGAGCGGAAGGGCCGGTGGGCCGCTGATGGGCGACTTCGACTTCTTTGTGGGCACCTGGAACGTCGTCAACCGGCGGCTACGCAAGCGGCTGGTCGGCTCCGACGAGTGGGAGGAGTTCCCCGGGGTGTCGGTGGCGCACGGCTTCTTCGCCGGCGGCGGTCACTTCGACGAGATCACGTTCCCGACCAAGGGCTCCGCCGGCGCCACGATCCGGATCTTCGATCCGGCCCGGCAGGAGTGGTCGATCTACTGGATGAGCAGCGACACCGGGGTGCTGGGGCTGCCGCCGATGGTGGGCCGCTTCGTCGACGGGGTCGGCCACTTCTACGCCGACGACCAGCACGAGGGGCGCCCGGTCCGGTGCCGGTTCATCTGGTCCGGCATCAGCGCGACCACCGCCCGCTGGGAGCAGGCGTTCTCGGTCGACGGCGAGCAGACCTGGGAGACCAACTGGATCATGATCTTCACCCGAGCATCGGAGGACTGTTCCTTGTGATGGGGGTGTGGTTGACCTTCGTCTTCCGGTTGCACCTGACCGGGATCCACGTCAACGATCTGGGCCGACGGGGCGTTCGAGTCGGCGGTGCGGGCCGACGTCGCTGCGGCGCAACACCACGGTCAGCGCCACCAGAGCGACCAACAGGGCCGCGAGTACGTACACCGGGGCCGGACCGAGCGGTGCGAGCAGTGCCAGCAGCGCGACGACCGGGAAGGCGACGACCACCGCGCCGTGCTGCTGCCGGCGTACGTGCAGCACCCAGACCGTGAGCAGGAAGACGGCGATCGGGACGGCCACCGCGTACCCGGCGATCCTTCCCGAGATGTGCGCGAGGTGCCGTTCGTGGTCCACCGCAACGCTCAGACCCGCGCCGACCGCGGCGACCGCCGCGAAGATCAGGTAGTGGCCATAGCCCCAGACCAGCGTGTACGGCATCCGGTCGGGCGCATCGATGGGCCGGTCGAAGTAGAGCCACCACAGGGCGAACACGATCACGGTGGCCGCCGCCGCCAGCGACCAGAGGCGGCGGTCGCCGGCGTCCACTCCGGTCTGGATGGCCACCGACGTGGCCAGCACCACGTCACCGAGCACGATCAGGGTGAACAGCCCGTACCGTTCGGTGATGTGTCGCGGATGCCAGGGGGTCATGCCCGGGCGTTCGGCCACCGCCGGCACCAGCAGGTCGGCCACGACCAGCAGCAGCAACGCCGCGGTCCCCCAACTGTGCGGCAGGGCCAGTCGGAGCAGCCAGCCGAGCTGGACGACGGTGACGCCGATCGCGTACCGGCGGGCCGCCGGGCGGTGCGCCGGGTCACCGGCGGCGGCCCGGCACCACTGCACGACGAGCGCGATCCGCATCACCACGTAGCCGTAGGTGATGACGCTGAAATCGCCGTCGTTGAACGCCCGAGGCACGCCGGCGGCGATGATCAACGCCCCGGCGATCTGTACCAGCGTCGCGATCCGGTAGAGGTCGTCGTCCGTGTCGTAGGCCGAGGCGAACCAGGTGAAGTTCATCCACGACCACCAGATCGCGAAGAAGACCATCAAGTACCTGGTCAGCGCGTGGCCGAGCTGATCCTCGGAGACGGCGTGGTGCAGGTTGGCGGCGGCCTGCGACACCGCCACCACGAAACACAGGTCGAAGAAGAGCTCCAGCGGCGTGGCCGTACGGTGCGGCTCGTCGCGACGGCGTGGCCGCATCGGCCGATAGAACGGCCGCACGGACCGAGGTTGGGTCACCGCAGCTCCTCAGGCCACCCGCCGGGTCAGCCGCGCCGACGGCCGTGGGTCAGCCCCTCCAGCACCAGGGTCAGCCCCGCGCCGATTAGCCAGACGTCCTTGGCCAGCCCGGCGCCCTGCTGGGTCGGGCGGATGCTGCCGGGTTCGCGCATCCCCGGCGTCTTCAGGTACAGCTGCACGAGGCCCGCGCCGAACGCGGTCAGGCCGAGCCCGACCAGGGGCGCCGGGACGAACGGCGCGATCAACGCGGCTCCCAGGGCGATCTCCGAGTACGACAGCAGCTTGGCGAAGCGCGCCGGCTCCAGCTGACCGAGCTGGGGCATGGCGGCGACGGCCATTCCGTGCAGGCCCTCCGCGGCGGTCCCCTCCAGAGTGCGCTTGCCCAGACCCGAGTTGAGGAAGTACGCGCCGATGGTGACCCGTAGCGGCAGGTGCGCGAATTTCATTGTCACTCCCGTTGGCCGTGGTCGAATGCGGCCCGCGTACCCCGCACCGCCCGCGATAACCCGCCGGCCGACTGGGCTGGCCGTGGTGGTCGCGGTAGGTTCGCCGGGGGCCCACCGCCGAGCCCGTGGCACACCCGCCCACCCCGGCACCCGGCCCCGCCGCAGACCACCAGCAGGAGGCGAAGTGAGCCAGGAAGTCCGGGGAGTCATCTCCCGCAGCAAGGGCGCGCCGGTCGAGGTCACCACCATCGTGGTGCCCGATCCCGGGCCCGGTGAGGCGATCGTCCGGATTCAGTCGTGCGGGGTCTGCCACACCGACCTGCACTACCGCGAGGGTGGCATCAACGACGACTACCCGTTCCTGCTCGGTCACGAGGCGGCGGGCATCGTGGAGCAGGTCGGCGACGGCGTCACCGACGTGGCCCCGGGCGACTTCGTGGTGCTCAACTGGCGGGCGGTCTGCGGAGTGTGCCGCGCCTGCCGTCGGGGGCGGCCCTGGTACTGCTTCAACACCCACAACGCCACCCAGCGGATGACCCTCACCGACGGCACCGAACTCGCCCCGGCGCTGGGCATCGGGGCGTTCGCCGAGAAGACCCTGGTGCACGCCGGGCAGTGCACCAAGGTCGACCCGGCGGCCCGACCCGCCGCCGTGGGTCTGCTGGGCTGCGGCGTGATGGCCGGGCTGGGTGCGGCGATGAACACCGGAAACGTCACCCGGGGCGACTCGGTCGCGGTGATCGGCTGCGGCGGCGTCGGGGACGCGGCGGTCGCCGGTGCGGTCCTCGCCGGCGCCACCACGATCGTCGCGGTGGACACCGACAGCCGCAAGCTCGACTGGGCCCGCACGTTCGGCGCCACGCACACAGTGAACGCGTCCGAGACCGACCCGGTCGAGGCGATCCGTGCGGCCACCGGCGGCTTCGGCGCCGACGTGGTGATCGACGCGGTGGGCCGGCCGGAGACGTGGAAGCAGGCGTTCTACGCTCGCGACCTGGCCGGCACCGTGGTGCTGGTCGGCGTACCGACCCCGCAGATGCAGATCGAGTTGCCGCTGCTGGACGTCTTCGGGCGCGGCGGCGCCCTCAAGTCCAGTTGGTACGGCGACTGCCTGCCCAGCCGGGACTTCCCGATGCTCACCGAGCTGTACCTGCAGGGCCGGCTCGACCTCGACGCGTTCGTCACCGAGGAGATCGCGCTCGACCAGGTCGAGAACGCCTTCGATCGGATGCACCACGGCGACGTGCTCCGCTCGGTGGTGGTGTTCCCGTGACCGCCCGCGTCGACCATGCGGTCACCTCGGGCACGTTCTCCCTGGACGGGCAGACCTTCGACGTGGACAACAACGTCTGGGTGATCGGTGACGACCGCGAGTGCGTCGTGCTGGACGCGCCGCACGACGTGGCGGCGATCCTCGCCCTGGTGGGCGACCGGCAGGTCCGGGCGATCCTGGCCACCCACGCCCACGACGATCACGTCCGGGTGGCGCCCGAGGTGGCCGAGGCCACCGGCGCGCCGGTGCTGCTGCACGCCGCCGACCGGGTCCTCTGGGACATGGTCCACCCGCACCTGCCACCCAACGGTGAGCTGCACGACGGGCAGAGCATCGAGGTGGGCGGCACGACGCTGCGGGTTCTGCACACCCCCGGGCACAGCCCCGGGGCGTGCAGCTTCCACGCGCCGGAGCTGGGCGCGGTGTTCACGGGCGACACGCTCTTCGCTGGTGGGCCCGGCGCGACGGGCCGCTCGTACAGCGACTTCGACACCATCGTCCGGTCGATCCGCACCCGCCTGCTGACCCTTCCCGCGGACACGGTTGTGCACACCGGCCACGGCGACGACACGACGATCGGCGCGGAGGCGCCGCACCTGCAGGAGTGGCTGGACCGCGGCCACTGACGCCCTGCCGTTTGGCTGACGACTTGGTATTGGCGCGTTGGTCGACGGGCTCAGCGTCCGTCGGCCACCGGCGCGACACTAGGATCCCGCTCATGGCCGCCGACTCGCGCGCTCCCGCTGACTTGCCTGCTCCCGCCGTCCGTCAGTTGCGCCTCGTGGTGGAGGCTGCCGACCACGAGGCCGCCGTGGCGTTCTTCCGCGACGCGCTGGGCCTGCCGGAGGAGGCGGCGTTCAGCGGCGAGGGGGATGCCCGGGTGGTGATCCTGGACGCCGGCCGCGCCACCCTGGAGATCGCCAACCCCGCCCAGAAACGCCTGATCGACGAGGTCGAGGTGGGTCGGCAGGTCGCGCCGCGGATCCGGGTGGCCTTCGAGGTGGACGACGCCGAGGCGACGACCGCCCGACTGGTGGCCGCCGGTGCGAGCGAGGTCGCGCCGCCGACGCGTACGCCGTGGCAGTCGCTCAACTCCCGCCTCGACGCCCCCGCCGGGCTTCAGATCACCATCTTCCAGGAACTGCTCCCGCCGGACGAGGGTGTCGGGACGCGGGATGCGGAGTCCGAAGGTGACGGCGACAACTAGGTCCGGCAACCGCTACCTCAACCGCCGTGCTGGCTTGGACGCCCACTCACGGTAGCGACAAACCGCTAGCTGCCTGCCTCCCATCACCGTGCACGGCCCCTTTGCTCTGCTTACCTATAAGCGCCACGTTCCGCGAGCTGCGGATATGCCCTTTCCGCCAGCCACGGAGGTCTCGCACCCTGGTCACGGAATGTGACCGGTGCGTATAGGTAAGCAGAGCAAAGGCTGGCGTTCGGACAGCGCCCCCGGGTTCCGAAAACACCATCCGTCACGGCTGTCTGGCCTGATGTCGGCGGAGCCTCCGTGTCCGGGTCTGCGCCGTGACCGGGACCGCACCGGGCCAGCCTTCCGCCATTTCCGGAATGCCCGACAGGTGAACCCGGTTGTGTCCCCCGTACCGCCGGAGCCCAAACCCTCTTCCGCGGTCATCTCCCGAGGAGCGTTCACCCCGGAGCGCTTCGCACGATCGAAAGGGCAACCATCGTGAAGGTCGACTTCACTCGATGGCTCCCCGCCATCGCTAAGGACTCGTACCGCAAGACCGCGCTGAGCGTGGCGGGTGTTGCTGCTCTCGGTGGTCTGGCCCTCGCGCCGACCGCGGTCGCCGCACCGGTCACCTCCGGACCGCACCAGGGCGCTGTCGCCGCCATCGACCGCGCTACCGGAAAGGCCGCCACCACGGCCCGCCAGGACGACCAGCCCGTCGAGTCGGGCCTGACCACCGGCTCCGCCACCGGCAAGCCGCCGGCCGGCAAGCCGAGCCGAGCCCAGCTGATCCCGCACGGCATCGAGGGCGCGCAGTCGCGCGTACCGCTCGACGACGCGCAGCTGGCCAACGCCCGGGCCATCGTCGACGCCGCCAAGAAGACCGGCGTCGGTGACCGGGGCGCGGTGATCGGCGTCGCCACCTCGCTGCAGGAGTCGAAGCTGTACAACCTCGGCCACCTCGGCGCGTACAACGACCACGATTCGCAGGGCCTGTTCCAGCAGCGTCCGTCGTCCGGTTGGGGCACGCCCGACCAGATCACCGACCCGGAGTACGCCGCCACGGCGTTCTTCACCGCACTCAAGAACGTCGGCGGCTGGCAGGACCTGCCGCTGACCACCGCCGCGCAGACCGTGCAGGTCTCCGCCTTCCCGTACGCGTACGCGCAGTGGGAGGAGCAGGCGGCGGACATCGTCCAGCAGCTCTGGTGACACCCGCACACGAGACCGGCCGGCTCCCTTCCACGGGAGCCGGCCGGTTCTTCGTGTCTGGGTACCTCAGCAGGCCGGGTAGAGGCGACGGGTACCGACCCCGGCCGCGTACGCGTCCCGGTCGCTGAACCGGCAGCCGTAGTCGGGTCGGGCCACCACCGCCGGGTCGGTCACTGTGTCGCCGGCCGGGCGCTTGCCGGTGCGTACCCAGGACACCAGGTCGTCCCAGGCGGCGCCGGCCTCCGCCGGAGTGAACTCGCAGTGCTGCGTGGCCCGGATGGCCCGCTGAACCACCAGCCTGCTGCGACCGTTGCGCGCCACGTCGGTGGCGTACGCCTGCTCCATGCTGAACGGTACGAACAGGTCGCCGAGACCGTGCAGGCTGAGCACCGGCGCGGTCGGGCGGCCGACGATGCGCGGCACCTCGGTCAGCGTCGGCAGGAGCCGCTGCCGCAGGTTCTCCGGGGCGACCCGCTGCACCGTGGCGTTGACGTTCACCGGGCTGTTCGGGGCGTAGCGGGTGAGCAGGTTGGTGGAGAGCTGGCCGGGCCGCTGCGCGGGGGAGTTGCCGCTACCGGTGGGCACGCTGATCGAGAAGAGGAAGTCCTTCCAGACCGCGAACGCGGCGTCGGCGCCCGGACGTGGCCCACCGGAACGGTTCACCGTGATCGCCCGCAACTGCTTGCCCCGGTCCGTCGTGGTGTCCGGCCCGGTGGGGGTCAGCCCGGCCAGGCCGAGCGCCACCTGGATGCGGGGCACCGCGTTGGTCAGGTAGTCAGCCGGCGTGGGATGGGCCGGCACCCCGGCGAGCGTCTGCGCGACCAGGTTGTAGTCCAGGTAGAAGTCGAGCAGCGTCTGATCACCGAGCACACCGCACATCGGCAACGCGCCGTCGTAGAAGCCGGGGTACTGCTCCAGCGAACGACCGATGACGTACCCACCCATCGACACCCCGGCGACGTAGGTGTGCTGGGGCCGGCGGACCGTCCGCCCGAAGTGGTCGGCGAGATCCTTCGTCCCCAGCACCCCGGAGCGGATGTCGAAGCCGTTCCGGTCGTACGAGGACGACGCCCAGGCGTACCCCTGCTCCAGCAGGCGCTGGCGCAGCCCGAACGCCGGAGGTTCCGGCGAGAGCACAGTGCCCTGGCCGCGGTAGCCGTGCGCCCACAACACCAGGTCGCCGTTCCACCGGGCGGGGACCTCGATGATGTACCCGGCGTGGCGGTGCACGCCCTGGCGTACCGTCGTCGACTTGCCGCCCACGACCAACGGCGCCAACGGCGGATTCTCGATGGTGTAGCCCGGCAGCGGCTCGCCACCCCTCGCGTCGCGACCGGTGGCGCTGGCCGGCGCGGCACCGGCCAGCCCGACCGCGAGGGTCAGCGTCGCAGCGGCGGCGAGCAGGCGGCGGAGGGTACGAACGGGTGTGGACAGCATCAATGCTCCCCATCGGACGGTTGTCGCCCGGGGGCGACCAGCGGGACGGTTGCCTACCGGCCGGTAGCATCCTGAACCTAGAACCGACGTCGACCAGTGTCAATGGGTTCGCTGATCAGCCGGTCAACGCGGCGGTCCAGCCGTACCCGGTCGTTCGGACCGGTGGGCCGATCGGGTTGACTTGTCGTCGTGGACGAGTCGATCTGGGAGGCGGCCCGAGCGTCACGCGGTTGGCTGGACGCGGCGAACGGCACCGGGCAGACCGAACTGACCTGCCGCATCCTCAAGCTCACCGAGGAAGCGGGCGAGGCTTCGGCTGCCTGGATCGGTCTGCTCGGGCAGAACCCGCGCAAGGGTGTCACCCACACCCGCGAGGACGTCGCGGCGGAGTTGGCCGATGTCGCCTTCACCGCGTTGGTGGCCATCGAAAGCCTCGGGCTGGACGCGCAGACGGCTCTGGACGCTTGCGCCGCAAAGGTGCGCTCCCGCCTGACCGGCCAATAACCACCCCTAGCGTGCGGGCCCCTCTCCCGGCGGTCGGCCGACCTGTGTGTGAACTTTGCCGGCACTGGGTGTTGTGCGTCGGTCGCTTCATTCGTGATCGACTCGGGTTTCGTGAAGTCGGCCGGTCCGGGCGTCCGGAATGCCGGGTGTCGTCTGGGGCGGTTTGCCCTTTGTTGGATGGTTGTGGGGTGTGGCCGGGCGCACTCGTGGGCCGGAATCATGGCCGGGCCGGGGTCGTTACACACCCTGACGATCGCAGCACCACCGACCCGCGGCCGGACCCCTGAGGGCTGGTCGCGCAGGTTGGAATGCCAGCCACCGCCCGGTCGTTACAGATGGACCCGGCGCCACGAGCCCCCCGCTCGTCAGGTCGCCGACCCCGACGCCCGACCGGGTGTCACCCCCCAAGACTTTTCCCCTTGGTACGTGCAGCGCCGGACGAGGTGCTCACACCCATCACCGCCGTCTCCCTCTTTGGCGGTGTGGGTGTTCTACCCCCGAAGGAGCTACCCCCATGAACACGATCTTCCGTAAGAGCGTGCTGTCTGTTGCTGGTCTCGCGTTCGCCGGTGGTGTGTTCGCCGGCCCGATCGCCGCCCACGCCGCTACCCCGGCCGTGGATGCCAAGGCGGTTGCGGTGGCCGTGCAGTCGGCGGCGCCGAAGCCGCAGGGCGAGCAGTCCCACATCACCCTCAACGACGAGCAGACCACCAACGTGAAGGCCATCATCGCGGCCACCAAGAAGGCCGGCCTCCCCGAGCGGGCCGCGGTCATCTCGATCGCGACGAGCCTGCAGGAATCCAAGCTGGAGAACCTGGGTCACCTGGGCGACCGGAACGACCACGACTCGCTGGGCCTGTTCCAGCAGCGCCCGAGCTCGGGTTGGGGCACCCCGGAGCAGATCACCGACCCCGAGTACTCCACCACCGCGTTCCTCAAGGGCCTCAAGCAGGTCGACGGGTGGCAGGACATGCCGCTGACCGACGCCGCCCAGACCGTACAGGTGTCGGCCTACCCGGACGCCTACGCCCAGTGGGAGCAGCAGGCCACCGACCTCGTCGCCCAGCACTGGAACAGCTGACCCCACACCACAAGCACCCAGCACCACCGCACGGCAACACCACCGCACGACACCGACTGCTGGCCGGCACCCGCAACCCGGGTGCCGGCCAGCGGCCTTTCTGCTCTAGCCGGTACTGGCCGCCGTTCACCAGTCGCCGTCCTCGTTCACTGGCCACTGACCGGAGTGACGTGATCGGCGCCGAGTGATCCGATCGGCCGGCGGGTACGTACCCCTGGACGGGGACCGGCGGAGGGACACAGGCATGGCCGCAGTGGGGTACGGCGCGGATCGCGAACCGGAGTCAGCGCCGGAGCCGTCCGGTGGGGCCGCACCGCGACGGTGGTCCACCGGTGTACGCCTGTTGGTGGCTGCTGCCGCCGTCGTCTTGCTCCTGGGTGCGGCAGCGGTGGCCGTGATCGTTGCCGATCCCGACCACCTCGGCATGACCTACTCCGGCCAACCCGACGGCACTCGCCCGGACGGCACTCGCCCGGACGGCACTCGCCCGGACGGCACTCGCCCGGACGGCCCAGGTGGCGTCGCTGACCCGGACGCGGCTGAGGGGCGCCGCGGTGGTGCGGGCGCTGCTGGCGAGCAACTGTTGACAGCGCCGCTGGCGGGTCGGCAGAAGGGCACCTTCGTGCTCGCGGATGGGCTGCACTCGTTCGAGCTGCGGGTGGCCGAGTTGGGCGATGACCTGTACCGGATCAGTACCCCGGCGGGCTCGGGCGTGGCGGGCCGACCGGCGGTGCAGGGGGAGACCGTGCGGCTCGACCTCGTGGAGTCCGGGACGCGCGGGCCACGGGCGGTGCGGGTGTTGCTCAACGAGCGGGTCGCCTGGCGTGTCCACCTCGTTGGCGGGGTGAGCAGTCAGGTGCTGGACCTGACCCGGGCCCGGCTGCTGGGCGTGGAACTCGCCGGGGGTTCCAGCCGTACCGAGATTCTCCTGCCACCGATCACCGCCGCCGGCCCCGGCAACCCCACCGGCCCGCGCTCAGACCAGCCTGCCACCATCCTGACCGTACGACTCACCGGTGGGACCAGCCAGCTCGACGTGCGGGTCCCGGGGCAGACTCCGGTACGGGTTCGGGCGGGAGCCGGCGCCGGCTCGGTGGTGGTACGCGACGACCGCTGGGATGGGGTGGCCGCGGGCTCGGTGCTGGGTACGCCGGGTTGGGACCGGTCGGCGGAGCGCCTGTACCTGGACCTGGTCGCCGGTGCCAACAGCGTGCTGGTCTCCTCCAGCAACCGGTAACCCACGCCGGGCCAGCCCACGCCGGCCAGCCGACCCTGACAACCACGGGCTGGTGAACCCGCCCGCCCTCGGCTGGAAGCACCGCGGTCGCGAATGGGCATGCGCGTACAGTCGGGCGGTGGAGCGTACTGAATCAATGCTGGCGCAGACCCGACCGCCTGGCGTGGCCGACGTCGATCCCGGCAGTGTGTTGTTGCCCGGCCACGACGTGCCGTTGGGTCGGTACACCACGGTGCGGCGGCTGCTTCCGCAGCGCGCCCGCCGGATGGTTGGCGCGTGGTGTTTCGTCGATCATTTCGGCCCGGACGATGTGGCGCAGCGGCCCGGTATGGAGGTGCCGCCGCACCCGCACACCGGGCTGCAGACGGTGACCTGGCTGCTCGACGGCGAGATTCTGCACCGGGACAGCCTCGGCAACGTGCAGCCGATCGTGCCCGGCCAACTGAACGTGATGACCTCCGGGAACGGTATCGCCCACTCGGAGCGCTCGCCGGCCACCCATCCGCCGGTGATGCACGGTGTGCAGCTCTGGGTGGCGCTGCCGGACCCGGCGCGGGCCGGAGCGGCCGACTTCGCGCACCACGCCGACCTGCCGCGCTGGCGGGACGGCGATCTGGACGTCACAGTGCTGGTCGGCGAGTTCGCCGGGGAGCGGTCACCGGCAGTGGTGCACACCCCGCTGGTGGGGGTGCAGTTGGAGCTGCGCGGCGAGGCGCCGGCGACGATGGCGTTGCGGCCCGATTTCGAGTACGCCGTGCTGGCAATGTCCGGGTCCGCGGAGGCGGCCGGGGTCGGGTTCGAACCGGGGGCGCTGCTGTATCTGGGCTCGGGCCGCCGGGAGCTGACAGTGCGGGGCGGGGCCGGGGCCCGGTTGCTGCTGCTGGGCGGAACGCCGTTCGAGGAGCCGTTGGTGATGTGGTGGAACTTCGTGGGCCGGTCACACGAGGAGATCGCCGCCGCCCGGGAGGACTGGATGGCCGGCGACGGGCGCTTCGGTGTGGTCGCCGACGATTCGGCGCCGCCGCTGCCGGCGCCCGCCCTGCCCACGACCCGCCTCAAGGCCCGCGACCGCACCGGCGGCATGCACGGGTGACGGGCACGCGCGGCCGGTGTGTGACCCCTGGTGGCGCGGGTAGTCGCCGGCATGGCGACCAGTTTGATCACTCCGGTGGAGGACCGTAAACGTCTGGCGCGCCGGCTCGCCGGTGGCGGGCGGGGCTTCGCCGAGCAGTACGGGTTCCGGGTGACCAACAACCCGGCGAGTCTCTTCCAGGTGCTGTACCTGTCGGTGCTGCTGGCCCGTCGTGGTGACTTCCGGCGGGCGTTGGACGGGGCACGGGCGTTGCGCGACGAGGGGTGGGACAGCGCGGCCCGGCTCGCGCGTTCGCTGCACGAGGACCGGGTCCGGGTGCTGCGCGCCAGCGGCCAGCGCGGTGACGTGGACGCGCTGGCCGCTGTGCTGGGTGACCTGGCCCGGACGGTGATCGAGCGGTACCGGGGTGATCTGCGCCGGCTGCGGGCGGTCGCGCACCACGACCCGGTCCGGGAGCGCGCGCTGCTGGCCGAGCTTCCGGGCGTGGACGATCAGGTCGTCGTCCTGTTTCTCCGCGAGGCGCAGGCGTTGTGGCGGGAGGTGGCCCCGGTCGCCGACCGGCGGGCGCTGGCTGCCGCGCGTCGGCTCGGGCTGGGCAGGTCGGCGGACGACCTGGCCGGCCTGGCCACTGGCGAGTCCGAGCAGTTGGCCTGGTTGGTGGGGGCGTTGGCCCGGGTCGACCTGGAGCACCGGTACGCGGAGGTGACCGGTCAGCCGTGACGTGCCCTGGCCCACACTTCCCCAAATTCTGACCAAACGGAGGATGTTCTGCCGTATGGTTGGACCCGGCAGTGCTGGCCGCTCGGTTCGAGCGGACCTCCACCGCCTGGTGACCGCGACCGGTTCGGATGCGGTTCACCGCCTGGGCAGGCTTGCGTGGCGCCCTGGGTCGCGGTTCGTGACCAGGGGCGCCCGCCTGTCCCGGCCCTTCGATCGGCCCCGCCCCGTGTCACGCTCCGGGGGTCCGTGCGGCCGGCTGAGTCCCTCTCACCGCGCCAGACCCGCCAACAGGTTCACGGTCACGGCGATGATGAACGCGCCGAACAGGTACGACACCATCGAGTGGCGCAGCACCGTACGACGCATCTCGTTGCTGGTCAGGTTGGTGTCGGAGATCTGGAACGTCGTCCCGATGGTGAACGCGACGTACGCGAAGTCGGAGTAGCGCGGCGGTTCGGGCTGGTTGAAGTTCACCCCGCCGTCCGGGCCGGTGTAGTAGATCCGGGCGTACCGGGCGGCGAACACGGTGTGCACCACGAACCAGGAGAGCACCACGCTGAGCACGCCCACGCCGCTGTGCAGCTCCCGGGCCATCCCGGGGGGCGCGCTCTGCGCGCTGGCCACGACCAACCCGACGGCCAGCAGGCTGGCCAGGCAGGCGACGAGCAGCAGGCTGTCCCGGATCGCCCGGTTCGGGTCCTCGTGGACGGCCAGTTGGGCGGTCCGCTCGGCGTCCATCGGCCAGATCTTGTGCCAGACCAGCACGAGCCAGCTCAGCGCGCCCACGTCCCAGCCGGCCAGCGCGGCGAGCGGTAGGGGCAGTAGCAGCGCGAAGACGAAGCCGGCGATGACCCCGACCACCGCCACAACGGCGAGCTGCTTCGCAGCCGGGAAACGCACGTCCGCTGGCCGGTCGGGGCCGGTCTGGGTCACTCGGGACGCTGCCGGGGCGGGGTGGTGGGCGCCACCGCCGGGTCAGATGCCGCGCAGGTGCTGCGAGACCCGGTTGTGCTTCTTGTCCCGGGCCTGCTCGGCCCGCTGGGCGGGGCCGACCTCGGGCGCCGCCTCGATCCCGGCCGACCGGGCCACCTCGGTCCCGTTGGCGTAGTCGACCGGCGGCAGGGCGCGCAGCGCCTTCAGCACGTCCGGCGGGGCACCCTCCCGTTCGGCCTCGCGGACCACGTCGTCCTTCTCGGCCGGGTAGTCCAGGCTCGACAGGTACTGCAGGACGTCGGCGTAGCTCGCCATGGCGTGGGCTCCCTCGGGCATCGATGTGGTGACGACCGGCGGCGGTTACCCGCCCGCCGGCCGGTCACGCCCGCCCGGCGCAGGAAACCGGCGCCGTTTCTCCTCGGCCGGCGCGGGTACCCGCAGACGCCGACGCGAGCAAGGGAGTACGCGATGAACTACGACACCTTCATCGACCAGGTTTCCCAGCGCACCGCCACGTCGTCCGAGCGGGCGGTCGAGCTGACCCGGGCCGTGTTGGAGACGTTCGCCGAGCGGTTGACCGGCGGTGAGGTCCTGGACCTGGCCGCCCAGTTGCCCCAACCGCTGCAACTCGTGCTCAAGCCGAGTCCGAGCACCGAGCAGGCGGACCGATTCGGCGCTGGGGAGTTCGTCGCCCGGGTCGCGTTGCGCGCCGGTGTGCCGGAGCCCGCCGCCGAGGACGCCAGCCGGGCGGTCTTCACCACCCTGCGCGAGGCGATCACCGGCGGTGAGTTCGACGACGTGGTGACCCAACTGCCACGGGACTATCGGGGCCTGGTCGAGCAGGCGATGGCCCCGGGCGCGACGTTGCGCCGCGGCTGACAGCGCTCGTACCGGGCACACACAGCGGTTTACCAGGGCAACCAGCGATGTCCCGCTTGGCGTGGCGATTGCGCCTGACCTAACCTTGTCGTGCGAGGGGAGTACTTCCCACGAACCATTCCGGTCAGTACGGCGCGCCCGGCGCGCCTCGGGTGGTTGCCCACCAGGTGGTGGGTGAAGGAGACCTCGAACATGACGGTGTTCGAGGAGACCCCACATGAGTCAAGTGTCGTATCTGTCCGCCGCCAGTGACCTGTCGTCGGTGGGCACGCCCACGCTGTGGGCGGTCACCATCATCGGGGTCCTCCTGCTGTTGGTGCTGGACTTCCTGGTCACCCGCCGCCCGCACGAGGTGTCCATGCGGGAGGCCATCGGCTGGTCGGCGTTCTACATAGCGCTGCCGTTGGCGTTCGGCGGCTGGATCTGGTCGCGATTCGGCTCCCAGCAGGGCGTCGAATACCTGACCGGCTACCTGGTGGAAAAGTCGCTCTCGGTCGACAACCTCTTCGTCTTCATGTTGCTGTTGGCGGCGTTCGCGGTGCCGGCGGTGCTCGCCCAGCGGGTGTTGCTCTACGGCATCGCCGGCGCGCTGGTGCTGCGGGCCGTCTTCATCGCCCTCGGCGCGGCGGCGTTGCAGACCCTCGACTTCGCCTTCCTGCTCTTCGCGATCATCCTCATCGCCACAGCGGTGAAGCTGCTGCGCGATGCCATGTCCGGGCATCAGCAGGAAGTCGACATCAACAAGATGCGGTCGGTGAAGCTGCTGCGCAAGTTCATGCCGGTGGTCGACGACTACCACGGCACCAAGATGACCGTCCGACAGGGCGCGAAGCGGGCACTCACGCCGTTCGCCCTGGTGGTGGTCGCGGTGCTGGCCACCGACATCGTCTTCGCTGTCGACTCGGTGCCGGCCGTCTACGGCATCACCGAGGACCCGTACCTGGTGTTCGCCACAAACGCGTTCGCCCTGCTCGGCCTGCGGGCGCTCTACTTCGTCCTGCACGCGGCGCTGAGCCGGCTGGTGCACCTCAGCTACGGCCTGGCCATCATCCTGGCGTTCATCGGCCTCAAGCTGGGTCTGCACTGGGCGCACGGCATCTGGGACAGCGTGCCGCAGATCCCCACCCTGGCCTCGCTCGGCGTGATCATCGGTGTGCTGGTGGTGGTCACGGTGACCAGCCTGCGCTCCACCCGCGGCGGCGACCTGCCCGAGGACCGCAAGGTCGTCGCGGAACGGCACTGACCGCGACGCGCCGGCTGACGACGGGGTACGCGGGAAAGCTCCCGCCCCCACCGGCGCGGGTGGTACGACTGTGCAATGGGAATCGTGTCACCGGGCTTTCAGGGTCGGCCCCGAACGCAGGAGCCGGCCCTGCCACCCGGTCAGTATCTGACCGAGGACTTTCCGGTGCTCTCGGCCGGCCCGACGCCCCGGGTGTCACTGGACACCTGGGAGTTCGTCATCTCCGCCGAGAACGGCAGCGAACACCGGTGGTCGTGGCAGGAGCTGATGGCCCTGCCACAGGAGACGCCGATGGTGGACATCCACTGCGTCACCCGCTGGTCCAAGCTCGGCACCAACTGGCAGGGCGTCTCACTGGACACGCTGCTCGCCGACGTCGATACGGGGGCGCACTTCGCGCTGGCGCACTCCTACGGCGGGTACACCACCAACCTGCCGCTCGACGACCTGCGCGGCGGCCGGGCCTGGGTGGTGCACACCTTCGACGGCGCCCCGCTGCCCGCTGAGCACGGCGGGCCGGCGCGACTGCTGGTGCCGCACCTGTACTTCTGGAAGTCCGCCAAGTGGGTGCGCGGCCTGCGGCTCAAGACGATGGACGAGCCCGGGTTCTGGGAGACCGCCGGGTACCACGACTACGGTGACCCGTGGCGCGAACAGCGGTACCAGGGTGACTGAGCGCGCCGTGGCGACGAACACCCAGCGTCGTACGCCGAACCGTTGGCAGGTCGGCCGGCTGGTGGAGCGCCGGGTGGAGACACCGACCGCGCAGACGCTGGTGCTGGAGGTGCCGGACTGGCCGGGGCACCTGCCCGGGCAGCACGTCGACCTGCGGCTCACCGCCCCGGACGGTTACCAGGCGGCCCGGTCGTACTCGATCGCCGGGCCGGCCGTGGACGGGCCGGGAGGACCGCGCATCGAGGTGACAGTGCAGCGTGTGCACGACGGCGAGGTGTCGCCGTACCTCATTGATGTCTTCGGGGCCGGCGACCCGGTCGAGGTCCGCGGACCGCTCGGTGGCTGGTTCATCTGGCGGCCCGAGGAGAGCGCGCCGGTGCAACTCGTCGCGGGGGGCTCCGGGATCGTGCCGCTGATGGCGATGATCCGGGCGCGGCGGGCGGTGGGCAGCAAGGCACCGTTCCGGCTGATCTACTCGGTGCGCACCCCCGGCGACGTGATCTACGCCGACGAGCTGCGCCGCCGGGTCCGCGACGACTTCGGCCTCGACGTCGCGTACGTCTACACCCGTGAGGCACCCGAGGGTTGGCGTGGTGAGCCGCACCGGATCGGGCTCGCCGACGTCAACACGCACGGGTGGCCGCCGGATTTGGAACCACTCACCTACGTCTGTGGCCCGACAGCGTTCGTGGAGACCGTCGCCGACCTGCTGGTGGGGCTGGGTCACCCGTCCCGTCGGGTCAAGACCGAACGCTTCGGCCCCACCGGCTGACCACCCGCTCGCTCACGCAGTGCCGAGGAGATTTCGATGACCGAGATGTCGTACCTGGACGGCAACATGCTCGACGGCCCGATGCGTGAGCTGTTCACCGTCGACCTGAGCAGCGCGATGGGCCGCTGTGAGAACTGCGGGACGACCGGGTCGATGGCCAGCCTGCACGTCTACTCGAACGCCCCGGGTCTCGTCGCCCGCTGCCCCTCCTGCGAGGAGGTGATGGTGCGTCTGGTGCGTGGGCCGGACCGGGCCTGGCTGGACATGCGCGGCACCACCTACCTCCAGGTGCCGATGCCGATGGAGCAGACGTTCCCCGGCCCGCTCTGACGAAACGCTCGCCCGGCTGAGGCAGGATGGCCGGACGAGCACCGGTCGATGGCGTGGCGCTGTGGGATCCGCCGATTCTCGCCTCGACGGCTCACTGTGCGGTGCCCGCGAGCAGCCACCGTCGGACGGGGATCTCCAGCAACGCCCGCTCGCCGTCCGGGCCGACCTGCTGGCCGACGTCCCAGCCGTCGTACTTGCGCGCGAACGCCTCGGCGACAGTGCTCGGGAATCCACTCCGGTGCACGTGGGCGGCACCCTCCGCCACCACCGGCGCGTTGCCGCTCTCCAAGGCCAGTGACACCCGTGGGTCGGCCACGACGTTGCGGGCCTTGACGCTGCGGCTCTCGCAACCGACCCAGAACGTCGTCGAGAGGTAGACGAACCAGACCGGCGTCAGGTGCGGGGACCCGTCGCGCCGCACCGTGCACAGCCAGACGTTCAGCTCCCGCGACAGTCGCTCTTCGACGTCGGCCGGGGGGATGGAGGGGGTTCGACTCACCGGGCCAGTGGATCACAACCCCGCACGTCCCGACGACGGTCTGTCACCTGATGTGGGGCCGCGTGCGGCGGCCGAAACTCGGGTGCGGTCGATCTGGCACACCCCTAGGCTCCGGCTCGGACGGCTGTCACGGCGTCCGGTCGATGGGAGATGAGCGCAGCGATGACCGCACACCTGTTCGCGTTCAGCTTCGACGCGAGCGAGCCTCTGCGGCTCGCGCAGTTCTGGGCCGGGCTCCTGGGGCGGGGGATCGTCGACGATCCACACGACGGCGTCCTGCTCCTGCCCGCCAACGACAACGAGTACCACATCCGCTTCGCCCCGAACCAGCAGCCGAAGGTCGTCCAGAATCGGATGCACTTCGATCTGACCAGCGGTTCGCTGGAGGGCCAGCGGCAGACGGTGGCCAGGGCACTGGAACTCGGCGGACGGCACACCGACATCGGGCAGGGCTCGGAGATCGATCACGTGGTGCTCGCCGACCCCGAGGGCAACGAGTTCGACGTCATCGCACCGGGCAACAGGTTCCTCGCCGGCTGCGGCTTCGTCGGTGCGTTGGCCTGCGACGGTTCGCAGGCCGTCGGCTACTTCTGGAGTGCTGCGCTGGGCTGGCCGCTGGTCTGGGACCAGGACGAGGAGACCGCGATCCAGTCGCCGCAGGGTGGCACGAAGATCACCTGGGGCGGTCCGCCGTACATGTCGAACGGCGGCAGGGATCGGGTGCGTTTCGACATCGCTCCGGGTGTCGACGTCGATTGGCAGGTCGAGGTCGACCGTCTGCTGTCGCTCGGGGCGACGCGAGTCGACACCGACCAGGATGGGGCAGGCCGAGTCGTGCTGGCCGACCCCGATGGTCAGGAGTTCAGCCTGTTGACGTCCCGCTAGCCCGCGCCGCGACGCGCCCGCGGCGGCTGGTTGGACAACAGCGGCACCGGTCGGTCAGAGTGGTCCGCCGTGAGGTACCTGCGTACCGGTGGTCCCGCCGCGATCCGGCGACCCCGGCCCACCGACTCGGACGAGTTCGTCGCCGCCGCGCGGCGCAGTCGGGACCTGCACCACCCCTGGTTGGCCGCGCCGGCCAGCCCGGAGGAGTACGAGCTCTATCTGCGCCGGATCCGTCGCCGCGACAGCGCCGGCTACCTGATCTGCGACCGGGCCAGCGGCGAGATCGCCGGCTACGTGAACATCAGCGGGATCGTGCTCGGTGCGCTGCGTGGTGGCTACCTGGGGTACGCGGCGTTTCTGCCGTACAGCGGGACCGGGCACGCGTCGGCGGGCGTCGCCCTGGTGATCGACCACGTGTTCACCTCGGTCGGCTTGCACCGGCTGGAGGCGAACATCCAACCGGGCAACGAGCCGTCGCGGCGGGTGGCCCGCAAGCTCGGTTTTCGCTTGGAGGGCTTCTCCCCGGACTACCTGTTGATCGACGGCGCCTGGCGCGACCACGAGCGCTGGGCGATCACCGCACCAACCCCGGCCTGACCTTCGGCCCGGCCGCGCCGGGCCGACGGAGCAGCGGACCTTTCACCCGGACCGGGTGATGACGCCCCGTACTGTCCTTCCTACGGTGGGTGCATGGCTGCCGTTCGCGCGACCCCTGCCAACCCCCTCCCCGGTCTGTCCGCCGTGGCGGCGGACAGCGCCGACCAGCGGGCCATCCCGCCCGAGTTGGGCCCCGACTCGCTCGCGGTGCTCAGCGGGCCCACGTTCCTGTACTCCAACGCGTGCGGGGATGTGCCGACCGGCAGCATCGGTGGGCTCGTCCACCTGGACACCCGCCTGATCAGTGGCTGGAACCTGACCGTCAACGGCGGTGAGCTGTTGCTGCTGCGCGCCGAGACCATCGACCATTACTCCGCGCAATACGTCCTCACCAACCCGGAGTTGCCCGGGCTGCCGCCGAACACGCTGGGCGTGCGGCGACTGCGCTACGTCGGCGACGGGTTTCACGAACGCGTGGAACTGATCTCGTTCCGGCGGGAGCCGGTCCGGGTGGAGCTGCGGCTGGCCGTCGCCGCCGACTTCGCCGACCTGTTCGAGATCAAGTCGACGGTCCGGGACCGTTCCGCCGAGATCAGCCGTGAGCACGCCGCCGACGGGTCAGAGCTGTGCTTCTCCTACCAGCGCGGCGACTTCTCCGCCCAGACCCGGGTGTGCTGCGCGAAGCCAGCCGACCGCATCGAGGGCGACGACCTGGTCTGGGACCTGAGCCTGGGCCAGGGCGAGGAGTGGCAGGTCGACCTGCACGTGCCCCTGCCACCCGGGATGGGGGTGGTGGAGCCGGTCCGGGGCGACATCGCCGACGTCATTCACGGTCGGGCCGACGACCCGCTGCGCCGATGGCTGGAGGACCGGGCGGTGCTGCGGAGCGACAACGCGGCGTTGGAGCACACAGTGCAGCAGTCCCGCAACGACCTGGCGGCGTTGCGGCTCGACCTGGAGGTCAAGGGCCAGCGGATTCTCCTCCCCGGTGCCGGACTGCCCTGGTTCCTCACCGTCTTCGGCCGGGACACCCTGATCACCGCGTACCAGACTCTCGTCGCCGGGCCCGGGCTGGCGAAGGGCACGCTGCTCGCTCTGGCCCGACTTCAGGGTGAGACGTGCGACGACTTCACCGACGAGGAGCCCGGCAAGATCCTGCACGAGGTGCGCAGCGGCGAGTTGACCCGCAGCGGCGAGAAACCGTTCGGGCCGTACTACGGCACCGCCGACGCCACCCAGCTCTGGTTGATCCTGCTCTCCGAGTACTGGCGCTGGACGAGCGACGACGAGACCGTCCGGCACCTGCGGGACAACGCGGTGGCCGCGTTGCGCTGGATCGACGAGTACGGCGACCGGGACGGTGACGGCTACGTCGAGTACGCCACCCGGTCGCCCGAGGGGCTGGGCAACCAGTGTTGGCGGGACTCCCCGGACGGCGTCTGCTTCGCCGACGGCCGAATCCCCGTGCTCCCGCTGGCCACCAGCGACCTACAGGGCTACACCTACGACGCCAAGCTGCGGCTGGCCGAACTGTTCGACGGTCCGTTGGACAATCCCACGTTGGCTCGCCGGCTGCGCGACGAGGCCAACACCCTGTACGAGCGGTTCAACCAGGACTTCTGGATCGAGGAACGGGGCGGCTACTACGCGGTCGCCCTGGACGGCGACAAGAACCGCGTCGACTCCAAGACCTCCAACATGGGTCACCTGCTGTGGAGCGGAATCGTCCCACCGGAGCGGGCCGACGCCGTGGTGCGTCAACTCATGTCGCCGGACATGTTCTCCGGTTGGGGCATCCGCACGCTGTCCCGGGAGGAAACGCTCTACAACGCCCTCGGCTACCACCTGGGCACGGTCTGGCCGCACGACAACTCCATCGCCGCGCTCGGCCTGGCCCGGTACGGCTACCGGGCCGAGTCGAACCGGATCAGCCTGGCGATGATCGAGGCGGCCGAGCAGTTCGGTCACCGACTGCCGGAGGCGCTCAGCGGGTTCGATCGGGAGCGGCTGCTCTTCGCCGTGCCGTTCCCGACCGCGTGCAGCCCGCAGGCGTGGGCGGCCGGCACGCCGCTGGCCCTCATCCGCGCCATGCTCGGCGTCAACCCGGTCAACGGCAGGCTGGTCCTCGATCCGGACGTCCCGGAGGAACTGGGCCGGATCGCCGCCGAGCGGGTCCGGGCGTTCGGCCAACAGTGGGAGGTGGAGGCGATCGGTCGCAGCGGCCACGTCCGGCTTCAGCCGAGCTGAGCACGGCTGGCGCGTAGGACGTTTGTCGCGGGCTCCGACGGGAAACGGCCCGCAATGACGAAACCTCGTGTGGTGATCGTGGGGGCCGGGTTCGCCGGTTACCACGCGGCGAAAACGTTGAGCCGGATCGCCCGGGATCGGGCCGAGATCGTGGTGCTGAACTCCACCGACTACTTCCTGTACCTGCCGCTGCTGCCCGAGGTGGCGGCCGGGGTGGTCGAGCCCAAACGGATCGCCGTGCCGCTGACCGGGACGCTCAAGGGCGTACGGGTGGTGGTCGGCGAGGCGGACCACGTCGACCTGCAGAACCGCTGGGTCGGCTTCACCCAGGCCGAGGGGGAGAAGAACCGGCTGGCGTACGACCGGCTGGTGCTCGCCGTGGGCAGCGTCAACAAGCTGCTGCCCATCCCGGGGGTGACCGAGTACGCGCACGGCTTCCGTGGCCTCCCCGAGGCCGTCTACCTGCATGATCACATCGTCCGGCAGATCGAGCTGGCCGAGCAGGCCGAGGACCCGGCCGAGCAGCAGGCCCGGTCCACGTTCGTGGTGGTCGGGGCGGGCTACACCGGCACCGAGGTCGCGGCGCACGGGCAGCTGTTCACCGACGCGTTGCACGCCCAGCGGCCCCGGCTCACCGTCCGACCCCGCTGGATGCTGCTCGACGTGGCGTCCCGGGTGCTGCCGGAGTTGGACAAGCGGATGTCGGACACCTCGCACAAGGTGCTCAACCGGCGTGGGGTGGACGTGCGGATGGGTACCTCGGTGGCCGAGGCGACCTGCGACGGGGTGAAGCTCACCGACGGCGAGTACGTGCCGACCTGCACCCTGGTGTGGTGTGTGGGGGTGCGCCCCGACCCGTTCGTCAACGAGCTGGGCCTGCGGACCGACCGGGGTCGACTGGTCACCGACGAGTTCCTCAACGTTCCCGGCTATCCGGAGGTCTTTGCCTGCGGTGACGCCGCCGCGGTGCCCGACCTCGTCAATCCGGGCAAGGTGTGTGGGATGACCGCCCAGCACGCGCAGCGGCAGGGCAAGCGCGCCGCTTACAACATCGCCGCGTCGTACGGGTTCGGCCGCCGTAAGCCGTACAAGCACCACGACCTGGGCTGGGTCGTCGACCTGGGTGGCAAGGACGCGGCGGCGAACCCGTTGCAGGTCAACCTGGCCGGGTTGCCGGCCAAGGCGGTCACCCGGGCGTACCACCTGATGGCGATGCCGGGAAACCGCACGCGGGTCAGCGCCGACTGGGCGTTGGACGCCGCGTTGACCCGCTCCGCGGTCCAGTTGGGGCTGGTGCCGGCCAACGCGGTGCCGCTGGAGAGCACCACACCCGAGGTCGCGACCCGGTCCCGCTGAGCCGGGCTCCCGGCCAGGTAGTCGGGAGCAGGGCGGGCCCCGACCAGGTCGTCGCGGAGCGGGCCGGCCGCGACGGTCAGTCGGTGGAGTTGGCCGGCCGCGCGGACCGCGCGGCCGGACCGGCCGGCGGGGCGGGCCGCAGCCGACGCGGGCCGTACTCGCGCAGCAGGGTCTGGACGATGCCGGCGGCGGGGATGGCCAGCAGCGCGCCGAGCAGACCGGCCAGCTCCGCCGCGAGCAGCACACTGACCAGCACCGTCAACGGGTTCAGCCGGACCGCGCGGGACAGGATGAGCGGCTGGAGCAGGTGGTTCTCCACCTGTTGGTAGACCACGAAGAAGACCAGCACCACCACCCCGGCGGTGGGGGAGTGCAGGAAACCGGCACCGGCCGCGATCACCGCGCCGAGGGTCGCCCCGACCAGCGGTATCAGGTCGGCCACCGCCACCAGCAGGGCGATCACCGCCGCGAAGGGCACCCCGGTGAGGGTCAGCACCACGAAGGTCAACGCCCCGCAGATCACGCTGATCAGCAGGTTCCCGGTGAGATAGCCGGTGACGGTGCGCGACACCTCCCGGCCCACCCGGCGCAGCCGCTCACCCTGACCGTTCCCGGCCGCCGCGAGCAGGCCGCGGGTGATCCGCGGCGCCTCCAACACCATGAGGTACGCGAGCACGATGACCGTGACCAGCCCGGCGACCGACTCGATGACGCCGCGCAGCACACCGACCGCGGGTTGGCGCAGCCGCCCGCCGAGGTCGCGCAACTGCTCGGAGTGTTCGCTGACGTAGCGGCGTGCCCCGGTGCGCTCCAGCGCCTGCCCCACCGGGCCCCGTCCGGCGCGGGCCTCCCGCAGCAGCTCGGGTGCCCGGTCGGCGAAGCGGCCCAACTCCCCGAACAACGGCACCAGGATGAGCGCGGCCAGGATCGCCAGGAGCACGAACGCGGCGAGGAACACCAGCAGTGTGGCCAGCGCCCGACGCCGGACGAAGCGGCGTTGCAGCCGGTCGACGAGGGGTTTGAGCGCGACGGCGAAGAACGCGGCGACCACCGCCCAGACCAGCACCCGCCGGGTCGCGTACACGAATCCCAGCGCGAGCGCGGTCGCCAGCACCAGACCGATGACGATCAGAGTTCGGCGGCCGGTCGCCCGATCGTCGACGTCGCTCATCCGGCGGGCCTTCCCCGCGCGCGCCGTCGGAAACCCGGCATTGCGGGCACAACGGCGATCAGTGGCGGGAGTTGTCGTCCTCGTCGGTGACGGGGTGGGCGCCGGCGACGAACGTGTCGAGCGCGGCGGCGTGCAGCAGCCCGCCGGGCATCGGGTCGCGCAGGGCGGCCACCGCCAGCCGGGCCACCGGCAGCCCGCCGGGGCGGGAGGTCGCGGCCAGCACCAGGTTGCCGTACCTGCGGCCACGCAGCATCCGCCGGTCGCCGACCACGCACACGTCGGCGAAGACCGCCCGCAAGGTGGCCACCTGCGCCCGGGTACCGACCAGCGGAGGCAGGTCGGTGACGTTGACGAGGTACAACCCGTCGGGGCGCAGGACGCGGGCCACCTCGGCGGCGAACTCGACGGTGCGCACGTGCCGGGGCATCCGGGCCGCGCGGTAGATGTCGGCGATCACCAGGTCGTACCGGCCGTCCGGGGTGCCGGTCAGTGCCTCCCGGGCGTCGGCGACCTCCACCCGCACCTCCGGCGGCACCGGCGGCAACTCCCGGGAAACCAACTCGACCACCGCCGCGTCCCGCTCGACGACCCGTTGCGGGGAGCCGGGCCGGGTGGCGGCCAGCCAGCGGGGCAGCGTCAACGCGCCGCCACCCAGGTGCACGACGTTGAGCGGGGCGCCGGCCGGGGCCGCCACCTCCACCGCCGAGGCGATCCGCCGGACGTACTCGAAGTGCAGGTGCCGAGGATCCTCGACATCCACGTACGACTGCTCGACGCCGGCGGACAGCAGCGTCCGCCCGGTCCGGCGGACCGGGTCGGCGACCAGCTCCAGCCGGTCGGCGGCGCGGTTCATGACTGGCACGCTAGCCGAGCCCACGGCGCACCCGGCACGGCGGACGGGCCGGCGGAGCGGGGTCGCCCCCGGCCCGCCGGCCCGACGGTGTCGTGGTGGGCGGTCAGCCGCCGGCCATCCCGGCCCCCACCTCGTCGATCGCGTCGTCGATCTGGCGGGCGAGGTCCACGTCGAGCGCGGTGACCCCGTTGGCCTGGCTGGTCCGTACCGTCAACACGGCGGCGGTGTCGCCCGGACGCCCGATGCTCGGGCCGCGGCCGTTGTCCTGGCGCAGCCGGTCGAGGCGGGCCAGCACCCGGTCCAGGTTGTCGGGCGGCAGCGCGACCACCCGGTAGAGGCCCTGGCTGTCGCCGGCCCAGTAGGGCAGGTCGTCCAGCGCCGCGCTGATCTCGTCGGCATCCAGGGTGGGTGTGGTGGTGGAGGCGCCCACCAGGCCGCCGCCGGCCTCCGGCGGGTTCAGCAGGTCGCGCAACCCGTCGGGTACGTGCAACGACTCGACCAGGTCGCCGTCCTGCTCGGCGAGCGCGGCGATCGTCGCCTCGGCCTGGTACCGGGCCTGCTCCGGGGTGTTGCCGCTGATCCGGCCCACCTCGGCCAGGAAGCCGGGCAGGTCCTGGTGCCGTTCGATGCCGTCGACCGGCAGCACGTCGTGCAGCGACGCCGGCACCGCGGCGAGCAGCCGCTGCCGCTCGGCGGCCTCCAGGGCGAACGCGAGGACCAACACGGTCGCTTCGGTGCCCACCTTGGCGGTCTTGAAGTCGACCCCGGCGCGACGCCGGACCTCGTCGACCAGGTCGTGGTAACCCATGCTGTTCACACCGGACGCGCCGCTCGGCGGGGACGGCTGCGGTCGCGGGTTGTCGGCGCTACCGACCGGCGGCGGTGCCGGCCCGCCGCGC
The DNA here is from genome assembly GCF_018070325.1 of Micromonospora sp. H61. Taxonomy (GTDB): domain Bacteria; phylum Actinomycetota; class Actinomycetes; order Mycobacteriales; family Micromonosporaceae; genus Micromonospora; species Micromonospora salmantinae. The sequence goes on from NZ_JAGPXY010000043.1 coordinate 43,637, forward strand.
GTGGTGTCCGACTTGTGCGCTCCGGCCGCTGGTGGGCCGGCCCGCTTACCCGCATCAAGGCTCGTGAGCTGCTTGGACGCGCTCAGACTGGCGCCGATCTCGCTGGGCTGGCGATTCTGCTCCCGGGCCTGCCGGGCCAGTGCCCGACGCCTCTGGTTGTCGCCCTCCATCTGCTTGCGCATGCTGGCATCCCTTCCGCTGGGGATCGTGGCTGCGCCAGTCGCCTTCCCGCCGTCCCGGAGAAGGAAACAGAGGCCGCCGGCCGGGTCGGAGCGGCCTGCCCCACGCTTCATCCGGCGGGGGTGAGGGGCGCTCACCCGCACGGCCCGCACGATCGGGTCAGGACCGGAGATTCTTCCGAGGTACGCGGAAGGAAGGTCGTCATGAAGGAAGTTGTCGAGATCGTCCCCGCTCGACCCGGCTGGTACGCCCGCTGGCAGCTCACACCCGAGGTCACCAGGTGTTACCCGGTGAGCCTCTGGGCGCTGCTCGAGGAGGCCGACGGAACGGGCCGCGAGGTGATCGGGATGGACTGCATCGGTCAGTGGCCCGGCGCGGACGACAACGAGGCGGGTGGGCAGTTCGTCCGCTACCTGTACCAGACGCCCGACTCGGGGGAGCCCGAGGACGTGGACGCGGCCCCGATCGGCGAGCTGCGTGAGGACGGCCCCCGGCTCCAGCCGATGACGGCACCCTAGACATTCCTCCGGCCCCCGACCCCAGGTCCCAGGGTCGGGGGCCACCCCGTCTCGCTTCCCGGGGGTGACCTGCGGGTCAACCGATGGCGCGCACGTCGTCGTCGGCGTACGCCTCGGCCAGCAACTCACTCAGGCCCGTGCGGTCCAGCATCCGCTGCAGCTGAGGGCTGACCCCGGTCAGTCGGATCGCCCCGGCGGCGCGGCGCACCACCAGCAGCGCGCTGAGCCCGGACGAGTCGCAGAGGGTCACCCCGGTCAGGTCGACGAGAACCGGGGCGTCGTCGTCGCCGCGCAGCTCGGCCGCCGCGGCGATCAGCTCGGGCGCGCTGTCGTAGTCGAGTTCGCCGGTCAGCCGGAGTCGGACGTTCCCGGCGGCGAGCCGGGTTGTCTCGATGGTCAACAGCTGGTCGGGCATCCCACCATTCTCCTTGTCGACCGACAGAACGCAAAGCGGGGGCGGCGATACGGCCGCGTGTCCCTCGTCTGACGCCCCCCGCCGTGGCGATGCCCGCCACCTGCCGCGAGATGCCGCTTTCCGGGTTCGGGCGTAGGGTGGCTGGAGAGTTTTGACAGTGGACGCCGGTTCCGGCACGGGTTCGGTGAACGACAAGGAGTGAGGCTCAGCTGGTGACTGCTTCCGACGTCAGGGACTGGGACCCGGGCGACGGACGGCTCTCCACGCCGAGCACGACACGACCCTCGGCGTGGTCCGCCGACGTTCGTCGCCCCACCGCGGCCCTGCCACCGCTGGCCCCCGACCGGGGGCAGGCCACGCCCGACTGGTTGGAGGTCGTCGAGCACTTCCGGGAGGGCCTGGTGGTCTGCGACGCCGATGGCGTCGTGCGGCACGTCAGCCCGGTGGCTGAGCGGTTGCTGCCCGAGGTGACGCCCGGCGAGCTGCTCAGCGCGGCCGGTGTACCCGGGTTGAGCGAAGGCGTCCCCGGAAGCTTCACCCACCGCGAGCGCCGGCTCACCGCGCGCCAGGTGCCGCTCTCTGGTGACCGCTGCTGCTGGTACGTCGAGGACGTCACCGACAGCGTCAGTCGCGCCGACGCGCTGCTCGCCGAACGGGCCCGCTCGGCGTTCCTCGCAGTGGTCGGCGACAAGCTGGGCAACCCGCTGCACCCGGATCGGGCGGCCGCCGCGGTCGTCCGACTCGCCGTGCCGACCCTGGCCGAGGTGGCGGTGCTGGTGCTCGCCCCGCGGGCCGGGCGCGCCCGCTGGTGGCGGGCGTCGCGCACCGACGACGAGGTGCCGACGGTGGACAGCGGCGTACTGGTCGGCGGCGAGCTGCCGAGCGCCATCGCCGACGGGTTGACCGGGGCCGAGCCGCACGCGGTGGACTGGCTGGTCGAGCAGGCGGTCGACGCCGGTTGGCTGCCGGGGCTGGCCGGCACCGACAGCGCCGCCCGGGTCGTCCCGCTGCCGGGGCGTGACGCGCCGGTCGGGGTGCTGCTGGTGGCCCGTCGCGCCACCCGCTGGTACGACGAGGACGACGTTGAGCTGGTCCGCGCGTTCGCGGCCCGCGCCGGTGCCGCGTTGACCACCGCGCTGCTCTACCGCGACCAGGCCGAGGTGGCCGACACCCTCCAGGCCAGCCTGCTGCCTGTCGAGCCGGTCGAGGCCGCCGGTGTGCAGTGGGGCACCGCGTACCGGCCCGCGCAGGCGGGGCTGCGCATCGGCGGCGACTTCTACGGTTCGCACCGGCTCACCGACGGTGGTTCGGTGTTCTTCCTCGGTGACGTGTCGGGCAAGGGCGTCGAAGCCGCCGTCTTCACCGGCCAACTGCGCCAGTGCCTCCAGGCGCTGCACCGGTTGGAGTCTCACCCGGAGCGGCTGCTGCGGCTGCTCAACGACGCGTTGCTGGAGACGACCCAGGCGCACGGCCAGGGCCGCTTCGCCACGATCGTGCTCGGCGTGGCCCGCCCGGAGCGCGACGGCGGCCTCACCCTCACCATGGCCGGCGGCGGGCACCTGCCACCACTGGTGCTGCGCGCCTCCGGCGAGGTGGAGACGGTGCCGTTGCGCGGCATGTTGATCGGAGTGGTCCCCGACCCCCGCGTCGGGGAGGTGACAGTGCGGCTGGCGCCGGGCGAGACCTGCCTGCTCTACAGCGACGGGGTGACCGAGGCCCGGGGCGGCCGGCGCGGCGACGAGCAGTTCGGCGCGGAGCGGCTGGTCAGCGCCCTGACCGACTGCCACCGGATGCCCGCGCCTGCCCTGGCCGAACGGGTCGAGCAGCTCACCTGCGACTGGCTGGCACAGGGCGACCACGACGACATCGCCGTGTTGGCGCTGCGGGCGGCCGGCCTGGGCGGTCGCGGTGCACGGCACCTGCACTCGGTGCCCGCCGGCATCGACCAGACGGAGGGGACTGACGCGTGACCGCCGCCACGGCCACCACCGACCTCGGCGAGGCGTACTCCGGGTACCTGGACCACCTCGCCGACGCGGACGAGTACGCCGCTACCGACCTGGCGATCGGCCTGCTCGACGCGGGCGTCCCGGCGGAGCGGGTGCTGCTCGACCTGGTCGCGCCCGCCCAGGCCGAGGTGGGCGAGCGATGGGCGCGAAACGAGTGGAGCGTCGCCCAGGAGCACGCGGCCACCCACATCAGCGAGCAGGTGGTGGCGGCGGTCTCCGCGCACGTCAAAGCGCGGCCGACCGGTGGCCGGGTCGTGGTCGCCTGCATGGACGGCGAGTGGCACGCGCTGCCGCCCCGGCTGGTGGCCGAGATACTGCGGTTACGCGGGTGGCAGGTGACCTTCCTGGGCGCCAGCGTCCCCGCGGCGCACCTCGTGTCGTACCTGCACCGCTACGACGCGCACGCGGTCGCGCTGGCGTGCGCGCTGCCGATGCGCCTGCCGTACGCCCACCGGATGATCGAGGCCTGCCGCCGCTCGGACGTGCCGGTGGTGGTCGGCGGGCGTGGGTTCGGCACTGATGGCCGGTGGGCGCGTCGGCTCGGGGTGGCCTGGGCGCCGGACGCGCCCTCCGCAGCCGAGTTGATCGCCGACGAGCGGGCGTTGCGCGGGGCGCCGCCGGCCCGGCTGGCCCACCTGGCCGACGACGAGTACGCCAGCCTGGTACGCCGTCGCGGTGAGCTGATCGACAGCGCGTTGGCGGAGCTGCGGCAGCGGGTGCCGGCGGCGCGGGCGTACACCGCCGCGCAGCTCGACGCGACAGTGAGCGATCTGGGCCACATAGTGGATTTCCTGGCGGCGGCGGTCTACGTCGACGACCCCTCGTTGTTCACCGAGTTCGTGGAGTGGCTGTTGGGGATTCTGGGCAGTCGTGGGGTGCCCGCCGGGGCGGTCGTCCTGCCGCTGGAGCACTACGCCGCCGCGTTGCGGGACTTCCCCCGGGCGGCGCGGGCGTTGGCGCTGGGATGCGCGGCGCTGCCCGGCACCGCGCGCTGACCCGACCCGCCGGTGGCATCCGGATCGATCACCGCGCTCGGCGGCGGACGAGTCACCTCTGCGTATACTTGCCGGACTGCAAACGTCCCACCCGAGGGTGGAGCGAGGGGGAGAACGGTGACGTTCAGCGTCAACTACGTCGAGCGCGACGGTGGTGGCGCCTGCCTGCGGCTCGTGGGCGAGCTGGACCTGAGCACCGCCCCCGAGCTGAGCGCCGCGATCGACCGGCTCACCGCGGCGGGCGAGACCCGGGTGCTGCTCGATCTGACCGACCTCACGTTCTGCGACTCCACCGGTATGGCCGTGTTCGTCCGGGGCGACAATCAGGCGGCGGCCGACGGTGGGTGGCTCCGGCTCACCGGCGCCCACGGGCGGGTCGAGCGGGTGCTGGGCGTGACCGGCCTCGCCGACGTGTTGCGCTACGAACCGGAGTCGGTCGACCCCGCGTCCCGCAGTGCTTCCTGATGGGCTAGATTTCCCCGCCAGCATTTCCCCGCCAACGCGGTGACCGTCAGGGTCCCGTCTCCGCCGACTCCGAGGCAGGTAGTGATGGGCGTAGACAGCCCGCAGCCGGTACGCATCCTGGTGGTCGACGACGATCCGGGTGATGTGCTGATGATCGAGGAGGCGCTGGCGGACTCCGACGTCGAGAAGATCATCGACGTGGTGAGTGACGGCGAGGAGGCGATGGAGTTTCTCCGCGCCGAGGGCCGGCACGAGCAGGCCCGCCGACCTGACGTGATCCTGCTGGATCTGAACATGCCGCGGATGGACGGCCGGCAGGTGCTCGGGGCGGTCAAGCAGGACGAGGATCTGCGGACCATCCCGATCGTCGTGCTGACCACCTCCAACGCCGACACCGACATCGTCGGCAGCTACACGTTGCAGGCCAACGCGTACGTCACCAAGCCGATCGACCTGGACGACTTCAACGACGTGGTTCGCCGCATCGACGAGTTCTTCGGCCGGGTCGTCGTGCTGCCCAAGCGCATCTGAGGCCCGCGCCACCTGCGCGCATGCTGAACATTTTTCCCGAACACCCTCGGCGCGAGCGGTCGCGGCCGAGGATCCAGGTGGGGAAGTAACAGCAGCTGCCTGGGGGGCGACAGTATGAGGTTCTCCGTCGTTGAGACCGGTTACGACCAGCGGCAGGTGGATTACTGCCTGGACGAGTTGGGGATCCGGTTGTCCCGGCTGGCGGCGCGGGCCGAGGGCGCGGCCGGGGCGGCCCGGGAGTGGGACGAGATCCGCCAGGAGGCAGCCTCGCTCAGCGGGCTGCTGCAACGACTCGACCTGGGCGACGCCACCGCCCACCGGCACTTCGGTGGCGCGGTGCGTCGCGAGGCCGCCGAGATCCTGGCCGAGGCTCGCGCCGAGCTGGACGAGGCCCGCGAGGAGGCACGGCGGGTGCGGGAGCGGGCGTACGCGGAGGCTGTGCAGGCCCGACGTGACTTCGAGGCGGCGCTGGACGCCCGTCGACGGCGCGAGGTGCGGGTGGACGAGATCCTCAGCCAGGTGACTGTCGACCAGGTGCCCGCCGACACCCCCACCGCAGCCGCCGGGGTGCCGGGCAGCCGGGTCGGGGTCGGCGGCCCGGACGCGGACGCGGGCGCGGAGTCACCGTCGGGCCGTCGCTGAGACGTGCGGCGTGGGTGCCCCGCTCAGGCGGTGAGCGCCGCCGCGACAGTGCTCGCCCGGTCCTCGTGCTGGGCGTACGCGTCGGGATACGCGGAGATCTGCACGGACTGGGCGGCGGCGGTGACGCTCATGTCCTGCCAGTCGGGGATCTCGTTGAGCGCCGTGTAGAAGGCCCGCGCGGCGTACGACGGGCGCATCAGCTGGGCCACAGTGCCCCAGCCGCTGCTGGGCCGCTGCTGGAACAGCCCGACCGAGTCGTGGTCGGAGCCGCTGCCCTGGTTCGGGTACTCCGCCGACTCCGGGAGGACGTCGCTGGCCAGGTTGTAGAGGTTGCTCTCCTGCATCGCGGTGGACAGTGCCACCACCAGGGCGCGACGCGGCATCTTCATCTCCAGGCCGACGTCCACGATGATCTTCGCGTTGTCCATCTGTGCCTGGTCGAGGCCGGCGACCGGCCGGGGGCGGCGGGGCTTGACCGGCTTCTTGGGCACCTTGCGGACGGCGGTGGGAGTGGGAGTGGGCTTCGCCGTCGGGCTGGGCAGGACCCGGGCGGGGGCGGCGTCGCGGTCCAGCGACCGGGAGGCGCGCTCATCGGCGATGGCGGCGCGGTCGGCCACCGCCTCGGCGAGCGGCTCGACCGTACGGGGGGCGTCGTCGTTGCCTCGCGCGGTGGCGACCGCGACGAGGCTGAGGCAGCAGGTGACACCGGTGGCCAGCGCCACCCGCACCGGGGTCGAGCCCAGCAGGGCCCGCCGCGACGGTTCGGAAGCGCGGTGACGGCCAGTCGTCCGTTCGGTTGATGCGGCGTCGTCCGAGGGGGTGGTCGGGCGCGCGTCGGTCAGCTTCTGGGCGGAGGGGTCGTCGGGATGCACCTGACGAGGCTAAAGAGCTGAATGCCCGATGCCATCAGCCCGTACGGTGGCATGCGCCACAATTTGCCCTGATCATGCTGACTTTAGCGGGCAAACCTACCGCGAAGCTGATCAACCTCGCGGATCACTCCAGACGGTTATTCCCGACTTGCCGGGGGAATGCGGTCGCCCCGCCACTCCGCCGGCCGCACCTCCGCCCACCTTCACGACTAACCCGAACAACCGAGGCACCCCTCCACCAACCGGCCCCCCAGGCCCCCCACCTCGGCGATCTTGCACTTGCTGTGGCGACATAGAGGGGCATCCCCCTCATATCGACGACCGAAAGTGCAAGATCGGCGCGGTGGGGCGTGTGGGGCGTGTGGGGCACGGTGGGGTGAGTGGGTGGGTGAGGTGGGGCGTGGGGTTAGTGGCGGCCGTTCTCGGCTGGGGTTACGGTCAGGTGGTGTCGGCTGGCGTCGCCGCTGGAGAACGGCCAGAGCCGGTCGGCGTACTCGACCAGGTCGGCCAGTTGGTCTCGGCTCAGCCCGGCTGAGGAGATCTCCGCGTGGACGTCGGCCCGGTATCGGCCGTCGTTGTCCCGCCCGAGCTTCGCCTCCGCCCGGACCTGCACCGTGTGCGCCTCGTCGGTGATCTCCCCGGCCACCTCCACCGCCGCGTGGTGCAGGCAGGAGGCGAAGGCCGCTGCCAGCAACTGTTCCGGAGTCAGCCCGGTGCAGTGCGGCGCCAGCGGTGAGGCCAGCGCGGTGGAGAGCCCGCCATCGTCGGTGCGTACGTGACCGCCCTCGGCGGTCGCTGTGGCCTCACGCAGCCAGGAACTCTGATCCGGCATCGCGTTTCTCCCGTCGCTCACCAGGCCGGCTACCCCTTCGCCGCCCGGCGAAACGCCGTGCGGCGTCGGGTCAGCGCCCGGCGGGCAGGTTCGGCTCGTCCACCAGAGCCACCGCCTCGGTGGCCTCGGCGGCGGCCCGTTCGGTCCACGGCGACGTGGGGGCCGGCCGGCGGGTCGTCGGGATCGTCATCGGCACGTACACCCGGGCGTCGACCGCCTCGGCCAGCAGCAACGCGGCGACCAGGCTGGTCGGGCGCTGCTCGGGGTCGTCGGCGAGGCAGGAGTGGCACAGCTCGGCGACCTCCGGCGGCAGTCCGGCGATGTCGGGCAGCGGCTCCGGTGGCCGACGGCGGCGGACGAGCAACAGTTCGCTGGCGGTCGCCGCGCGGTAGGGCAGGCGGGCGGTGAGGCTGTAGTAGAGCAGCACGCCGAGGGCGTACATGTCGGCAGCGGGGGTGGCCGGAGCCTCGTCCAGTTGTTCGGGCGCCAGGTACGCCGGGGTGCCCAGCACCATCCCGGTCGGCATCGGGTCCGCCGTACCGGCGGCGATGGCGATGCCGAAGTCGAGCACCTTCACCCCGGTCGGGGTGAGCATGACGTTTGCCGGCTTGACGTCCCGGTGCACGATGCCCTCGGCGTGCGCGGCTGCCAGCGCGGCGGCGACCTCCGCGCAGACCCGCACCGCGATCTGCCAGTCCAGCGGCCCGGCACGCAGGTGCACGGCGAGCGTCTCACCCTCGGCCAGCTCCATGACGATGTAGGGCACCGGGCGGCCGGGCCACGTCGAGGAGGTGCCGAAGTCGTGCACGCTGGCCACGTTGGGATGTTCCAGACGGGCCGCCGACCGGGCCTCTGCCCGGATCCGGTCCACCGGGCCGTCCCGATCGTCGCGGCCGGGCGAGATGAGCTTCACCGCGACCGGCCGGTCCAGCACCTGGTCGTAGGCCCGCCACACCTCGGACATCCCGCCCACACCGATGCGCTGTTCGAGCCGGTACCGCCCGTCCAGCATCCGCATCGACAGCTCCTCGCCCTCGCCCCGCCGACGGCGGGTGCTCAGGTGCCGGTACCCGAGCGCCGAGCTGGGCAAACCGGAGCCCGATTCGGGGCGGACGGCCCCGCGCACCTCGCTGCGCCACGGGGGATGGGTGCGGTAGCTTGCGAGCCAGAGCCGGTGTCACCGATTGTGCCGGCATGGTCACCCGAGGGGACGCCGCGATGAGCGAGGTCACCGTACGCTTCGTCGGTGGGCCAGCGGACGGCCTGGTCCGGCTGCTGCCGGCCGGGTCGGACGGCGCCCCGCCCCAGCGTTGGATCATGCGGCACCCGGACGGCACGGGCCCGGTGCAGCCCGGCCCCGACCACCTCTACGAGCGCGACCGGCCCGACGAGGCCGGCGGGTGGAGCATGCGGTTCGTGCGCACCGACGCGTACGGGGTGTCCGAGTGACCACGAGGCGGGGCTGACCGGTGGTGTCGCCGGCGTCGCGTCCGCCCGGCCGCACAGCTCGCGCACAGCTTCCGCAGGGGCGCGGCACAGGCGCGGCGGCCACCATGGGGCCCATGGTCATGAACGGGCAGGCCGCGCCGAGCCGGATCGAGTTGCGTCGCCCCGACGGTGAACCCGTCCGGGTGTTGGTGGTCGACGACGAACCCACGCTCACCGACCTGCTGTCGATGGCCCTGCGCTACGAGGGTTGGCAGGTCCGCACCGCAGGCAACGGCATGGCGGCGCTGGGCACCGCCCGACAGTTCCAGCCGGACGCCGTGGTGCTCGACGTGATGCTGCCCGACCTGGACGGCTTCCAGGTGCTGCGCCGGCTGCGCGAGCACGCCCCCACAGTGCCGGTGCTCTTCCTGACCGCCCGCGACGCGGTCGAGGAACGCATCGCCGGGTTGACCGTCGGCGGCGACGACTACGTCACCAAACCGTTCAGCCTGGAGGAGGTGATCGCCCGGCTGCGCGCGCTGCTGCGCCGCTCCGGGCTGGCGATCGCCGCCCGGGAGGAGGCGGTGCTGACCGTCGGTGACCTCAGCCTCGACGAGGACAGCCACGAGGTCCGGCGAGCCGGCCAGCTCGTCACCCTCACCGCGACCGAGTTCGAGCTGCTGCGTTACCTGATGCGCAACCCGCGCCGGGTGCTCAGCAAGGCGCAGATCCTCGACCGGGTGTGGAACTACGACTTCGGTGGCCAGGCCAACGTGGTGGAGCTGTACATCTCGTACCTGCGCAAGAAGATCGACGCCGGCCGCGCGCCGATGATCCACACGCTGCGCGGTGCGGGCTATGTCCTCAAACCCGCCGAGTAGGCGCCGCCCGCTGCGCGCCGCCCGGGGGTGGCTGGCCGGGCGCTCCCTGCGTACCCGACTGGTGTTCGCCCTGCTCGCGCTGCTGGCGTTGGTCAGCGTCGCGATCGGTGGCCTGACCACTGTGGCGCTGCGGCACTTTTTGATCGACCGGCTCGACGCTCAGCTGGTCCCCGCGCCGGCCATGCGGGGCGACCGGCCGGGGCGGCCGGCATTTCCGGGCAACGGACCGGGCATTCCACCCGGGCTGCCGTCCGGCACGGTGGTCGCCGAGATCAGCGACGGCCGCGTGACCAGCGCCCGGACCCTGACCAACAGCGCCTCCAGCGCCGATCCGTTCCCCGACGAGCAGCCCGTCGCGGTGGGGGAGGTCGCCGTGCTGGCGGACCTACCTGTCGACGCCAGACCGCACACCGTCGACCTCGGCGATCGCGGTGACTACCGGGCCGTGGCCCGCCAGTACTGGGACGGCCGGGTACGTGTCGTCGCGATCCCCCTCTCCGGCGTCCAGGAGACCGTCTGGGCGCTGGTCGCCGCACAGGCCGGGGTGGCCGCGATCGGACTGCTGCTCGCCGGTGTGGCGGGCGCGCTGATCGTGCGGGCGACCCTGCGACCGCTCAACCGGGTGGCCGCCACCGCCACCCGCGTCACCGAGCTGCCCCTGGACCGGGGAGAGGTGGCGCTCGCCGTCCGGGTCCCGGCCGCCGACACCGTCCCACGCACCGAGGTCGGCCAGGTCGGCGCGGCGCTGACGCGGATGCTGGGCGACGAGGCCGACGCGCTCACCGCGC
>NZ_JAGPXY010000263.1 GCF_018070325.1 Micromonospora sp. H61
GTTCATGGGGGTAGCTCCTTCGGGGGTAGAACACCCACACCGCCAAAGAGGGGGACGGCGGTGATGGGTGTGAGCACCTCGTCCGGCGCTGCACTAAGGGGAAAAGTCTTGGGGGGTGACGCCCAACGGGCGTCGGGGTCGGCGACCTGGCGAGCGGGGGCTCGTGGCGCCGGGTCCATCTGTAACGACCGGCAGGCCGGGGTCATTCCGGGGTCGGCCCATCCATCAGCACCCTCGTCGAGGCGGTGCCCGGTGGTCGTTCGTGGGGACTGTAACGACCGGGTGGAGGCTGGCATTCCGGCCTGCGCGACCAGCCCATGGGTGCGGCGGCGGGTCGGTGGTGCTGCGATCGTCAGGGTGTGTAACGACCCCGGCCTGCCGGTCGTTAC
>NZ_JAGPXY010000264.1 GCF_018070325.1 Micromonospora sp. H61
GGAACACCAGACGACGTCTGGTGGCCTGCTCGCCGACGTGGTCGCTCCAATCGCTTACTCGCCGCGTACCGGTCAGCATCACCACCATCTGCGCTTGTACAAGTCCACACCGGGGTCGGCCCAGGCTAGGTGGAATCTGCTCGCACTGCTGTTGCTGTTCCTGCAGCGGCACCTCGACTGCGTCGCTGATCGGATGCGCGGTGCGCCGACCCACGTGGTGGTCGTGCCGAGCACCCGGGGCCAGGCTCATCCGCACCCCCTGCAGGATCTGATCGGCGACCGTCTTGGACTGCCGTGGCTCACGGCGCTGTCCAATCCCCGCCACGGATCTGAGACGCGGACGTTCCAGCGCGACTGGTTCACGGTC
>NZ_JAGPXY010000044.1 GCF_018070325.1 Micromonospora sp. H61
GTCTAGGAGGAGGGTTTGGGGGCCTATGTTGATGCTTTCGACCAGCATGTGGGCGCGGAAGCGGCCGGTCTCCACCTTCGCTCCTCGTGCGCGTAGGGCGTCGACCACCGCTGTCACCAGTGGCTCGGCGACCTCGGCGGGGGCGGCGGCGGTCCAGCTCGGTCGGCGGCCCTTGCGGACGTCGCCGTACAGGGTGAACTGGCTGACCACCAGGATCGGCGCGCCGGTGTCGGCGGCGGACCGCTCACCGTCCAGGATGCGTACCTCGTGCACCTTGCGGGCCATCGTCTGAGCGGTCTCCGCGGTGTCGGTGTGGGTCACGCCGAGCAGCACCAGCAGGCCGTTCTCGATGGCGCCGACCACCTCGCCGTCCACCGTCACGCTGGCCCGCCCGACGGTCTGCACCACCGCCCGCATCAGGCGCTCACCGGCTCGATGAAGCCGCGCTCCACCAGGTGCGCCACGATCGGGCCGGCGGCCTCGGCCATCTCGTCGGGCTCGACGTCGTGCGCGGCGGCCAGCAGGGCGAGCTGGTCACGCAGCGGCAGCCGGCCGTCGGCGCCACCGACCAGCGCCAGCACCAGCGGGTCGATCTCCTCGGTCCAGCGCAGGCCGTGCGGCATAGCGAGGACCTGCCGGTCCACCCCCCAGCCCTCGTCGCCCATGGTGGCCTCCTGTCGTAGCTGGAGGCCCTCGGCGGCCCGGTAGCGCTCGGCGAGCAACGCCTCGGTGTCGCGTACCCGGAGAAAGTCCTGGCGGTCGAACCAGGCGGCGACCTGGTCGCCCAGCGGTGGCTGCACCCGCTGGCGCAGATCCTCCACCCGCACCACCGGGTCGGCGTGCCCGCTCCGACGCAGTGACACGATGCCGAAGCCGATGCCCTCCACCTTGTGTGCGTCGAACCAGTCCAGCCAGGCGGCCATCCGCTGCGGGTCGGCGGTCTCGCCGACGTCGGTGAGCCACAGGTCGACGTACGCCATCGGGTCGGCCACCTCGCGTTGGATCACCCAGGCGTCCAGACCGGTCCCGGCGAACCAGCCGGCCACCCGCTCGTCCCACTCCTCGCCGGCGACGTGCACCCAGTTCGCCAGGTACTGCATGGTGCCGCCCTCGGTGAGCAGGCCCGGGGCGGCGGCGGCCAGTTCGGCGCCGATCGCGTCACCGATCCGGCCGGAGTCGCGGTACACGTGCGTGGTCGTGCCCGGGCCGACCACGAACGGTGGGTTGCTCACCACCAGGTCGAACCGCCGACCGGCCACCGGGGCGACCAGGTCGCCGCGGAGCAGTTCCCACTCCTGACCGTTGAGGGCGGCGGTGGTCGCGGCGAAGCGCAGCGCCCGCTCGGAGAGGTCGGTGGCGGTCACCGACCTGGCGTGGGTGCCCAGGTGCAGGGCCTGGATGCCGGAGCCGGTGCCCAGGTCCAGTGCGGTGTCGACCGGCCGGCGCATGGTCGCGCCGATCAGGGTGTGGGTTGCCCCGCCGACGCCGAGGACGTGCTCGGCGTGCAACGGGCGACCCGGGCGGGCGCTGGCCGGCACGTCGGCGAGCACCCACCAGTCCTCGCCGTACGGCTCCAGGTCGATGCCGGCACGCAGGCCGTCGCCGTACCGCTCGACCAGCCCGCCCGCGAGGGCCTCGGCCAGGCTCAGCGGCGCCAGCGCGGCGGCCACCGCCGCCTCCGATTCGGTCTGGGCGCAGATGAACAGCCGGATCAGGGTGCCGAGCGGGTCGCCGTCCTCGGTGGCGCGCAGCGCGGCCCGATAGTCGTTGCGGGCGACCGCCGCGGTCGCCTGGGCGCCCAGCCGCTCGGCGATGCCGTGGCTGGTGAATCCGGTCCGGGTCAGTGCGCTGCGCAGCGCGTCGACACCGGCGGGGGAGAGCAGCATGTCGTGTTCGTCCACCCCGACATCCTGCCTCCCGTCGCGTCCCGGATCGCGTCACCCGACCGATTTGCAGATCGTCAGGGTGTCGAGCCGCTCCGTGTAATGAGCCGCCAACGCGTCGAATCGTGTTCGGGCCTCGTCTGCCATAACCGTGGTCCACGCCGTTCGCAGCCGCGCCACGGTCTGCGTCACCGTCTCAAAGGTCCGCTCCGGGTCCGCACCAGCTCGCTCTGCCAGGCGCCGAAAGTGGTCGCCGGTGATGGCGCTCGGCACTGTCTCAGCATTCAGGCTGAGCGCCAGCGGAGCCCAACGAAAGTTGGAATAGAGCGACAGAGAGTGGAAGTCGTAAACAGGGGCGAGGTGGGGAGTCCGTCCGTCCGCGTATCTGATCGCCCAGTTCTTCAGATGCCCGTCTGTATTGCCAACCACCAGCAGGGCAACAAGACGAGCAATGAAGTCGTGGTACCCGCCGTCCCCGGTAAGCTGCCGGATCGCTGCGGCCAAACCGTCGTACGAGGCACCCGATTCGCTGTACTTGAACTTAGGATCGACGTCCGCGATTTGGGCGAAGTCCTCCACGTGGATGCGTTCCCCGTATGCGCGGTCAAACCGTTGAATGACGTAGACGAGATCAGCCGGGCGGACTAGCCCATCGGGGAGACCTTTGACCTCGTCCGCACGCAGGAGATCCACTGCCGGAACTGGGAATCCGGCTGCTGCCAACCATCTCATGGTCAGATACTCATTGGTGGGTAGCTCACGCAGACTCTGGTCGGGCAGTTTTACGATCCACCAACCGCCCTGCCCGCTGACTGGCACGGTGAGTCGGTCAGCTGAGATCGAATACTTAAGCTGGACACCGGCCAGCGAGTGGCGTAGCGGGTGGTCGATCTGCTCCCCTGAGTCTGGGAGAAAATCGTCCTCCGGCTCGCTGTCGGCATGCACGGTTACGGCACCTGGCAGGTTGCTGCCCACTCTGAGTAGCAGGGTGAAGTCGCCCACTCTTCCGCCCCCGAGTTCACGGATGATCTGACGCCGCAAGGCGCCTTCGGGTAGCAAGTTGGCGAACCAGGGCGGCAGGCCGACGCGTGTACGTCGGACCGATCGCGGATCGTCTTCGAAGATCTGGCCAAGAACTTGATGATCGGGAGAGGAAAGGTCATCGTCGTAGATGAATTCGGAACCGCCCTGAACAAACTGGAGCTCACCGACCCGACGACCATGTAGCCGCACCTCGGCTGTCGTTCCTGCCATGTCACGCGGCCGTTCGCAAAACGTCCGCCAATGATTGCCCGTCCCGTGCGCCCCACTCGGCCATTCGATTGACGTGGCCAGTAATGATGCGGAGGCATGCCTGCGCCCGTAGTTCCAGGAACCCGGTCCAGTCGTCGTGCAGCGCGAGGGCCGCAGCATCCTCGCTGATCAGATGGCTGGCTGCGACGGTTGGCGAGGCGGCTACCAGGAGCGAGCGGGTGAGACGTTCCCCGGGGGGGAGCACAAACCGGTTAGCGATCGTGCCATGGGCCTTGTCGCCGCTCTCCGGCAGTAGGGGACGTAACGGACTGCCCTGCTCCAGCAGCCGAGTGATGTCGATGATCTCGCCGCTGTCGAGATCACGAGGCTCGGCCGCGAGGAGCCCCAGGGTGTTGAGCTTGGTCATTGCGTGGTTGAAATGCACCTTGTCCAACTCTGCGGCGAAGTCCGGGAAGGACTGCACCTGTCGCAAGACGTTTGTCGCAGCGGTCAACGCATTGGGCGCGTCCACCGACTCCACCTGATTGCGGACGTCGGCCACGCTGACTCCACGGGCGCGGGTGCCAGCGACAGCACTGCGCCAGACCCAGCGACGCAGCAACGTCGCCGGTCGACCACTCGGTGTGCCGTGCAAGCGGACGAACCGCACCAAGATCGGCAGCACGTGTGAGTAGGGCAAGAGCCTGATGTGGGGAATGCCGCATTCGCCACGTAGGAACTCGACTACCTCCCTCAGTCGTGCCGCGACCTCGCGGAGCGTTTCGGCCGGGTCGTCCTGGGGCCCGAACTCCTGCCGGAAGTCCTCTCGGAAAATATCGCCACCCCGATACGCGAGGACGCAGCGCAGGGTGAGCCGATCGTCGAGCGTTCCGAAGCCGAGCGTGGCCGGAACCTGGCCAAGGCCGTGCAGGCTGCTCAGTTCGTCGTTGACGGCACCGGTGTGTAACGCCTGGAAGACTTCTGACTTGGTGAGCCGCTTTCCGGTGGTGTTCATTCGGGTGAAGATCTCAAGTAGGGCGTTCTCGTCGGCCGAGTGAACGACGTACGTCGGAATCTGGTACTCGCGTATCGCTTTGGCCGCCTGGTCGGCGAGGGCGAGTTGTTCATCGGAGAGCCAGTCGGAGTTATCCCGCATCCAGCGGAGCAGGACCGCGGTATCCAGCAGAGAGCTGACGGGCACCCAGGACCGCGGCGGTCGTTGACGGTTGCCGATGGTGTGAAACTCGCCGGTATCGAGATCGAGATGGACCCGGAAACGTGGATCGACCGAGCGGTCGGCCCGGGTCAGAGCACCGACGAGAGACACGATGCGCTGTTGACCGTCAACAACCCAGAGAGCCGCTGCTGTCTCGGGTGCCACGACTTCGAGTGGGCCAACCTGGAGGCGTTGCGCCGGCGCTGGGCGTCGCCACAGCAGCAGGTTTCCGATCGGGAAGCCCCGCAGCAGGCTGTCAAAAAGTCGGACGATGTCGGACGCTTCCCACTTGAAGGACCGCTGGAAAGGCGGTATTCGGACCAGTCCGGTGGTGACGTCCCGGACCAGATCCTCCGGCGTGCGGTATTCGACGCGTGGCCTCTCCAGGCTCGGCACGGCCACCTCCTTTCCAGGACCCACCGAGAGTATCGGCAACAGGTCCCTGGTCCCAGCTACGTGGCCGGTGAGACGTGGCAAAGTCAGGGTGGCATCCGCCCACCCGTGACGGGCCAGGCAGGATGGTCCGCATGACGCTCGTTCTGCCCATCGACCCGGAGGCCAACCGCCTGCTGGAGCGTAGCCCGCTGGCCCTGCTGGTCGGCATGGTTCTTGATCAACAAGTGGCGATGGAGAAGGCGTTCTCGTCGCCGTACGTGCTCCAGCAGCGGCTCGGCCATGAGCTGGACGCGGCGGAGCTGGCCGGGTACGACCCGGAGGCCCTGGTCGCGCTCTTCGCCCAGCCGCCCGCGCTGCACCGGTTCCCGAAGGCCATGGCGGCCCGGGTGCAGGAGGTCTGCCAGGTGCTGGTGGAGCGCTACGACGGGGACGCGGCGCTGCTCTGGGCCGAGGTCGCCGACGGGCCGGAGCTGCTGCGCCGGGTCTCCGCGCTGCCCGGCTTCGGCAAGCAGAAGGCGCAGATCTTCGTGGCCCTGCTCGGCAAGCGGTTCGGGGTGACCCCGCAGGACTGGCGGAAGGCGGCCGGAGACTACGGCGACCCGGGCGCGTACCGGTCGGTGGCCGACGTCACGGACGCCGATTCGCTACGTCGGGTGCGGGAGTTCAAGCAGCAGATGAAGGCGGCGGCCAAGGCGAAGACCACCGGCGGCTGACCGACCGGCCTGTTGAGGGGCGGTCTGCTCAGGCGGCGGTCGGGTGCGCCAGCGAGGCCAGCGCGCGCCGGACGTCGGCCAGCGAGACGGTCGCCGAGTCGTCCAGGTCGGCCAGGCCGGCCTCGATCCACTGGCGCATCAGCGTGGTGACCCCGATGCCCCGGGCGTCGGCGGCGGCGCGGACCCGCTCGTAGGTGTCCAGTGGCAGCCGAACCGAGCGGCTCACCATCGGTACGTCGCTGTCGGGGGTGGGCAGCTCCGCCGCCGGGCTCTCGTCGATCAGCTCGGCGATTCGCTCGCCGCCGCCGTGGAACTGCTTGGTCGCGTCGTTACGGTGCATCGTCACGGCCTCCTCATCTACCGAGATCTCCGCACGGCCTCGTCGTAGCGCTTGGACTCGACGTCGCTCAACTCGCGGGCGGAGAGAATGTCCCAGTCGTTGTCGGTGCCATCGGCCTCGGCGAGCAGCACCGCCAGCCTGCGGCCCCGACGGGCGGCGGCGTAGACCACCATCACGTCGTCACCCAGATGACGGATGACCCGTCGGGCGCTGTGCAGCGCCTCCCAGACTTCCCCGGGTGTGACGTCGTAGACCCTCAGGTTGGCCAACGCCTCGTCGGTGAAGCTGAACCTGCTGCCCACATCGCGGAGCGTACCACGGGCGTAACACGCGGCGGGATGAGTCGAAGTTCGCTGATCACGGACCTGCGGTGACAGGATGAGGCGTAACCCCCTCGAGGAGGTCCATGGTGAAGCGTCAGGCGTACCAGCCGATTCTGATCACCGACGCCTCGCGCAGCCAGGACGATCAGCTCAACAGTCGCCAGCGCCGCTATGTCCTGATGATGGGCATCCGGGTGCTGTGCATCATCGTCGGCGCGATCCTGGTCGGTGCGAACGCCCCACTGCTCTGGCTCTGGCTGCCACTGTGCGGCCTCGGCATGGTGCTCATCCCCTGGCTGGCCGTGCTGCTGGCCAACGACCGGCCGCCGAAGGAAGAGCACCGGCTGGCCAACCGGTTCCACCCCCGCCAACAGGACGACACCCCGCCGATGAGCCTCACCGCCGAGGAGCGCCCACACAAGGTCATCGACCTCGAACCCTGACCCGCGAACGGGCCAGGGTTCGAGCAGTCGGGGCTGTGGCCGTGCGCCGGCTGCTACGCCTGTGGCCGAGCCCCGGCGGTGGAGACGGCCAGCGCGCCCAGGTCGGTGGCGCGGCCCAGTGCCGCAGTCGGGGTGGCACCGGCGAGCCACGCGGTGAGCAGACCGGCCGCGAAGGCGTCGCCAGCGCCCGTGACGTCCACCACCGCCACCCGGCTGGCCGGGGCCACGCAGACCGGCGTGGTGCGGTCCACCCAGACCGCGCCGGCCGCGCCGCGCTTCACCACCACCCGCCGAGCCGTCGCCGACAGCACCCGCCCCTGCGCCGCCGGGTCCAGCCCGCCGGCCAGCACCGTGGCCTCGTCCGCGTTGACCAGGAGCAGGTCGATGTCGCGTACCCAGCTCAGAAACGCCGCCGCGCCGACCCGCCGCAACGGCGCCGCGGAGGCCGCGTCGACGCTGATGGTGAGCCCGCGCTCGCGGGCGGCGGCCAACGCCCGCAGCCCCGCGCCGCGCGACTCCGCGTCCAACAGGGTGTACGCGGACAGGTGCAGATGCCCGGCGCCGGGCGCCGCCGCGATGGCCTGCTCGACGTGCGCGGCGCTCAGCCGCAGGTTCGCGCCGCGCTGGCTGACCATGGTGCGCTCGTCGTCGGCGGCCAACACGATGACAGTGCCGGTCGGGGCGCCCTCGACCCGCTCGACGGCACAGTCGACGCCCGCCCGTTCCAGCTCGGCCACCCGGTCCCGCCCGGCGTCGTCGTCACCGACGGCCCCGACGAGCGTGACGTCCACCCGCTGCGCGGCGACCCAGGCGGCGGTGTTGGCCGCCTGACCGCCGCCGCCGAGACTGATCGCGGCCCCGGTGTCCGAGCCGGCCGCGAGCGGCCCGGACAACACGGCGACCACGTCGGTGATCACGTCGCCGACGACGACCATCCGGGCCGGTCGGGTCATGCCGGGACGGCGGTGCCGCGGGCCACCGAGGCGACCGCGATCCGCGCGGCCAGGTCGGCGTTGCGCAGGATGATCCGCACGTTCACCGCCAGGCTGGCGCCCTCGGTTGCCGAGTGGAAGTGCGCGAGCAGGTACGGCGTGACGGCCTTTCCGGTGATCCCGTCCCGCTCCAGCAGGGCCAGGCCCTCGGTGAGAGTCCGGTCGTGCAGCTCCGGGTCGAGCTGCTCGTCGACCGGCAGCGGGTTCGCGATGAGCAGCCCGCCGGTGTGCACGGCGTGCTCGTCCCGGGCGGCGAGCACTGCGGCGACCTGCTCCGGCGAGTCCACCGACCAGTCCAGGTCGAAGCCGGCGTCGGTCAGGTAGAAGCCGGGGAACCGGCGGGTGCGGTAACCGACCACAGCGACCCCGAGGGTCTCCAGGCGCTCCAGCGTCGCGCCCACGTCGAGGATCGACTTGACCCCGGCGCAGACCACCGCGATCGGGGTCTGCGCCAGGGTGACCAGGTCCGCCGACTCGTCGAAGGTGTGCGCGGCCTCCCGGTGCACCCCACCCAGCCCACCGGTGGCGAACACGCCGATGCCGGCGGCGGCGGCCACCGCGCTGGTCGCGGCCACCGTGGTCGCGCCGTCCGCGCCGGTCGCGGCGGCCACCGCGAGGTCGCGGACGGAGAGCTTGGTCACGCCGTCGACAGTGGCCAGCCGGGTCAGCTGGGCGTCGTCCAGGCCGACCACCAGCTCACCGGCGATCATGCCGATCGTCGCCGGAACGGCCCCGGCGTCCCGAACCGTCCGCTCGATCTCCCTGGCCACGCGTAGGTTCTCCGGTCGGGGCAGGCCGTGCGAGACGATGGTGCTCTCCAGTGCGACGACGGGCCGGCCGTCGCGCAGGGCAACGGCGACCTCGGTGCCGTAGCTGATGTGAAAGTCAGTCACACGGGCACCGTACGGGGTGGGGCTTCGGCCGGCCTCAAGTGGACCCGGCCGTGATGACCTGCCAAACTTGTCGGTTGGAGGTGCAGACGTGAGCACAGAGGTTCTCGAGCGTCCGGAGCTGAAGGACGCCGATACCGGTCCCGAGATGTTCCATTACGTCCGCAAGGAGAAGATCGCCGAGAGCGCCGTCATGGGCACTTTCGTCGTCGCTCTCTGCGGCGAGACCTTCCCGGTCACCAAGGCGGCCAAGCCGGGTTCGCCGGTCTGCCCCAAGTGCAAGGAGATCTACGACTCGTACCGTGAGTGAACCTCGGCCGGTGCTCCGGCCGGCGACGTAGCCTGCGGCGGTGACCACCTCCACCGCCCTGCTGCTCGCCGACCTGACCGGGGTGGCGGTGTTCGCCGCGTCCGGGGCCTCGGCGGCGGTGGCCAAGCGACTGGACCTGTTCGGCGTCGCGTTCGTCGGCTTCGTGGCCGCCCTCGGCGGTGGGATCTTCCGAGACCTGGTCATCGACGAGGTGCCGCCGCTGGCCTTCGCCGACTGGCGGTACGTGGCCACCGCCGCGATCACCGCGCTCGCCGTCTTCTGGCTGCACCCGCAACTGGCCCGACTGCGCACCACAGTGCTGGTGCTGGACGCGGCCGGCCTGGCGCTGTTCACCGTCACCGGTACGCTCAAGGCGCTCGACGCCCGGGTGCCGGCCGTCGGGGCCTGCCTGATCGGCATGCTCACCGCCATCGGCGGCGGGCTCGGCCGCGACCTGCTCACCGCCGAGATCCCGGTCGTGCTGCGCCGGGAGATCTACGCGCTGGCCGCGCTGGCCGGCTCGGTCCTGGTGGTGCTGCTGTACGTCACCGGGCAGACCGGGCCCGCGCCGCTCACCGCCGCCGCCGTCCTGGTCTTCGGGCTACGCCTGATCGCGCTGCGTCGACGCTGGTCCGCGCCGGTGGCCACGCTGCGCCCGCCCCGCGCCGACGGGGCGGATCCACGCACCGACCGGGAGTGGTGAGACGGGTCGGGCCGCCGCTCGTTCGGGTGCGGGATTGTGACCAGCGTGGCGTCGCCTGGGCCCGGCGGCCCGTGCTGGTTATGCTGAGTCGGCCTTCGCGGCAGCTTCTGCGCGGAGGCGTTTTCATGGGCGGCGGATCCTCGTGGCCCTCGCCCGGGGTCCGCCATCGTGCGGTCGGAGAGGAGCTTCGCGTGGCAGCCCGGACGCCGGTGCTCGAGACGTTCCCGGCGCTACGCGCCTGGCAGCGCAAGGCGCTGGTGGAGTACCTGCGTCGCCGTAGTGAGGACTTCACAGCGGTCGCCACGCCCGGCGCCGGCAAGACCACCTTCGCCCTGCGGATCGCGGCCGAGCTGCTCGGCGACGGCACCGTGGAGGCCGTCACCGTGGTCGCGCCGACCGAGCACCTGAAGAACCAGTGGGCCGACGCCGCGGCCCGGGTGGGCATCCAACTCGACGCCGCCTTCCGCAACGCCGACCTGCACTCCGCTGCCGACTTCCACGGCGCGGTGGTCACCTACGCACAGGTGGGGATGGCACCGCAGGTGCACCGGCGACGCACCATGACCCGACGCACCCTGGTCATCCTCGACGAGATCCACCACGCCGGCGACTCCCGGTCCTGGGGCGACGGGGTGAAGAACGCCTTCGAACCCGCCGTACGCCGGCTGATGCTCACCGGGACGCCGTTCCGCTCCGACGACA
This sequence comes from Micromonospora sp. H61, assembly GCF_018070325.1. Lineage (GTDB taxonomy): Bacteria > Actinomycetota > Actinomycetes > Mycobacteriales > Micromonosporaceae > Micromonospora > Micromonospora salmantinae. The sequence goes on from NZ_JAGPXY010000044.1 coordinate 10,145, forward strand.
ACCCGATCCCGTTCGTCAGCTACGAGCGGGGCGGGGACGGGCTGCTGCGCTCCCGCGCCGACTCGGTGTACGGCTACTCCGACGCGCTGCGCGACGGGGTGGTCCGGCCGGTGCTCTTCCTGGCGTACTCCGGGGAGACCCGCTGGCGTACCAACGCGGGGGAGGAGCTGGCGGCCCGGCTGGGTGAGCCGATGACCCAGGACCTGGTGGCCCAGGCATGGCGTACCGCCCTGGACCCGGCCGGCGACTGGATGCCACAGGTGCTGCGGGCCGCCGACGCCCGACTCACAGTGCTGCGCAACGCGGGCATGGCCGACGCCGGTGGTCTGATCATCGCCACCGACCAGCAGACCGCCCGCTCGTACGCCAAGCTGATCGAGCAGGTGACCGGCGAGAAGGCCGCCGTGGTGCTCTCCGACGACCAGGGCGCGTCCGCCCGGATCGCGACGTTCGCGGCGTCCGACCAGCGGTGGTTGGTAGCGGTGCGGATGGTGTCCGAGGGGGTCGACATCCCCCGACTGGCGGTCGGGGTCTACGCCACCAGCGCCAGCACGCCGCTCTACTTCGCCCAGGCGATCGGCCGGTTCGTGCGGGCCCGCCGGCCCGGGGAGACCGCGTCGGTGTTCCTGCCCAGCGTGCCGCACCTGCTCGGGTTGGCCAGCGAGATGGAGACCGAGCGCGACCACGTACTCGGTAAACCCAAGGAAGCCGACGGTTTCGACGACGACCTGTTGGAACGCGCGCAGCGCGACGACCAGGCCAGCGGGGAACTGGAGAAGCGGTTCGCGGCGCTCTCGGCCACCGCCGAGCTGGACCAGGTGATCTTCGACGGCGCGTCGTTCGGCACCGCGGCCCAGGCCGGCACCCCCGAGGAAGAGGAATACCTCGGCCTGCCCGGTCTGCTCACCGCCGACCAGGTCTCGCTGCTGCTGACCAAGCGGCAGGCCGCACAGCTCGCCGCCCAACGCCGTCGTACGGCCGACGGGGCCGCTCAGCCGGCCGCTGCGGCCACGGCAGCGCCACCCGCACCCATGAGCGCCGCCCAGCGTCGCGTGGCGCTACGGCGCCAACTGAACGCTCTGGTGGCCGCCCGACACCACCGAACCGGTCAGCCGCACGGCAAGATCCATGCCGAGCTGCGCCGGCTCTGCGGCGGCCCGCCGAGCGCCCAGGCCACCATCGAGCAGCTTGAGGAACGCATCGCCACCGTGCAGACCCTCTAGACCGTCTCCGGCGGGTCGGAGGCAGCAACATCAGGGGAAGTTGCTCGGATCTTTGCGCGGGGCGCGGGCGCGGGGGAGTCCAGACAGAAAGAGCTGACCGGAGGCACCCTCGGGGTGCCTCCGGTCAGCTATGTCGGTTTGCGGATCTAGTTCGCCATCAGATCGGCGCCACGCCAGCTGAAATCGGGCTCCGTCGCGAACCGCTCGGTGATCTTTACAAGATCCTCCGCGTACTTGTTCGCGTGGTGCCCGCAGAACACCAACTCGCTCCCACCCGTGAGAGTGATCCGGAGCTTCCCGGCAGCATTGCAGCGGTCGCACCGTTCATCGGCGGCTGGGGGAGCCGCCGTCACGGGCGGCGGCGTGAGGGTCGGGGTCATCGCCTTCCTCCTCTGGTCGTCACCGATGAACAATCTCTTCGGTCGTTGCTCACCTATCGTGCAACACCCTTACTAGGCACTGCCTTCCCTGTGTGCCCGCGGGGGACCGAGGTCACACCTGGAAGGGACAGTGTGCCGTGCACCAAGGGTGCCACGTCAACGATCACATTCGTGCATCCGGACGATCACCATCTGGTGTTGCACACCAGGTGGTCAAAACGACACGTTCGGTTGACGAAACCCGCTCAGTCCAGGTAATCCCGGAGGACCTGCGACCGGGACGGGTGACGCAGCTTGGACATCGTCTTGGACTCGATCTGCCGGATCCGCTCCCGGGTCACCCCGTAGACCTGGCCGATCTCGTCGAGCGTCCGCGGCTGGCCGTCGGTCAGGCCGAAGCGCAGACGTACCACACCCGCCTCACGCTCGGAGAGCGTCTGCAGCACCTGCTGGAGCTGGTCCTGCAGGAGCGAGAACGAGACCGCGTCGACCGCGACCACGGCCTCGGAATCCTCGATGAAGTCGCCGAGCTGGCTGTCGCCCTCGTCGCCGATGGTCTGGTCCAGTGAGATGGGCTCCCGAGCGTACTGCTGGATCTCCAGCACCTTCTCGGGTGTGATGTCCATCTCCTTGGCCAGCTCCTCCGGAGTGGGCTCGCGGCCCAGGTCCTGGAGCAGCTCACGCTGTATGCGGCCGAGCTTGTTGATGACCTCGACCATGTGCACCGGGATGCGGATGGTGCGGGCCTGGTCGGCCATGGCGCGGGTGATGGCCTGTCGGATCCACCAGGTGGCGTACGTGGAGAACTTGTAGCCCTTGGTGTAGTCGAACTTCTCCACGGCCCGGATCAGACCGAGGTTGCCCTCCTGGATCAGGTCGAGGAACGCCATGCCACGGCCGGTGTAGCGCTTGGCCAGCGACACCACCAGTCGGAGGTTCGCCTCCAGGAGGTGGTTCTTGGCCCGCTCGCCGTCGCGGGAGATCCAGCCCAGGTCACGGACCATCTCCCGGACGAGCTTCTCCTCGCCCTCGTCGGCAGCCCGCAGCCGCTCGGCGGCGTAGAGCCCGGCCTCGATCCGCTTGGCCAGCTCCACCTCCTGCTCGGCGTTGAGCAGCGGAACCTTGCCGATCTGCTTCAGGTACGCCCGGACGGAGTCGGCGGAGGCGGTCAGCTCGGCGTCGCGTCGAGCCTGCTTGAGGGCCTCGGACTCCTCGTCGTCCCACTCGAAGTCGTTGTCGGTCGCCGAGGCGGCGGCGTCGGTCTCGGCGGCCTGGGCCAGCTCGGCCGGCTCCTCGACCACCACGTCCTCGATCGCGGCGGCCAGCTCCTCCGGGTCGATCTCGCCCTCGGCGCCCTCGCCCTTGGCCTTACCGCCAGCCTTGGTCGGCTTGGCCCCGGCAGCCGCGGCCACCGTCGCCTTGGTGGCTCGGGTCGACTTGGTCGCCTTCGCCGGCGTCGCCGTGGCGGCCTCGGCGCCGGTGCCGGTCGCCTTGCGAGCGGCCACCTTGCGCGGGGCCGACGTCGCCGGGGCGTCGTCGCCGGCGGGCGCCTGCTTCGGGGCCGGCGCGGCGGCCTTCTTGGTGGTCTTGGCGGTGGTGGCCCGGGACGCTGGCGTGGTCGAGCGGGCCGCGGCGACGCGGCGGCGGGTGCTCGCCGAGCCGTCCACCACGACGGTCACTCCGGCCTCGGAGAGCGCCCGCAGGATCTTCTTGGCCTGGGCCGGAGTCACCTCGGCGGACTCGACGGTGCGCGCGAGCTGAGCCGACGTGAGCTGACCACCGGCGCTCTGCGCGTGGGCGATCAGGGTGTCGGTGAGCGAGCGAACGTCGGCGCCGGGCTGGCGGGGTTCTGTCACGAATGACCTTCCGGAGGCGAAGAGCGGGCACGGCGGGTTCGTCCAGCGCAGCGAGGGTTACCGTGCCGGGCGATGTGGTTGAGGGACCCTCGTGTCACGGTCCGGCCGGTGGTCGGCGGTCCGTGCCGCGTGGGCAGGGGTGAATTGTAACGCCGTCTGCGGCGATCATCCTGCTCCGCACCGCGTACCGCCGGTGGGGACCGTCGGTGGGGCGGAGATATGGGCTTCGCGCTAATGATAGCCGCGTGGCCGGCGAAGGGCTTCCGTCGTCGAGGCCGGTGGCGCGCCGAACGTGTCCGAACTGCCGTTTGAGCAGGCAGTACGAGGTCAACATGGCGATTGCGAGGGTGCGCGTGTGGATCACCGAGGTCGCTGTCGGTCCGGCCGGTGGCGTCCCCACCAGGTCGCGGTTGGGCAACGGTTGTGAGCCGAGCATGGACGGGGCGGTAAGCACTTAAGCGACATTACCAACCGAAAGGGGCATATTGGCGGAGGTCGGCCGCTCAGGCCGCCAGGGCGGTGCGGGCGCGCCCACCTCGCAGCGGATCCCAGGCGCCAAAGATCCTGCTCTGGTGCCGTCGGGCGGCGTCGGGAACGATGATCTTCGGTAGTTTCACCCACCCACATGCGCCCAGTTGCGGAAAGAGGCGAATCATGACCAACTCGGCCACGACACCGTCGGAGCTGCTGACCATCGCGGTGGAGGTGGCTCGGGACGCGGCGGACACCGCGTACCGGATGCGCGCCGAGGGGGTAGTCGTCGCCGCCACCAAGAGCACCGTCACCGACGTGGTCACCGCCGCCGACCGGGCGGTCGAGCGACAGATCCTCGACGCGTTGGCCGCGCTGCGCCCGGACGACTCGGTGCTGGGCGAGGAGTACGGCGAGGGAGCTTCCGGCGCGACGCGCAGCGGTGTGCGCTGGATCGTCGACCCGATCGACGGCACTGTGAACTACCTGTACGGACTGCCGCACTCAGCGGTCTCGCTGGCCGCCGAGGTGGACGGGGTGGTGGTTGCCGGCGTGGTGCGCAACGTGAACACCGGAGAGCAGTGGACCGCCACAGCCGGCGGTGGGGCCTGGCGCGACGGTGTCCGGCTGCGTTGCTCCGGCGAGGTCGATCTGGGGCAGGCGCTGGTCGGCACCGGCTTCGGCTACGACGCCGGCCGTCGGGCGCACCAGGCGCAGGTGGTGGCCGGGCTGATCGCACACGTACGCGACATCCGCCGGCTCGGCGCCGCGGCGCTGGACCTCTGCCTGGTCGCCGAGGGGCGGCTCGACGCGTACTTCGAGAAGGGTCTTGCGGCCTGGGACCTGGCGGCTGGCGGGCTGGTGGCCGCCGAGGCGGGGGTTCGGGTCGCCGGCCTGGCCGGTCGACCGCCAGGGCCGGACCTGGTGGTCGCGGCCCCGCCCGCGCTCTTCGCGCCGCTGCACGACCGGTTGGCCGCGCTGGACGCCGCCGGCGGTCCCTGACCGGCGGACCAGGTCGGCCGGCTCTGAGCGACCGGCTCCGGCCTCTTGAGTGGCCGGCTCCAACCGGTGGGGCCAGGTCGGTGCCGGTCGCCGACCGGGCGCTGCGGCGGGCCGGTTACGCAGTCACTTGGCGGGTGGGGACGGGCAGGAGCCCTTGGGAGCCTCCGGCGGACCCGAGTCGCCGAGTGACTGGTTGACCTCGGTCGTGGTGGCGAGCTGCTGGAAGTTGTTGCCCAGTACGACGTCCACGGTGTCGTCGGTGCGCTTCGGGTCGTAGCCCGGGGTGGCGTTGTTGAGGAAGTATGCCTGGAGCAGGTGCGCGGACCCGACGCCCTTCGGGCCGTACCGCAGCACCGCGACGCTGTTGATCTTCTTCTCGTTCCCGGTCTTCTTGACCTGGAACTGTCGATTGCTGAACTCGTCGGCGACGGTGTGCGCGAGACCGGGCTGATCCGTGGCGTTGAACACGTTGATCTTGACGTCTTTGCGCTCGCGCAGGGTCAGATCCGCCAGCGGCCAGCCCTCGGGGCAACCCGCCGCGGTACCCACGTTGCCCTGGCTGTCGCGGACCACGGCCACGACGACGAAGACCAGGGCGATGATCGCCAGCAGGCCGACGACGACGAGTGCTCGCACGCGCGCAAAACTCATCAGGGCACTCCCCGGACTTCAGTGGGTGGTGGCGGCCAGGAACGATCGCTCAGGCCGCCGGCCGTCGAATACGCCGCTGAGGTTAACGGTTGTCCGGCCGTCGCGTGGAAACAGCCCGACATGCCGGCGCGCCGACCGCGAACCGGGTACTACTACCCCTATCTTCGTGTCGCCTGAATCACATTGGGAACAACTTCGCGTGCGGGGGCGTACATCTCAGCCGCAAGGGCGGTATACATGCCTCGCCCAAGGGGGGGTAAGGTTCCGCGCTCGCAGGGGAGTCGCCCCGGCGAGCTCGACCCGTTCGGTCCTCGGGTCGGGTGCCCGACACAAGTGGTGGCCGGCCAGCGGAACCGAAACAGCGTCGTCCGGCGTTACAACCGGAAGCGACAACATCGATATGGGAGAGTGAAACCGATGGCCACCGACTACGACGCCCCGCGTCGCGACGAGGTCGACCTCGGCGAGGACAGCCTGGAAGAGCTCAAGGCACGGCGCGTCGACTCACAGTCGGGCGCGGTGGACGTCGACGAGGCCGAGGTGGCCGAGAGCTTTGAGCTGCCCGGTGCCGATCTGGCCGACGAGGAGCTCACGGTCAAGGTGCTTCCGATGCAGCAGGACGAGTTCCGGTGCGCCCGCTGCTTCCTGGTCCACCACCGTAGCCAGCTGGCGGTCGAGCGTAATGGCGAGCTGATCTGCCGCGAGTGCGTCTGACAACCACAACAACACCGGCGGCGGCCTCCTGAACGGGGTCGCCGCTGCCGGTGTAGGCATGCGGCAGCGGTGGGTACCTGCTTGACTCGTAGCGGGTAGCCACAGCACCGGGAGGTCCGATGAGCGATCGAGGCGGCACCACCGATGGCGGCACGGACGGCCTTGGTGCCACCGGTGGCACGGACGACCTCGGTGCCACCGTCGCGGCGTTGACCGCGGACGACATCGCGCCGGCCCGACGCCGCCAACTGCTGACCCGGATGGTCGGGCAGGCCCGTGCGCGGGGCATCTCCGACCTGTTCAAGCCCCGTGCCGCCGTGCGATGGATGGTCGACGCCGTCGCCGAGATCGCCCCGCACGTGCCGGTACGGGACCTGGACACGCTGCGCCAGCACTTCCCCGGCCTGGACGACGCCGCCCTGGCCGACCGGCTCATCCGCAACGCGTCGAGGACCACCGCCGCGATCGGCGCGGCCGGTGGGGGCGTCGCCGCCGTCGAGTGGACGGTGGCTCCGACCCTGCTCTCCGCGCCGGTGCTGCTCGCCGCCGAGACCGTGGCCGTGGTGGCGGTGGAGCTGAAACTCGTCGGCGAGCTGCACGAGATCCACGGCGTGGCACTACCGGCCGCCGGCAGCCAACGGGCGGTCGCGCTGGTGCACTCCTGGGCCACTCAACGCGGTGTCAACCCGATGGTGCCCGGCGTGGGAGTGGGAGCGGTGCTCGGCACCGCCGCCCGCAAGGAGTTGCGGGACATGCTGCTGAGGCGTTTCGGTCGCAACCTCACCACACTCGGGCCGTTCCTGACCGGCGCGGCGGTGGCCAGCTTCCTCAACCGCCGGGCCACCCAGCAGATGGCCGACCAGCTCCAGGTCGACCTGCGCCGGCGGGGCATCGCCCGGCCCGCGCCACCGGCGGCCCTCCCGGGCCCGCCGACCGGCACCTGAGCGGGCCCTCGCCGGTGGGTCAGCCCGGCTCGCCGGCCGTCGGGTGGGTGGCCGCCAGGGCGTCCCGTGCGGTCAGCACCGCCTCGGCCAGCTCGACCGGGTGGCGGGTGCTCACCACCCAGAACGGGGTCGGATCCGCGGGATCGTCGAGGATCACCTGCACCGCGCCGCCGATCCACGGTCGCTGCACCACGAAGGCGAGCGGGTCCGCGCCGACGCCGAGCACCTCACGTCGGCCGGCCACGTCCAGCGGCACCACGTCGGCCACGAAACGGACCGGCAGGCGGGCGTCGTCCACCCGCAGCTCGGCGTCGGCCACCCCGATCCGGATCCGGCCCAGCCACCACAGCCCGACCGCGGTGAGCGGCACCAGCACGGCGAACGGCAGCCAGGTGCGGACGCCGGAGGCGCCCATCCAGATCTCGACGGCCAGCAACGCGGCGGCCACCAGCCCGGCCAGCCACAGCCACCAGGGCAGATCCAGCCGCTCGGTGTACGCCGAGCGGGCGGCGGCCGGCGGCTGATCGGCGGACGGGGAGGGCGACATGCTCACTCCTGCGAGGGTACGGCGCACGGCGGCTCGACGAACCGGCAGGATGGCAGGGTCACCCCGCGAACCGGACGGAAGAGGGGACCCGTGACCGACGTCGTACCCGTGCCTGTGCAACTGCTCGACCCGGAGCTGCCGTTGCCCACGTACGCCCATCCCGGCGACGCCGGGGCCGACCTGGTGGCGGCCGCGGACGTGGAGCTGCCACCCGGCGGCCGGGCCCTGGTGCCCACCGGCGTGGCCATCGCGCTGCCGGAGGGGTACGTGGGACTGGTCCATCCCCGCTCCGGTCTGGCGGCCAGGCTCGGCGTGACGGTGCTCAACGCGCCCGGTACGGTCGACGCCGGCTACCGGGGTGAGATCCTGGTCAACCTGATCAATCATGATCGGGAGGTGCCGGCGAAGATCTCCCGCGGCGATCGGATCGCGCAGCTCGTGGTCCAGCAGGTAGCGCGGGCGCGGTTCGAGCCGGTGGTCGAGCTGCCCGCGTCCCGGCGCGGGACCGGTGGGCACGGGTCCACCGGTGGGCACGCCGGGCTGGTGCCGTCGCCGACGGGCCAGGACCGGGTCGAGCGGCGGCCGAGCGAGCCGGGCCGCGGGCAGACGGAAGAGGTGGCAGGGTGAGTGTGAACAGCGGAGGGCAGGCGCAGTGATCTTCTCCCGAAAGCGGGCCGATGCGGAGCGGCAGACCCGTGACGAGCGGGCTACCCAGGTCCCGGACCAGGGTGATGCGACGCCGAGGCTGGAGCGCGGCCCGTACGACATCTCCGAGAGCTACGACGACGTGCAGCGACTCGACCTGGGCAGCCTGCACATCCCGGCGATCGCCGACGTCGAGGTGCGGGTGCAGGCCGACCCGCAGGGTGTGGTCCAGCAGGTGGTGCTGGTGCACGGTGACAACGCGCTCCAGTTGGGTGTCTTCGCCGCCCCCCGCTCCGAGGGGATCTGGGACGAGGTGCGCGAGGAGATCCGGCAGTCGCTGCTCCGCGACGGCGCGAGCGCGCAGGAGGTCGCCGGCGAGTACGGCCCGGAGCTGCACGCCCAGGTGAACACCCCGGACGGCGCGACGAACCTGCGGTTCGTCGGAATCGACGGGCCGCGTTGGATGGTCCGGGGCGTGTTCCAGGGCCCGGTGGCCACCGACCCGGCGATGGCCGGATCGCTCGTCGAGTGCCTGGACGGCCTGGTGGTCGACCGTGGGCAGGAGGCGAAGCCCGTCCGCGAGCCGCTGCCGCTGCGGCTGCCCCGGGAGGTCGCCGACCAGGCCGAGGCCGAGGCGGGCGACGCCGCCGCCGCGCCGCGTCAGGTCTGACCCGCGCGCACCGGCCCGCCGGAACCAGCCCCGTCGGCGTACGCTGGCGGCACGGTTCCGGCGCCGCCGGGGCCGGCCGGGGACGGCGAGCGTGGAGAGGGTGACGCGGAGGTCATGACGACCGACGAGGGCCGGGTGTCGCTGCGGCGCATCCTGCAGAGGTTCACCGCCAGCGAGGCCGAGATCGACGCGCAGGAGCTGCGTCGGGAGAGCGCCGAGTGCGGCGGGATCCCCGCCCAGCAGTGCTCCCGGGGCCAGCTGGTCTCGGTCGCCGGCCGGCTGCGCACTGTGGTCTACACGCCGCGCACCAATCTGCCCACCCTCGAGGCCGACCTGTACGACGGCAGTGACGTGGTGACCCTGGTCTGGCTGGGTCGGCGGCACATCGCCGGGATCGAGCCGGGCCGGCATCTGACCGCCCGCGGCCGGGTGGCGGTGCGGGACGACCGCAAGGTCATCTACAACCCCTACTACGAGCTGGACTCGCCCAAGTGACGGCACTGCGGACGGAAGGCCGGCGATGACGACGGGACAGGACCGGGCGGCACAGCCGGATACCGACCCTCAGGACGAGGAGCCGCTGCCGACGATCGCCGAGCAGATGGCCGACCAGCTCGGCGGCTGGCGCGGGCTGGTCGAGTCCAGCATCCCGGTCGTGGTGTTCGTCGTCGCCAACATCATCGGCGAGCTGCGGCCGGCGGTGATCGCGTCGATCGCGGTCGCCGTGCTGATCGCGGGGCTGCGGCTGGCCCAGCGTCGACCGATCCGGCACGCCGTCAACGGGCTCTTCGGCGTCGGCGTCGGCGCGGCCATCGCGTGGCGCACCGGCGATGAGCGCGACTTCTACCTTCCCGGCATCCTCTACGGCATCGGCTACGGCATCGCCCTGCTGATCTCGGCCGCGATCCGCCAGCCGCTGGTGGGCTGGATCTGGTCGGTGTTGGTGGCCAAGGGCCGTTCGGAGTGGCGGTCCGACCCGAAGCTGGTGCGCACCTTCACCCAGCTGACCGTGCTCTGGGGCGTGGTCTGGCTGGCCAAGGTGGGCGTGCAGGCCGGGCTCTACCTGGCCCACCAGGACACCGCCCTGGGCGTGGCCCGGCTGGCGCTGGGCTACCCGCCGTACGCGCTGCTGTTGCTGATCACGGTCTGGACGGTGCGCCGGGTCACCCGGGAGTCGCCGCCGGCCCCGCTGCCCAGCGCCTGAGCGAGGCCCTGCCGACCGGACCGCTCAGCGCGCCCGTCGGGGTCAGCGTGAGCTGCGGGTCCGTTCGACGCTGTCCGGCCCGAGGATCACCTGGCGGACCTGGTCCTCCACCTCGGCGGTGCAGACGAAGATCAGCTCGTCGCCGGCCTCGATCGGGTCGTCCGGGCTGGGCACCAGGACCCGCTTGCCGCGCAGGATCGCCACCAGGGCGGAGTCGCGGGGCAGCGGCACGGCGTGGATCGGTTGACCGACGTAGGGGGCGGTCGGCGGCAGGGTGATCTCGACGAGGTTCGCCTCGCCCTGCCGGAAGGTCATCAGCCGGACCAGGTCGCCGACGGTGACCGCCTCCTCGACGAGCGCGGCCATCACCCGCGGCTTGCTCACCGCGACGTCCACGCCCCACTGCTCGGTGAACAGCCACTCGTTCTCGGCCCGGTTGACCCGGGCGACCACCCGGGGCACCGCGAACTCGGTCTTGGCCAGCAGCGACAGCACCAGGTTGGTCTTGTCGTCGCCGGTCGCCGCGACCACGACGTCACAGCCGGCGATGTTGGCCTCCTCCAGGCTGCTCAGCTCGCACGCGTCGGCCAGCACCCAGTCGGCGGCCGGCACCCGGTCCGGGCGCAGCATCTTGGGTTGGCGCTCGATGAGCATCACCTGGTGCCCGTTGTCGATCAACTCCTGGGCGATCGAGCGGCCCACGTTGCCCGCGCCCGCGATGGCGACCCGCATGGCTCAGTGCCCTCCTTCCGGCGGCGTCGCCGCCACCGACGTGACCGCCGCCACGATGTCATCGCTGACCAGCATGAACACCTGGTCGCCCTCCTGTATGACGGTGGAGCCGGTAGGCAGCGTGCCGATGCCGAAGCGGATCAGGTAGGCCACCCGCGCCCCGGTCGCGTCCTCCAGCGTCCGCACCGGTCGGCCGATCCAGTCCTTGTGTACGGGCACCTCGACGATCGACACCGTGCTCGTGGGGTCGCGGAAGATCTCCACGTTGCCCTCCGGCACCAGGTGTCGCAGCATCCGGTCCGCCGTCCACCGCACGGTGGCCACGGTGGGGATGCCCAGCCGCTCGTAGACCTGCGCCCGGCGCTGGTCGTAGATGCGGGCGGCGACCCGGGACACGCCGAACGTCTCGCGGGCCAGCCGGGCCGAGATGATGTTGGAGTTGTCGCCGCTCGACACCGCCGCGAAGGCGTCCGCGCGCTCGATGCCGGCCTGTCTGAGCACCTCGCCGTCGAAACCGGCCCCGGTCACCGTGATCCCGGCGAAGTCGGGGCCGAGCCGGCGGAAGGCGTCGGCGTCCTGGTCGATCACCGCCACCGAGTGCCCTCGGGACTCCAGGCTGTGGGCGAGGGTCGACCCGACCCGACCACATCCCATGATCACGACGTGCACGCTGTCCCTCCCAAGGTGCGTACCACTTCCGCTGCCGGTGACCTTCGAGTGCGAGCCTGCCACGTCCCGGTCGCTAGCGGGGACCGACCGTACCCCGCCGTCGCGAGCAGCGGTGATCGCCCACCCCCGCGCCCCCGCCGTGGTGGTCGTACTCTTGGCGTTCGTGGCCAGTCCCACCTCGCTGCTGAAGCGGCTTCTTCTCGGTCGACCGTTCCGGTCCGACCGGCTCCAGCACACCCTCCTGCCGAAGCGCATCGCGCTGCCCGTGTTCGCCTCCGACGCGCTGTCCAGCGTCGCGTACGCGCCCGACGAGATCCTGCTGACCCTCTCCATCGCCGGTGCGTCCGCGTACTTCTTCTCGCCGTGGATCGCGCTCGCCGTGGTCGTGGTCATGCTCACCGTGGTGGCGAGCTACCGGCAGAACGTGCACGCCTACCCGTCCGGTGGTGGCGACTACGAGGTGGCCACTGTCAACCTGGGGCCGAAGTTCGGCGTCGGGGTGGCCAGCGCGTTGCTGGTCGACTACGTGCTCACGGTGGCGGTGTCGGTCTCCTCCGGGGTGGCCAACCTGGGCTCCGTGGTGCCGTTCGTGGCCACCCACAAGGTCCTGATCGCGGTGAGCGCGGTGGTCCTGCTCACCGCTGTCAACCTGCGCGGGCTGCGCGAGTCGGGCACGGCGTTCGCCATCCCCACCTACGGCTTCGTGATCGTGATGCTCGGGATGCTGCTCACCGGGCTGTTCCGGGTCTTCGTGCTGGGCGACGAACTGCGCGCGCCGAGCGCCGACCTGGTGATCCAGGCCGAGCACAGCGTGACCGGTTTCGCGCTCGTCTTCCTGCTGCTGCGGACGTTCAGCTCGGGCGCCGCCGCGCTCACCGGCGTGGAGGCGATCTCCAACGGGGTGCCGGCGTTCAAGGCGCCGAAGAGCCGCAACGCCGCCACCACCCTGCTGCTGCTCGGCACCATCTCGGTGAGCATGCTGATCGGGATCATCTGGCTGGCCCGGCTCACCCACCTGCAGTTCGTCGAGGATCCGAACCTCCAGATCGTCTCCGGCCCCGAGGGGTACGTGCAGAAGACGGTCACCACCCAGCTCGGCGAGACGGTCTTCGGTTCCGGATCGATCCTGCTCTACGTGCTGGCCGGGGTGACCGCCCTGATCCTCTTCCTGGCCGCGAACACCGCGTTCAACGGTTTCCCGGTGCTCGGCTCGATCCTGGCCCAGGACCGCTACCTGCCCCGCCAGTTCCACACCCGGGGCGACCGGCTGGCCTTCTCCAACGGCATCACCTTCCTCGCCCTCTTCGCGATCGTGCTGATCGTCGGCTTCCAGGCCGAGGTGACGAAGCTGATCCAGCTCTACATCGTCGGGGTCTTCGTCTCGTTCACCGTCTCCCAGGCCGGCATGATCCGGCACTGGAACCGGCACCTGCGCACCGAGCGGGACCCGGAGGCGCGCCGCCGGATGGTCCGCTCCCGGGCGATCAACACCTTCGGCATGGGCCTGACCGGCACGGTGCTGGTGATCGTCCTGATCACCAAGTTCCTGCTCGGCGCCTGGATCGCGATCGCCGCGATGGCGGTGATCTACGCGCTGATGTTGGCGATCCGCCGGCACTACGACCGGATCGCCGTCGAGTTGACCCCGCCGGACGAGGGTCGGGCCGTGCTGCCCGCCCGCAACCACGCCATCGTGCTGGTCAGCAAGCTGCACCAGCCGACGCTGCGGGCCATCGCCTACGCCCGCGCCACCCGACCGGACACGCTCACCGCGGTGACCGTCAACGTGGACGAGAAGGACACCCGGGACCTGCAGGCCGACTGGGAGCGACGGGAGATGGCAATCCCGCTCACCGTGATCGACTCGCCGTACCGGGAGATCACCCGCCCGATCCTGGACTTCGTCGCCTCCACCCGCCGCAAGTCGCCCCGGGACGTGGTCACCGTGTTCATCCCGGAGTACGTGGTCGGCCGTTGGTGGGAGAACCTGCTGCACAACCAGAGCGCCCTGCGACTCAAGGGCCGGCTGCTCTTCGAACCGGGGGTGATGGTGGTCAGCGTGCCGTGGCAGCTCGCGTCGACGGCGAGCAAGAACCTGGACCGGCTGGACGCCACGCTGTCCCGGACCCCGGCGCGTGGGCCACGCAGCGCCGTGCCACCGCTGGTCGCCGCCCCGCCGGTGGCCGCCGCGCCGCCCGGCGAGGGCGGGCCCGAGAACAGCGAAACGATGAGGAACACACGTGACTGAGCCGGGCGGTCCGCGGACCGCGACACCCAGGACGCCGTCGGCGTCGACCTCGTCGACGTTCGAGCGGGGGCTGGCCGAGACCGACCGGGTCGAGCTGACCGTCGACGCGGTCGCCCCCGGCGGGCACTGTGTCGCCCGGGTGGACGGGCAGGTGGTCTTCGTCCGGCACGCGCTGCCCGGTGAACGGGTCATCGCCGAGGTCACCGAGGTGCACCGCGGGTTCGTCCGGGCCGATGCGGTGACAGTGCTGAAGCCCTCAGCGGACCGGGTCGAGCCGCCCTGCCCGTACGCGAAGCCGGGTGCCTGCGGGGGCTGCGACCTCCAGCACGTCGCACCGGCCGCGCAGCTGGCCTGGAAGACCGCCGTGATCCGCGAGCAACTGGTCCGCCTCGGTGGGCTGACCGACGTCGAGCTGGACCGGCTCGGCGTCCAGGTCGAGGCGTTGCCCGGTGGGCTGCTCGGCTGGCGCTCCCGGGTCCGCTACGCGGTCGACGCCGCCGACCGGGCCGGCCTGCTCAAGCACCGCTCACACGAGGTGGTGCCGATCGACCGCTGCCGGATCGCCCACCCGGCCATCCAGCAGCTGCCGGTGCTCACCCCCACCGGTGCGCGCTGGCCGGCCGCCGAGGCCGTGGAGACCGTCGCCAGCACCGGCGGGGACGTGACCGTCACGGAGATCCGCGACGGGGTGCCCGCCCCGGTCAGTGGCCCGACCGAGGTCCGCGAGGTCGCCGCCGGACGGGACTGGACGCTGCCCGCGTCCGCGTTCTGGCAGGTGCACCCGGCCGCCGCAGACACCCTCTCCACGGCCGTGTTCGAGTTGCTGGACCCGCAGCCGGGCGAGGTCGCCTGGGACCTCTACGGCGGCGCTGGGCTGTTCGCCGCCGGGCTGGCCGCACGGGTCGGCGCGACCGGCCGGGTGACAGTGGTCGAAGCGGCGGCGCAGGGTGTCGCCGCCGCCCGGGAGAACCTCGCCGACCTGCCCAGCGTCGAGGTGGTGTCGGCCCGGGTGGAGACCGCGCTGGCCCGCCGACGAATCACCGGCCCGGTCGACGTGGTGGTGCTCGACCCGCCGCGCTCCGGGGCCGGCGCCCCGGTGGTCCGCGCGCTGGCAGCCGCCGGCCCGCGGGCGGTCGCGTACGTGGCCTGTGACCCGGCCGCCTTCGCCCGGGACGTGCGTACCTTCGCCGACCTCGGTTGGCGGCTGGCGGCGCTACGGGGCTTCGACCTCTTCCCGATGACGCAGCACGTCGAGCAGGTCGGGCTGCTGCTTCCCCCGGACGGGCGGTAGAACACCCCGCGTCGGCGCCTGACCGGGTGCTCAGCCGCCCACTCCCCGCCCGGCCCGGGTGCGTGGGGCTCGGGCCGAGCTGCGGAGTACCGGGGGGCCGATAGACTCTCCGGTCATGAGTGTTGAAGAGGACACGGCCAACCACGGCCGGCTGCTGGGGACGGTTCGCGGTCCGCAGGACGTCAAGCGGATGTCCGGCGAGGAACTGGACGTCCTCGCCGCCGAGATCCGGGACTTCCTGATCACCAAGGTCTCCCGTACCGGCGGGCACGTCGGGCCCAACCTCGGTGTGGTCGAGCTGACGCTCGCCATGCATCGCGTCTTCGACTCCCCCCGGGACCGGCTCCTGTTCGACACCGGCCACCAGGCGTACGTACACAAGATCCTTACCGGGCGTCAGGCCGGCTTCGACAAGCTCCGCCAGCGCGGTGGCCTCTCCGGCTACCCCAGTCAGGCGGAGAGCGAGCACGACCTCATCGAGAACTCGCACGCTTCCACAGCGCTGTCCTACGCCGACGGCCTCGCCAAGGCGTACGCCCTGCGTGGTGAGGCGCGCAGCGTCGTCGCCGTGGTCGGCGACGGCGCGCTGACCGGCGGCATGTGCTGGGAGGCGCTGAACAACATCGCCACCGCCGGCAACTCCCTCGTGATCGTGGTCAACGACAACGGCCGGTCCTACTCGCCGACCATCGGCGGGCTGGCCGACCACCTCTCCTCGCTGCGGCTCAACCCCGGCTACGAGAAGGTCCTCGACACCGTCAAGGACGCCCTCGGCTCCACGCCGCTGGTCGGCAAGCCGATGTACGAGGTGCTGCACGCGGTCAAGAAGGGCATCAAGGACGCGGTCGCCCCGCAGGCCATGTTCGAGGACCTCGGCATCAAGTACGTGGGCCCGGTGGACGGGCACGACGTGGTCGCGGTCGAGTCGGCGCTGCGTGCGGCCAAGAACTTCGGCGGCCCGGTCATCGTGCACGCCGTCACCCGCAAGGGCTACGGCTACCGTCCCGCCGAGGAGGACGAGGCCGACTGCCTGCACGGCCCGAGCAGCGCCTTCGACGTCGAGACCGGCGCGCTGCTGGCCGCGCCGTCGGTGAAGTGGACGCACGTCTTCGCCGACGAGCTGCTGGCCATCGCCGACGAGCGCCCGGACGTGGTGGGCATCACCGCCGCCATGGCCGAGCCGACCGGCATCGCCAAGCTGGCCCGCAAGTACCCCGAGCGGGTGTACGACGTGGGCATCGCCGAGCAGCACGCGGCCACCTCGGCGGCCGGGTTGGCGCTCGGTGGCCTGCACCCGGTGGTCGCGGTCTACGCCACCTTCCTCAACCGCGCCTTCGACCAGGTCCTGCTGGACGTGGCGATGCACAAGCTGCCGGTGACCTTCGTGCTGGACCGGGCGGGCATCACCGGCCCGGACGGGCCCAGCCACTACGGCATCTGGGACATGTCGGTCTTCGGGGTGGTGCCGGGGCTGCGGATCGCCGCTCCCCGCGACGCCGCCACCCTGCGGGAGGAGCTGCGCGAGGCGGTGGCCGTCGACAACGGCCCGACAGTGGTGCGGTTCCCGACCGGTGCGGTCGCCGCGGACCTGCCGGCGCTGCGCCGGGTCGGCACTGTCGACGTGCTGGCCGAGTCCGCCCGTACCGACGTGCTGCTCGTCGCCGTCGGCTCCTTCGGCCAGTTGGGCATGGAGGTGGCCGCCCGGGTCGCCGAGCAGGGGTACGGCGTCACCGTCGTCGACCCCCGCTGGGTGCGTCCGGTCCCGGCGGAGCTGGTCGACCTGGCCGCCCGCCACCGGCTCGTGGTCAGCGTCGAGGACGGCGTCCGGGTCGGCGGGGTGGGCGACGCGCTCGCCCAGGCGATGCGCGACGCCGACGTCCGGGTGCCGCTCAAGGACCTGGGTGTGCCGGCCGACTGGCACCCGCACGGCACCCGCGCGCAGATCCTCGCCGACCTGGGTCTGACCGCTCAGGACGTGGCCCGCACCGTCACCGGTTGGATCTCCGGCGTTGATGCCACCCCGGACCGCCTCACCCCCCGCGACGCGGCGGCACAGAACTGACGAGAACGAACAACGGCGGGCGTCCCTCGGGGCGCCCGCCGTCTGCGTACCCCATCGCCGCGTCGCGGTCTAGCCGCGACGCGCCCTCGCCCCGCCTCCGCCGATCTTGCACTTTCGATTGGCGTTATGCACCTTGCGCGCTGATCTGTCGGCACAGAAAGTGCAAGATCGAGCAGGCGGGGAGTGGCGGGCGGGGCGGGGTGGGGGTGGGGGTGGTTAGCGGGGGGAGAGTGAGCGGTAGTGGGTCTTGTCGGTGTTGGCGAGGCTGTAGGTCTGGGAGCGGGACGGGGTCGGGATGACCGCCAGGCCGGGGCGGTCGACCAGCAGGGGAGTGCCCGGCGGGACGGACAGGGAGCTGTCCCGGGTGGCCCGCCAGCTCAGCACCACCAGCGGCTGACCGGGCACCGGCAGTTGGTACGCCTGCAAGGGGGTGGCCCGGTCGGCGGGTGAGACGACGGGCGCGCTCCCGTCGGCCGGTCGATAGATCACCGCCGTCATCGCGCCGGCGTCGGTGTCCCAGCTGAGCTGCTGCAA
Source organism: Micromonospora sp. H61 (assembly GCF_018070325.1). Lineage (GTDB taxonomy): Bacteria > Actinomycetota > Actinomycetes > Mycobacteriales > Micromonosporaceae > Micromonospora > Micromonospora salmantinae. The sequence continues at coordinate 27,988 of NZ_JAGPXY010000044.1, forward strand.
CTCGGCCGGCTCGCCGCCGCCGAGGGCGACTTCGCCGAGCGATCGCACGGTGAGCTTCGCCATCGGCCAGGACGTCGGCACCGAGCGTGGGGCGTCCCGGTCCCCGATCCGGCGCGGGATGCTGCCGAAGGGGCCCCGATCGCCGGACAGCACGCAGGTGTCCAGGCCGGTGAGCGCCCGCCGGCCCGTGCCGGACTCGTCGCGGACCAACGGGTAGCGCGGGTCGACGGTGCCGGTGCCCAGGTCGATCAGCCGGTCGGCGGCCCGCCCACGGGGGAGCGACTCCGTGGTCCGCAGGGTCGCCGTCACGCCGACGGCCGTGCAGGACGGCACGTCGACCGGTGCGCTGAGACCGTCCGCGATGGTCAACGTCCGGTCCTGTGGTCCGAGGAGACTCTGCACCCGGGCCGAGACCAGGTAACGCCGGCCGCCGGCCGTCTGCACCGGCAGCACGTCGGAGTAGACGAGATAACCCGGATCGGTGTACTCGGTGGCGCGGGTCACCGCGTACCTGTCGCCCTCGCGAGTCAGTTGCAGCAGCCAGGACGCGCTCTCGCCGGGCACGTCGGCGGCCACCAGCGCCACCGGGGCGCCGTCGACCCGACCGGAGAAGAGGATGCCCGACGAGGGCAGGTGCGCGCGGTCGTCGGCCGGCGACCGCCAGCCCCGGACCGCCGCGGTGACCGCCGCCGTCGCCGTCGCGTCCCCGGAGAGGTCGCCCCGGGGCGGCCACACGGCGAGGGTGCCGTCCAGGCTGTCGTACCCGACCCGGAGGTCCTGCGGCTTCCGCTCGGCTACCGGACCGCAGGCCGTGCCGGCCAGCAGCGCGCTCAGCAGGACGGGAAGCGCCCTGCCGTACCGACGGCCTGGAGTCACCTGGCCCGCCCCCGATCGCCTCACCGTCGCTGTCGGAAAGCGCCATAGTACGAGATGTCCGATGCGGCGCCTCAGTTGGCCGGCACCCGAAGCACCATAGTGGACAGCACCGGGGGTTTAGGGTGTTTTGGTTGCTCCGGTAGACTCCGCCGACTGTGACGCCTGCCGAGTCCCGCGCCCTGCCCGCGCCGCACCCGGAGGCGGTAGCCGACTCCGCCGAGCTGGTGAGCTACCGCACACCGGCCGGCCTCTTCGCCGGCCCGCCCGCGCTGGCCGCCCCCACCACAGCGCCGGCCGAGCCCGAAGCGCCGGCCGCCCCCACCACGGCGCCGGTTGAGCCCGAAACGCCGGTCGAGCCTGGAGCGCCGGCCGAGAGCGCGGTGCCGACACGGGCGCGGTGGCGTCGGTGGACCCGGCGTCGGCAGCACCTGGCGGTGGGTGGCCTGTTCCTGCTCGCCGCACTCTGGGTGACCAGCCGGATCTGGCTGGACCCGTCCGGTCGGGTGGCCTCGCTCTACACCGGTGACCCGGCGCAGGTGCAGTTCTTCCTCGCCCACTCGGTACGCGTGGTGCTGCACGGCGAGTACCCGTTCTACACCGAGCAGTTCAACTACCCGGACGGCGTCAACCTGATGGCCAACACGGCCGTGTTGGCGCTGGGCATCCCGATGGTCCCGGTGACGCTGCTCTTCGGGCCGGCGGTCTCCTTCGTGGTGCTGGTCACGCTCGGTCTCGCCGGCACCGCCATGGCCTGGTACCTGATGCTCTCCCGCCACCTGGTGCGTACCCCGCTCGCGGCGGCGGTCGGCGGCTGGTTCTGCGGGTTCTCGCCCGCGATGCTCTCGCACGCCAGCTGGCACCCGAACATCATCAGCCAGTTCCTGCTGCCGTTCATCGTGTGGCGGGTGCTGGTGCTCACCCGCTCCGGAAGACCGGTGCGGGACGGGGCCCTGCTCGCCCTGCTGGTCACCGCGCAGGCGTTCATCAACGAGGAGATCCTGCTCTTCACGGCGCTGGCCTGCGGCGTCTTCCTGCTGGCGGTGCTGGCCCAGGAGCCGGCCCGGTGGTGGGCGGCGTGGCGACCCCTGGGCGTCGGCGTGTTGACCTGCGCGCTGCTGGCGGGGGCGCTGCTGGCGTACCCGCTCTACGTGCAGTTCGCCGGGCCGATGGCGTACCACGGGCTCAGCGACGCGGTGAAGGACTACGGCAACGACATCGCCGCCTTCTTCGCCCCCGGCTCGCCCACCCTCGGCGGCAACCAGCGAGCCAACATCAACCTGGCGCCGAACTACTCCGAGGAGAACGCCTTCTTCGGCTGGAGCCTGTCGATGCTGGCCATCGGCATCGTGGTCTGGCTGCGCCGCGAGTTGATCGTTCGGGCGCTCGCGGTGACCGGCGTGTTCTTCGCCGTGCTCTCCCTCGGCGAGCGGGTCTCCTGGTGGGACCGCGAGCTGATCACCGGGCCGTGGCAGTGGTTGGTCCACCTGCCGCTGCTGGACGCTGTGGTGCCGACCCGGTTCGGGCTCATCACCAGCGTGGTGATCGGCCTGCTGCTGGCGCTCGCCGTCGAGCGGGCCTGGGCGCTGCGGCCGGCCGACCGCCGTACCGTCCACGTGCTCACCGCCGCGGGCCTGGCCTTCGCACTACTGCCGATCGCACCGATGCCGCTGCGGATGGTCTCCCGGCCCCCGGTGCCGGACTTCATCACGGCGGACCGGTGGCGGGCGTACGTCGGGCCGGACCAGACGCTGGTGCCGATCCCGGTGCCCAGCATGGGCAACACGCACGGCATGCGCTGGGCGGCGGCCACCAACCTCGACTTCAAGATCCCCGGCGGTTACTTCCTCGCGCCCCGCAACGGAAACACCGGTGACCCGGGCCGGTTCGGCGGTCGTCCCAGCGGGGTGGGTCAGATGCTGGAGGAGGTAGCGACCACCGGCCGTACGCCCAAGCTGGACGACCGGCAGCGTCGGCGCTTCGCCGACGAGCTGCGGCACTGGCGGGCGGCGATCCTGGTGCTGCCGGTGCGGCAGCAGAACGCCGAGCCACTGCGACGTACGGTCGAGGAGCTGGTCGGCCCGGGCCGCCAGGAGTTGGACGTCTGGGTCTGGGACGTCCGGACGCTCACCGACCGTTCGGTCTGATGACCACCGGGACGACGTCCCCGAACATTTCGCCCCCGGTGACGGTCGGCGCGTTCCGGGCGGCCTGGCTGCGGGACGCGCTGGTGGTGGCCGGCTATCTGGGCCTCGCCGTGCTGGTGACCAGCGGGCAGTGGGGTCACCCGTGGCGGCTGTTCCACCAGGCGGGTGACCAGATCCTCTTCGAGTGGATGCTGGCCCACGCGGCGCATGCGGTGGTCGAGGGGGAGAACCCGCTCTTCAGCACGGGGTTGAACGCGCCCGACGGGGTCAACCTGATGGCGAACACCTCGGTGCTCGGCCTGGGTGTCCCGCTCACCCCGGTCACCCTGCTCTTCGGCTCGCAGGTGGCGTTCTGCGTGGCGGTCGTCGGCTGCCTCGCCGGGACCGCCGTCGCCTGGTACGTGCTGCTGCGCCGCCGGCTGGTCGGCACCCGGGCCCCGGCCGCGGTGGGTGGGCTGATCTGTGGCTTCGCCCCTGGCATGATCGCTCAGGCCGGCGCCCACCTGCACATCGCCGCCCAGTTCCTGGTGCCCGCGATCCTCGCCCTGGTGTTCCGGCCCGCCTCGGAGACGACGCGACACAGCGTGTGGCGGCCCGGCGTCGGCCTGGGGCTGCTGCTCGTCTGGCAGGTCTTCATCGGCGAGGAGGTGCTGGTCTTCCTGGCGCTCGCGGCCGGCGTCTTCGCGCTGGGTTACGCGCTCGCCGACCGGGTGGCCGCACGGCGGCTGGCGCCGGCCCTGTTCGGTCGGCTCGCGGTGGCGGCCGGCGTGGCGGCGGTGCCGTTGGCGTACCCGCTGTGGTTCCAGTTCCACGGCCCGCAGCACTACACCGGGATGGCGTTCGCCACCCAGGGCTTCCAACTGGACGTCGCCTCGTTCACCGCGTCGGCCCGGCAGACCGTGCTGGGTGACGACTGGCTGCCGGGGTTGCTCTCGCCGAATCCGACCGAGGAGAACTCGTTCTTCGGCCCGGGCCTGCTGGTGCTCGCCGTGGTGATCGTGATCTGGCAGTGGCGACGACCGCTGGTCCGGGCACTGGCCGCCTGCGGCGTGGTCTTCGCCCTGCTCTCGCTCGGCCACGAGCTGCGGGTGGACGGTGAGGCCACCGGCATTCCGGGGCCGTACCGGCTGGTCGGCGGGCTGCCGTTGCTCGATCTCGCGGTGCCGGCCCGGTTCGCGCTGATCTGCGTACCGGTGCTGGGTGTGCTGGTGGCGCTGTCCCTGGACCGGGTCCGGGCCGCGCGCGCGCCGAACGCGGCGCCGGGCCTACCGGTGCGGCTGCTGTGGGCCGGCGCGGTCGCCGCCGCGTTGCTGCCCCTGTTCCCGACGCCGATCCGCGTGGTGCCGGTCGCGCCGGTGCCGGCGTTTCTCGCCGCCGGTGGCTGGCGTCCACTGGTGCCGCCCGGTCGGACGGTGGTCGCGGTGCCCCCGGTCACCGGTGCCGCGCGCAGCCCGGTGATGCTCTGGACCGCCCGTACCGGTCTGGGGTTCGCCGCGCCGGGCGGTTACTTCATCGGCCCCAGCGGCCCGGACGACCCGGCGGCCCGCTGGGGCGCGCCGGACCGGCCCACGTCGGTGCTGCTGCGGCAGGTGGCCGAGACCGGCGCGGTGCCGGTGCTGACCGACGCCGACCGCCGCCAGGCCGTCGAGGACCTGCGGCACTGGCGTGCCGCGGTGGTCGTACTCGGGCAGGTGGAGCACGGTGACCCGGTCCGCCGGACCGTCGACGACCTGCTCGGCCCGGGCCGACCGGTCGACGGCGGCTGGTTGTGGGACGTCCGGGACCACGTCGGCTAACTAACCCACCAGGGCGCGCACGTCCCAGACCCAGACGTCGTCGACCCGCTGCGGTGGCCCGAGCAGGGCGGTGAGCAGAGCACGGAGCACCGCCTCGCGGGGGTGCGCCCCGAGCAGCTCCACCGACGCCCGCCAGAACCGCAGGTCCTCGACGGCCTGCCGGCGGTTCTCGTCGGTCAGCGCCGGAACCGTGCCGCTGTCCATGGTGGAGTAGATGAGGGAGCTGGTCGGCCGGTTCGGCGCACCGAAGACCCCCTCACCCAGCTCGTTCGGGCCGATGAAGTAGCCGCCCGGAACGGGGAACTCCTGCCCGGTCAGCGCACTCCAGCGCAGCGTCGGCAGACCGTGCACGTTGCTCGGGATCGGCACCGGCACCAGGGTTCGACCCGCCGGCACGTACGGCCGCCAGCCGCCAGCGGTGATGAAGTGCGGCGGTGGGTCGATCTGCTGGGCGGGCAGCGGGCGGGGGAAGAGCGGCAGCACGGCGAGGGCGACCGCCGCGTACCCCACCGGGCGCAGCCACCGACGGCGCGTGGCGGCCGGCACGGCCGGCTCGTCGTCGGACGTCGCCGGGGTCGCCTCGGCGACCCGCTGGGCCGGCACCCGTGGCCGGTCGGCCACCGGGCGCCCCTGGCGGTGCGCGGCGTCCCAGGTCAACGCGAGCAGTACGCCCACAGCGGCGGCGACCACCAGCGTCAACCGGGTCGGCATCATCATCTCGACCAGCGGCAGGTCGTCCGACACGTACGACCACGGGCCGCGCACACCGGTCTCCACGCCGTTGAAGCGCACGAACGGCCCGATCGCGGCGACACTGAACACCACGATGAGCACCGCGGCGATCCGGGCGGCCAGCGAGCGGCGTACGAGCAGCACCAGAGCCACCACCGAGAGCAGCACCAGGGGCCAACCGAACCAGGTGTTCTGCTCGGTCAGACCGATCGTCTTCTCCACGGCCGGGTCACCGGCCCAGGTGTCGCGGGCGAAGGTGACGAAGGCGACCAGGTCCTCGCCCCAGTTGTGGAACACGCCGCCCTGCAGGCCCCGGTAGGACTGCGGGCCGTTGAACTGGAACCAGATCGGGTACGCGGTGAGCACCAGGGCCAGTCCGCCGGCGACGCCGAGCCCGGCCAGGAACGTGCCGGCGGCGGCCCGGGTGGCCCGCGGCCGCTGCACGGCGTACGCCAGCACGATGACCAGGCAGGCCAGCGCGGTGAGCAGCAGCATCTCCTCGTTGATGAAGATCTGGTACGCCACCAGCGCGCCGAGCACGAGCCCGTTGCGGCGCCACCGGCCCGGCTCACCCAGGGTCAGCACCCGCACCACGATCAGCGGGAGCAGGAAGTTGGAGACGAAGTTCGGTTGGCCGTTGGCGTGGTGGATGATTCCCGGCGCGAAGCCGAGGAACGCGCCGCCGACGAACGCCGCCGCCCGGGAGCGCACCAGGTGACGGGAGAGCACCCAGTAGCCGGTGCCGGCGGTCGCCGCCAGCGCCGCGCCCAGGTAGAGCGCGTACATCACCTGGGGGCCGAGCAGCATGGTCAGCGGGGCCAGCGGCAGGGTCACCCCGAGCAGCGAGGTGTTGGCCATCATGTTCACCCCGTCCGGGGCGTTCTGACGGGCCGTGAACAGCGGGTTCTCCAGGTGCCGCACCGAGTACTCGCCGTGCGCGAACAGCCACTCGAACCAACTGTGATCGGTGGGCAGGTGCGAGGAGACCCGGCCGTTGACGTCACCCCAGTAGTTGAGGCAGACGAAGACGCCCAGCAGCACATAGGCTCCGAGGGCCAACAGGTCGGCTCGGGCCGGACGGCGTCGAGGCCGCCGTGTCGACTCGGCCTCGGCCGGGTCGGCGTCGGTAACGGGTTTCAGCGAAGGGTCTACCACCGGCACAGCCACGACGCGCCATCGTACAGGCGGGGTTCCGTCACTTTTGCCGGGCCGGTGCGCTGACGGTCGGTTTGCCGGACGGTGACCCGTCGGCCAGCCTTACCTGGTGACGGAAGGACGGTCGTTTGTCGATCATCGAGCTGGGCGAGATTCGCGACGAGCCCGCGTCGGCGCCTCCGGTTCACCGCCCGCGCGCCGTCGGTCGCCCGCTGCGCAGCGCGACTGTGCTGTTTCTCAGCCTGGTGGTGCTGGCCGGTGCCGCGCCGACGACGCAGCGAACGGTGAGCGTGGTGCCGGCGTCGCGGACGGCCACCGCGTACCTGGCCGGGGACGGCGTCTTCGTCGTCGATCCGCCGACACCCGACCGGGACCGGTACCTGACCGCGTACGCCCGACCGGCGCCGACCGGCGCCGAGGTGCGGCGGCGGTGGCAGGCGCCGCTGGCCCGCACCGGTGACTACCTCGACGTCCGGGTCGAGCAGGGGTTGGTGTTGGCGATGGCTGTCAACGCCCCCAACCGGCTGTTCCAGACCACCGCCTTCGACGTCGCGACGGGCCGGCAACGCTGGCAGCATCCCGGTGCTCCCCAGCCGACAACCGGCGGTGGCCTGCTGGTGACCAATGGCCGGGAGGACGGGTCGGGCGCGATGAGCGGGGTTGAACCCGGCACCGGCCTGGTGCTCTGGTCGGTGCCGATCCCGCCGGCCGCCAGCCCCACCTTCCATCTCGCTCCCGAGGGGCAGGTCGACCGGTTCGTGCTCCTGCAACCGACCGGCGAGGTGCAGGTGTACGACGCCGGCACCGGCCAACTGGTGCGCAGCATCGACACGCTGCCCGGTGACCGGTCGGCGTACCAGCGGGTGCAGGTCGTCGACGACCTGCTGCTGCTCGTCCCGCCGGGCAGCACCCGGCTGGTGAGCTTCGGGCTGGCCGAGTTGGAGCCACTGTGGACGGCGGAGGTGACGCTGGTGTCGCATGTGCTCGAATGCGGCGGTCTGCTCTGCGCGGTACCGCAGACCGGCGGCCTCCAGGTGCTCGACCCGGCCACCGGCGCCGTGCGGTGGTCGGAACCGGGCCAGGACGTCCTGGCCGACGTCCGGTACGGTCGGCTGCTGATGGCCCGGCCCGGCCAGGGGTACGCGGTGCGGGACGCGGCCACCGGGCAGGAACGGACCGAACTGGGCGCGTGGAGTCTGATGCCGGTGCTGCGCCCGGACGACCCGCTGGTTGGTGTGCGGCGCGGTGACGACGGTCGGATGGTCGTCGCCGAGCTGGACCTGCTGGCCGGCCGAACGCGGATCGTCGACGTGCTGCCGGGCATCGCCGGGAGTTGCCAGGCGTCCCTGCCGGTTCTGCTCTGCCAGCGCCTCGACGGCACTACCGCTCTGTGGAGGTTGACGCGGTGACCGACTCGGTGATTGACCTCGGCGAGCTGCGGGACGCCCCGGACCCGGAGTCGACGCCCCGCCCACCTCGCGGCCACGGTCGCCCGCTGCGCTGCGCGCTGGTCGTGGTGCTCGCGCTGGTCACGCTCGCCGCCTCCGCCGTCGTACCGCCCCGGCCGGCCCCGTTGACGCTGCCGGGCCGGCCCGGGTCGGATGTCATGGTCGATGGTGACCTTCTCCTGGTCATGGAGCCGGCCATCACCGAAGCGCGGCAGGCGCGGCTGGCCGCGTATCGGCTGCCCGGCGTCGAGCCGGTCTGGCAGGTGACGCTGCCGGCGGAAGCTCGGTACTGGGGGATGATTCCGCTGGCCGGGATGCTGCTGGCCACCGGGTACGAGATCGGCCCGGAGGGTCGGGAGACACTCACCGTCGCACTGGACCGGGCGACCGGGGCGTACCGGTGGCAGCAGCCGGGTGCCGTCTCCAAGCTGACCGACGGCAATCTGCTGCTGCGCAACGGCGGCGAGACCGTACCGTCCAGTCTGCGCGCTGTGGATCCGTGCTGCGGCACAGTGCGCTGGGAGCTGTCCGGCCTCAGCCCCGACATGAGGGTGCGGGACACCGGGCACGGGGTGGACCGGGTGGTGCTCAACCAGTCGGACGGGCCGGTCGAGGTACGCGACGCGATCACCGGTGCGGTGCTGGCCCGCGCCGACCTGCGCCCACCCGACGGTGGTCGGATCGGACTGGACCTGACCAAGGACCTGCTGCTGTCCATCGACAGAGGCTCGGGCACTGTCACCGCGTACGAGCTGGACCAGCTCAAGCCCCGCTGGACCCGCGCCAGGGTGCACATCGACTTCGCGCTGGACTGTGGCCCCGTCCTGTGTCTGCGCACCGGCAACAACGAACTACAGGCGCTCGACCCGGCGACCGGCGAGGTGCGCTGGCGCAGCAGCCAGTGGGGGTGGGCCTGGCCGGCCGACGGCCGGCTGTTGGCCAACCTCAGCGGTGTCGGTCCGTCGGAGCAGTACGTAGTGCTCGATGCGCTGACCGGCCAGCAACTGGCCGACCTGGGCCGGTGGGAGCTGTACCAACTCGGTGTCGGCGGCCGGCTGGTCGGCATACGCAGGCATCCCGACGGAGGGGTGCTCGTCGGCGAGCTGGACATCGCCGCCGGGAAGGTGCACATCCTGGACGCGCTGCCCGATGTCACAGGGGGGTGTCAGGCGGTCACCGGCTACCTGGTGTGCACTGCCACCACCACCGGCTCGTACCAGCTCTGGAAACTGACCGACTGATCACCAGTTCGGCTGGGTGGGCGGCGGGGGCAGCGGCACCGACGCGGGTCGCAGCACGTACGCCACCCCGCCGCTGCCGCGTTGCCAGACCGCCTCGAACCGCTGTCGGGGCACTGTGCGACGGACCGCGTCGTCGTCCGGGGCGTACGGGTCGTTGAGCACCGGGTCGCCGTCGGCGGTGAAGCCGACCAGCACCATCAGGTGCCCACCGGTGTCGTACCCGAGCCCCGGCACCTCGTCGGCCCGGAACGCGGCGGAGACGATCAGGGGGATGCCTGCGGCGACGAACGCCTCCGCCTCGACCAGCGACCGCAGCCGGGTGACGAACGCGTCCACCCCGTGCAGACCGGCGTACGCGGTGTTGAACGGCCAGTTGCCGGCCCCGGCGTACGCGTGGTCGTAGCAGTGCCGGGCGGCGTGTACCACCACCGGACGCGGGCCGGACGGCTCCACCCAGGCGTAGCGGTCCGGCGTCGGCTCGGCGCCCCAGTAGGCGAGCACCATCGAGGTGCAGGTGGGGCTGCACCAGGAGTCCCCACCACCGCCCCACTGCGGGTACTGGCCGGCGTGCAGCCGCTGCGAGTAGCGGGGCACGTCCAGCACCCGGCCTCGGGCGGCGGACGAGACGGGCTCCGCCGCGTACCAGTGGTCGGCCGTCGTGGGGCCGGTGGCGACCGCGCCGATGCTGCGCAGCACCGGGCCGCTCGGGCTGCCGGCGGGCCGACACAAGGTCACCCGCGTCTGCCAACCGGTGACCGTCGCTCCGGTCACGATCAGGGTGTCGGTGTCGACCCGGGCGCCACTGTCACGCTGTCCGGGCAGCGAGGTGCGCCGTACCGTGTGGTCGTCGGCGGCCCAGCGGGCCAGCCGGTACCAGTCGGTGCTGGGCGCGTCGTCGTGCCAGCCGCGCAGGTCGACCTCGATCCAGCAGCCGTCCGGGGTGTCGGCCGTCCAGGACGGCACCACCTCGGCGACGGCGAAGCCGACAGGCACCGGCGGCGACGTCCAGGTGCCCCGTTCGGCGACGCCGTCGAGGACGAGCCCTCGACCGTCGGCGAGCAGGCCGTCGCCGTCGCCGCTGCCGCTGGTCGTGTCGGCCGGCAGGTGGAAACCCCGGTAGGCGATGTCTCGCCGGGTGGGTGGTGCCGCAGTGGTCATGCCAGGTCCGTCCGTCGCTCGATACCGCCGGCCAGCATCGCGTACGCCGTGGTGGCCCGCAACGCCGGCCGGCGCGGACGGCGAGGGACGATGGTTGCCGGCCGGCACTAGGTTGTCGGTGGTCAGCAGCGAGGAGGCCGGGATGCGGGTACTGGTGGTCGAGGACGAGCGCAACCTCGCCGACGCGATCGCACGGGGGTTGCGCAAGCGGGGGATGGCGGTCGACGTGGCGTACGACGGCGACGCCGGCCACGAGGCGGCGTTCATCACCCGGTACGACGTGGTGGTGCTCGACCGCGACCTGCCGGGTGTGCACGGCGACCAGATCTGCGCCGACCTGGCGGCCTCCGGCGCGTTGACCCGGGTGCTGATGCTCACCGCCAGTGGCACCGTGGCCGATCGGGTGGAGGGGTTGCAGCTCGGCGCGGACGACTACCTGCCCAAACCGTTCGCCTTCGACGAGCTGGTCGCCCGGGTGCAGGCGCTGGGCCGGCGGGCCACCCCGGCCGCGCCGCCGGTGCTCGAACTGGCCGACCTGGTGCTCGACCCGGCCCGCCGGGTGGCCACCCGCGCCGGGGTGCCGGTGGACCTCACCAACAAGGAGTTCGGGGTGCTCTGCGAGCTGCTCAAGGCGCGTGGCGCGGTGGTCTCCAGTGAGGAGCTGCTGGAACGGGTCTGGGACGCGAACACCGACCCGTTCACCACCATCGTCCGGGTCACTGTGATGACGCTCCGCAAGAAGCTCGGCGACCCGCCGTTGATCGAGACGGTGGTCGGGGCGGGCTACCGCACCGCCGAGGTGAGCGCATGAGCCGGCGGCTGCGACCCACCCTGCGGCTGCGGCTGACACTGCTCAACGGGGTGCTGCTGATCGGGGCCGGAGCGATCCTGGTGTTGCTGGCCTGGCTGCTGGTCCGCGACGCGTTGCGCCCCACCGACGAGTTGGTGCCCGGCACGATCGTGCTGCTCTCCGACGGCCGGCAGATGGACGCCGCCCAGTGGCAGCGGCAGTTGGTCGACGCCGCCTCGGGGGAGCTGCTGGCCAAGGGCCTGGTCGCGCTGCTGGCGATCAGCGTGGTCGGGGTGGCCGGCGCGTACGCGGTGGCCGGTCGGGCGCTGCGCCCACTGCACCAGGTCACGGCGACCGCCCAGCGGCTCGGTGAGGCGACCCTGGACCAGCGGATCGGTTACTCGGGTGCCGACGACGAGGTGGCCGAGCTGGCCAAGACGTTCGACGCCATGCTGGACCGGATCGCGTCCGCCTTCGAGGCCCAGAAGCGTTTCGTGGCGAACGCCTCGCACGAGCTGCGTACCCCGCTCGCCGTGATGCGGACGGAGATCGACGTGACGCTCAGCGACGACGACGCGGACACCGCCGAGTACCGCCGGATGGCGACAGTGGTCCGCGACGCCTCCGAGCGGGCCAACGGCCTGGTGGACGCGCTGCTGGTGCTGGCCCGCAGCGAGGCGCAGGCGGGGCGGCAGCTGGGCCGGCGTACCGAGTGTGACCTCGCCGCGGGCACCGCCAACGCGCTGTCGGCGATGCGCCGCGAGGTGGAACGGATCGGCCTGCGGGTGCAGACGTCGCTGGAGTCCGCGCCGGTCGTCGGTGACCCGGGGCTGCTCGACCGGCTGGCCGGAAACCTGATCGAGAACGCGGTCCGCTACAACCACCTGCACGGTCGACTCTGGGTGCGTACCGGGACCGACGGTGACCGGTCCTGGCTGGTGGTGGGGAACACCGGCTTCGAGGTGGACCAGGCCGACGTGCCGGGGCTGTTCGAGCCGTTCCGCCGTGGTGGCCGGGAACGCACCGGAGCCCGTGGCTCCGGCCTCGGGTTGTCCATCGTCCGGGCGGTCTGCGCCGCGCACGGCGGCAGCGTACGGGTGGTCGCGCAGCCCGGCGGCGGCCTGGAGGTGACTGTCACCCTGCCGTCGTCGGACGCCCCGGTGGTCAACGGCGCGGTGCCCAGCCCCGGCTGAACGGGGTTGCGGAGGAGGCTCGGCCGATGGCAAGATCGCCGCGTCAGCCCAAGAAGCGAAGGGGGGTGCGTCGATGTCCGCCAATCATGACTCCGCGCCCCGGGTCTGCGCCGGCTGACTCCCGGAAGCGGAGCGTCCCATCCCGCACGGAGGGAACACCCGTGTATCCACGGATCCGCAACATCAGTTTTGACTGTCACGACACGTACGCCCTGGCCGGCTTCTGGTCGGCGGTGCTCGGCTACGCCCGGCTCCCGGAGGACCTTCCGAGTGACCCGGAAGCTGCCCTGCTGCCGCCGGACGGTGCCACTCCGAACATGTTCTTCCAAGCGGTGCCGGAGGACAAGGTGACCAAGAACCGGCTCCACATCTGCCTGGAACCGGTCGACCGGACCCGCGACGAGGAAATCGAGCGGGTTCTCGGCCTCGGGGCCACCATGATCACCGACCAGCGGCGCACCGACGGGACGGGCTGGGCGGTTCTGGCCGACCCGGAGGGGAACGAGTTCTGCGTGGTCCGCAGCGCCGGGGAGCGGGTCGACACGACTGTGGAGGACCAAGCATGAGTTCGACGATCCACAACATCAGCATCGACTGTCACGACACGTACGCCCTGGCCGGCTTCTGGGCGCAGGTCTTCGACTGCCCACGGCAGCCCGACGACTTCCCCGGCGACCCGGAGGCGATGCTCCTGCCGCCGGGTGGCCCGGAGGTGCTGTTCATCGCGGTGCCCGAGGGCAAGACGGTGAAGAACCGGCTGCACCTGGACCTGCAACCCGCTGACCGTACCCGGGCCGAGGAGGTCGAGCGGCTGCTCGGCATCGGCGCGACGCTCGTCGCCGACCACGTCGGCCCGACCGGTGGTGGTTGGGTGGTGCTCGCCGACCCGGAGGGCAACGAGTTCTGCGTGCTCGGCAACGCCGCCGAGCGGGTGGCCGCCGCAGCGGCGCGGGCCGCGGCAGCGGTAGCCGAACCGGCCTGACCGTCGACGTACGGCACCGGGCACCGGCCACCTTCGCGTGGCCGGTGCCCGGTGCCGCGCTGCCGGGGCGGAACCTGGCCGCGAGATTCAGGCCGTGGCCGGGCCGTGCCGTGGCGCGGGTGACTAGACGAAGGCCGTCGCGCCCTCGTACTCCGCCACCGGGGCGGCGCCGACATGCTCGTACTCGAGCAGGAGCAGGCCCTTCGCCGTCGCTTCGTGATGAACCAGCCGGAGGCCGACGGATGCGTTCGGATGGTCGAGCAGCCGCCGCCCGGAACCGGCCACGGTGGGGGCCACGACGAGTCGGAGTGTGTCGACGAGGCCGGCTGACAACAGAGCCTTGCCAAGTCGTGCGCTGCCGTGGATCTGGAGCTCCCGTCCTGGCTGTGCCTTGAGCTCCCCGACGGTGTGGAGCGGGTCGCCGTGGAGCACCGTCGTCGGGTGCCAGCTACCTTCCGCCAGGGTGTTGGTCACGACGTACTTCGGTAGTGAGTTCATCCGTTCGGTGAACGGATCGTCCGGGTCGGTGATCCGCGGCCAGTCGCGAGCGAACGCCTCGTAGGTCCGCCGTCCGAGCAGCAGACCGTCGGCGAGACCCAACCAGTCAGAGGTCCGGCGGACGAAGACCTCGTCCAGGTAGGGCACGAGCCAGCCGCCCCGGGTGAAGTCGCCGCTGGTGTCCTCGGTCGGCGAGCCGGGCCCCTGGCTGACGCCGTCGAGAGTGACGAACTCGGTAAGGACGATCTTCACAGCGCCCCCTGGCTCTCGGCGAGCCCGGCGAGTTGTTCGGTGACCGAGCCCCAGCCGTCCGCGAAGCCGATCTTCTCGTGAAGGTCACGAGCGGCGGGATCACCGTGGCGGACGATGATCCGGTAGTCCGTGCCGTCCGGATGGTCCTTCATGGTGATCTCCGCGGTCATCGGGACCGGGGTTGGGTGTGCAGGCCGCCAGGCGCTGTCGATCACGTTGGTGAACACGATCCGTTCCAGGTCGTCGACGACGAGGAAGCACGCGTCGAGGTGCGGGACGAACTCCACCCCGTCCTCGCTCAGCCGGGTCACTAGCGCCCCACCGGGCCGGACGTCCAAACGATCGACGCGGCACAGGGCCGGTGCCGGTATCCACCACTTCTCGAAGCGGGACGGGTCGGTCCAGGCGCTCCACACGGCGGCGCGAGGGGCGCGGATGACCCGCGCCATGGTCAGGTCCAGGTCGGGATTCATTGCTGGTTCTCCTGCTGATCGGTGACGAGGCGTTCCAGGCGATCCGTGCGCTCTTCCCAGATCCGGCGCTGCTCCGCGAGCCAGTCGTCGACGACGGCGAGGCGCTCGCGGTTGAGCACGCAGGTGCGCACCCGGCCGGACTTGGTCGTGTGGATCAGTCCGTTCGATTCGAGCGTCTGCACGTGCTTCATGAACGAGGGAAGGGTCATCGGAAATTCGCGGGCGAGGTCGCCGACGCTCGTCGGACCGTGGCCGAGGCGTCGGATGACCCAGCGCCGGGTCGGGTCAGCGAGGGCGACGAACACGCCGTCGAGCTGCGCCGAATACTGTGCCATAAGGCTAAGTGTTACCCCGGGTGACACTTAGCGCAAGGGCAAAGTATTTGCGGGCCTCAGGGGGTGGCTGCCGTAGCGGCGGCGGCTGGTCCGACGCGCCTCAGGACAGCAGCGGGGCCCCGGCCACCCGAGGGTGGCCGGGGCCCCGGTCGCGTACGGATCAGGACTGCTGCTCGACCTGGCCCCGGATCGTGATGAACTCGGCCTTCGCCTGGTCGGCGGACTTGAAGTACATCACCACCATGCCAAGGCTGCCCCGGTCGGCCCAGACGCAGATGCCCAGCGGCACGGTATCGGCCTTGCCGTCGCCGCAGCGCGCCTCACCGCCGAGCGGGCCGGCGTCGACGGCCGTCATCTTGTCCACAGTCAGCTGCTTGGACAGCCCGTCCACATAGGCGTCGAGCTCCTTCTTCGGGTCCGACAGCAGCCCGGACACGCCCGCGATCATGACGAGGTCCTGCTTGGTCGGGTCGCCGTAGAAGGCGGCGACCGTGCTGGTCTCGTTCCCCGCCGCCGTCTTCATCCCGGCGACCGCCTGCTCGGCGGCCGTCAGGAGTTCCGGGTTGGTGAGCTTCGGCCGGTCGGCGAGGGTGGCCGGCGCGACCACCCGGGTCTTGCTGGCGTCCACCACGGCACCCACGTCGTCCTTGACGACGAGCCAGGTGATCGCCGCGCCGCCGACGCAGAGCACCAGCACCACGGCCAACACGATCAGCACGATCTTGCCGACGTTCGACTTCTTCGCCGGCGGAGGGCCGCCGGCCAGGTTCGGGTCACCGTACGGCTGACCCGGTTGCGCGGGCGGGAAACCCGGCTGCGCGGGCGGGAAGCCAGGCTGCGCGGGCGGGAAACCACCGGGCTGCTGCGGCTGTCCCTGCTGCTGCGGCGGCGGCCAACCGCCAGGCTGCTGGCCCGGCTGCTGCGACGGGTCGGGGGAATCGTGCGGCGGGCCGTAGGGATTGGCCGGCGGCTGGGACATCAGTCAGCTCCAAGATGGGTGTGCAAAACGCGTGATCCTAACCCGGTGCGGAGCCCGCCGTTGTCCCTGCGGCGAGCCCCACCCGGCGATCGACCGATCACAAACGGTCGCGGTGGCCGGCCCGTCCACGAGGGACGGCCCGACCACCGCGACGGTGGTACTGCGCTTTTCTCAGGCCGGCAGGCTCGCCGCGCCGCGCGGCAGGAACCGCTGACCGGTGACCCGCTCGGAGGTGCCGGTCCGGTCCAGGTACGGCGTGACGCCGCCCAGGTGGAACGGCCAGCCGGCGCCCAGGATCATGCACAGGTCGATGTCCTGTGCCTCGGCGACCACACCCTCGTCCAGCATCAGCCGGATCTCCTGCGCGAGCGCGTCGAGGGCGTTCTGGCGTACCTGCTCGGCGGTCAGCGGCTGGTCACCGACCACGAGCAGCTTGGCGACCTCCTCGTTGACCTGGTCGTCGACCACGAGCGGCTGGCCCGAGTCGGCGATCCGCCTGAGGTTCTCGCTGACGGAGAACCGGTCCGGGTACACGGCGTGCAGGGTGCCGCCCACGTGGTACGCGACGGCCGGCCCGACCAACTGGAGCAGGGCGAGCGGACGCATCGGCAGGCCCAGTGGGTCCAGTGCGCTGTTCGCCACGTCCAGCGGAGTACCCGCGTCGACGGCGGCGAAGACGGTGCCCAGGAAGCGGGTGAGCAGCCGGTTCACCACGAACGCCGGAGCGTCCTTGACCAGCACGCTCGACTTCTTGAGCTGCTTGCCCACGGCGAACGCGGTCGCCAGGGTGACGTCGTCGGTGCGCTCGCCCCGGACGATCTCCAGCAGCGGCAGCACCGCCACCGGGTTGAAGAAGTGGAAGCCGACCACCCGCTCCGGGTGCTCCAACTCGGCGGCCATCTCGGTGATCGACAGCGAGCTGGTGTTGGTGGCGAGCACCGCCTCCGGAGAGACGATCTTCTCCAACTCGGCCCAGACCTGCTTCTTGACGCCCAGGTCCTCGAAGACTGCCTCGATGACGAAGTCCGCGTCGGCGAAGGCGCTCTTGTCGACAGTGCCGCTGACCAGGCCGTACAGCTTGGCGGCGGTGCCCTTGTCCATCCGGCCCTTGGTGACGGCCTTCTCGATCTGGGTGTGCACGTAGCCGACGCCCTTGTCCACCCGGGACTGGTCGAGGTCGGTCATCACCACCGGCACCTGGAGGCGGCGGGCGAACAGCAGCGCCAGCTGGCTGGCCATCAGACCCGCGCCGACGATGCCGACCTTGGTGATCGTGCGAGCCAGGCCCTTGTCCGGTGCGCCGGCCGGTCGCTTGGCCCGCCGCTGCACCAGGTCGAACGCGTACAGGCCGCTGCGCAGCTCCTCGGAGAAGACCAGGTCCGCGAGGGCCTCGTCCTCGGCGGCGGTGCCGGCGGCGAAGTCGCCGTCCTTCGCCGTCTCCAGCAGGTCGAGCGCCTTGTACGCGGCCGGGACCGCGCCGTGCAGCCGCTGGTTCAGCGTCTCGCGGGCGAAGTAGAGCACGCCCGCCCACATGTCCTTGTCGACCTCGGGTCGGGTCACTGTGACCTGACCCCGGACCACGCCGGCAGCCCACTCCAGGGACCGCTCCAGGAAGTCCGCCGGCTCCAGCAGGATGTCCGCGATGCCCAGCTCGGCCGCCTGCTTCGGCTTGAGCATCTTGTTCTGCATCAGCGGGTTCTGGATGATCACCTGCGTCGCGGCGGGGATGCCGATCAGGTTCGGCAGCAGCTGGGTGCCGCCCCAGCCGGGCACCAGACCGAGGGAGACCTCAGGCAGCGCGAGGGCCGCCGCACCGCCGGAGAGCGTCCGGTAGTGGCAGTGCAGCGCCAGCTCCAGGCCACCGCCCATCGCCGCGCCGTTGACGAACGCGAAGGTGGGAACGCTGCTGTCCTTGAGCCGGGCGAAGACCCGGTGGCCGAGCCGGCCGATCTCCAGCGCCTGCGCGCGGTCGGCGAGCTGCGGCAGACCCACGATGTCCGCGCCCACACAGAAGATGTACGGCTTGCCGGTGACCGCGATGAACGCCGGGTCGGCGGCGAGCGCGGCGGTGATCGCCTCGTCCAGGCTGGCCAACCCACCCGGGCCGAAGGTGTTCGGCTTGGTGTGGTCGAAGCCGTTGTCCAGCGTGATCAGGGCGGCGGGCCGGTCCAGCCCCGGCACGTTCACCTGGCGCAGCAGCGCCCGGGTGACGACCTCGTTCGGTGCCTTCACTTGTTGCCACCCTCCCAGTGCGGGTTCTCCCAGATGACCGTGCCGCCCATGCCGATGCCGATGCACATCGCCGTGAGGCCGTACCGGACCTCGGGGTGCTCGGCGAACTGGCGGGCCAGCTGCGTCATCAGCCGTACGCCGGAGGAGGCCAGCGGGTGACCGATGGCGATCGCACCGCCCCACGGGTTGACCCGCGCGTCGTCGTCGGCGATGCCGAAGTGGTCGAGGAAGGCGAGCACCTGCACGGCGAACGCCTCGTTCAGCTCGAACAGGCCGATGTCGTCGATGCTGAGCCCGGCGAGGCGCAGCGCCTTCTCCGTCGACGGGATCGGGCCGACGCCCATCACCTCCGGCTCGACTCCGACGAAGCCGAACGACACCAGCCGCATGGCGACCGGCAGGCCCAGCTCGCGGGCGGTGGCCTCGTCGGCCAGCAGACTCGCTGTGGCGCCGTCGTTCAGGCCGGCCGCGTTACCCGCGGTGACCTTGCCGTGCGGGCGGAACGGGGTCTTCAGGGTGGCCAGCTTCTCCAGCGAGGTGTCCCGCGGGGCCTCGTCCACAGTGGCCAGACCCCACCCGCCCTCCGCGTCGCGGATCGACATCGGCACCAGGTCGTCTTGGAGCTTGCCGTTGGCGTACGCCTTGGCGGTCTTCTGCTGCGAGGCGAGCGCGAACGCGTCGGTGCGTGCCTTGGTGATGTGCGGGACCAGGTCGTGCAGGTTCTCCGCGGTGGAGCCCATCACCAGCGCGGACGGGTCGACCAGCTTCTCCGCGATGATGCGCGGGTTGGGGTCGACGCCCTCACCCATCGGGTGGCGGCCCATGTGCTCGACGCCACCGGCGATGGCGATGTCGTACGCGCCCATGGCGATGCCGCTGGCCACCGTGGTGACCGCGGTCATCGCCCCCGCGCACATCCGGTCGATGGCGAAGCCGGGAACGGTCTTGGGCAGCCCGGCCAGCAGGGCGGCGGTGCGGCCGATGGTGAGGCCCTGGTCGCCGATCTGGGTGGTGGCCGCGATGGCGACCTCCTCGACCCGCTCCGGGGGCAGCTGCGGGTTGCGACGCAGCAGTTCCCGGATGCAGCGGATCACCAGGTCGTCGGCGCGGGTGTTGGCGTACATGCCACCCGCCTTGCCGAACGGGGTACGGACGCCGTCGACGAAGACGACGTCGCGAACTTCACGGGGCACTTGAGCCTCCTATTCGACCGTGATTCGGCCTTCGCGCCGGGCGGCACGTCGGACCGAACAAGGGTCGCCGACACGGGCACGTTCCCTCGGATGCTACTCGCCAGTAACCAACCCCGTCCCCACCCCCGCCTGTGGCCCACCCCACACCCGCCTACGGTCGATCATGAAGTTATTGCCGAGACACGCCGGTGCGTGTGGCAACAACTTCATGATCAACAGCGGGAGGGGCGGATCAGGAGAGGGTTGGGGTTTTTGGGGTCAGGGCTTCGGTGAGGTCGGGGGTGAGGAGGCCGATCTGCCACTCGCGGGCGTTGAGGCCACGCAGGGTCTCCGCCACCGACTCCTCGGTGATCTCCTCGGGCGGGGTCCAGGCCAGCCGGCGGACCGAATCCGGAGTGATCAGGTTTTCCGGCGGAAGGTTGTGCTCGCCGGCGATGCGGATCACGACCTCCCGGCAGCGGGCCAGCCGACCGGCCGCCACCGGGTCCCGCTCGGCCCATCGGTGCGGCGGGGGCGGGCCCTCCACTGCCGGCGAAACCGGCAGCGAATCCTCCGGCAGCTGCCGCGCGTCGTCGAGCGCGGCGAGCCAGGTGCGGGCCAGTCGACGGACCGACCGACCACCGAAACCGGGCAGGGTCAGCAGGGTCTTCTCGTCCTTCGGGTCCAACTCGGCCGCGGCGATGATCGCCGAGTCGGGCAGCACCCGACCCGGAGCGGCGTCCCGCCGGGAAGCGATCTGGTCCCGGGCATACCACATCGAGCGGACCCGGGCCTGCGCCCGCGCCCCCCGCAGCCGGTGGATGCCCGAGGTACGCCGCCACGGCTCCGCCCGAACCCGGGGCGGGCGTGCCCCGGTGCGGACCAGCGCGGCGAACTCCTCCGCGGCCCAGGCCGACTTGCCCTGCCGGGTCAACTCGGCGTCGAGCGCGTCGCGCAGGTCGGTGAGCAGCTCCACGTCGAGGGCGGCGTACGTCAACCACGACTCGGGCAGCGGTCGGCTCGACCAGTCGGCCGCCGAGTGGTGCTTCTCCAGGGTGAACCCGAGCAGCTGCTCGGTGAGCGCGGCCAGCCCGACGCGTTCGAAGCCGGCCAGCCGAGCCGCCAGCTCGGTGTCGAACAAGCGGCGTGGACGCAACCCCACCTCCGCCAGGCAGGGCAGATCCTGGCTGGCCGCGTGGAGGACCCACTCGGCCTCACCGATCACCGCGTCCAGCGCGCTGAGGTCGGGCAGGGGCAGCGGGTCGATCAGTGCCGTGCCCGCACCGGCCCGGCGCAGTTGCACCAGGTACGCGCGTTGGCTGTAGCGGTAGCCGGAAGCCCGTTCGGCGTCCAGGGCGACCGGGCCGGTGCCCGCCGCGAAGCGGGCCACGACCTCGGCAAGCTCGGCCGGGGCGGCCACCGGATCGGGGGTGCCGTCACGCGGGGCGATCAGCGGAACGGGCCCACCGTCGGCCGGGTCGGCCCCCTCGCCCGCCGGCTGCGGCTGGGCCGACGGCGGGTGCTGGGGTGCGTTTCCCGGAAGTTCTTCGGTGGGCCGACGGCGCAGGGGTGGTTCGTCGGTCACCTGCCAACCCTAGTGCGCGCGGAGATCCGGCGGGTGCAGCCGGTCCGGCGTGTGTCGATCAGGTGTCCGCAAAGTGTCCTCCCGAGGGCCGAACGTCAGGCTGCGCCGGCCGGGCGGCGGTCGGAGAGGGCGGTGACGCCGGGTGGGGGGAGGCCGGCGGTCGAGGCGAGCAACGCGCACCAGCCGAGCAGGTGTGGGGTCAGGTCGTCGTCGATCGGCGTCCAGGACGCACGGATCTCGATGTCACCGATTGTCGGTGGCCCGGCGAGATCGCCGAACCGGGTCGACATGGTCTGCGTCACCGTTCCGCCGATCGCCCGGTGACCGGCGTCCTGGGCGTCCAACGCGTCGGTCAGCCACGTCCAGCCGACCCCGGGCAGCAGCGGGTCGGCGGCCAGATCGACCTCCAACTCGGCGGTCACGTAGGTGACCAGCCGCAGGGTGCCCTGCCACGCCTCGTGCCCGACCGGGTTGTGCAGCAGGATCAGTCGGCCGGTCGCCACCTCGTCGTCGTCGCGCAGCACCGTCGCGGCGAGCGCGAACGCGTACGGGGCCAGCCGCTGCGGGGCGCCGACCTCCTCCAGGGTGATCTCCGGCCGCGGGGCGGCCGACCGCAGCCCGGCGACCGCGCGGGCGAACGTCTCCGGGAGCGCGATCGGGGGGGCCATGTCGGCAGCCTATGCCGCCGTCCGTCGCCCGCTTCGACGGCGCGCCGACGCTCACGAAGGGCACCGGGGCGTAAGGAACGGTGCCCTTCCTCTCACCCCCACCCGGTTGGGGGTGGCGGGCGTGGCACGATTGCGGCGATGACCACGGACACCACGGGCACTGTCGCCCGAGACGGAGATTCCCGCCCCGGCGGACCGGCCGACTCGCCCTTCATCAGGGCCTGCCGACGTCGGCCCGTCCCGCACACCCCGGTCTGGTTCATGCGCCAGGCCGGCCGTTCCCTCCCGGAGTACCGGGAGATCCGGGCGAGCGTGCCGATGCTGGAGTCCTGCCGCCGCCCGGATCTGGTCACCGAGATCACCCTCCAGCCGGTGCGCCGGCACGGCGTGGACGCGGCGATCCTGTTCAGCGACATCGTGGTGCCCGTCGCCGCGGCCGGGATCGACCTGGACATCGTGCCGGGCACCGGCCCGGTGGTGGCCGAGCCGATCCGCACCGCCGCCGACGTGGAACGGATCCGCCAGATCACCCGCGACGACGTCTCGTACGTGGACGAGGCCGTCCGGCAGTTGGTGGTCGAGCTGGGCGACACCCCGCTGATCGGTTTCGCCGGCGCGCCGTTCACGCTGGCCAGCTACCTGGTCGAGGGCGGGCCGTCGCGCACCCACGCGAAGACCAAGGCCCTGATGTACGGCGACCCGGAGCTGTGGCACGCGCTCTGCGCCCGGCTGGCCGAGGTGACCTTGGCCTTCCTGCGGGTGCAGATCGAGGCCGGCGTCTCCGCCGTGCAACTGTTCGACTCGTGGGCCGGCGCGCTCTCCGAGGCCGACTACCGCCGTTTCGTGTTGCCGCACTCGACAGCCGTGCTGAGTGGGCTGGTCGACGACTGCTCCGGGTCGGGGCGCGGCGACGGACGTGCCGAGCCGGAGCCGTCGCATGCCGGGGTGCCCCGGATCCACTTCGGGGTGGGCACCGCCGAGCTGCTCGGCGCGATGGGCGAGGCCGGGGCCGACGTGGTCGGCGTCGACTGGCGTACGCCACTGGACGTGGCCACCGGCCGGATCGGCGCGGACAAGGCGGTGCAGGGCAACCTGGACCCGTGCGTGCTGCTCGCGCCGTGGCCGGTCGTCGAGGCCGAGGTGCGCCGCATCCTGGAGCAGGGCCGGGCGGCTCCCGGGCACGTGTTCAACCTCGGCCACGGGGTGCTGCCGGAGACCGACCCGGAGGTGCTGACCCGGGTGGTCGCGCTGGTGCACGAGCTGTCCAGCCGCCGAGCCGACCAGGGCTGACCGGGAATGCGGCGGCCCTGGCGGGTGGCGGTGGTCGGCGGCGGGATCGCCGGTCTGGCCGCCGCGGTCCGCCTGCGCGACCGCGCGCCGGCCGGCACCGAGATCACTGTGTACGAGCAGTCCGGCGTGCTGGGCGGGAAGCTGCGCACCGGGGAGCTGGCTGGTCAGCCGGTCGAGTTCGGCGCGGAGTCGTTCCTGATGCGCGACCCGACCGGCGCCGAGAGCGCGGCGGTGGCGTTGGCCCGCCGGCTCGGATTGGCCGAGAAGATCGTGCACCCCACTGTGGGGCAGGCCGCGCTGGTCATCGACGGAGGGCTGCGCCCCATCCCGGGCGGCACCCTGGTGGGCGTACCCGGGGATCTGGATCGGGTGGCCACTGTCGCCCGCCCGGCCGCGGACGCCGACACCGACGGTGGTCGGCCGCTGGTCGGGCCGGACGCGGACGTCTCGGTGGGCGCGCTGGTCCGGTCCCGCTTCGGCAACGAGGTGGTCGAGCGGCTGGTCGACCCGATGCTGGGCGGCGTGTACGCGGGCCGCGCCGACGATCTCTCACTGGTCACGACGATGCCGGCGCTGGCCCGCACGGCCCGGGTGGAGCACACCCTGGTCGGCGCGGTCCGGGCCGCGCAGGCCGCCGCGCCGCGTGCGCCCGGCGCCCCGGTCTTCGGCACCCTCGTCGGTGGGCTCAGCACCCTGGTCGAGGCGGCCGTGACGGCCAGCGGCGCGACGGTACGGCGGGACGCCGCAGTGCGCGAGTTGACAGCGACCGACACGGGTTGGCGGCTCACCGTCGGCCCGACCCGCGACCCTGACGACGGCTCCAGGTCGCGGCGCGGCGGCAGACGCGCCGAGCTGGAGTCGTCGATGGTGGACGTGGACGCCGTGGTGCTGGCGGTGCCGGCGCGACCGGCGGCGCGTCTGCTCGCCGGCCCCGCGCCGGCGGTGGCGGCGGGCGTCGGCGCGCTGGACTACGCGAGCGTCGCGCTGGTCACCATGGCGTTGCCGCAGCCGCGACTGCCCGAGCTGTCCGGCTTCCTGGTGCCGAGCACCGAGGGCCTGCTGATCAAGGCGGCGACCTTCTTCACCACCAAGTGGGGGCACCTGCGCCGGCCGGACGGGTTGGCGCTGGTGCGCGCCTCGGTGGGCAGGTACGGCGAGGAGGCGCACCTTCAGCGCCCCGACGCGGACCTGGCGGCCACCGTGCACCGGGAGTTGTCGGCGGTGCTCGGCACCCCGCTGCCCGCCCCGGTCGACGGGCACGTGCAGCGGTGGGGCGGTGCGCTGCCGCAGTACGCGCCGGGGCACGCAGACCGGCTCGACGCGGCGCGGACGGCGCTGCGGGCCGCGCACCCCACACTGGTCCTCGCCGGCGCCGGCTACGACGGCGTCGGCATCCCGGTCTGCGTCCGTTCCGGCGAGACGGCGGCCGAAGAGATCATCACAGCACTGGGAGGATCGGCGAGATGACCGAGCAGACCAACGCGGCCCGGTTGCGGGAGCTGAACGACAGCATCCGCTACACCATGTGGTCGGTGTTCCGGGCCAGCTCCCCGCTGCCGTCGCTGCGGGACAACGTCACCGGCGAGGTGGTGTCCCTCTTCGACGAGCTGGCCGGCAAGGACGTGGTGGTCCGGGGCGTGTACGACGTCTCCGGGCTGCGCGCCGACGCGGACGTGATGATCTGGTGGCACTCCGCGTCCCCCGACGCGCTCCAGGACGCTTACCTGCGGTTCCGCCGCACCACCCTGGGGCGGGCGCTGACCCCGGTGTGGTCGCAGATGGCGCTGCACCGGCCGGCGGAGTTCAACAAGAGCCACATCCCGGCGTTCCTGGCCGGTGAGGAGGCTCGCCCCTACATCTGTGTGTACCCGTTCGTCCGCTCCTACGAGTGGTACCTGCTGCCCGACGCCGAGCGGCGCGAGATGCTGGCCGAGCACGGCAAGATGGCCCGCGGCTACCCGGACGTGCGGGCCAACACTGTCGCCTCGTTCGCGCTCGGCGACTACGAGTGGATGCTCGCCTTCGAGGCCGACGAGCTGCACCGGATCGTCGACCTGATGCGGGACCTGCGCGCCTCCGGCGCCCGCCGGCACGTCCGCGAAGAGGTCCCGTTCTACACCGGCCGCCGCCGTTCGGTGGCCGAGATCGTCAACTGCCTGGTCTGACCCCCGCCGGCCGGCGCCGCACCCCCGCCCGGGTGCGGCGCCGGACGGGGATCAACTGGTCGTCGTACAGGAGACCAGCGGAACCGGGTTGCTGCCGTTCCACGAGCCGAGGAAACCGAACGTGGTGCTCGCTCCGGCGGCAAGGGTGCCGTTGTTGTTGGTGTTACGTGCGGTGACCAGCGTGCCGTTGGTGCTGACCGTCGCGTTCCACGACGAGGTGACCCGCTGGCCGTTGCCGTAGTTCCAGCTCACCGACCAGCCCTGGGTGGGTGAGCCACCTGCGGTCACCTTCACGTCGGCCTGGAAGCCGCCGGACCACTGACCGGTCACCTGGTCCGTAGCCGTGCAGGCACCGGCCGGCGGCGGGGTGGTCGGCGGGGGAG
>NZ_JAGPXY010000045.1 GCF_018070325.1 Micromonospora sp. H61
TCTCGAAGATGTCGGCGAGCTTGCTCATGGTGGTGGACTCGCCGCCGGGGATGACCAGGCCGTCGACCGCGTCCAGCTCCGCCGGACGGCGGACCGGGCGGGCGTCCGCGCCCGCCGCGGCCAGCGCCGCCACGTGCTCGCGGACGTCGCCCTGGAGCGCCAGCACACCGATCACGGGTGCCGTCATGGTCGCACCGTTCCTCTCCGCGTCCGCCGCCCGGAAAGAGCGCTCACCAACCCGTCTTTCGCTCGCGACTGCGGGGCTCGCACGAGCGGCTCACTCCTCACGCTCACCAACCGCGCTCGGCCAGGCGGTGCGGCTGCGGGATCTCGTCGACGTTGATGCCGACCATCGCCTCGCCGAGACCCCGGGAAACCTTGGCCAGCACGTCCGGGTCGTCGTGGAAGGTGGTCGCCTTGACGATCGCGGCGGCCCGCTGCGCCGGGTTGCCCGCCTTGAAGATGCCGGAACCCACGAAGACGCCCTCCGCGCCGAGCTGCATCATCATCGCCGCGTCGGCCGGCGTGGCGATCCCGCCCGCGGTGAACAGCACCACCGGCAGCTTGCCGCTCTCGGCGACCTCCTTGACCAGCTCGTACGGGGCCTGCAACTCCTTGGCCGCGACGTACAGCTCGTCGGTCGGCAGCGAGGCCAGCCGGCGGATCTCCTGGCGGATCTTCCGCATGTGGGTGGTGGCGTTGGAGACGTCACCGGTGCCCGCCTCGCCCTTGGAGCGGATCATCGCCGCGCCCTCGGTGATGCGGCGCAGCGCCTCGCCCAGGTTGGTCGCGCCACAGACGAAGGGCACTGTGAACGCCCACTTGTCGATGTGGTTCGCGTAGTCGGCCGGGGTCAGCACCTCGGACTCGTCGACGTAGTCCACGCCGAGCGACTGGAGGATCCGCGCCTCCACGAAGTGGCCGATGCGGGCCTTGGCCATCACCGGGATGGAGACCGCCTCGATGATCCCGTCGATCATGTCGGGGTCGCTCATCCGGGACACGCCACCCTGCGCGCGGATGTCGGCGGGCACCCGCTCCAGGGCCATCACCGCGACGGCGCCGGCGTCCTCAGCGATCTTGGCCTGCTCGGCGTTGACGACGTCCATGATCACGCCGCCCTTGAGCATCTCGGCCATGCCACGCTTCACGCGGGCGGTGCCGACGACGGGGGCGGTACCGGTGTTCGAGGCGGTGTTTTCGGGCACGGGTCATCGCTCCTTGGACATGCTCTGGGGGTGGCAGCGAAAATGCTACGCGCGGTCCAACGCCGTACCGACAGCCAATCAGACCCCCGGTGGCCTGCACTGTGGCAGTGGTCACCGTCCCTGCCCCCGCCCAGTTGGGAGCAGCGGGTCAGGCGGCGGGGACGTCCGCCGGCACGACGAGGGTCGGGTCGTCGATGTCGAAGTAGCGCGGCCACTCCCGGCCCCGCCCCATCCGCAACAGGCGCACCAGCGGCCGGCTGCGCGCCGAGCGGGCGTCCCGGACCAGGTCGGTGTGCACCTGCCGGGACAACGCGAGCCGACGACTCGCGGCGATGACCGCCGCGCAGTCCGGGTCGCCCGGATCCAACTGGACGCCGCGCAACTGCCGGGTGAGGTCGTTCTCCGCCGCCTCCCGCTCGTCCGGGCTGGCGTCCAGGGCGATCCGGGCCGCCGCGTACAGCTCGACGCCGAAACGCCGCTCAGCCAGGACCGCGGCTGCCGCCGCGCGGCGCAGCAGGTGGGCGTCGAGGGCCCGGGCCGCCAGCTCCGC
This sequence comes from Micromonospora sp. H61, assembly GCF_018070325.1. Lineage (GTDB taxonomy): Bacteria > Actinomycetota > Actinomycetes > Mycobacteriales > Micromonosporaceae > Micromonospora > Micromonospora salmantinae. Next base: position 1,759 of record NZ_JAGPXY010000045.1, read on the forward strand.
GCGGCCCTGGAGCCGCTCCACCCGGCCGGCGGTCCAGATGAGGTACGCCGCGACCAGCCCCACGACCACGCTCGCGGCCACCACCCACCACATGTGCGGCATCGTAGTGCTGCTCCGTTTCGTCCGATTGGGCGCGGCCGGACCGGTCCCGCCGGTCACCGCCGCACCACCCGTCACACCGGCTCAGCTCAGCCCCACCCATTCCTGGTCGATGACCCGCCCGTCGGTTGCCTCGATCGCCGCTGCGTATACCTCCAGAACGCGGCGAGCAACCACCGGCCAGTCGAAATTCGCGACCACCTGATCGCCGCAGGCACTCAGCGCGGCCCGCGCGGCCGGGTCGTCAAGCAGCTCGGCCAGCACGTCACGCAGCCCCACCGGGTCGCCCGTGGGGAAGAGCCGACCGGCCCGCCCACCGTCGAGGACCCGCCGGAACGCGTCCAGATCGCTGGCGATGACCGTCGTACCCGCGGCGAGGGCCTCGGTGAGGATCATGCCGAACGACTCACCGCCGGTGTTCGGTGCGACGTAGAGGTGCACACTGCGCAGCATGCGCGCCTTGTCCGCTTCGCTGACCAGGCCGAGGAACGTGATCCGCTCGTGCAGTTCGGCGGGGAACTGGTCGTACAGGTCGTCGGGGTCACCCGGGCCGGCGACGAGCAACCGCAGACCGGGCCGGGTCTCGGCCAGCGCCACGAACGCGTCCCGCAGCACCGGGAAGCCCTTGCGTGCCTCGGTGAAGCGGCCCAGGAAGCCGAGCGTGCCGCCGGTGCCGGTCGCGCACTCCCCCGGCCAGCCCGGCAACGGCTCGGCGTCGGCGAACTTGGCCACCGCCACCCCGTTGGGGACCTCCACCGCCCCGCCGTCCATGTGTTCGACCTGCACCTTGCGGGCCAGCGCGCTCACCGCGATCCGGGCCGTGATCCGCTCCAACACGATCTGGAGCACACCCTGCGCGGCGGCGAGGACCCGCGAACGGGTCATCGCGGTGTGGAACGTGGCCACCACCGGGCCACGGGCGGAGAGCACGGCCAGCAGCGACAGACTCAGCGTGAGCGGCTCGTGCACGTGCAGCACGTCGAAGTCGCCGTTGGTGATCCATCGCCGCACCCGGGCGGTCGACACCGGGCCGAACGCGATCCGGGCCACCGAACCGTTGTACGGCAGCGGGACGGCCCGCCCGGCGGACACCACGTACTCCGGCAGCGGCGAATCCTCGTCGGCCGGCGCGAGCACGCTGACCTCGTGGCCCAGCGCGATCAGCGCCTCGGCGAGGTCCATGACGTGGTTCTGCACCCCACCGGGCACGTCGAAGGAGTACGGGCACACGATGCCGATCCGCATCCGTCAGCCCACCTCCTCAGGCCGGGCCGGAGGCCGACGAGGGCAGCGCCGCGCCCTCCCCCGACCTCGCCTGGTCCAGCCACATCCGCTGCAACATGTGCCAGTCTTCCGGATGGCGGGCGATACCCGCCGCCAGACCGTCGGCGATCAGCTGGGTCAGCGACCGGACCCGCTGGTCCAGCGGCCCCGCCTCGGGGCCCGGCACCGGCAGCGGACCAGCCAGCGACGCGCGGGCGGCATCCGCTTCGTACCACAGCGAGGCCACGTAGAGCGGCGCGCCGGTGTGCAGCGCGAGCAGCGCCGGCCCGGCGGGCATCCGGGTCTTCCCGCCGAAGAAGTCCACCTCCACCCCCCGGGCGGAGAGGTCCCGGTCGGCCAGCAACGGCACCACCGCACCGGCCCGCAGCCGGTCCAGCAGCACGTCGAACGCCGGACGCGGCCCTCCGTGGGTCGGCAGGATCTCCATCCCCAGACTCGCCCGGAAGGCCAGGAAACGCTTGTACAAGCCCTCCGGCTTGAGCCGCTCCATGACGGTGGTGATCGGCCAACCGGTGGCCGCCACCCAGGCGCCAGCGGCATCCCAGTTGCCGGCGTGCGGCAGGGCCACCACCGCGCCCCGACCGGCGGCCACGTCGGCGGCGAGCAGCTCGGCGCCGTCGAGCCGGAAACCGGACAGGATCTGCGACCGGCTCAGTGCGGGCAGCCGGAACGCCTCCATCCAGTACCGGGCGTACGAGCGCAACCCGCGCTTGACGAGATCGTCCAACTCGGCGTCGGGCAGCTCCGGGCCGACCACCCGACGCAGGTTCGCGCGCAGTCGGGCCGTACCCCCGCCGCCGGCGCGGTGGGCGCGGTCCGCGCCCGCCTGGAACGCCGCCGCCACCAACGGCCGGGGTAGCGCGCGGACCACCCGCCACCCGGCGATGTAGCCCAGCTCGGTGAGGTTCACGCGACTCGGCCGCCGGTCGTCCGAGTCGCCGGCACGCCACTCATGCCTGGCCGTCCGGCTGGAGCTGCTGGGCCTGGCGGTAGACGTGCGTCATCCGCTGCCCCACCGTGAAGATCGACACGGCGGCGAGCAGCCAGAGCGCGATCTCCAGGGCCGGATCGACACCGACGCCGGTGAGGATCCCGCCGACCCCGACGATCAGCAGCCGCTCGGTGCGTTCGGCGATGCCCACGTTGCAGGTCATGCCGAGCCCCTCGGCGCGAGCCTTGACATAGGAGACCAGGCTGCCGGCGGCCAGGCAGACCAACGCGGCGGCCACCCCGGAGTAGTCGTTCTCTGTGGCCAGCCAGTACGCGACGGCACCGAAGACGGCGCTGTCGGCTACCCGGTCCATGCTTGAGTCGAGGAACGCGCCGAATTTGGTGGAGCCGCCGCTCATCCGGGCCATCGTCCCGTCGAGCAGGTCGGTGAGCGCGAACAGGGTGACGATCAACGCGCCCGCGACCAGGTGGCCGCGGGCACCGAAGCCGAGCGCGCCGACGAGCACACCAACGGTGCCCGCGACGGTGACGGCATTGGGGGTGACGCCCGCGCGCAGCAGGGCGCGGGCAATCGGCTCGACGACGCGGGTCATCCCCGCGCGGGCCGACACTTGGAAGATCTTCGCCATGGCGGTCCCCACGATAACGGTCCGCCCAGCTCCGGCGATACGGACGGTACCGCCGACCCGCCCGGGAGAGGCTTGTGCCTACCCGGCAACGGGTGTGAGATCGAGCCGGGAGGTGAGCCAGCTCACCCGTCCGCCCGTCCCGTTCCCGCTGTGCAGCAGACCACCGGAGGATATCGCCGCGCACTCGCCCCGGGCCGCTTCCACCTCGCGCGGCGGTCGCCACCACCACCGGCTGAGGGAGGTGCGCCCCATGGCGCAGAAGAGTCACGAGAAGGGTTCCACCGGCGGCACGCCGGTGGTGACCGAGCCCGAGCGGGTTCGCAACGTGGTGCTCGTCGGGCACTCCGGGGCGGGCAAGACCACACTGGTCGAGGCCCTGCTCGCCGCGACCGGCACGATCGGCAGGGTCGGCACCGTCGCCGACGGCACCACTGTCGGCGACCACGACCCCGCCGCCGTACGCCAGCAGCGCTCGGTCAGCCTGTCCTGTGCGCCACTGCTGCACAACGGCATCAAGGTCAATCTGCTGGACACCCCCGGGTACGCCGACTTCGTCGGCGAGTTGCGCGCCGGGCTGCGGGCCGCCGACGCCGCGCTCTTCGTGGTCTCCGCCGCGGGCGGCATGGACGCGGCGACCGTCGCGCTCTGGGAGGAGTGCGCCGCCGTCGACATGCCCCGCGCGGTCGCGGTGGCCCGACTGGACCAACCCCGCGCCGACGTCGACGAGACGGTGGCGCTCTGCCAGCGCCTCTTCGGCGACAACGTGATGCCCCTCTACCTGCCGATGCTCGGCGACGACGGGGTGTCCACCGAGGGGCTGCTCGGCCTGATCACCCGTCGGGTCTTCGACTACAGTGCCGGGCTGCCCGCCGACGTCCGCGACCCGGACCCGGAGCACCAGCGGGCCATCGACGAGTCCCGCGACGAGCTGATCGAGGGGATCATCGCCGAGAGCGAGGACGAGACCCTCATGGACCGCTACCTCGACGGCGAGGAGATCGGCGACGAGGTGCTCATCGACGACCTGGAGAAGGCCGTCGCCCGGGGCCACTTCTACCCGGTGGTGCCGGTCTGCGCCCAGACCGGTGTCGGGCTGGACGTGCTGCTGGAGGTGCTGACCGCCGCGTTCCCCTCGCCGCTGGAGCACGAGCTGCCGGCGGTGACCGGCGTGGACGGCTCACCGCGTCCGCCGCTGAGCTGCGACCCGGCCGGGCCGCTGGTCGCCGAGGTCGTCAAGACCACCATCGACCGCCACGTCGGTCGGGTCTCGCTGGTACGGGTCTTCTCCGGCACGCTGCGCCCCGACCAGAGGGTGCACGTCTCCGGGCACGGCATGGCCGAACGTGGGCACCCCGACCACGACGCCGACGAGCGGGTCGGGCACATCTACACCCCGCTGGGCGCCACAGTGCGGGAGGTGTCGCTCTGCGTGGCCGGTGACATCTGCGCGATCACCAAGTCGGGCAGCGCCGAGACCGGCGACACCATCTCGACCACTGACGACCCGCTGCTGATCGCCCCCTGGGAGATGCCGGAGCCGCTGCTGCCGGTGGCGATCGCCGCCCGGAGCCTCAGTTCGGCCCGCTCAGCCGAAGAACGACCTCAGGTGCTGGACGAGCACCTGGGGCTGCTCCTCCACGAAGTAGTGCCCGGTGTTGGCGATCTGTACCAGCTGCACGTTGGTGGCCTGCTGGGTGAGCGTCGCGGCAAAGCTCGGGTAGAAGATGTCGTGGGCGATACCTAGGACCGGGACGGTCACCGGCGCGTACGTCCCGTTGTCAACGATGTCCTGGCCCAGCGCCTTGTACCAGCCGTTGCCGCCCCGGATGGCGTCCGGAGTTGAATATGCCTGGGCGTAGACGGCCCTGTCGAAATCGCTTATGGCTTGCTTGTTGACCAGGAGGTTGTCGAACATCCAGTCGACGAGGAAGCGGGACCGGCCCGTGATGAGCTGCTCCGGCAGCTGTGACACCTGATTGAAGGCGAACCACCAGGGGTGGAACGGGGCACCCGGCGCCGGCAGCATCCGGAACTCGTAGTAGTTGCTGTTCGGGTGTTCCACGTCCAGCATGGCGATCTTGTTGACGACCGCGGGGTGGTTCGCCGCCATGCTGTAGGCGACCATCGACCCCATGTCGTGACCCACGACGTTCACCTTGGCGTAGCCCAGCGCCCCGGCCAGCGCCGCGATGTCCGCCGCCAAGGTCTTCTTGTCGTACCCGGACGCCGGCTTGCTGGAGCCGCCGGCACCGCGCAGGTCCACGGCGATCACGCGGTATCGGGTGGCCAGCGCCGGCATCACCTTGTGGTACTCCCACCAGGTCTGCGGCCAGCCGTGCAGCAGGATCAAGGGCGCCCCGCGCCCACCGGCGACGTAGTGCAGCCGGACTCCGTTGACCTCCGCGTACCTGCTCGTGAACCCCCCCGGAAGGGTGGCTGCGAGGTCGGCGGCGGCCGGGGCGGCGGCCAGCGCTCCGTCGGTGGACGGTGCGGCCTGTGCCGCGGTGCCGGTCGCCACTGCGGCGACCGCGCCGGCGCCGAGCGCGATCAGCTTCCTTCTGTTCATCGAAGACACGCATGCTCCAGTTCTCTAGACGTGACATGCATCCTTGCCGATTCCTGGTAGATGCAGGGTTGCGCCAAGGTCATGGATGCCCGATGGTCGATCGGGAATGACCGATGGGATCTAATTTCCTGCGCTTGTGTCCGATGGCCGGGACGGCCAGAGTTCGCGGCCAGTACCCGGCTGCCGTCCGGCCTTTGCGGCGCCCACAGAGCTCGCCGGCCCGCACAGCTCTCAGGGGTGGACGGTGGGGTGGGTCGGACGGGGCCAGTGTGGGCGGTCGGCGTCGCGCAGGGCCGCGGTGCGGACGGCGGCGAGCTGACGCTCCACCTCGACGAACTGGTCCGCCGGCAGCGGGCCCCGGTGCAGCGCGGCGGCGTTCTCCTCGACCTGGGCGACCGTACGGCAGCCCGGGATCGGGATGGTGCGACCGCTGCGCGCCCAGATCCAGCCCAATGCGCCCTGGGCGAGGGTGCGCCCGTCGGCGGTGAGCGCGGCACGGACCGCGCCGACCCGGCGCAGCCACTCCGGTGCCGGCCGGCCACCCCGGAACCACTCCAACCAGCCCGGGGCCAGCCCGCGCACGTCGTCGCGGGGAAGCGTCGACCCGGCCGTGTACTTGCCGGTGAGCAGCCCCATCCCGAGCGGGCCCCGGTTGACGCTGGCCAGGTCGTACTTGTCGCAGACGGCGAGCAGCTCGGGGGCGTCGCGCAGCACCGACAGGGCGTGTTGCACGGCGGTGGCACCGGCGGCGGCGTGCCCGAACGCGACGGCCCGGTCGGTGCGGTCGGTGCTCCACCCGTACGCGCGGATCAGGCCCTCGGCCACCAGGTCCTCGCAGGTCCCGATGAGCGCCTGCGCCCTCGGCACCGACAGGTCGGCCAGGTGCAGCTGATAGAGGTCGATCCGGTCGGTGTCCAGCCGGCGCAGCGAGGCGGTCACGGCAGTGCGCAGGTACCCGGGCGACGCGTCCTCGCCGGTGGCCTGCCGGGCGGCCTCGTCGAAGGTGTAACCCCACTTGGTGGCGATCACGGCGTCGTCGCGGCGACCGGCGAGCGCGCGACCGAGCACCCGCTCACCGTGCCCGGCCCCGTACGTGTCGGCAGTGTCGAAGAGGGTGATGCCCAGATCGAGTGCCCGGCGTACCGCGCGCACCGACTCGTCGTCGTCCACCGCGCCCCAGCCCAGTGGCTGGGTGCCCTCCGCCCAGGGCCCGCCGATCGCCCAGCACCCCATGCCGAGGGCGCTGACCTCGATGCCGCTGCGCCCCAACACCCGTGTCGTGACTGCCATCGGCCGATCGTGCCACCTTCGGCGAGCCGGGGCGTAGCAGATCCGCTGGCGGACACGCGGGTGCACGGAGACGGTCACGGTGCGGCATGATCAGCGCCATGCGACGGCTCGGGGTGGACATCGGCGGTGTGATCATCGAGCCGGCCGACGACGACGCGGACACCTCGTTCTTCGGCGCGCACTACCTGCGTACCCCGGCCGTCGGCGGGGCGTTCGACGCGCTCGCGGCGCTCGGCCCGGCGTTCGACGAGGTGCACCTGGTGTCCAAGTGCGGGGAGGCCACCGAACGGCGCACCCGGGAGTGGCTGGCCCACCACGACTTTCCGGCCCGCACCGGCGTCCCGGTCGAGCGGGTGCACTTCTGCCGCACCCGACCGGACAAGGCGCCGATCGCCAGACGCCTCGACCTGACCCACTTCGTGGACGACAAGCTGGAGGTGCTCGGCTATCTCGCCTCGGTGCCGCACCGCTTCCTGTTCCGGCCCCGAAAGGCCGAGGTCGCCGCACACGCCGCACTGCTGCCCCACGTACGCCGGGTGGAGAGCTGGTCGGAGCTGACCTCGCTGCTGCGCGCCGACTAGCCGGACCGGTGCGGAGGTCGCGCGACCGGCGTTGCGCGACCGGCGGCGGTCAGGACGGCCAGGCGCGGGCGAGCAGGTCGCGGGTGTCGCCGAGCAGCTGCGGCAGGACCTTGGTACGGCCGATCACGGGCATGAAGTTCGCGTCGCCGCCCCAGCGCGGCACCACGTGCTGGTGCAGGTGCGCGGCGATGCCGGCGCCGGCCACCCCGCCCTGGTTCATGCCCAGGTTGAAGCCGTGGGCGTTGCTGACCTTGCGGATCACCCGCATGGCGGTCTGGGTGTACGACGCCAGCTCGGTGGTCTCCGGCACGTCCAGGTCGGTGTAGTCGGCGACGTGTCGGTAGGGGCAGACCAGCAGGTGCCCCGGGTTGTACGGGTAGAGGTTGAGCACCACGAAGACGTGCTCGCCGCGGGCCACCACCAGGCTCTCCTGCGGGGGCAGCTTCGGCCCCCGACAGAAGGGGCAGCCGGTGGGCTTCTCGTAGCCCTCGGCCGGGCGGTCCTCGCCGGAGATGTAGGTCATCCGGTGCGGCGTCCAGAGCCGCTCCAGGCCGTCCGCCATGCCGTCACTGTCCGTGTGCCGTTCCGCCCCTGTCACGAGCCGATCCTACGGAGCCCCGCGGGCACGCCGCGACACCTGCCTTCGGGAAACCCGGGACTGCAAGTTCTTGACGGATCAAGGCGGAAGCCTGAAACTTCCATGCATCCACGCACTTCCATGAATCGATGGAGGGTTACATGTTCCGACGGCTCGGCAGGTTCCTCGCGGCACTGGCGTTGACCGCCGCCACCACAGTGGCCGGCGTCACCCTCACCGCCGGCGCGGCCCAGGCGGACGGCTGCTACACCTGGGGGCGCACCCTGGCCCAGGGGGCGTCCGGCGAGGATGTCCGGCAACTCCAGATCCGGGTCGCCGGCTACCCCGGCTACGGCGCGGTGCTCACCCTCGACGGCGCGTACGGCCCGGCCACCCGATCGGCGGTGATCCGCTTCCAGCAGGCGTACGGGCTGCCGGCCGACGGCATCGCCGGCCCACAGACGTTCAACCGGCTCTACGCCCTCCAGGACAACGACTGCACCCCGGCCAACTTCAGCTACCCCGAGCTGAACAAGTGCAACAGTGACTGGTCCGGCGGCGCGGTCTCGGCGAGCACCGCCCGGTTCAACGCACTCGTCTCGATGTGGAAGCTCCAGGCCATGCGCCACGCCCTCGGCGACGTGTCCATCGCGATCAGCAGCAGCTTCCGCAGCTACGCCTGCAACAGCGCGGTCGGCGGAGCGTCGAACAGCCGACACCTGTACGGCGACGGGGTCGACCTGGTCGGCTCCCCGTCGTTCTGCCGGCTGGCGCAGCAGGCCCGCAACCACGGCTTCGGGCAGATCCTCGGCCCCGGCTACCCCGACCACAACGACCACACCCACGTGGCAGCGGTCGGAGGCTGGTCAGCGCCCAACTGCGGCATCTGACCCCCGCCGCCTCCCGGCGAAGATCGCGCTCGAACATGGAAGTAGTGGCCTTCCCCACCGGGGAGGCCACTACTTCCTGGATCGAGCACGGTCATGGGCGCGGGGGCCGTGCGAGCGGGCCGTGCGGTGGTCTCGTTACTCCGCGGCGGCGGACGGGCCGATGTTGGTCCGCGAGCTGACCACGTCCAGCACGTGGGTCACCGCCTCGGCGACCGGCACCCCGTTGCGCTGGGAGCCGTCGCGGTAGCGGAAGGAGACCGTACCGGCGGCCACGTCGTCGTCACCGGCGATCACCATGAACGGGATCTTCTGCTGCTGCGCCGTCCGGATCTTCTTCTGCATCCGGTCGTCACCCGCGTCCACCTGCGCCCGGATGCCCTCGGCGCGCAGCGCCGCGACGAAGCCGTGCAGGTAGTCGGTGTGGTCCTCGCGGATCGGGATGCCCACCACCTGCACCGGCGCGAGCCAGGCCGGGAAGGCACCCGCGTAGTGCTCGGTGAGCACCCCGAAGAACCGCTCGATCGACCCGAACAGCGCACGGTGGATCATCACGGGCCGCTGCCGGCTACCGTCGGCGGCCTGGTACTCCAACGCGAACCGCTCCGGCTGGTTGAAGTCGACCTGGATGGTGGACATCTGCCAGGTCCGGCCGATGGCGTCCCGGGCCTGCACGGAGATCTTCGGCCCGTAGAACGCCGCGCCGCCCGGGTCGGGGACCAGGTCCAGGCCGGAGGTCGCGGCGGCGGTGCGCAGCGCCTCGGTGGCCTCGGCCCAGTCCTCGTCGGCCCCGATGAACTTGGGCGAGTCGTCCCGGGTCGACAGCTCCAGGTAGAAGTCGTCCAGGCCGTAGTCGCGCAACAGGTCGAGCACGAAGCTGAGCAGCGTGGACAGCTCGCCGGCCATCTGCTCACGGGTGCAGTAGATGTGCGAGTCGTCCTGGGTCAGGCCACGGACCCGGGTGAGACCGTGCACGACGCCGGACTTCTCGTACCGGTAGACGGTGCCGAACTCGAACATCCGCAGCGGCAGCTCCCGGTACGACCGCCCGCGCGACCTGAAGATCAGGTTGTGCATCGGGCAGTTCATCGCCTTGAGGTAGTAGTCCGCGCCCTCCAGTTGCATGGGCGGGAACATGGTGTCCGCGTAGTACGGCAGGTGACCGGAGGTCTGGAACAGCTGCGCCTTGGTGATGTGCGGGGTGTTGACGAACTCGTACCCCGCCTCCTCGTGCCGCCGCCGCGAGTAGTGCTCCATCTCGCGGCGGATGATGCCGCCCTTGGGGTGGAAGACCGCCAGGCCGGAGCCGATCTCGTCGGGGAAACTGAACAGGTCGAGGTCCGCGCCGAGCTTGCGGTGGTCGCGCCGGGCGGCCTCCTCCAACAGCTTCAGGTACGCCTTGAGCTCGTCGCGGGTCGGCCACGCGGTGCCGTACACCCGCTGTAGTTGGGGGTTCTTCTCCGACCCCCGCCAGTACGCGGCGGCGGAGCGCATCAGCTTGAACGCGCCGATCAGTCGGGTGGTCGGCAGGTGCGGACCCCGGCACAGGTCCGACCAGCAGACCTTGTCCTCCTTGGCGTCGAGGTTGTCGTAGATGGTCAGCTCGCCGCCGCCCACCTCCATCACCTCGTCGGTGTCCAGGCCCTCGCCCTTGACCTCGATCAACTCCAGCTTGAACGGCTCGTCGGCCAGCTCCGAGCGCGCCTCGTCCAGGCTGCCGAAGCGGCGACGACGGAACCGCTGCCCGGACTTGATGATCTCCTGCATGCGCTTCTCGAGCTTGCTGAGGTCATCTGGCTGGAACGGCTTCTCGACGTCGAAGTCGTAGTAGAAGCCGTTCTCGATGGGCGGGCCGATGCCCAGCTTGGCCTCGGGGAAGATGTCCTGCACGGCCTGGGCGAGGACGTGCGCGGTGGAGTGGCGCAGCACGTTGAGCCCGTCGGGCGACTCCAGGGTCACCGGCTCGACGACGGTCTCCTCGGCCGGCGCCCAGTCCAGGTCGCGCAGCTGACCCTCGGGGTCGCGGACCACGACGATCGCCTTGGGGCCGTTCGCGGGCAGTCCGGCCGCGGCCACCGCGTCGGCCGCCGTGGTCCCGGCGGCGACGACGACGGGGTCGGCCACGGCGGGGGTACGGGGTGCGGACACGGTGACTCCTCCAAGTGGTACGAAACGGTGCCGATCCTCGGCTCCTGCCGATGCTATCGGTCGACCCGCCCGCGACCGGGAAGGGCACCTCCTTACCGCCGACGTTGAACCTTTCGCGCCTCGCAGCCGAACTAGAAGGTGTGGCCGGAAACCGGTGCCGGCCGCGTCGACACGGATGGGGGCACGAGATGGCGAGCACGTACGGCGGTGGCCGTCGGCGGCGGATCGTGGCGGCGACCGCGGTGACCGCCGCTGGGCTGCTGCTCTGGCCGGGCACGGCGTACGCGGCGGACGTGACGACCACCCCGACCGAGGCCCGGCAGGGCGAGGCGGTACGGCTGGAGTTCAGCGTTCCGGAGGAACGGGCCGGTACGAAGACCAACCAGATCGAGGTGCGGCTGCCGGCCGACGCGCCGATCGCCGAGGTCTACCCCATGTCGGTGAACGGCTGGGCGCCCCGGATCAGCTCCCGCACCCTGGACAAGCCGGTGGCCGGTATCCACTCCTCCGGGGTGAGCACTGTGACGACCGCTGTGACCTGGGTCCGGGTCGGTGAGAGTGATCCCGGGCCGGCTCGGCTGGCGCTCTCCATGGGGCCGATGCCGCAGGCCGAGCGGCTCACCTTCGAGGTGGTCCAGACGTACGCCGACGGCACTGTGGTCCGGTGGGCGGACGCCACCGGTCCGCGCCGGGCCCCGACGCTCGCCCTGCTGCCGGCGGCGCCCGGCGCGGCGGGTCCGGCCGCGCACGGCGGGCACGCCGGCCCGGCGGCCGGCGCACCGGCCGCAGCGGACAACGGTGTGGACGCCGCACCGCCGGCCCGATCGGGCAACGCCGACGAGGGCAGCGCCGACGGGATGCTGGCCGCCGGCCTGCTGGCCGGGCTGGGCGGCGGCGCGGCGATCGGCTGGCTGGTCAGCCGTTGGCGCCGCCGCGACCCGGGCGAGGCCACCGCGCTCGCCGAGGTGACCGGCGACCCGGACGAGGCCGCGACGCTGGCCGAGATAACCGGCCGCGGGAACGACACCGCAACGCCAGACCCAACGCCCGCGAGCCCGCAGCCGGCGGACCCCCGGTCCGCCGACCCGCAGCCCGCTGTTCCCGCAGCATCGCGGTGATCCACTCGGGTTCCTGGAAACCGCTGCATCCCCGCACGGACAGCCCGATTCGCAGGAAGCCGAGTTGATCGTAGGCAGCGCCAGCGCAGGGCAGGGCAGGCGCAGGGCAAGGCAGCCCGGGTCGCCCGGGCAGCCCCGGGGGTCAGGGGAGCCAGGTAGGTAGCGGCTCGCGGGCGGCCAGCCACTTTTCGGGCACCCCGCCCGGGGTGCCGACGCCGGTGTGCGCCGCCACCACCGCTCCGGCGATGGCGGCCGTGGTGTCCACGTCCCCACCGGCCCGTACGCACGTCTCGATGGCCGCCGGATAGTCGTCGAGGTGGGTGGCGGCCACCCAGAGGGTGAACCCGACGGTGTCCTGGGCGGTCACCCGGGAGCCGTTGCCGAGCGCCGCCACCACCTGGGGCAACGGCCGGCCGAGCAGCCCGGCGGCCCGGTGTACGCCCCGATACACCTCGGTGACCGGGTCGAGCGCGGCGGCGATCCCGGCCAGCAGGCGCTCCGGGGCCGGCCGGTGCCCGTCGAGGCGGGCTCGGGCGGCCAGCGCGGCGGCGACGGCGACGGCGACCGCGCCGGCGATCCCCTCCGGGTGCGCGTGCGTCACCTCGGCGGACGCGCGGGCCTGGGCGGCGGCGCGCGCTGTCGAGTCGGCGAAGTACGCGCCCAGCGGGCCGACCCGCATCGCCGCGCCGTTGCCGCAGGAGCCCTGCCCGTCGAAGGCGGAGGCGGCGGCCAGCGGCCACGGGGTGCCGGTGCGGATAAGCCCCAGGATGAGCATCGCGCCCGCGCCGTAGCCTCGGCGCTCGGTGCACCGCTCGGCGAAGGAGAGGGCCAGCCGGTCCCGGTCGATGCCGCCGGAGTCGGCCAACTGGGCGAGAACCGAGCAGGCCATCTCGGTGTCGTCGGTCCATTCCCAGGGCGCCGACGGCAGCGCGTCGGCGGCGAGATCCACGGGCACCGGCCCCGGCAGGAAGTACTGCGCGCCGAGCGCGTCGCCGGTGGAGAGACCGGCGAGGCTGTCCCGGGCGAGCGCCAGGCGGGCATCGGCGAACAGGGTGAACGACATCGTCGTACCAGCTTGCCCGGTCGCCAGGCACGCCGCAACGCGATCAACTTGCCAGGCCAAGTACGGTCTTGTCGTGGCCTCCGTGCTCCTGGTCGAAGACGATCACGTCGTACGCGGCGCGATGCTGCGGTCCCTCACCGACCGGGGGCATGCCGTGCACGCCGTGGGTACGGCGTTGGACGCCCTGCGTCGGGTCGCCGCGGAGACACCCGACCTGGTGGTGCTCGACCTCGGCCTACCCGACCTGGACGGCTCGGACGCGCTGCGGATGTTGCGCGGCATCACCGACGTTCCGATCATCATCGCCACCGCCCGCGACGACGAGCAGTCGGTGGTCAAGCTGCTGCGCGCCGGCGCCGACGACTACATGGTCAAGCCGTTCACCGGCGCGCACCTGGACGCCCGGATCACCACGGTGCTGCGCCGGGCCGGCCGGGCCAGTCGGTCCGTGCAGCCCGCTGTGCACAGCGTCGGCGGGCTGCGGGTGGACGTGGGCGAGCGCAGCGCCCAGCTCGACGGGGAGCCGCTGGCGCTGACCCGCAAGGAATTCGACCTGTTGGCGTATCTCGCCGCACGACCTGGGCGGGTAGTGTCCCGCCGGGAACTCTTGGAGGAGGTATGGCGGCAGCCATCGGTCGGCGAGGATCAGACCATCGACGTTCACCTGTACTGGCTCCGCAGAAAGATGGGCGAGTCCGCGGCGAAGCCGCGCTACCTGCGCACCGTGCGGGGGGTCGGATTCCGGCTGGTGGCACCGGACTGAGGACGGCGCTGGCCCTGCTCACGGCCGGCATGTGCAGTCTCGTGGCGCTCGCGTTCCTGATCCCGCTCGGGCTCAGCCTGCGCGAGCAGAGCCGGGACGAGGCCATCGCCGACGCGGCGCGGCGCAGCGCCCTGGTGACCGGCGCGCTGGCGGTCAGCACCGACCCGGCGGTCGTCGAGCGTGCCGTGGTGGCCAGCGCCGAGGGCGCACCCACCCGGCCCGTGGTGCACGGGTTGGGGTTGGACGAGTCGGCTGGTCGGGCCAGCGGCAGCGACCTGGACCGGGCCCGCTCCGAACGCCAGTCGTTGGTCGTCGACGTCGACGGGGGTGTGGCCCGGCTCGACCCGGTCGTCCTCGGTGACCGGACGGCAGTGGTCGAGGTGTTCCTTCCGGAGTCGACGCTGGGCGAGGGCGCCGGCGGCACCTGGTTGCTGCTGTTCGCGGTCGGCGCGGCGATGGCCGGCGCGGCGGTGCTGGTGGTCGACCGGGTCGCTGCCCGCGCGGTGGACTCCACCCGTGGTCTGGTCAAGGCCGCGCTCTCCATCGGCGACGGGGACCTCGGCGTACGGGTCGAGCCGACCGGTCCGCGCGAGCTGGCCGAGGCCGGGTACGCCTTCAACCGGATGGCGGACCGGCTGGACGCGGCCCGCACCGACGAGCGGGAGTTGGTGGCCGACCTGTCGCATCGTCTGCGTACCCCGTTGACGGTGCTGCGGTTGGACGCGGAGGCGTTGGAGTCCGACGACACCAGCGTGGGTTCGTTCAGCCCGGCGGAGTTGGACCGGCTGCGCGGGATCCGGCGGATCCGGCAGGCGATCGTCACCCTGGAGGGTGAGATCGACGTGCTGATCAAGACCACCCGTAAGACGGTGGCGCTCGAGGCCGGGCCGGCGATGTGCGACGTCAGCGAGGTGGTCCGGGACCGGATGGTGTTCTGGGCGGCGTTGGCCGGCGACCAGAACCGGCCGCACCGGGTCAACGGCGCTCAGCTGCGCATCCCGGCGCCGGTGCCGCGGGCCGAACTGGCCGCCGCGCTGGACGCGGTGATCGGCAACGTCTTCCGCTACACGCCGCAGGGCACCGCCTTCGAGGTGGCGGTGTCCCGGCGCGACGGTTACGTGGCGATCCGGATCGACGACGCCGGCCCCGGCATCGCCAACCCGGACCGGGCGCTGCGCCGGGGCGCCAGTGACCAGGGCTCGACCGGGCTCGGGCTGGACATCGCCAAGCGGGTCGCGTTGCAGGCCAACGGCTCGGTGAGCATCGACCGGGCCCGGCTGGGCGGGGCCAGCGTGGTGATGCTGCTCGCCGACCCGGAGGCGACGCCCCGGCAGGTCAGCCGCTTCGGTCTGGTCGGTCGGATGGCCCGCGACGCCCGGGACACGAAGGCCACCGGACGTCGCTGGCCCCGCCAGCGCCCCACCGACGACTGACCCGGCTGAACCCGGGGCTGTGCGCCGGCGCAAGTCTTCCTTAGATCGCGGTTAACGACCGCGTTGGATCGGCCGCGGGCTGACAGGATCAGAGCACGAACCCACCAGTTCCACCGGCCGAGCGCACCACGCACCGGCGGCCGGTGGAGCCGCGCGCGCGGCGGGAGTCACAGGTCCCCCCACACCCACGCTCCCGCCGCGCGCCCTGCTCAACCGACCGGCCCAGCCAACCAACCGGCCCAGCCAACCAACCGGCCCAGCCAACCAAACGGCCCAGCCGACCGACCAGCTCAGCCGGCGGTCGCGAGGTACGCGTCGATCTCGGCGAGGATGCGCTGCTGGCCGGCGGCGTCCAGGAAGGACGCGGTCACCGCGTTGCGGGCCAGCCCGGCCAGGCCCTCGGCACCGACGCCGAGCAGGCGGGCCGCCACCGCGTACTCGTCGTTGAGGGTGGTGCCGAACATCGGCGGGTCGTCGGAGTTGATGGTGACCAGCAGCCCGGCCTCGACCAGCCGGGGCAGCGGATGCTCGTCGAGGGTGGCCACCGCCCTGGTGCGGACGTTGGACGTCGGGCAGATCTCCATCCCGATCTGCCGCTCGGCCAGGTACGCGAGCAGTTGCGGGTCCTGCGCGGCGGAGATGCCGTGCCCGATCCGCTCGGCGCCCAACTCGTTCAGCGCGTCCCAGACGGTCTGCGGCCCGGTGGTCTCCCCGGCGTGCGGCACCGAGCGCAACCCGGCGGCGCGGGCCTGGTCGAAGTAGGGCCGGAACTGCGGTCGGGGTACGCCGATCTCCGGGCCGCCCAGACCGAAACTGACCAGCCCGTCCGGGCGCTCGTCCAGCGCGATGCGCAGCGTCTCCTCGGCTGCCGGCAGGCCGGCCTCGCCGGGGATGTCGAAGCACCAGCGCAGCTCGATGCCGAAGTCGGCCAGGGCGCGCTTGCGGGCGTCCTCGATCGCCTCGCAGAACGCCGGCGCGGGAATGCCCCGTCGGACGTGCGAGTACGGGGTGATGGTCAGCTCCGCGTACCGGACCTGTTGGCGGGCCAGCTCGCGGGCCACCTCGTGGGTGAGGATCCAGACGTCCTCCGGGTCGCGGATGAGATCCACGACGCTCAGGTAGACCTCGATGAAGTGCGCGAAGTCGCGGAACTCGAAGTAGTTGGCGAGCGCGTCCGGGTCGGCCGGCACGGGGGTACGCCCCTCGTGGCGCGCCGCCAACTCGGCGACGATCCGGGGCAGGGCGGAGCCGACGTGGTGCACGTGCAGCTCCACCTTGGGCAGGCCGGCGATGAAGGTGGACAGGTCGGTCACTGGTTCTCCTGGGCATGGTCGCCGGTGCGGGCGACGACGAAGACGCGGCGGAACGGGAAGTACACCTGACCCAGCCGCACCGGGTACGCCGCGGTGAGCCGTACTCCCAGCTCGGCCCGGAAGGCGGACCAGCCGGCGGCGTCCAGTGCGGCCCGGACCGGGCGCAGCGCGGTGCCCTCCATCCAGGCCAGCACCGGGTGCTCGGCGGCGGGTCGAGCCGGCAGCAGGTGCACGTAGGTAGTCTCCCAGGCGTCCACCTCGCAACCGGCGGCGGTCAGCAGCGCCGCGTAGTCGGCCGGGTCGTCGACCGGGTCCGCGCGCAGCAGCGGGGCGACCTCGGCCCGCCAGGTCGGCCGGTTGGCGACCTCCCGCAGGGCCCTGTGCGAGTCGGCGGCGAAGTTGCCGGGGACCTGCATGGCGAGCCAGGCGCCGACGGGCAGCTCGGTGGCCCAGCGGCGCAGCAGCTCCTGGTGGCCGGGGACCCACTGCAGCGCCGCGTTGGTGACCACCACGTCCTCGTCGCCGGCCGGACGCCAGTCGCGAAGGTCGGCGACCGCGAAGTCGACCGGCGCGCCGAGGGCTTCGGCCCGCTCGATCATTTCGGGCGAGGAGTCGAGGCCGCGCACCCGGCTGGTCGGCCAGCGTTCGGCGAGGACGGCGGTGAGCTGGCCGGGGCCGCAGCCGAGGTCGACCACCGCCCGGGGTCGCTCGGCCGGGATCCGGGCGAGGAGGTCGTGAAACGGCCGGGATCGCTCGTCGCCGAAGCGCAGGTAGGTCGTCGGGTCCCACATGGTCGCCTCCCAAACCGTACGTCCGTACTGCTGACGGTACGGCTCCCGTGGCAGGGTGGCAACCCGATCACTAGGCTCGGGGCATGGAACAGCGCAGCTTCAACCGGCTCGGCCGGACCGTTGGCGCGGTCGGCCTGGGCGCGTGGCAACTCGGCGCCGACTGGGGCACCGTCAGCGAGGACGACGCGATGGCGGTGCTCGCCGCCGCCGTGGACGCCGGGGTCACCTTCCTCGACACCGCCGACGTGTACGGCGACGGCCGCAGCGAGCAGCTGATCGGCCGCTTCCTGCGCACCCGACCCGACGCCGGGCTGACCGTCGCCACCAAGATGGGCCGCCGCGTCGAGCAGCGCCCGGAGGCGTACACCCTGGCCAACTTCCGGCAGTGGACCGACCGCTCCCGGGCCAACCTGGGCATGGACACCCTGGACCTGGTCCAGTTGCACTGCCCGCCCACCGAGGTCTTCTCCTCCGACGAGGTCTTCGACGGCCTGGACACCCTCGTCGCCGAAAAGGCCATCGCCGGGTACGGGGTCAGCGTCGAGACCTGCGACCAGGCCCTCACCGCGATCGCCCGACCGGGGGTGGCCAGCGTCCAGATCATCCTCAACGCGGTCCGCCACAAGCCCCTGGAGCGGGTGCTGCCGGCCGCGGCCGCAGGCGGTGTCGGCATCATCGCCCGCGTGCCGCTCGCCAGTGGCCTGCTCTCCGGCCGCTACGACGAGCACACTGAGTTCCCCGCCGACGACCACCGCAACTACAACCGGCACGGCGCGGCCTTCGACGTCGGAGAGACGTTCTCCGGAGTCGACTTCGACCGAGGTCTGGCCGCCGTACGCCGGCTGGCCCCGCTCGTCGACGCGGACCGCACGATGGCGCAGTTCGCCCTGCGCTGGGTGTTGGACCAGGCGGGCGTCACAGTGGTCATCCCCGGTGCCCGCGACGCCGACCAGGCCCGACGCAACGCCGCCGCGGCGGCCCTGTCCCCGCTCACCGACGAGCAGCTGGCAGCCGTCCGCGAGACCTACGACGAGCTGATCCGCCCGCAGGTGCACGACCGGTGGTGACCCGCGCGCCCGGGGTGCTCGCGTCACGCCACCCGGCCGGCGATGCTGGACGGCGGCGCGCCGCCCCGGGCGGCGGAGAGGGGACGCGATGAGAGGTTGGCTTCCGCTCACCCTCGGCCTGGTGGCCGTGGTGATCGGTGCGGTGTGGACGGTCCAGGGCCTCGGCTACGTCAGCGGCAGCGTGATGACCGACGAGAAGATCTGGGCGGTGATCGGCCCGCTCGTGACGGCGGCCGGGCTGGTGGTGCTCTGGCTCGGCCTGCGCTCGCGTCGACGCTGACCGGTCGTTGCACCGGCGAGCCTGAGCAGGCGAAAGCCCCGCATCCCAACCGGGATGCGGGGCTTTACCGCGACCCTTGAACCGGATCGTCCCACCGGCCGGCGGGGGCCGGCCGTCCTACTCAGATGGGACGGACCTGCTCAGCCTGCGGGCCCTTCTGACCCTGAGCAATCTCGAACTCCACCCGCTGGTTCTCCTCCAGCGAGCGGTAGCCGCTGGTCTGGATGGCCGAGAAGTGGACGAACACGTCAGCACCCCCACCATCGACGGTGATGAAGCCGAAGCCCTTGTCAGCGTTGAACCACTTCACGGTTCCCTGAGCCATGTGTTTCTCCCTCTAAAAACTGGCGGCCGTGCACGCCGTCCGGCCGATTGGCCGTTTTTGAGCAGCGGTGCCTGAGGCGGCCCCACGAAGGAGACTTCTCTCAACCCACGCCATCTCGCAACAGCGGGGACCAGCAAATCACGGAGGCAAAAAGTCTGTCACGACCTCTCCGACGAATTTCTCCGACATGTGACCTGACGGATGCCTCAGGTGCGCTGGGCGGCGTGCGATGCCATGCGAAAGCCCCCTTCCCATCGATGCGGGAAGGGGGCTGAAGTCGCTGCTGGTCAGTCCGGCCAGCTGCCGGTCATCCGGCGTACGCCGACCGCCCCGCCCCGGTCCACTGCCGCCCGGACGACCGCGAAGATGGCGCCCTGCAACGCGGCGGCGGCCAGGATCTCGCCCCAGCCGCGATCCTCGTCGGTCGCGTTGGGCGCCTCACCGTCGCCCGCGGTGGCCTTCCAGACCTGCCGGAAGATCGCCCCGGCCACCGTGCCCGCGGCGATACCCAACAACACGCCGACCGGCCGGTATGCGACCCTGCCGATACTCTTGCTCACCTACGCCTCCCCCGCACGATCATCAGCACCACCACGGTGGCCACCGCGCCGGCCGCGATGGCCGCCCACGGCACCGGGTTTCGGCGCACCAACTCGCCCTTGTCGTACGCCTGTGCGCGTACCATCTCGCCCTTTTCGTACGCCTGCGCCCGCGCCATTCCGGCGCCACGGGCGGCCTGCCCGCGGACCCGAGCGACGGTCTGCGCCGCCTGCTCCCGCATCCGCTCCTTGGCCTGCTCGGCGGACTCCTTCAGACGCGCCTTGACGTCGGCCTTGGCGGCCAACGCCTCCATCGTCTCGCCCAACTCGACCCGGGTGCGACGGATCTCCTCGCGGAGGGCCTCCGTGTCGCCGGTCCCGTTACCGGTCATTGCCGCCCCCTGTCCTTCACCGCGGCGGTGACGGTGTCCATGTCTGCCCGGAGGCTACGGACCGTGGCCGCCGGCACCGGCGGGACGGCACGGCTGACCTGCTTCTTGCCCACCAGGGCGAGGATGCCGGCCACCAGGAAGCAGGCCACCGCCACGATCAGCGCAGCAGCCCAGGCGGGCAACACCAGGTCGAGCAACAGGATCGCCGTGGCGACCAGCGCACCAAGACCGAAGAACGCGAGCGCGCCACCGCCGCCGAAAAGGCCGATCCCGATGCCCGCGTGCTTACCCTTCTGGGTCAACTCCGCTCGGGCCAGCGTCAGTTCGTCCCGTACGAGGCGGGAGATCTGCTCAGTGGCCCGCTGCACCAACTCGGCGGTGGAGGGCTCGCTCCCGTTCTGGGATGTGCGGGCTTTCGCCACGTCAGCCATGCTGTCCTCCTTTCCTCATCACCGCGCTGTATGCCCGAAGTCGCCGCTCGTCAATCCTAAAGCGCGCCAAGCAGCTCACCGTCCCGTTGTCCGGACGCCGCGCCGCCGATACGCGGCGAGCCGCCGCGATCACGCCAGAGACGTCCGGCAGCACATCCCCCACCCAAGCCCGACCAAACCTCCCGCACCGGCCCCCTCCACCCCGGGCGGGGGTGGGGTGGGGGTGGGTTATTGGGGGCGGGTTTCTTCGGGGCCTACGAAGGCTTCGCTGCGGGCGTCGCCGTCGTCGCTGCCGCCGAAGACACGGGCGTCGTCGGGCGCCTCGGTGTCGGACAGGCGGCGGGCCGGCCGCCTCGGCTGCACCCACTGCCAGGACAGGTTGCTGTTGGAGTCGCCCAGCTCGGTGCGCAGCCGTGGCATGGCGGTCGGGCGGTTGTCCCGGATCCAGGCGACCAGGTGCTCCCGGACGAGGCAGCGCAGGTCCCACAGACTGCCCGCGTCGGCGGCGCTGACCAGCGCGCGCAACCGGACCATTCCGCCGGTGGCGTCGGTGACCTGCAGGACGCAGACCCGCCCGTCCCACAGCTCGGTGCCCTCGACGAGGCGCCGCAGCTCCTCACGCATGATCTGCACCGGCACCGCCCAGTCGACGTCGAATTCGGCGGTGCCGAGCACCGCCGCCTCCGTCCGGGTCCAGTTCTGGAACGGCTTGCTGGTGAAGTACGAGGTGGGCAGGATCAACCGGCGGTCGTCCCAGATCTGCACCACGACGTAGCTGAGGGTCAGTTCCTCGATGCGACCCCACTCCCCCTCGACGACGACCACGTCGTCGAGCCGGACGGCGTCGCTGAAGGCGAGTTGGAGGCCGGCGAAGACGTTGCCGAGCAGGCTCTGTGCGGCGAGCGCGGCCACCACACCGACCACACCGGCCGAGGTCAGCACACCGGCGCCGATGCCCCGCACGCTGGGGAACGTCATCAGCATCACGCCGACGGCCAGGATGACGATCACCGCGATGGTCAGTCGGCGCAGCATCACCACCTGGGTCCGGACCCGCCGGGCGTGCCGGTTGTCCGGTACGTCGACCCGGAACCGGGCCAGCGCGGTGTCCTCCACGACGAGCAGCAGACCGGCGACCAGCCAGGCGAGGGTGGCGATGACGCCGAGGATGAGCAGGTGCAGCAGCAGCCGACGCCAGCTCTCGCCGACCGCGTACCCGGTGCTGAAGCGGACGGCGAACTGCACGGCCAGGACCGTTGCGGCGACCTGGAACGGGCGGTGCGCGTGGTCGGTCAGCTCGGTCAACAGCAGTGACCGGCGGCCGAACCGCCGGGTCAACCGGTGGACGACCTCGACCAGGAACAGGGCGACCGCCGCCGCGACGAGCGCGGCGACGGCCGTTTCGAGATAGTTCTGCACGGCTTCGGTGCTCCCCTTCGACCAGGCGTCGGGCACTTCGGGCAAAAGCCCAAGAGTGCCCGACAGCCCGGGAATCGACCAGTTCAGACCTTGCGGTACCGGGACTGGAGGAAGCAGTAGACGCCGAAGGCGGCGATGCCGAGGGCGACCAGGGTCAGCAGGAACATGCCGTAGGACTGCTCACGCAGGGCGTGCAGCGCGGCGTCCAGACCACGGGCCTTCTCCGGGTCGTAGTTCACCGCGGCCACGATGACCAGCAGACCGGCGATGCCGTACGCGACGCCCTTGGCGATGTATCCGGCCATGCCCAGCCGGCGGGCGAGCTGGCGGGTCTTCGGGTTCATCTCGCCGGTCTTGAGGTGCTTCTCGAACTTCTTCCGGGCGCCGTAGATCACCAGGCCGATGCCGATCGCGGCGACGACCAGGCCGGCCAGGCCGACCAGCCACCGGCCACCGCTGGAGGTCATCAGCTTGCCGGTCAACGCCTCCTGCTGGTCGGCGCTGTTCGACCCGGCGTCGGAGAAGACCTTGAAGGCGGTCCAGGCGAAGTAGAGGTAGACGATGGTCCGGCCGGCCGAGGCGACCCGTTCCATCACCCGCTCCTTGCCGCGCTCGGCGCGGTGCCCGACCGCCGCCTCCAGCGCCTGCCAGATCGCCATCGCGAGCAGGCCGACAGCGACGGCGATGACCAGGAACTTGCCGAGGGGCTGTGCGGAGAGGGTACGCAGCGCGCCGGACTGGTCGCCGTCGTCGGACGACGTGCCGAACGCGATCTGCAACGCCAACCAGGCGAAGAGGAGGTGGACGATGCCGTAGCCGATGAAGCCGGCCCGGGCGAGGAGTTCCAGCCACCGGCTGTCCGCCGTACGGGAGGCGGTGGCTTCGGCGCTACGGGTAAGTGACATGGCGTCACAATCTCCGATTCTGAAGATTCCCAAACGTCGGCCACCGCCGCCCGCCCGGGTCAGCTACCCGGGTTGCGCGCTACGCGAATCTTGACCTGTTGGTCGGTCACGCTGTCCAGGGTGACAGCGAAGCCCCCGGCCTCGGCGGCCTGCTGGCCGGTGGTGAGGGTGAGCTGCTCACCGGCGACCTCGACGGTCACCTGGTCACCCTCGGCACCGACCAGCTTGGCCTCGACGCCCAGGATGGTGGCGCTGGCGTCGACACCCCGCTCGAAGGTGACGGTGCAGGCGTCCAGCCCGCAGTCGGTGGAGGCGCCCTGGGAGCTGCACCCGGCGAGCACGGCGAGGCCGAGCGCCAGACCGGCGAAGAGACCGGCAGCGCGGCGGACGGTGGGAATGGGCACGGTGGCGGGTCGGTTCGTCACCCCGCCAAGAGTACGAGACATCCGCGACGGCACCGCCCAACGGTGATCACCTGGCGGCCGGGAAGGGTACGGGGAGCACCGGCTAGGGTCCGGGACATGCCGTTCGACATCGCCCGCACCCGGGCCGCGTACCCCGCCCTGACCGAGGGCTTCGTCCACTTCGACGGTGCCGGCGGCACCCAGACCGCGGCCGGTGTGATCGACGCGGTCACCGACGCCATGCGGTCGGCGGTGGGCAACCGCAGCGCCGCCTTCCTACCGGGTCGCCGGTCGTTGGAGCTGGTGGCCGAGGCCCGCTCGGCGGTGGCCGACCTGCTCGGCGGCGACCCGGCCGGGGTGGTGCTCGGCCCGAGCGCTACCGCGCTGACGTACACCCTGGCCCGCACGCTCGGCGCGGCCTGGCGCCCGGGTGACGAGGTGGTGGTCTCCCGGCTCGACCACGACGCGAACGTGCGGCCGTGGGTGCAGGCCGCCGAGGCGGCCGGCGCGACGGTGCGCTGGGCCGAGGTCGACCGGCACACCGGTGAACTGCCCGCGGCACAGTACGCGGACCTGGTGGGTGAGCGGACCCGGTTGGTGGCGGTCACCGGCGGTAGCAACGCCATCGGCACCATGCCGGACGTGTCGGCGATCGCCAAGACGGCGCACGCGGTCGGCGCGTTGGTCTACGTCGACGGGGTGCACTCGGTGCCGCACGGGCCGACCGACCTGGCCTCGCTCGGTGCCGACGTGCTGGTCACCAGCGCGTACAAGTGGTCCGGCCCGCACCTGGCGGCGATGGTGGCGGACCCGGCCCGGTGGGCGGCGTTGCGCCCGGCGAAGCTGGTGCCGTCCTCCGACGCGGTGCCGGACCGGTTCGAGTACGGCACGCCGAGCTTCCCGCTGCTGGCCGGCGTGGCCGCGGCGGTGGATCACCTGGCGGGGCTGGACCCGGACGCGGTCGGGGACCGGCGGGCCCGGCTGCGGGCCGGGCTGGCCGCCGCCCAGGCGCACGAGGAGGCGCTACTGGACCGGCTGCTCGCCGGGCTGGCGCGGCGGCCGGCGATCACCGTCTACGGCTCGCCGGCGCGGCGCTGCCCGACGGTCTCGTTCCGGATCGCCGGGATGTCCCCGACGGCCACCCAGGAGGCGTTGGGCGACGCCGGGTTCTGCCTCTCCGTCGGCGACTACTACGCCTACGAGTACTTCCAGCTGATGGGTCTGCGCGACAGCGGCGGGGCGGTGCGGGCCAGCATCTACCACTACAACACGGCCGACGAGGTGGACCGGTTGCTCGGCGAACTCGACGCGTTGGCCGAGCGGGCGGGGAGAATGGCCGGATGAGCACCCTGGTCGAGGACAACCCGGCGAAGCACCGCTTCGAGATCCTTGTCGACGACGCGCTGGCCGGCTTCACCGCGTACCTGCCGCGCGGGGAGGTCCTGGTCTTCACCCACACCGAGGTGGACCGGGGCTTTCAGGGCAAGGGGGTGGGTGGCACGCTGATCCGCGGCACCCTGGACCAGCTCCGGGCCCGCGGCACGACAGTGGTGCCGCAGTGCCCCTTCATGGCCGCGTTCATCGACAAGCACCCCGAGTACGCCGACCTGGTCGCCGACCTCCCGTAGCGCGGACCGTCAGCGGACGCCGGTGAGCACCTCGGCGGCGGCCTGCCCGCTGGCCCGGGTGGCGCCGTGGGTGGCCAGGTGCACCGCCCCGGTGACCAGCTCGGGCACGCCCAACTCGACCACTACGGCGTCCGGCCGGGCGGCCAACGCGCGGTGCACGGCGGCGCGCATCCAGTCGTGCCGGTGCTGGTCGCGGACGACCAGGACCAGAGGGCGGCTGCCCGCACCGGCGCTCGGGTCGGCTGGGACGTCGGGTTCGGCGTAGCGGACCGTGCTGGTGCCGGGCAGCAGCTCGGTCAGTGGTCCGCCGATGCCCCACGGGGTCTCGGCGCCGATGGCGATGTTGCGCAGCGGCTCGAACTCGACGACGTGTGCCGCGCGGGTCAGGGGCAGCGCGACAGTCGTGCCCGGGGCGGCGGTGACCCGGACGGCCCGGCGGGCGGCGACCAGGCCGACGTCGGCGGTGGCGCGCGCTCCGGCCGAGCCGGAGCTGCGGGCGGCCACCGTCCAGGCGGCGAGTTGACCGACGCGCTTGGCGGCCTCGGCGAGACGTTCCTCGGGCAGCTCACCGGAGACGACGGCGGCCACGATGGCGTCGCGCAGCTCGCCGGCGGCCTGCTCGTCGGCCCGTTCGCCGCCGATGCAGATGGCGTCGGCCCCGGCGGCGAGGGCGCGGACCGTCGCCCCGGCGAAGCCGTACCGGTCGGCGACCGCGCGCATCTCCATCGCGTCGGTGACCACCACGCCGGAGAAGCCCAGCTCGTCGCGGAGCAACCCGCCCAGGATGCGCTGACTCAGCGTCGCCGGCAGGTGCGGGTCGAGCGCGGGCACCAGCAGGTGACCGGTCATCACCGCCTGCACCCCGGCGGCCACGGCGGCGCGGAACGGGGCCAGTTCGCAGGCGTCCAGCCGGTCCCGGTCGGCGGTGATCCGGGGCAGGTCGTGGTGTGAGTCGACCCGGGTGTCGCCGTGCCCGGGGAAGTGTTTGGCGCAGGCCGCGACGCCGCCGGCCTGGAGCCCGCGGACCCAGGCGGCGGTGTGCCGCGCGACCAGCACCGGGTCGGCGCCGAAGGAGCGGACGCCGATCACCGGGTTCGCCGGGTTGGAGTTGACGTCGGCGTCCGGGGCGTAGTTGAGGGTGACCCCCGCCGCGGCCAGCTCGGCGCCGAGGTCC
Source organism: Micromonospora sp. H61 (assembly GCF_018070325.1). Classification (GTDB taxonomy): domain Bacteria; phylum Actinomycetota; class Actinomycetes; order Mycobacteriales; family Micromonosporaceae; genus Micromonospora; species Micromonospora salmantinae. The sequence continues at coordinate 27,816 of NZ_JAGPXY010000045.1, forward strand.
CGGGCGACGGCCTCGGTCAGCTCCGGGTCGTCGACAGCGCCGAGGGCGAAGTTGCCGGGCCGGGAGCTGCCGTGCACCGACTCCAGCCGGGTGACGTCGCCGGCCTCCTCGTCGATCGCCACGATGACGTCCGGCCGTTCCGCGCGCAGCGTCGCGGTGAGCGCGGCCACCTGCTCGGTGTCGACGACGTTGCGAGCGAAGAGCACCACCGAGCCGAGACCCTCGCCGAGCCAGCGGCACACCCATGGTGGTGGGGTGGTGCCGACGAAGCCGGGTTGCAGGACGGCGGCGGCGAGCGCCGGGAGGTGCCCGTTGGTAGTGGTCACTCCGCCCCCTCGCAGTGATCGATGTCGATCACCGGCGACGGTGCGCCCCCGTCGATCCGCTGGTTGCGCTCGCTCATGCGGCCCCCGTACCCCATCTCTCGCGCGCCCTCGGCGCACCGCCACCGGCAGGCGGTCCTGCCATGGTCACACTGAGCGATTCAATAGTCAATAAACCTTACAGTTGCCTGGCGGCCCGCTCCCCGGGGAGAGTGCGGGGATGGATCCCGTCCTGCTGGCCGACGCGACGAGCCCGGCCGACATCCCCGGCGTACGCCTGCTTGGCCTGGTGGTCGGCGCGCTGCTGCTCCTCGCCGCGATCCGGGCGATGTTCGGTCGACGCTGAGCGAGCCGTGCCGATCCGGGCCCGGCGGGCCTGGTGTGGTCCCCCGCGACCGGGGTACGGCTCTTGCCACAAGCAGGTCCGCGTGCCGAAGGGGTAAGCCATGAAGATCGGATATTTCCTGTCCAGTGAGGAGTTCACGCCAGCCGAGTTGCTGGAGCAGGCGCGCGGTGCCGAACGGGCCGGCTTCGGCGCGCTGTGGATCTCCGACCACTACCACCCCTGGGTGGACGCACAGGGCCAGAGCCCGTTCGTCTGGTCGATGATCGGCGCGCTCAGCCAGGTCTGTTCGCTGCCGGTGACCACGGCGGTGACCTGCCCGACAGTGCGGATCCACCCGGCCGTGATCGCGCAGGCGGCGGCGACCAGCGCGGTGCTGCACGGCGGGCGCTTCGTGCTCGGCGTCGGCACCGGCGAGGCTCTCAACGAGCACATCTTCGGCGACGCCTGGCCGCAGGCCGACGTCCGGCTGGAGATGCTGGAGGAGGCAGTCGAGGTGCTGCGCGCGCTGTGGGGCGGTGGCTTCGTCAACCACCACGGCAAGCATTACACAGTGGAGAACGCCCGGATCTACACGTTGCCCGACTCTCCCCCGTCGATCTACGTCTCCGGCTTCGGGCCGAAGTCCATCGACCTGGCCGCGCGGATCGGTGACGGCTACGTGAGCACGATGCCCGACGGCGAGATGGTCCGGCGCTTCCGCGAGAACGGCGGCGGCGACAAGCCGTGCCAGGCCGGCTTCAAGGCGGCGTACGCGGACAGCGAGGAGGAGGGGCTGCGCATCGCGTACGAGCGCTGGCCGAACGCGGGGGTGCCGGGTGAGCTGTCCCAGGTGCTGCCCTCGCCGCGGCACTTCGAGCAGGCCGCCGAGTTGGTCAAGCCGGAGATGCTGAAGGAGGCGTTCGTCTGCGGCAACAGCGCCGACGCCCACCTGGAGATGATCGACCAGTACGCCAAGGCCGGCTTCGACGAGGTCTACGTGGCCAACACCGGCCCGCACTACCAGGGCCTGTTCGACCTCTACCAGCGCGAGGTCCTGCCCCGCCTGCGCTGAGTCGACCATCAACGAGCCCATGATCGTCCGAATGCGTTTCGGCGGTCATGGGCTCGGGTACCTCCGGCCCTCGATGAAACTGTCCACGCACTCGATGACGTTGCGCCGCGCGGCCCGCAGCCTTTTCGGCTGGAAGGCGCTACGGCCCAACCAACTGGCCGCCATGCGCGCCGTGATGAAGCGACGCGACGCACTAGTGGTGCTGCCCACCGGCGCCGGCAAGTCGGCGATCTACCAGATCCCGGCCAGCCTGATCCCCGGCCCCACAGTGGTGATCTCCCCACTGCTGGCCCTCCAGCAGGACCAGATCGCCTCCCTCAACGAGCGGCAACGCCCGGAGCTGCGGGCGGTGCGGATCAGCTCGAACGAGTCGCCGACCCAGCAGGCCGAGGCGATCACCGAGATCCGCGAGGGCCGGGCCGAGTTCCTCTTCATCACCCCGGAACAACTCAGCAACCCGGACCGGATGGCCGAGGTCGCCGAACTGAAGCCGGCACTGGTGGCGATCGACGAGGCGCACTGCATCTCCGCGTGGGGGCACGACTTCCGCCCCGACTACCTGGCGCTCGGGCACCTCATCGACGGCATCGGCCGACCGCCGGTGGTCGCGCTGACCGCCACCGCCTCCCCTCCGGTACGCGACGACATCATCGCCCGGCTGCGACTGCGCGAGCCGGAGGTGGTGGTCTCCGGACTGGACCGGCCGAACCTGTTCGTCGAGGTCGCGCACTGCCCCACCGAGGACTACCGGTGGCGGCGGCTGATCGCGCTGCTGAGCGACGACGAGCGGCCCGGGATCATCTACGTGCCGACCCGTCGCGCCGCCGAGGAGCTGGCCACCCGGTTGACCGACGCCGGCTACCCGGCGCAGTTCTACCACGGTGGGATGGCAGCCGGCGCACGCCACGAACTGCACGAGGCGTTCCTCGCCGACCAGGTCCCCATCATGGTGGCGACCTCGGCGTTCGGCATGGGCATCGACAAGCCCAACATCGCCTGGGTGGTGCACATGGCGCTGACCGACTCACCGGACAGCTACTTCCAGGAGATCGGCCGGGCCGGCCGCGACGGGCAACCAGCCCGGGTGCTGCTGCTCTGGCAGGCCGAGGACGTGGGCCTGCAACGGTTCTTCAGCGGCGGCCTGCCCGACGTCGACGAGCTGCGCGACCTCGCCGCGCTGCTGCGTCGCGAGCCGGCCACCAAGACCGAACTGCGCGAAACCACCGGCCTCGGGCCGCGCAAGCTGGGCCAGTACCTCTCCCTGTTGGAGCAGGTCGGGGCGGCCGAACCGCGCGCACGACAGCGCATCGGCGCGCCCCGTTACTCCCCCACCCCGACCGACGCCGCCGCGGCGGCGCTGGCGGAGGCGGAGCGCCAGCAGACCGTGACCCGGTCCCGCACCGACATGATGCGGGCCTTCGCCGAGACCCGGGCCTGCCGGGGGCAGACCCTGCTGGCCTACTTCGGCGAGCAGATGACGCAGGTCTGCGGCCACTGCGACAACTGCCACAACGGCACCAGCGTGGCCGACCAGGGCGCGGTGGGTCCGTTCCCGGTGCACAGCCAGGTGCGGCACCCGGAGTGGGGGTCCGGCATGGTGCTCTCCTACGAGGAGGACAAGATGACGGTCCTCTTCGAGGAGGTCGGGTACAAGACGTTGTCCGTGCGCGTGGTGTCCGAACAGGGCCTGCTGACCCTGGACTAGCCTGACCCGGGCGCCGCTTTCGGGCCCGGTGGATCGACCAAGCAGAGCACCGATTGACCAAGCAGAGCAGGGCGGAAGGGGCGTTGTCGTGATCGAGCAGCCGGCGTACACCGGGTTCGGTTTCTCCGACGAGGAGTGGGGGCTGCTGGTCGGCCTGCCGCAGTCGGTGCTGACCGCGGCGAGCGCCGCCGAGTCCGACGGCACCCGCCGGACCATGGCGGAGACCGCGGCCGGGCTGGAGACCATCGCCGCCGGCCGGGAGTCGGCCAGCCCGCTGGTCGCCGCCGTGGCCGGCGAGATCGTCACCCGGGTCGGTGACCCGGACACCGGCGAGGAGTTGCCGGTCATCGCGCCCGCCGACCCCGGGGCGTACATCGACGACGTGCTGCTGCGGGCCGGTGAGGCCGGCGCGTTGCTGGGCGCGCGGGTCGACGAGGGTGAGGCCGGCGCGTACAAGCACTGGCTCGTGAAGATCGCCGAGCAGGTGGTGGGCGCCGCGTCCAGCGGTGGGCTGCTGGGCATCGGCGGCGAGTCGGTCAGCGACTCCGAACGGCGTTTCCGCGACCGGCTCGCGCACGTGCTCATCGACTGACCGACGACAACGACGTGTCGGCCGGTCGGACGCCGCGCAGCGCGACCAGCGCGGTGACCGCGCCCAGCAGCATCACCGCCATGGCGGCGTACGCGGCCAGGTGCAGCCCGTCGGTGAACGCGACAGCGGCGGCGTGCCGCACCGCGTCGGCCAGCTCCGCCGGCAGTTCCTGGGCGACCGCGAGCGCACCGCCCAGGGTCTCCCGGGCCGCGGCGGCGGTGTCGGTGGGCAGCCCGGCCGGCAGGCCGTCGACGATCTCGCGGTGGTAGACCGCAGCGCCCACGCTGCCCAGGATCGCCATTCCCAGCGCACCGCCCAGCTCGCTGCTGGATTCGGTCAGCGCCGACGCGACACCGGCCTGCTCGGGCGGTGCAGCGCCGAGGACCAGCTCGGTGACGAGGGACATCACCATCACCAGGCCGGCCGCGTAGACACTGGCGCCGACGAGCAGCAGCCACAGCGGCGTCTCCGGGGTGACCCGGGTCAACACCACGAAGCCGACCAGGGCGATTCCGAACCCCGCCCCGATCAGGTACGCCCGCTCGACGCGCTGGGCGAGGGCGGCGGCGGCCGGCGCGACTCCGCCCACGGCGAGGGACGGCACGAGGCTCCAGAGCGCCGCCCGCAGCGGGCTCAGGCCGAGCACCAGTTGGAGGTGCTGGGTGGTGAAGATGGCGAAGCCGACGATGGCGAACATCGCCAGCAGGTTGACCGCGAGCGACCCGGCGAAGCCGCGACGGCGGAACAACGCGAGGTCGACCATCGGGTACGCCCGGGTCCGCTGTCGGTGCAGGAAGAGCGCCCCCACCAGCAGACCGCCGACGATGGCGAGGACCCGCACCGGGCTCAGGCCGTCGCGGGCCATCTCCTTGATGCCGTAGATCACCGGCAGCAGCGCGCCGAGCGACAGTGCCGCGCTGACCAGGTCGAACCGCCCGGTGGCCGGGTTGCGGAACTCGGGCACCAGGAGCGGGACGAGCAGAAGCAGCATCAGCATCGCCGGGATGTTGATCAGGAAGATCGAGCCCCACCAGAAGTACTCCAGCAGGATGCCGCTGAGCACCGGACCGATCGCGATGCCACCGGTGAGGGTGGCGGTCCAGATGCCGATGGCGGTGCCGCGCTGCCCGGCGTCGTGGAACATGTTGCGCACCAGTGCGAGCGTCGAGGGCATCAGGGTGGCACCACCGACGCCGAGCAGGGCCCGCGCGGCGATCAGCGTCGCGGTGCTGTCGGCGTACGCGGCCAGCAGCGACGCCGCGCCGAACGCGGTGGCGCCGATCAACAGGAGTCGGCGTCGGCCGATCCGGTCACCCAGGGCGCCCATGGTGATGAGCAGCCCGGCCAGCACGAAGCCGTAGATGTCGAAGATCCACAGCTGTTCGGTCGCGGTGGGGCGCAACTCCGCGCTGATGAACGGGACGGCGAAGTAGAGCACCGACACGTCCATCGAGACCAGGAGCAGCGGCAGCATCAGCACCGTGAGCCCGATCCACTCCCGCCGGCCCGCTCGCGGTGCCGGTGTGGTGGTGACCGTCATGACCAGTTCTCCTTCTGCGTAGGGCGTACGCTGTTATGCGTAGACCATACGCAGAACTAGGATGGCGGGGCAAGGAGGAAATGTGGCGGCGAAGACAGACGACAGCGGGCCCGAACTCCCGCCGGCCATCGAGAGCGCCTGGGGGCTGCGGGAGCGGCAACCCAAGGGCCCACGGCCGGGAATGAGCGTGCCCGCCATCGTGGACGCCGCCGTACGCGTGGCCGACGCCGACGGTCTGGCGGCCGTCTCGATGAGCCGGGTGGCCAAGGAGCTGGGCGCCGCGACCATGGCCCTCTACCGGTACGTCGGCTCGAAGGACGAGCTGCTCATGCTCATGGTGGACACCGGGTACGGCCCATCCCCCGGGCCGCCCCCACCCGAGGACGACTGGCGCGCCGGCCTCACCCGTTGGGCCTGGGCCGAGCACGAGGTACTGCGGCAACGCTCCTGGCTGCTGCACGTGCCGATCAGCGGCCCACCGATCACCCCGCAGCAGCTCGGCTGGATGGAGGACGGGCTGCGCTGCCTCGACGGCACCACGCTCGGCGAGGGCGAGAAGATGTCGGTGCTCCTGCTGATCACCGGCTACGTCCGCAACGAGGCCACCCTCACGTCGCAGATCGCCGAGGGCAGCCGGGCGGCCGGCGTCGAGCCCAGCGAGATGATGCCGGCGTACAGCCGGCTGGTGACCCGGCTCATCGACCCGGCCCGCTTCCCCGCGCTGCACCGGGTGCTGAGCGCCGGCGTGCTCACCCAGGACGACGACCCCGACGACGAGTTCGCCTTCGGCCTGGACCGGATCCTCGACGGCGTCGAGGCGCTGATCCGACGCCGGGCGGGCTGAGGGAGCCCCATGCTGCCGAGACACACCATCGACACCACGGTCCTGCCACCGGGCGAACGGTTCGGCATGTGGCTGGACCTGGTCGCACGTACCTCAGCGCCGCTGCGCATCCAGTCCGCGCACAGCGACGACTTCGCCGCCCGCGCCGACTTCACCGCTCTCGGCCCGATCCAGCTGGTGCAGTACGAGTACCCGTCGCTGGACGCCACCCGTACCCGGAAGTTGGTCCGTCAGTCCGACCCGGAGCTGTACATCCTCGCCCTCACCACCGGCGGCCTCGGCACGTCCAGCCAGGACGGTCGCCGCAGCGAGATCCTGGCCGGCGAGTTCACCTTCTACGACGCGTCCCGGCCGCACGTCGTCTGCCACCACGCGACCGAGCCCGAGCGGAACCAGGCCACCTCGATCATCACGATGATCCCGCACGCCGCGCTGCCACTGCCACCACAGCGGATGGCCGCGCTCTACGGCGGCCGGATGTCCGGCAGCGAGGGGATCGGGGCGTTGCTCGCGCAGTTCCTGCTCCAGGTGACCGGGCACCCCGAGCAGTACCACGCCGCCGACGCCAGCCGGCTCGGCGCGGTGGGGCTCGACCTGGCCACCACCATGCTCGGCCGGCACCTCGTCGCCGAGGACGCCGTGCCCACCGAGGTCCGCCGCCGGGCGCTGCTCACCCAGGTGCAGTCGTACATCCACAGTCACCTCGGCGACGCGACGCTCGGCCCGCAGGTGGTCGCCGACGCCCACCACATCTCGGTGCGGTCCCTGCACCGATTGTTCGAGGCCGAGGACGCCACTGTGGCGTCGTACATCCGGGATCTGCGGCTGGCCCGGTGCCGGCGCGACCTGACCGACCCGGCGCTGCGCAGGCAGCCCGTGCAGACCGTCGCGGCGCGGTGGGGTTTTTCCGACAAGGCCCACTTCAGCCGGGCATTCCGGGCCGCGTACGGCACCACCCCGCAGGAACACCGTGACAGTGGCTCGGATTTGGCGCGGATCGTCAACCGCCAGGCGTCCACGGTCAACTCGCTGCCGGCAGACTGACACCAACGCGGCCGGCCATCGACTGGTGGGCCGCCAACGGGGGCCGTGGCGAGGCGCCCGCCGCTCGCGCGGCGGGCGGCCGCCCGGTGGCACCCCGCTGACGCCGAGGCTCCGGCTCCGTCGCGCTTCCCCCCAGAATCGCCGACGGGGCCGGTCAGGCCCCCTCCAGCAGCTTCAGGACGACCTGCTCCGCCTCCTCGCGAGGCGCCTGCGGGTCCACCGACGCCACCACCCCGTCGTGGTAGAGGTCGACCACCCGAGGGTCCACGTAGGACGCGCGAGCCACCGTCGGCGTGTTGCCCAGCAGCTCCGCCACCTCACGCATCACGGCGACCACCGCCTTCCGCCGGGCGGTCACCGAGCGGGCCGGACCGGCGGTGGCCAACTCGGTGGCCGCGAGCACCGTGGCGTGCCAGGTGCGGAAGTCCTTCGCTGTCATCTCCCCACCGCTGGCGTCGCGCAGGTAACCGTTGACCTCGTCGCTACGCACGTCGCGCCACTCCCGGCCGTCCCAGTAGCCGAACAGCCGCTCCGCCCGTCGCCGACGACGGCGCAGATTCACCAGCACCTGGCACAGCTCCGGGTCCTCGATCCGGCGTACCTGCTCGATGCCCCCCTTCGCGGGAAACACGAACACCACGCAGCCGCTCCGGGACCGGGCATGCTCGGGGCGCAGGGTGGACACCCCGTACGTCGGGTCGTCGCCGTTCGCGTACTGGTCACTGCCGACCCGGAACATCCCCATGTCCAGCAGGCGGGTCACCGTCGCCAGCACCCGGTCCCGGCCCAGTCCACGGCCGTCCAGGTCGCGCCCCACCCGTTCGCGCAGCGCCGGTAGCCGCCGGGCCACCTCCAGCATGTGGTCGAACTTCGCCTCGTCCTGCTTCTCCCGCCACCGCGGGTGGTAGATGTACTGCTTGCGCCCGGCCGCGTCGATCCCGATCGCCTGGATGTGCCCGTTCGGGTGCGGCGCGATCCACACGTCCTGCCAGGCCGGCGGGATGACCAACTCCCGCAGCCGGGCCAGGACATCCGGATCCCGCACCGGAGCCCCGGACGAGTCGACGAAGAGCCAACCCCGTCCGCGCCGACGCCGTCCGTACCCCGGTCGACCCGGGTCGCTACGCCGCAACCGCACCGGAGACCCGCACCACCCTCTCCACCTCGGCCACGGCGACGAGCACCTCGTCAAGGCGCAGAGCCGCCATCGTCGGGTGGCTTCCTACCCCATCCCACCTGGACCAATCCGCCTCGCCGGCCCAGAGCACCCGGTGCCGTGGCCGGTCCGGTGGTGGCCCCCACAGCGCCGGCGGCACCGGCCCGAAGAGGACGACCGACGGGGTGCCGTACCCGGTGGCCAGGTGAGCGACCCCGGTGTCCCCGCTGACCACCAGCCGGGCGTCGGCCACCAGCGCGGCGAGCGCGCCCAGGTCGGTCCGGCCGGCCAGCACAGCCTCCGAGCTCAGGCCCGCCGCCTCGGCCACCCGGGCCGCCAGCGCCCGTTCGTCGGCCGAGCCGGTGAGCAGCACCCGGTGCCCCTGGTCGGTCAGTGCCCGGGCCAGCGCGGCGAACCGCTCGGCGGGCCACCGCTTGGCCGGGATCTTGCTGCCCGGGTGCAGCACCGTGACGCCGCTGGGCAGCCCCGCCGAAGGGGTCCGACGCAGGCTGAGGTCGGCGCGGTCGGCCGGGATGTCGTACCAGGACAGCAGCCGGCACCACCGGTCCACCTCGTGCTCGTCGACAGCCCAGCGCGGGCCGTCGGCGCAGCCGGCGTCCGGGCTGGCGAAGGCGAGCAGCCGACCGGGCCGGGTGGCCGCGAGCAGCCGGTGCGACTGCGGGCCGCGTCCGTGCAGGTTGACCGCGACCCGCGGGGCCGACTCCACCCGGAGAGGGCGATCCAGCCCTGCGGTGTCCACCAGCCGGTCGACGCCGCCGACCAGGTCGACCAGCGGGGCCAGCCAGCCGGGCGCGGCGAGCGCCAGCTCCCGCGACGGGTACGCGGCCCGAAGCGCCCGCAGCGCGGGCACCGCGGTCACCAGATCGCCGACGCCGAGGGCGCGCAGCACAAGGATCACGGGTACGAGGTCTCCTGCTCGGCGCAGACCACCATCTCGCGCACCGCGCAACCGGGCGGCTGGTTGAGCGCGAACATGATCGCGGCGGCGGTGTCGGCGGGCTCGTTGAGGTTCGCGTCCGGCCCCGGCTTGTACTGCGGGTCACGTTCGTCGAAGAACGCGGTGCGCATGCCACCCGGAATGAGCAGGGTGACGCCGACCTGACCGGCCAGCTCGGCGGCGAGGGCTCGGGTGAACCCCACCACGCCGAACTTCGCCGCGCAGTACGCGGTGGCGTCGCTGACCGCCTTGACGCCCAGGGTGGAGGCGACGGTGACGATGCGGCCCCGGGAGGTCAGCAGGAACGGCAGCGCGGCCCGGATCACCGCCGCGGTGGCCAGCAGGTCGACGGCGACGATCCGGTCCCAGGTCTCCCCCGGCAGGTCGGCGAGTCGGCCCGGCACGTCCGTGCCGGCGGCGGTCACCACCGCGTCCAGGCCACCGGCCTGCTCGGCGAGGTGCTGGGTGGCCACCTCGGCGGCACGCGTGTCGGCCAGGTCGCACTCGGTCCAGGACACCCCGTCGGCCGGCGGCTGCCGGTCCAGCACGAGCGGTCGGCCACCGGAGGCGGCCACCGCGGCGACCACCGCGGCGCCGAGGCCGCTGGCGCCGCCGGTGACCAGGACGGTGGGCCCGGCACCGGGCCGCGTGGCGGTCATCGGGTCCGCTCCGCGAGCGTGCGGACGATCAGGTCGGTGGTCGAACGACCGTCCAGATAGGGCACCACGACGGTGTTCCCACCCCAACGGCGCAGGACCTCCGCCTCCGGCAGTGTGGCGTTCGCGTCCCCACCGCCGGTGGCGTAGTCGCCGCCCTTGACCCACACGTCGGGGCGTACCCAGGACAGCGCCGTCTCCGGGGTCGGCTCGTCGAAGACGAGGACCGCGTCGACGCAGCTCAGCGCGGCCAGCAGTCGGGCGCGGTCGCCTTCGGACTGCACCGGCCGGTCCGGCCCCTTCAACCCGGCCACGCTGGCGTCGGAGTTCAGGCAGACGATCAGGCAGTCGCCGAGCTGCCGGGCCGCCTCCAGGGTGGCCACGTGCCCGGCGTGCAGCAGGTCGAAGCAACCGCCGGTCGCCACCACAGTGCCACCCGCGGCGCGTACCTCACCCAGGAGCGTGGCGACGGCGGCGACTCCCACCCGGTCGGCCACCGCAGCACCTCGTGGTACCGGCTGGAGGGCTCGTGGCCCCGGCGCACTCCTGGCCCGCACCGCAGGCGCCGACGGAGGCAGTGCCGTGGCCACTCCCCCACCGGCCACGTACGCGGACGCCTCGGCGACCGCCACCTGCACCGCCTCGGAGACCAGCGCGCCCTGGGCCAGCGCGAGGCTGGCCGCCGCCGCGAACCGGTCGCCGGCGCCGCAGGTGTCCCCCTCGGCGCTACCCGGCGTCGGCACCACCAGCGGCGTCGACCCGGCGTGGCAGAGCAGCGCGCCGTCGCCGCCGAGCGTCACGGCGACCGCGCCGGCCCGCCAGCGCCGCCGTAGCCCCTGGGCGCCCCGGGACGCGGTGGCCAGTCGGGAGGCGCCGGGCAGCGCGGGGACCAGCTCGCGCACCTCGGACTCGTTCGGGGTGGCCAGGTGTACGCCGGGCACGGCCGCCGGGCCGCGCGGATGCGGGTCCCACACCACCGGCGCGCGGGTGGTGGCCAACGCGTCGCGCAGCGCGGGCTGCCGGGCCACCCCCCGGCCGTAGTCGCTCACCAGCACCGCCGACGCCGCGGCGATCACCCGGAGCACCTCGTCGGAGGGCTGACCCGGCTCCCCGGACGTGCCGCCCCGGTCATGGCGCAGCAGCACCCGCCCCCGGGCCCGCAGCCGGATCTTCTCCGGCGTCGCGCCGGAGAGGGCCAGTGGGTACACCTGCACCCCGGCGGCGGCGAGCAGCGCGCTCAGTCGGGCCCCGCCGGCGTCGTCGGCGAGCGCTGTCACCAGCACCACCTCGGCACCCTGCGCGGCGGCGAACACCGCCGCCAGCCCGGCGCCCCCCGGTCGGTCGGTGGCCACGGTCTCGTCGAGCACCGGCACCGGGGAATCCGGGCAGAGCCGGTTCACCACACCTTCCACGTCCCGGTCGAGCAGGGTGTCCCCGAGCACCACCACCGGTCCCCTCACGCTTGCCTCCTCATCCTCACGCGTCGACCTGCTGTCCGGCTCACGCGTCGACCTGCTGTCCGGGCCCACCGTCGAGCACCACCTCGACCCCGGTGCGTACCGGCGCGGCGCTCAGCCGACCGGACGGTGCGGGCCCCCCGGGCACGGGGTGGACGACCGCCGGGTCGGCGACCGCCGCCAGCGCGGCGGGCAACTCCTGTTCGAGGTATTCGCAGAGCAGATGACTGGTCACCAGGTGCAGCTCCTGGACGACCTGGGTGTCCGGGGACGCGACGGCCAGCACGTCGTCGCAGGCGTCGGCGAGCGGATTGGGGGCGACGCCGGTGAGCGCCCAGGTGGTCACCCCGACGTCGCGGGCCGCCTGCGCGGCGGCGACCAGGTTGGGGCTGGTTCCGCTGGTGCTCAGCAACAGCAGGATGTCGCCCGCGCGGCCGTGGGCGCGCACCTGGCGGGCGTACACGTCGGTGTAGCCGTAGTCGTTGGCGATGGCGGTGAGCGCGCTCGTCTCGGCGTGCAGCGCGATCGCGGACAGCGGCTGACGGTCGTCGTGCAGCTTGCCGACCAGCTCGGCGGTGAGGTGCTGGGCTTCGGCGGCGCTGCCACCGTTGCCGGCCACCAGCAGCCGACCCCCGGCGGCCAACCGGTGGGCCAGGTCCGCGCCCCAGCGCGCCAGCTGGCGCTCACACCGTCGGTACGGCACCAGCGCCGCCGCGAGATTCGTCAGGTGGGTGTCGAGCAGGCTGCCCGTCGGCATCAGGCCACCACCCGGGTCGGCCGGCGCACGGCGGCCACCTCGCTGTAGACCTCGACCAGCCGCTCGGCGGTGGCCGCCCACGAGTACCGCTCGCGGGCCCGCTCACGCGCCGCCGTCGCGTACGCGAAACGCCTGATCCGGTCGTCGAGCAACCCCTGGATCGCGGTCGCCAGCGCGCGCGGGTCCCGGGCCGGCACGAGGTCACCTGTCGTCCCGTCGACAACTGTGTCCCGGATGCCGCCCACGGCCGTGCCGACGACCGGCACCCCACAGGCCATCGCCTCCAGCGGGGTCAACCCGAACGGCTCGTACCAGGGCGCCGCCACCAGCAGGTCCGCCGAGCGGTACCAGCGGCCCATCTCCTCCCGGGGCACCGCGCCGACCAGGTGCACCCGGTCGGCCACCCCGCACGACTCCGCGAGGGCCCGCAGCCGGCGGGCGTACGGGTCGGTCTCCAACAGCCCCTCGGGTGGGCCGCCGACGACCACGCACTCGGCGTCCGGGACCAGCGCCATCGCGCGGATCACGGTCTGGAAGCCCTTGCGCTCGACCAGCCGACCCACTGTGAGGATGCGGGCTCGTCCGGGTTCCCGGTCGGCGGCCGGCCCGAGCGGGGCGAAGGTGGCGAGGTTGACCCCGGACGGCACCACTGTCATCCGGGACCGGGGCACACCCATCCGGACCAGCTCGCCCACCTCGTCGCGGCACTGCGCGACGATCCGGTCCACCGAGCGGCCCAGCTCCCGCTCGTAGGAGACGCGTCGGGCCGGGCTGGTGTCCTGCACCCCCTGGTAGCGACGCTTCACAGTGCCCAGCGCGTGGTACGTCTGCACCACCGGCACCCCGGTCTGCCTACCGGCGGTCAGCCCGGCCAGTCCGCTCATCCAGAAGTGCGCGTGGATCACCTCGGGCACCCAGTCGCCGCCGCGCCACCGCTCGATCAGCCAGTTGCTGAACTCCCGCATGTGCGGCAGCAGCGCGTCCTTTGCCACCGGCTCGGCCGGGCCGGCCGGCACGTGCACCACGTCGTACCCGTCCGGGCTGCGGACGGTCACCGGCAGGTCGGGCGCGTCGCGGCGGGTGTAGACCCGCACGTCGTGCCCGGCGGCGGCGAGCGCTGCGGACAGCTCCGCGACGTGCGTGTTCTGGCCGCCGGCGTCCTCCCCTCCGAGGACGGCGAGCGGGCTGGCGTGCTCCGAGATCATCGCGATCCGCATACTTCCTCCTCCAGCAGCCGGTCCCAGTCAGCGAGGAAACGGTCGAGGCCGTACCTGTCGCGCGCGGCGGTTCGCGCCGCCGCTCCGGCCTGGCGCGCGGTAGCCGGTTCGGCGATGAACCGGCGGGCGGCGTCGAGCAGGGTGTCGGTCCGGGTGGCGAGCGCCCCCGCCTCCGGGGGCACCGCCATCACCGCCTCGGTGGTGGCGAGCGCGACGACCGGCATGCCGATCGACATCGCCTCGATGAGGCTGAGCCCGAGGGAGGTCCACCGGCACAGGTGCAGGTACGCCCGCCGCCGGGCCAGCTCGGTGTGCATCCGCTCCTGGGGCACGTCGTCGTGGCTGGTGAGCCGATCGGCGGGCAGCCCGAGGTGGTCGGCCAGGCCGGCGACGCCCATGCCGAACACATCCAGCGGCGCGATCTCGGCGAACTGTGGCAGCAGGTCGGTGCCGGTGACCCGACCTCGCCGTACCGGCTCGTTGATCACCACGGCGAGCCGGTCCAACTCGCCCGTGTAGGACGCGGAGGGGGCGACGATGCCGTGGTCGACCACTGTGGTGCGGGTGGCGCCGGTGTCCCAGAAGATCTGGTTGAACCCGGTGACGTGGGCGATGAGCAGGTCGTCGCGGTCAGCCATCGGGTGGCGGGTGTTCGGCACGTCGCCCTTGGGGGTGTTGTGCTCGACGTAGATCGCGGGAAGGTCGCGGCCGGGGCGGCGACCAAGCCACTGCTCGGCCCGGTCGATCTCCTCGGGGCGTTGCAGGATGACCAGGTCGACGTCAGCGCTCGGCAACTCCTCCGGGCTGACCTCGACCGCGCTGTCCGGCCACGGGTAGGTGCGGGCCCGGCCGAGGCCGTACGGGCCGCGGTCGGGTGTGGTGGGAATCAGGTAGCGATGGCTACCGTGCACGAACGACGTGGTCCAGGAGCCGTGCACGTGCCAGAGCAGGATGTTCATCGGCCGCCACCACCGCTGACGGCGAGGGTCCGGAGCGCGTCGACCACATCGCCCGGGTCGACGCCACTGAGGCAGGGGTGCCCGGGGACCGGGCAACTGGCCGCCCGGGTGTCCCGGCAGGGAGCGGCGGCGTCGCCGAGGCGGACGGTGGGCACCCGGTAGGGCCCCCACTGGCCGAACGGGACGGTCGGCGCGAACAGACTCACCACCGGCACACCCGCGGCGGCCGCGAGATGCGCGGGCCCGGTGTTGCCGACCACTACCGCGCTGGCGTCCGCGACGATCGCGGCCAGCCCGGCCAGGTCGGTGCGGCCGCCCAGGTCGGTGCCGCCGGCCGCGGCGACCCGGGCGGTGACCGCGCGCTCGTCCGGGCCGCCGGTGACCAGCACCCGGTGCCCGGCGTCGGCCAGCGCCCCGACGATCCGGGTGGCCACCTCGGGCGGGCAGGCCCGGCTCGACGCGGCCGACCCGGGGTGCAGCACCACGTACCCGGGATCGCCGAGGTCGGCCGGGCGCGACGGCACGGCGTCCCGGCGGAGCCGCAGGACCGGTTCGTCGCCGTCGGGCAGCCGGTGGCCGGCGGCAGCGGCCAACGAGAGGGCGCGTTCGGGTTCGGGGACGCCCACCGGCACCCGGTGCCGGATGTCCAGCAGCGCGCCCGGATAGTCGTCGCTGATCGCCGCGATCCGGTCGATCCCGGCCATCCGCAACAGCAGGGCCAGCGGCAGGGCGGACTGGTGGAACGAGGTGAACACCACCGCCTGGTCCGCGCCGACCGCGCCCAGTCGCGCGGACAGGCTCCGCATGGCGTCCGGGTCGACCGGCCGCGGCGCGGGGTCGATCCACGGCAGCGGATGCTCGATGATCTCGTCGACGCCGGGCAACAGCTTGGCGGCGGCCCGACCGCGTGGCCCGCACAGCAGCACCACCCGCTCCGCTCCGGCCGCGACGGCGCGGATCGCCGGGCCGGTGACCAGCACGTCACCCGCCGAATCCGAGCGGACCACGAGCGCCGTCCGTACCGGTTCGGTGGGCGGGTTCGAGGGCTGCACGGCCTGTTGGCGGCGCAGGATCTCCGCCACCGCCGCCGGCAGATCGGTGGCCACCCACCCGGCGGCGGCGACCTCCTCCGGCCGGGTCACCGGGGTGGGCACCAGCACCCCCGCGGCCCCGGCGGCCATGGCGGCGCCGACGTCCCGGCCGATGTCGCCCACGAGTACGCAGCGGGACGGCGTCGTGCCCAGCTCGCGGGCGGCGGCGTACACCAGACCCGGCGCCGGCTTGCGGCAGTCACAGCCGTCGGCGTCGTCGTGCGGGCAGACCAGCCACGCGTCGAAACGGCCCAGCAGTTCCTCGACGCGGGCGTGCACCGCCCGCATCTGCTCACCGGTGAAGTAACCCCGGGCCAGGCCCGACTGATTCGTGACGACCGCCAGCCGCAGCCCGGCCGCGCGCAGCCGGTCCAGCGCCGCCCGCGCGCCCGGCACCGGCCGCACCTTCTCCGGGTCGCCGTTGTACGGCACGTCCTCGATCAGGGTGCCGTCGCGGTCCAGCAGCACCGCGTCGTAGAGCACGTGTCGGGGGCTTGCGACAGACCCCGAACCGGCGCGGTCAGCAGCGGCGTACACCTGGGCTGACCTGCGCTGATACGGATCCTCCTGGTCCTGTCGCACAGCCGGCGGGTTCCCTGCGCCCCGAGGAGTAAACGTCGTCGTCGAGGCGGTGGGCCAGCGCCGCCAGCGGTGCCCCGGGTCGGCCTTACCCGCCGTTCGAGAGAAGCTAACCCGGTCAACTGTTAGCCAGTGCCGTGCTCCGGGTATGGGATCCCGGTGGCGATTGTGGAGAAAGTGATAGACGCTTCCCCGCAGCAGGTGTTCGACGTGCTCGCGGACGGATGGACGTACAGCGACTGGGTGGTCGGCACTGCGCACGTGCGGGACGTGGACGACACCTGGCCCCGGGTGGGCAGCCAACTGCACCACCGTGCCGGGCCGTGGCCGCTCTCCTTGCAGGACGCCTCGACGGTGCTGGTCTGCGAGCCGCCGCACCGGCTCGTGCTCAAGGCCGGGCTCTGGCCGGCGGGCGAGGCGATAGTGGCCTTCACCCTGGAGCCGGTGGGCGACGGCGCCACCCGGGTACGCCTCGGCGAGGACTTCGCGGCGGGCCCGCTGCGGTGGGTCCACAACAAGATCAACGATCTGGTGCTGCACCGGCGTAACCGGGAGACGCTGGCCCGCCTCTCCGACATCGCCACCCGACAGAAGGGGTCACCGTGACCCGGGCCGTCGTGGTGACCGGCGCGAGCGCCGGCGTGGGCCGGGCCGTCGCCCACGCGTACGCGGCGCGCGGCGCCCGGCTGGCGCTGCTGGCTCGGGGCGAGGCGGGTCTGGCCGCCGCCGAGCGGGAGTGCCGACTGCGCGGCGCGACCGAGGTGCGGGTGTACCGGGTCGACGTGGCCGACGCGGGCGCGGTGCAGCAGGCCGCCGACGACGTGGTGCACCGCTGGGGCGGCATCGACGTGTGGATCAACAACGCGATGGCGTCGGTGTTCGCGCCGGCGTGGGAGATTCCGGCGCGTGAGTTCCGTCGGGTCACCGAGGTCACCTACCTGGGCACTGTGCACGGCACCCTCGCCGCGCTGCGGCACATGCGGGCGCACGGGCGGGGCACGATCGTGCAGGTGGGCTCGGCGTTGGCCTACCGGGGGATCCCACTCCAGTCGGCGTACTGCGCGAGCAAGCACGCCGTCCAGGGGTTCAACGACTCGCTGCGCGCCGAGCTGCTGCACGACTGCCCGGGGGTGAAGTTGTCAATGGTGCAGCTGCCGGCGGTCAACACGCCGCAGTTCTCCTGGGTCCGCACCCGGCTCCCCCGGCATCCGCAGCCGGTGCCGCCGATCTTCACTCCGGAGCTGGCCGCCCGAGCCATCGTCTGGGCCGCCGACCGCGGCACCAGGGAGCTGAACGTGGGTGGCCCGACCTGGCGGGCCCGGGTGGGCGACGCCCTGTTCCCCGGCCTGCTGGACCGGAAACTCGCGCGCGACGGCTACGACAGCCAGCAGACCGGCGAGAAGATCGATCCAGCGACCTGGCGGGACAATCTGGATCACCCCGGCGATGCGGACACGGACCGGGGCACCACCGGTGTGTTCCGCGAACAGGCGCATGACCGTTCCGCGGCGCTCTGGGTCGGCACGCACAAACCGGCGCTCTCCGGTGTCGCGCTCGCCGTCGCGGCGCTCGCCCTCAGCGCTGTCGCTCGCCGTCGGCGCTGACCAAAACAAGCCTCTGACCAGGGCTTCGACGCCCGCGCGCGGTAGCGACGAGGGTTCGCAACGCCCGGAAGGGGTGCCTCCCTCGGACCGAATCCGGGAACTAGATACCCTTTCCATGACCCTTGTCCGCAAACCGAGGATGACCGACATGATCAAGCCGGTGCAGTTGCCGTCGCCGTGGCGGGACGCACGCCTGACCGTCGTCGTGCCCACGTACAACGAGGCGGGCAACCTCCCGACGCTGGTCGAGCGACTGCTCGCGCTGCCACTGCCGGGGCTGCGCATCCTCGTCGCCGACGACAACTCCCCCGACGGCACCGGGGAGGTGGCCGACAAGCTGGCCATCGAGCACCCCGACCGGGTCGAGGTCGTGCACCGCGCCGGCAAGGAGGGCCTCGGCCGGGCGTACGTGGACGGGATGACCCGGGCGATCGAGGGCGGCGCCGAGTACGTGGCGCAGATGGACGCCGACCTCTCGCACCCGCCCGAGGCGCTGCCGGGGATGCTCGGCGCGCTGCTCTCCACCCAGGCCAGCGTGGTGATCGGTTCCCGGTACGTGCCCGGCGGCGAGCTGGACGAGAACTGGCCGCTCTACCGCCGGGCGCTCAGCGGCTGGGCCAACCTCTACGTGCACACCCTGCTGCGGGTACGCATCCGGGACCTCACCGCCGGCTTCAAGATCTGGCAGGCCGAAGCCCTGCGCGACATCGACCTGGAGCGGGTGCAGTCCAACGGCTACAGCTTCCAGGTGGAGATGCACTACCTCGCGACCAAGCTGGGGCACACCATCCTGGAGGTGCCGATCCGCTTCGAGGAGCGGCGCGACGGCGTCTCCAAGATGACCACCGCGACCAAGGTGGAGAGCGCGCTCATGCCCTTCCGTCTCCGCAGCAAACACCGCAACATCACCCGCTAACAGCGAGGTGGAGGGCCGGGCGGTTAGTCGGGGTAGATGGCGCGGTGGGCGGTGGAGATGGCTGCGGCGTAGGCGCGGCCGGTGAGCGCGCGGTCACGGGCCAGCGCGGCGCGGGCCGCGTTCGCGCCCGGTGCGCCGTGCACGCCGCCACCGGGGTGCGCCGACGCGCTGGCCAGGAAGAGCCGGTCCACCGGGGTGTCCGCCCGGCCCAGGCCAGGGATCGGACGCAGGAAGAGCTGCTGGTACGCCGCGGCGGTCCCGCCGCCGAGCGTGCCACCGACCAGGCTCGGGTTGCCCTTCTCCAGGTCGGCCGGTCCGGCCACGTGTCGGCCCACGATCAGGCTTCGGAAACCCGGGGCCGCCGCCTCCAGCACGTCCTCCATCCGCTGCACGTGCCCGGCGACCTCCTCGGCCCGCCAGTTCCGCCGGAACGGCAGATGGGTGTACGACCAGAGCGACTCGGTGCCCGGCGGGGAGTGACTCGGGTCCGCCACCGACATCTGCCCGACCAGCAGGAACGGGTCGCGGGGCAGCTCGCCACGGGCCAGCTCGCTGGCGTAGTGGGTGAGCCCGTTCAGGTCCGCGCCGAGGTGCACGGTGCCGGCCCCGGCCAACTGCCGGTTCGTCCAGGGCACCGGCGCGGAGAGCGCCCAGTCCACCTTCAGCGTGGAGCCGTCCCACCGGAAGTGCGCCAGGTCCTCCACGAGCCGGGACGGCAGCGCCGCCGCGCCGACCAGGTCGAGGTAGAGCGCCGGCGCCGGCACGTCGGCGAGCACGGCCCGCCGGGCCCGCCACAGCGCGCCGCCGACGGTCCGGACCCCCATCGCCCGGCCCCGGGCGGTGAGCACCCGGTCGGCCCGGGCACCGTAGATGATCGTCCCGCCGCGCCCCTGTAGCCGATCCACCAGCGCGTTGGTGATCTGCTGCGCGCCGCCGTCGGGCACCGGCCAGCCGACCTGCTGGCCGAGCATGGCCAGCAGCCAGCCGTACACCCCGGAGCCGGCCTCCTCCGGGGAGAGGTCGGTGTGCAGGGCGCAGCCGGCCAGCAGGGCCGGCCCGCCGGGACCGTCGAAGAGTTCGTCGCCAAGTTTGCGGACCGGTACCACGAGCCGGCGCGCGAGTCGCAGCGCACCGGCGACGCGCAACCGACGCAGCAGGCCCACCCCACCGCGCACCGGCGGGAACGGCGAGGTGATCGCCTCCAGCATCGGCTCGGCCACGTCGAGCCAGTCGGTGTACGCGTTGAGCCAGCGCTTACCGTCCCCGGGGGCGAACTGCTCCAGCGAGGCGGCCGTGACGTCCGGATCCCGATTGATCACCGCGGCTCGACCGTCCGGCAGCAGGTGCGCCAGCACGTCCGGCGAGTGCCGCCAGGACAGCCCGTGTCGGCCCAGGTCCAGGCCGCCCAGCACCGGCGAGGCGTACCCGAGGGGGTAGAACGAGCTGTAGAGGTCGCTCAGGTAGCCGCGCGCGGTGACCTCGGCGGAGCGGACGGCGCCGCCGGGCACCGCTGTCGCCTCCAGCACCACCACGTCCCAGCCGGCGTCGGCCAGCAGGTTGGCCGCCACCAGGCCGTTGTGCCCGGCGCCGACGACGACGGCGTCCGCGCTCTGCGCGGTGGTGGTTGTCATCGGATCCGCCTACCCGGCGCGCAACCGGGCGAAACGCGTTTGCCTCGCCGAGGCCGGGGCATCCAACGCCGCATGTACACGGTTGCGCAGCTGGTGGGCGGGGTGTGGGGTGCGGGCGGCGACGGCGGCGAACTGGTCGTGCGTGATCCGGCGGACGACGCGCCGGTGAGCACGGTGCCGGTGGCCACTGCCGACGAGGTGGGCAAGGCGACCCAGGCGGCCCGCAACGCGGCGTCCCAGTGGGCGGCGACCGCGCCGGCGGAACGGGCGGCGGCGCTGCACCGGGCCGCGGACGCGGTGGAGGCGGTCGTCGAGGAGTTGGCGGCGGCGGTCACCGCGGAGATGGGCAAGCCGTTGGCGGACGCGCGCGGATTCGGGTGGGCGGCGAGGTGCCGGACGGGCCGGGGGCGTTCTACCCGGCCACCGTTGTCACCGACTGCCGCCACGACATGCCGCTGGTGCGGGAGGAGACCTTCGGGCCGGTCGCCCCGGTGGTGGTCGTCGACTCGTTCGACGAGGCGCTGCGCTGCGCTGCGGACTCCCCGTACGGGCTGGCCGCCACGGTGTTGACCTCGTCGATGAGTCACGCGCAGCGGGCGTGGCGGGAGCTGCCGGTAGGCACGGTCAAGGTCAACGCGGTGTTCGGGGGGGCGCCGGGGGGTGCCGCGCATCCGCGCCGGGGCAGCGGGCAGGGCTTCGGGTACGGCCCGGAGTTGCTGGACGAGTTCACCGCCACGAAGGCGGTGCACATCGAGGCGCCGGGGGGCGGGCACTGGTGAACGGCGCGGGCGGACGCAGGGGTGGCGCGCCCGCCCGTACCGCGTCGGTTGTGCTCCGGTGCGGCAGCGGTCAGTCGCCGCGGGCCTTGCGGGTGGCGCGGTCGTTGGCCTTCTCGATGGCCGTGACCAGCTCCGGTTTGGTCATGCTGGACCGCCCGGGCACGTCGAGTTTGCGGGCCACCGACATCAGGTGGTCCTTTGTGGCGTTGGCGTCCACGCCACCAGCGGTGGGAGCCCGTCGCTCCGGCCCGCCACCGGCGGCCTGCTGGTCGCTGGGGCCCTTGCGGCCCTTCGGCTCCCAGTGGTCGCCCACCTTCTCGAACTGATGTTTCACGGCGGCGAAGGCGGTACGGTGCGACCGCTCCCCCTCGCCGTAGGTCTCGACTGCCGAGTCGTGCGTCTTCTCCCAGGTGCGCTGCGCCTTCTCCGGGGAGCGTCGCAGCGTGCTGGGCAGGTCTTCGCGCCCGGGCATCTCGTCCTCCTCCGTGTCGACACTGTCACTGTGTCGGTTCCCCGGTGACCGGGCGGCAAACCATAGCGATGCCGGCCGGGCAACGGGTGGGTTTGTCGATTTCACCATCCGGGTACCGCCGGGCCAGGCCAGACCGGACGACCGGTCATCCGGTGGCCGGGGCGCAGGGAGCGGGCATGACGACCACGGAGCCCGGTACGACGCTCGACGGCACACCGGGCACCCGGGTGCCCCGACGGATGCGGCAGTTGAGCTGGCGGACCTGGCGCGGGGTGCTGGTCCGCAGCGTGCAGAACTTCGTCAACGACAACTGCGCCGACTGGGCTGCCGCGCTGACCTACTACGGGGTGCTGGCGCTCTTTCCGTCCGCCATCGTGGTGGTGGCGCTGGTCGGTCTGGTCTCCGACGGGGAGCGGACCCTCGACACGGTGGTCGACCTGGCCAACCAGGTGGGCGCCGGTTCGGTGCTGACCAACGACGAGGGCGGCGTGGTCGGGGTGATCCGGACCGTGGTGCTCGACCAGAGCAACCCCAAGCTGCTGCTGAGCTTCGGCCTGCTCGGCGCGCTGTGGTCCGCGTCGGGTTTCATCGGCGCGTTCACCCGCGCCTCCAATGCCGTCTACGGGGTGACCGAGGGCCGCCCGGTATGGAAGCTTCGGCCGCTACAGATCGGCCTGGCGGCGGTCACCCTGGTGCTGCTCGCGGTGGTCGCCCTCGGCCTGAT
>NZ_JAGPXY010000046.1 GCF_018070325.1 Micromonospora sp. H61
GGGTTCGGGTGGGTCGGGGGCGTTGGCGGGGTGGGGTGGGGTGGGGTGGGTTGTTGACTTGGGTATTCGCTGGGTGAATAGTGGGCGGGGTGTCCACGCCGCATGTTCTGCTCGGGTTGCTCGCTGGGGGCAGCCGGCACGGATATGAGCTGAAGCGTGCGCACGACGAGCGGCTGCCGCGTGCTCGGCCACTGGCCTTCGGGCAGGTCTACGCCACTCTCGGCCGCCTCGAACGCGACGGGCTGGTGGCTGCCGCCGGCCAGGACCGGGCGGGCGGGCCGGATCGCACCGCGTACGCGCTGACCGACCAGGGGCGGAACACGCTGGACCAATGGCTGTCCACTGTGGAAGCACCCATGCCGTACGTGGCCAGCACGCTCTTCACCAAAGTCGTGGTGGCACTCCTGGTCGCCGATGTCGATCGGGCCCGGTCGTACCTGATCGCCCAGCGGGCCGCGCACACCGCACGGCTGCGGGAGCTGACTACGGTCAAGGCCGATCCGGCCGCCACCCTCAGCGACGTGGTCGCTGCCGATTTCGCGATCGCCCACCTCGACGCGGATCTGCGGTGGCTGCACGCCACCCTGGGCCGGGTCGCCGACTGGCACCGGGAGGTGCATCCGTGACGCAACTCCAGGCTCGCGGCGTGGTTCGGGCGTACGGCCCGACGCCCGCGCTGCGCGGCGTGACGCTCGACGTGGCCGAGGGCGAGATCGTCGCCGTCACCGGGCCGAGTGGCTGCGGCAAGTCGACCCTGCTGCACTGCCTGGCCGGGATCCTCCGGCCGGACGTCGGCGAGGTCACCTGGCGTGGGCACCGCATCGACACCTGGTCGGAGGCGGCCCGGTCCCGACTGCGGCGCACGGAGTTCGGGGTGCTGTTCCAGTTCGGTCAGCTGGTGGCCGAGTTGACCGCCGCCGAGAACGTCGCCCTGCCCCTGCTCCTCGCCGGCACGGGGCGGCGAGAGGCACGGACGGCGGCGCTCACCTGGCTGGAACGGTTCGGGGTGGCCGAGGTGGCCGACGTTCGGCCGGGTGAGATGTCCGGGGGTCAGCAGCAGCGCTGCGCCACGGCGCGGGCGCTGGTGACCGAGCCTCGGGTGCTCTTCGCCGACGAGCCGACCGGCGCACTGGACACGCTCACCGGCGAGCAGGTCCTCACCCAGCTGGTCCGGCTCGCCCGCGAGCAGCGCACCGTCGTCGTGCTTGTCACCCACGAGCCGCGGATCGCCGCGTACGCGGATCGGGAGATCGTGCTGCGTGACGGCTTGGTGGACCACACCGGCCTGGGGCTCGACGTGCCGCTGACCGGCGGCGCCCGGTGAGACCGGCGACGCTGCTCCGCCTCGCGCTCGCCGGCACCCGTACCGACACCGCCCGGGTGGTGCTCACCGCGCTCAGCGCCCTGCTGGCGACACTGGCCGGGCTCGCGGCGTTCACCGTGTTGGCCATCCCGACCCCCGCGGCGACGGACGAGAACCAGGACAGGTGGTCGGAGCAGTATCACAACGCTCTGCTGGTGGAGCCCGGGTTGCGCGGCGGAACGGCGTTCGCGCTGCTGATGCTGATGATCCCGGTGCTGGCGCTGGCCGGTCAGTGCGCCCGGCTCGGCGCGCCGGCACGGGACCGCCGGTTGGCGGCGCTCCGGTTGGCCGGCGCAACTCCCGGGCAGGTCACCCGGCTGGTGGTGCTGGAGACCGGCGTGGCCGCTCTGCTCGGCACGCTCGTCGGGCTGGGTGTCTATCTGGTCGGCCGCGATCTGCTGCACCGCCCGGACGCGCACGGTCAACTGGCCCTGCCCACCGACGTGCTGCCGTCGACCGGCGCGTTGGCCGGCTTGGTGCTCGGTCTGCCGGTCGTGGCGGCGCTGGCCACCGCCCTGATGGTGCGAACGGTCACCACCAGCCCGCTCGGGGTGAGCCGCAAGGCGGCTCGCGAGCGTGGTCCGGGTCCGTGGGCGGGGCTCCTGATCGGGTTCGGCGTCGCCTCGTTCGCGGTGATCCGCCCGGTGGTCCACCGGTTCGCCGACGACGCCGAGTTGATGGCCTGGCTGGTGCCGGTGTTGTTCGCGGTGGGCGCGCTCGCGGCGATGATCGGGGTGGTGATCGGCACCGGCTGGCTGTCGTACCACTGCGGGCGGTTGTTGCGTCGGCACGCCCGAGGTCCGGCTGCCCTCCTCGCGGCGGGCCGTCTGATGGCCGACCCGTGGGCGGGTAGCCGCACGTTCGCGGCGCTGCTCGCCGCCCTGATCTTCGGCGGGGGCGCGGCCGCCCAGCGGGCCTACTTCGGGACCAAGGACCAGCTTGAGCGGGAGCAGAGCCGGTTCGCCGGGTTGGATGGCGGCACCAACCCGTTCTATCTGTCCACTATGGATTACGTCGATGGCGCGATCGCCGTGGCCATCCTG
The DNA here is from genome assembly GCF_018070325.1 of Micromonospora sp. H61. GTDB lineage: Bacteria > Actinomycetota > Actinomycetes > Mycobacteriales > Micromonosporaceae > Micromonospora > Micromonospora salmantinae. The sequence continues at coordinate 2,407 of NZ_JAGPXY010000046.1, forward strand.
ATCGCGACGGGCGGGCTTGTCGTCGCGCTGGTCGAGGGGATCGTCGCTCGCCGACGTGCCTACGCGGCGTTGGTCGCCACCGGGGTGCCCCGCGCCACGCTGAGCCGTTCGGTGGCCTGGCAGGCGCTGGCCCCGGCCGTGCCGGCGATCCTGCTCGCGCTCACTGTCGGCACGCTGCTCGGCCGTGGGCTCGTCGGGGAGGTCTCGACGGGCGTCTCGTCGACGGAGATCTGCGAGGCCACGGCGGCGCTCTGTGACGACCCGGCCACCCGCGAGCAGTACACCCGGATCGTGTACGCCCCCACGATCGAGCGAGCCGTTCCCGTACCCCTGGAGCACCTGGCGTGGCTCGGCGCCGGCGCGTTGGCAGCGGTGCTGGTGACGATCGGTGTCGGCCTGCTCTTCCTGCGCGCCAGCACCGCCCTGGACGAGTTGCGCACGACCTGAGTCGATGTAACGCCGCTGGTGGCGGCGCCGCTGTGTGCAACGGAGACCCGGCCCATCGGGTCTCCGACGCCGGTTGCCGGCGTGGTGACGGTGGGAGTTCGCAGATGCACAGTCAACCGGGCTCTGTCCCGCCGGTGTTCGTCGACGGCACCGGGCGTCGCCGCCGGCTGACAGTCATCGCGGGCACAGCGATGGGCCTTGGCCTGCTCACCAGTCTCGTCCTGATCGCCGCGGGGCTCTTCCTGGACACTTCGGTGCCACTGCCCGGCTGGTCGGAGGACTCCCGGGGGACGCGCCCGGTGGAGGCCGGCGTGGACGGGGTCAACCCGCCTCGGTTGGCCAAGTCGCCGTCGCCGGCGGGCCGTACGTCAGCGCCGCTGCCGCGCGCCACCCCGACCAGCGACCGATCCCCGACCACGGCCGGTACGACCGCCACGGCCACCGGCACGCCATCCGCCACCGACCAACCGGGCCGTGGCGACGAGCACCGCAAGACCGCCAAGCCGAGCAGGTCGCCCGGTAAGCCGCAGTGACGATGGCGAGACACGTGGCCCGGCGAGACCCTCGGGCGCACTGGCTGCTGCTCCTGCTCGGGCTGCTCCTGCTGCTCGCGGCGCTCACCGTCAACGGCCTACTGAGCGGTCTCGCGGGCGGCTCGGGAAACGCCACCGCACAGCCCGCGCCGGACGTGCCGGCCGCCGTCGGCTCGGGTGGCCCGGTGCTACGGCTGGACCGTGCCGAACCGGTCAGTCGGGCGTTGCCGGACCACACCATCGCGCTGACCTTCGACGACGGGCCGGACCCGCGCTGGACGCCGCAGGTCCTCGACGTGCTGCGTCGGCACGGCGCCCACGCCACCTTCTTCGTGGTGGGCGCCCGGGTCAACGAGCACCCCGAACTGGTCCGGAGGATCCTTGCCGAGGGGCACGAGATCGGGTCGCACACGTTCACCCACGCCGACCTCGCCGAGGTGCCGCCGTGGCGGCGTGACCTCGAACTGTCGCTGACCCGCAAGGCGGTCGCGTCGGCCACCGGCCGGGAAGTGACCCTGCTCCGGCCGCCGTTCTCCTCGGTGCCGACGGCGCTGACCGGGTCCGAGTACGCCGCGTTGCGCGCCGCCGCCACTGCCGGGCACGTCGCGGTGCTCACCGACCTGGACACCAAGGACTGGCAGCGCCCCGGCACCGACCAGATCGTGCGCGCCGCCACTCCGAAGCGGGGACAGGGAGCGGTGGTGCTGATGCACGACGGCGGCGGTGACCGGGCGCAGACCCTCGCCGCGCTGGACCGCCTGCTGCCTGCGCTGGGCGATCAGGGCTACCGGTTCACCACCGTCTCCGCCGGCATCGACGCCTCACCGTCGATGGTTCCGGCGGGCACTGGTAGCCGGCTGAGCGGCACCGGACTGCGCTGGACCCAGACCGGTGCCCGCTGGTCCGCCGAGGTGATGAACTTCCTGCTCGCCACCGCACTCGTGCTCGGGGTGGCGCGTCTGGCCGTGCAGGTGCTCTGCGCCCAGCGGCACGTGCGCCGGGTCCGCCGGCCCCGCCGGGACCGTCCCGAGGTGCGGGTACCGGTGTCGGTGATCGTGCCCGCTTACAACGAGGCGGCGAACATCGCCGCCACGGTCCGGTCCCTGCTGGCCAGCGCGTACCCGGCGTTGGAGGTGATCGTGGTGGACGACGGGTCGGACGACGGCACTGCCGACATTGTCGAGCGGATGCGACTGCGCGGGGTGCGCGTGATCCGGCAGGCCAACGCCGGCAAGCCAGCGGCGCTGAACACGGGCATCCGGGCGGCGCGGGCGAACCTGCTGGTCCTGGTCGACGGCGACACCGTCTTCCAGCCGGACACCGTGCATCGCCTGGTGCAGGGCTTCGCCGACCCGTCGGTGGGCGCGATCAGCGGCAACACCAAGGTCGCCAACCGGCGTCGCCTGCTCGGTCGGTGGCAGCACCTGGAGTACGTGATCGGCTTCAACCTCGACCGACGGATGTACGACGTGCTGGAGTGCATGCCGACCATCCCCGGCGCGATCGGCGCGTTCCGCCGCGAGGTGCTGCTGCGGGTGGGAGGGGTGCCGTCGGACACGCTGGCCGAGGACACGGACCTCACCATGAAGGTGCTCCGGGCCGGCTGGCGGGTCGTCTACGAGGAGTCGGCCATCGCCTGGACCGAAGCCCCGTCGTCGTTGCGCCAGCTCTGGCGGCAGCGCTACCGCTGGTGCTACGGCACCATGCAGGCGATGTGGAAGCACCGGCACGCGCTGCGCGAGTCGGGTGCCGGAGGCAAACTGGGCCGACGCGGCCTGCCGTACCTCACGGTGTTCCAGATCGTGTTGCCGCTCACCGCGCCGGCGGTCGACGTGTTCGCCGTGTACGGCCTGCTCTTCCTGCCCTGGTCGACCCTCGCCCTGGCCTGGGCGGGCCTGCTGCTGCTCCAAGCGGCCACCGCCGCGTACGCGCTGCGACTGGACCGGGAGCGGTACGGCCCACTGTGGGCGCTGCCGTTCCAGCAACTGGTCTACCGGCAGCTCATGTATCTGGTGGTGGTGCAGTCGGTGGTCACCGCGTTGATCGGCAACCGGCTGCGCTGGCAGCGGATGGTGCGGACCGGCGAGGCGGCGGCGTTGGTCGGGGCCGGCCGCGGCTGACGCCACCTCGATGCGGCGTCAGCCGTCGGCCGGTCAGGTCGGGGTGTGGAAGAGGCCGGCCGACCAGGAGATCAACAGGCCGACGGCGGCGGAGCAGCAGCAGACGAGCAGAGCGGCGGCGACCACTGCGAGGATCATCCGGGCGGACGCCCGTCGGGGCGTCGGCCCCGGCTCGGTCCCGTCGGTCATCGTCGCCGCCGCCCGTCGTCAGGCCCGGCCGATGCGGTTTAGGATCCAGGCGTTGATGAACGCCTCCTCGCGCCAGGAGTCGTAGCGACCGCTCGGGCCGCCGTGCCCGGCACCCATCTCGGTTTTCAGCAGGTAGTCGCCGCTCGGGGCGACCGCCCGCAGCCGGGCGATCCACTTCGCCGGCTCCGAGTAGAGCACCCGGGTGTCGTTGAGGCTGGTCACCGCCAGGATCGCGGGATAGTCGACGGCGGCCACGTTCTCGTACGGCGTGTAGGACTTCATGTACGCGTACACCTCGGGGTCCTCGAGGGGGTTGCCCCACTCCTCCCACTCGGTGACGGTCAGCGGCAGCGACGGGTCGAGGATCGACGTGAGCGCGTCCACGAACGGCACCTGCGCCACGATCCCGGTGAACGCGTCCGGCGCGAGGTTGGCCACCGCGCCCATCAGCAGGCCACCGGCCGAGGCGCCCCGGGCGACCAGCCGGTCGCTGGCCGTCCAGCCGGCCTTGACGAGGTGCCGGGCGCACGCCACGAAGTCGGTGAAGGTGTTCTTCTTGGCCAGCAGCTTGCCCTGGTCGTACCACCGTCGGCCCAGCTCACCGCCGCCCCGGATGTGCGCCACGGCGAACACCACGCCCCGGTCCAACAGGGACAGCCGGGCCACCGAGAACCACGGGTCCATGCTGGCCTCGTACGAGCCGTAGCCGTACAGCTCGCAGGGGGCCGAGCCGTCCCGGGGGGTGCCGACGCGGCAGACCAGTGAGATCGGCACCCGGGTGCCGTCGTCGGCGAGCGCCCAGTCCCGGTGCTGCTCGTACTCGGCCGGGTCGTACGGTCGCCCGTCCGGCCCGGGCAGCACCGGCTTCTGCTTGAGCAGCACCATCTGCCGGGTGACCAGGTCGTAGTCGTACACCGAGTCGGGGGTGATCAGCGAGGAGTAGCGCAGCCGGACCTGGCCGGTGCGGTACTCCGGGTTGGCGTCCAACCCGACGCTGTAGAGCGGCTCGGGGAAGTCGATGTCGTACCCGTCGTCACTGCCCACCGGCAGCACCCGCAGCCCGGTGAGCCCGTCGGTGCGCAGCGACACCACCAGGTGGTTGGCGAAGGCGTCGACGGCCTCCAGCCGGGTGCCGGGGGTGTGCTCGATCAGCGGCACCCAGTCGCCCGGTACGTCCGCCGAGGTGAACGCCAGCGCGAAGTCCTCCGCGCCGTCGTTGTGCAGGATCAGGAAACGGTGGCCGTGGTGCTCCACGGTGTATTCGACGCCCTGTCGGCGGGGGGCGATCACGGCCGGTGCGCCGGTCGGGTTGCCGGCGGGAATCACCAGCACCTCGCTGGTCACCTTGCTGTGTACGTCGATGAGGATGAACCTCTCCGACCGGGTCAGCTCCACCCCCACCCAGAACCGCTCGTCGTCCTCCTGGTGGACCACCACGTCGTCGGCGGCGGCGGAGCCGACGGTGTGTCGCCAGACGCGGTTCGGCCGCCAGGCGTCGTCCACCGTCACGTAGAACAGCACCGAGGCGTCGGCCGACCAGGCGGTGCCGTAGAACGTGTCCGGCACCTCGTCCGGCAGCAGCTCGCCGGTGGTCAGGTCCTTCACCCGCAGGGTGAAGCGCTCGTCACCGGAGAAGTCGGTGGAGTAGGCCAGCCAGCGACCGTCCGGGCTGACGTCGAACGCGCCGAGCGAGAGGAAGTCGTGCCCCTCGGCCAGCAGGTTGCCGTCGAGCAGCACCTCCTCGCCGTCGAGCGGGGCGCCGTCCGCGCTGACCGGCGGGTCGGTCTCACCGTCGCGGACCGCCCGGCGGCACTGCACCCCGTACTGCTGTCCCTCGACCGTCCGGGTGTAGTACCAGTGCCCGCCCTTGCGGGTCGGCACGGACAGGTCGGTTTCCTGGGTGCGTCGGCGAGTCTCCTCGAACAGCTCGGCGCGCAGGTCGGCCAGGTGTGCCGTACGCGCGTCGGTGTACTCGTTCTCGGCGGTCAGGTAGGCGATCGTCTCCGGGTCGTCCTTGGCGGCGAGCCAGGCGTACTCGTCGACGACTGTGTCGCCGTGGTGGGTGCGCTCGCTGGGCACCCGCTTCGCCGCGGGCGGGGCAGTCTCGGTGGTCACGGCGGCCACGTTACCGGCCGGCAGCGGCAGCGCGCCGGACCAGCGGCATCCCGATACTCGCCACCACGGCATTCGAACACATGTACGATGGCCGGCATGGCGGCAGCAGCGAGTTCCCTCGGCCGGTCCGGAGCCCTCGAGATCACCCGGCGGTTGGCGGCGATCTGCGGTCCACCGTTCTCCCGGCTGGCCGGGCCGGCCGACGAGGTGGCGGGGCGACCGGCGCGCTGGGTGGCCGTCCCGGGCGGCCCGCACGCCGCCGCCGAGGTGCTGAGGCTGGCCGCCGTGCACGATCTGGCGGTGGTGCCCCGAGGTGCGGGCACGAAGATCGACTGGGGGGCCGCCCCCGTTCAGGTCGACATCCTGCTCGACACCGGCCGGCTGGCCGGCATCGGTCACGAGCCGGTCGACTCGCTGGTGACCGACGTCGGGGCCGGCACTCCACTGCGGGCGGTGCAGGCCACCCTGGAGCGCACCGGGCAGCGGCTCGCGATGGACGCCCCCTCACCCGGCGCGACAGTGGGCGGTGTGCTCGCCGCCGGCGAGACCGGCCCGCTGCGCCACCGCCACGGCAGCCCCTGCGACCAACTGCTCGGTGTGCGCTACCTTGCCGCCGACGGCGAGTTGATCAGCGTCGGCGGTGGCGCGCCCGGGCTCGACCTGGCCCGCCTGCTCTGCGGCTCCCAGGGCGCGCTCGGCGTGCTGGTGTCGGCGAGCCTGCGGGTGCAGCCGGTGCCGGCGAGCCGGCTCTGGGTGTCCCGCCCGGTGTGGACGCCGCTGGAGGTGCACGACCTGGTCCGGACGATCCTCGCCGCGCGGCTGGAGCCGTCGGCCATCGAGCTGGACCTGCCCGGAAGCACCCCCCGCCCACGTACGCCCTACCCGCCAGGTCACCCGGCGGCCACCGCCCGCGAGCGTCATCCGTCCATGTCCGGTCGGGCCGGCGCCCCGTCCCGGGCCGGCAGCCTGGTGGTGCTGCTGGAAGGCGGCCCCGCCGACGTCACCGAACGTGCCGAGCGGCTCGTCGGCCTGCTGCACGGGGAAGCGACGATCGCCCACTCCGCGCCGACGTGGTGGCGCCGCTACCCGTTCGCGCCCGGCGACACGGCGCTGCGCCTGGAAGTGCCCATCGGCGACCTGCACGCCGCCGTCTACGCGCTACGCGACGCGGCCGGAGCGCCGGTGCCGGTGCGCGGCTCCGCCGGGCTGGGCGTGGTGCACGCGGCACTGCCCGGGGCGCTGGCAGCCGACCGGGTGGCGTCCATCCTGGCCGCCGTCCGAGGGGTGCTGTTGGCCCGTCAGGGCCGCTGTGTGGTGGTGTCCGCTCCGGCGGCGGTCCGCCAGGCGGTCGACCTCTGGGGCGAGTTGGCCGGCCTGGCCCAGTTGCGGGCCGCGAAGCGGCACCTGGATCCGGAGCACCGACTCGCGCCCGGGCGGCTCCCCGGCGGCCTGTGAGGCTGAGCCGCCGGCCGGTGCGGCGCGCCCGGGTGAGCCGGTCGGCCGGTGCGGCCCGGCCGAGGTCAGTCCATCCACCACCGGTGCATGTCCAGCAGCGGCGGGGTGAGACGGGCCATCAGCACCAGCAGGCTGCCGACCCCGCCGGCCAGCAGCAGTGACCGGGTTGCCCGGGGCAGGGCCTCGCGCTCCCGGGCGACCACCACCCCCGCGACGATCGCCAACGGCAGCCCGAGCACCGCACCCGTCAGGTAGAGCACCGCCACCACTGGGTGGAGCACACCGAAGAAGGCCACGTCCTTCGGGTCGTACGCGCCGGTCAGCATCTCGGCCGGGCCGACGTCGGCGCTCGTCATCCGACCGATGTAGAGCAGCAGCACGGTGAGGAACCCGCCGATGGTCGCGAACTGCGCGAGGATCAGGGCCCGGACCGCCGGCCGGGAGTACGACGTGACCTGCGCGACGCTCGTCATGGCCGTCAATCTACCGAGCGGACCCGAGACCAGGGGCCTGTGCGGCGGTCAGGTCGCGTCGTTGCGGAGCACCAGGATGGCGATGTCGTCCCGGGGCGGCTCGACCGAGAAGTTGATCGCCGCGGCCCGCAGCCGGGCGGCCACCACGTCGGCCGAATATCCGGCCAGGGGCGCTGCCGCGTCCCGCAGTCGGTCGGTGCCGAACAACTCCCGGCCGCGCCGCCGCTCGGTGACGCCATCGGTGTAGAAGATCAGCGAATCGCCCGGTCCGAGCGTGATCTCCGCCGTCGGCGAGGTGATCGTGTCGAGCAGGCCGAGCGCGGTGCCGCCGGTGCCGACGAACCCGGCGCCGCCCGCCGCGGCCAGCAACACCGGCCGGTCGTGCCCGGCGAGGTGCAGCGAGACGTCCAACTGGTCACCCTCGCCCGGCCCGACCGCTGCCAGCGCCAGCGTGCAGTAGCGACCGCCACCGCGCTCGACAAGTGTCTCGTTGAGCCGTGCCAGGGCCTCCGGTAACGGTTTTCCGTCGCCGACCAGCACCCGGATCACGTCCCGGACCAGCCCGGTCACCGCGGCGGCCTGGACACCCTTGCCCGAGACGTCACCGATCACCACCAGCCAGCGCCCGTCGGGCAGCGGCACCACGTCGTAGAAGTCGCCGCCCACCTCGGCGTCGTCGCCGGTCGGCACGTACTCGGCGGCGAAACCGATCCCGTCCACCAGTGGCAGCACCGGCGGCAGCAGAGACTGCTGGAGCGTCTGCGCCACCCGACGGCGCTCGGCGTGGATCCGGGCGTTCTCGATGGCCAGCGCGGCCCGCCGGGCCACGTCCTCCAACACGGCCACCTCGTCCGGGTCGTGCCGGTGCCGCTGGTGCCGCCCCACCGCCAGGGTCCCGAGCCGCTGCCCGCGGGCGATCAGCGGGACGGCGAAACCCTCCATCGGCCCGCCCAGGGGGATCTGCGCCGCGCTGCGGGACGCCTCGCGGAGGCGGGCCTGGATCGAGTCCGGCCCGGTCTCCGCCAGCACCTTGTGCAACTGCGGAAGCATCGACTCGTCGGCGTGGCTGGCCGCCGCCAGCCGGAGCCGACCCCACTCGTCGGCGGTGTGCACCGCGCACCACTGGCCGAGTCGCGGCACCACCAACTGCGGCACCAGCGCCATGGTCAGGTCGACGTCGAGCGACTGGGCCAGCAGTTCGCTCGCCTCGGCCAGGAACGTCAGCCACACCTGCCGGCGGACGTCGGCCCGGCGCAGCCGGTCGTTCTCCAGGTGCAGCGACAGCCGCTCGGCGGTGAGCACCGCCAACGGTTGGGCGTACGCCGACGGCGCGGCGTCCAACTCCAACTCCCCGGCGTACGGGCGGTGCACTGTCAGTGGCACCCGGAGCAGCTCGCTGCCGGGGCGGGACGGCCGACCGAAGCGGGCCAGCACCTGACGGCCCTGCCCGTCGCCCCGGTCCAGGCGGATCGTGCCGCCGGCTGCCCCCACCATCTCGGCGACCCGGCTGAGCAGGCTGGTGGCGAAATCGGGCAACGGATCGTCCCCGTGCAGGTCGGGGGCGGTCTGCATGAGTTCGCTCATCGCGCTGGCGCTCGGCGCGGACCCGTCGGTGCTGGTCCGAGGGCCGGCGTTGGCCGGTGTCGATTCGCCGATGGTGCCCGAGGCGGGCGGGTCGGCGCCGGGGCGGTCCAGCCGGAACCAGACGCCCTTGCCGGTGGGCAGGTACGTGGTGCCCCAGCGGCTGGCGAAGTGGTCGACCAGCAGCAGGCCCCGGCCCCGCACGGAGACCTCGTTGATCTCGGTGGAGTCGTTGCGGTCGCCGACGGTCAGCTCGTCGCCGGAACCGGGGGCGAAGTCGGAGACGGTGACGGTCAGCCCGATATCGTCCGCGACGACCTCGATGTCCAGTTCGGTACGGGCGTGCTCGACGGCGTTGGTGGTCAGCTCGGTGGTGAGCAGCAGCGCCTCGTTGGCCAGCTCGTCCAGGTGTGACTCGGTCAACACCGAGCGGACCACGGCGCGGGCGGCGGCCGGGGTACGGCGGTCGGCGGGCAGCCGCACACGCCGGACGGCCCCGTCCCGGGCCCCGGCCGTCGCGGGCCCCGCCTCGGCTGACACCCCCGTATCCTCCACCGTCCCCCTGCCGGGTGCCAAGCCGATCACCGATCGTGGGCTGTCGCGTCGGTCAGCGGCACCGGCGGCAGGGAGCGGGTTGACGTGTCGAAACGACCGGTCCGGGAGCCGGGCGAGGTTTGCGGCGCGCCGTGCCGGCTCGACGCCGATCGGGCGGGTCGACGGGGCGATCGATGCCACCTGGCGGGTCGCGCACCCTGGCATCACGGCGCGCGCGGGCACAATATGGGGTGCCGGTGTGTCCGCACGGACCGGCGCCCCCCGAGTTGAGCGAGGAATGATGACCACGTCGAAGCAGTCGGTGGCGGATCCGTCCGCGCCCGACCACGAGGCGCTCCTCGGTGAGTTGGCCGAGGCACTGCGACGGATCGGGCGCGGCGACCTGAAGGTCCGGCTTCCCCGCCGGGCCGGCGCGGCCGGTGAGGTGGCGGACGCCTTCAACGAGGTGGTCTCGCTCCAGGAGCGGCAGTACCTGGACCTGCGGCGGATCAGCCGGATCGTCGGTCGCGACGGCCGGCTCACCGAGCGGCTCGACGACGAAGGGCTGGACGGCTCCTGGGCGGAGGGGCAGCGGGCGATCAACTCGCTGATCGACGACCTGGGTCGACCGACCACCGAGATCGCCCGGGTGATCGTGGCGGTCGCCGACGGTGACCTGTCCCAGCACATGGCGTTGGAGATCGACGGTCGGCCGCTGCGCGGTGAGTACCTGCGCATCGGGCGCACCGTGAACACGATGGTGGACCAGCTGTCGTCGTTCTCCAACGAGGTGACCCGGGTGGCCCGTGAGGTGGGCACCGAGGGCAAGTTGGGAGGCCAGGCCGACGTGCGGGGCGTCGCCGGCACCTGGAAGGACCTCACCGACTCGGTGAACACCATGGCGTCGAACCTGACCGGCCAGGTGCGGTCGATCTCGCAGGTGGCGACGGCGGTGGCAAAGGGCGACCTGTCGCAGAAGATCACGGTCGGCGCGCGTGGTGAGGTGGCCGAGCTGGCCGCCACGATGAACTACCTCACCGACACGCTGCGGCTCTTCGCCGAGCAGGTGACCCGGGTGGCCCGCGAGGTGGGCACCGAGGGCAAGTTGGGCGGCCAGGCCGAGGTGCCGAACGTGGCGGGCACCTGGAAGGACCTGACCGACAGCGTCAACTCGATGGCGTCGAACCTGACCGCCCAGGTCCGCAACATCGCGCAGGTCTCCACGGCGGTGGCGCGCGGCGACCTGTCGCAGAAGATCACGGTGGCGGCGCAGGGCGAGATCCTGGAGCTGAAGGACACCGTCAACACGATGGTGGACCAGTTGTCGTCGTTCGCCGACGAGGTGACCCGGGTCGCGCGTGAGGTGGGCATCGAGGGCAAGCTGGGCGGTCAGGCCCAGGTGCGCGGCGTCTCCGGCACCTGGCGGGACCTCACCGAGAACGTCAACCAGTTGGCCGGCAACCTGACCAGCCAGGTCCGCAACATCTCCCAGGTCTCCACCGCCGTGGCGAAGGGTGACCTGTCGCAGAAGATCACTGTGGACGCCCAGGGCGAGATCCTGGAGCTGAAGAACACAGTCAACACGATGGTGGACCAGTTGTCGTCGTTCGCCGACGAGGTGACCCGGGTGGCCCGTGAGGTGGGCACCGAGGGCAACCTGGGCGGCCAGGCGCAGGTGAAGGGTGTCTCCGGCACCTGGCGGGACCTGACCGACAACGTGAACTCGATGGCGTCGAACCTGACCAGCCAGGTCCGCAACATCGCCTCGGTGACCACTGCGGTGGCGAAGGGTGACCTGTCGCAGAAGATCACCGTGGACGCCCAGGGCGAGATCCTGGAGCTGAAGTCGACAGTCAACACGATGGTGGACCAGTTGTCGTCGTTCGCCGACGAGGTGACCCGGGTGGCCCGCGAGGTCGGTATCGAGGGCAAGCTCGGTGGCCAGGCGCAGGTGAAGGGCGTCTCCGGCACCTGGCGCGACCTCACCGAGAACGTCAACCAGCTCGCCTCGACGCTGACCACGCAGTTGCGGGCCATCGCCCAGGTGTCCACCTCGGTGACCCGGGGCGACCTCACCCAGCGGATCGCGGTCAAGGCGCAGGGCGAGGTCGCCGAGCTGAAGGACAACATCAACCAGATGATCGTCACCCTCCGGGAGACGACAAAGAAGAACGCCGAGCAGGGCTGGCTGGACTCCAACCTCGCCCGGATCGGCGGCCTGTTGCAGGGCCAGCGCGACCTCGGTGAGGTCTGCCGCATGATCATGACGGAGGTGACTCCGCTGGTCGACGCCCAGCTCGGCGCCTTCTTCCTGGCCGACGACACCGACGGCAGCATGCGGCTGCGGCTGACCTCCTCGTACGGGTACGTGGCACGGGGGCACGACGTCACCTTCGGGCCGGGTGAGGGGCTGGTCGGGCAGACAGCGCTCTCCCGTCGCACGATCCGGGTCAGCGCCTCCCCGAACAGCCGGCTCACCCTGCGCTCCGGCCTGGCCGAGACACCCCCGTCCGACCTGGTGGTGCTCCCCGTCCTGTTCGAGGGCGAGCTGCTCGGGGTGATCGAGTTCGCCAGCGTGTCGGCCTTCTCCGAGCTGCACCTGTCGTTCCTGGAGCGGCTGGTGCTCACCATCGGCATCGCTGTCAACACCATCCAGGCCAACCGGCGTACGGAGGAGCTGCTGGCCCAGTCGCAGCGGCTGGCGCACGAGATGCAGGAGCAGTCGGCGGAGTTGCAGCGCACCAACGCCGAGCTGGAGGAGAAGGCCACTCTGCTGTCCGAGCAGAAGGGCAACATCGAGACGAAGAACCGGGAGATCGAGCTGGCGCGGCTGGGCCTGGAGGAGAAGGCGCAGCAGCTGACCCGGGCGTCGGCGTACAAGTCGGAGTTCCTGGCCAACATGAGCCACGAGCTGCGGACCCCGTTGAACTCGCTGTTGCTGCTGGCCCGTCTGCTGGCCGAGAACTCGGAGCAGAACCTCAGCCCGAAGCAGATCGAGTTCGCCCGGACCATCCACGGGTCCGGCTCCGACCTGCTGCGACTGATCGACGACATCCTCGACCTGTCCAAGATCGAGGCGGGCCGGATGGACGTCGAGCCGACCGAGATCCGCTTCACCGAGCTGCGCGGCTACGTCGAGCAGGCGTTCGCGCCGCAGGCCGAGGAGAAGAACCTGGACTTCCAGGTACGGGTGAGCAAGGATCTGCCGCCGGCGTTGGTGACCGACGCGCAGCGGTTGCAGCAGATCCTGCGCAACCTGCTGTCCAACGCTGTGAAGTTCACCGACAACGGTGCCGTGACGCTGCGGATCGCCCCGGCCGCGGAGAACGCGGTCTTCGACGTGCCGGCGCTGACGAACGCCCAGCAGGTGATCGCGTTCACCGTGATCGACACCGGGATCGGCATCTCCGACGACAAGCTGTCGATCATCTTCGAGGCGTTCCAGCAGGCCGACGGCACTACCAGTCGCCGGTACGGCGGCACCGGCCTGGGCCTGTCGATCAGCCGCGATCTGGCCCGACTGATCGGCGGCACCATCACCGTGTCGTCCGCGCCGGGTCAGGGCTCGACCTTCACCCTGTTCGTGCCGCAGGTGCTGGCCCCGGACGCGGTGGTAGCGCCGCAGATGCCGTCGCCGCAGCGCGCCGGCCTGCCGTCGTCGCTGCTGATGCCACCGCTGGAACTGCTGCCGGAACGGCCGGAGGCGCCGGCCACCCGTCAACTGGACGGCGCCACGGTGCTGATCGTGGACGACGACGTCCGTAACGTCTTCGCCTTGACCAGCGCGTTGGAGCTGCACGGGATGACCGTGCTGTACTCGGACAACGGGGCGGACGGTGTCCGTCTGCTGGCCGAGCATCCGGAGGTGGACATCGTGCTGATGGACGCCATGATGCCCGACCAGGACGGTTACGAGACCACCCGCCAGATTCGCCGCAACCACCGGTTCGCCGACCTTCCGGTGGTCTTCCTGACCGCGAAGGCGATGCCGGGTGACCGTGAGTCGGCGCTCGCTGCCGGGGGCAGCGACTACATCACCAAGCCGGTGGACCTGGACGACCTGATCGAACTGATGTCGTCCTGGATCAACGGCAGCCGGACCGAGGAGACTTCGTGACCCAGATGGCCAAAGCGCTGCTCGTGGACGACCGGCGGCAGAACCTGACGGCCCTGGAGGCGATCCTTCAGGGCCTGCCGGTCCAGTCCGTGGCGGTGGAGAGCGGCGAGGCGGCGCTCAAGCAGCTGCTGGTGGACGACTTCGCGGTGATCCTGTTGGATGCGCAGATGCCGGACATGGACGGCTTCGAGACGGCGAGCCACATCAAGCGCCGCGAGCGGACCCGGCACGTGCCGATCATCTTCCTCACCGCCGCCGACCGGGACGCCCAGCTCGCCCTTCGGGGCTACCAGGTGGGCGCTGTGGACTACCTCACCAAGCCGTTCGACCCGTGGGTGCTCCGGGCCAAGGTGTCGGTCTTCGTCGAGCTGTGGGTGAAGACCCGGCAACTCGCCACCCAGTCGGATCTGGTCCGGGAGCGCGACACGCAGTGGCGGCGGCTCACCGACGCTGTCGACGAGGCGACCGCGCAGCTCCGCTCGGACGACCCGGAGGTCCGTGACCGGGCGGTACGGCTGCTCGAACAGGCCCGTTGGGGCAACACCGCCTGACGCGGTGGGGCGGCTCAGCCGGTGGGCTGGTCGTTGCGGATCATCAGGGCGCTGCGCAGGCCGGTGATGTCCAGCACGCGGATCAGGAAGTCGCCAACGTGCGTCAGCATCAGCAGGCTCTGCGCGTGGCTGGCCTTGCGGCTGAGCACGACCAGGGTGCCCAGGCCCTGCGAGTCGCAGAAGGTGACGCCGCCGAGGTCGAGCACGATCTTCGGCGGCGGGTCGGCCAGCACCTCGTTGACGACGGTGGAGAGCTGGGCCGCCGTGAGCATGTCGATCTCACCGGCCAGGCGCAAGACTGCTTCGTCGCCCGTCCGGTGTAGCGTGATGGACAGTTCGGCACGATCCACCCGGTCAGCCTAGCGCGATCCGATCGACCTGGCCTGTCGAGGCCGCGAGCCGTCGCCGTCCAGGCCACGAGGCCCCCCGGGTCGGCGCTGCTGACCGGCGCGGGTCACAGGTGAGCCGGGTAACCCCACCACGGGGTGGCTGCTGGTTGACCGTCCGGCGCTGTCACAATGGCGGCATCGTGACCGACATCTTTCCCGCCGGGTCCGGCCGCTACCCAGCCGACGCGCCGGCCTCCGAGGCCCTGTTCGACCGCGCCCGCGCCATTGTGCCGGGCGGGGTGAACTCTCCTGTGCGCGCCTTCCAGGCGGTCGGCGGCACCCCGCGTTTCATGGTCCGTGGTGAGGGCCCGTGGCTGTACGACGCCGACGGTCGCCGCTACGTCGACCTGGTCTGCTCCTGGGGTCCGCTGATCCTCGGGCACGCCCACCCGGAGGTGGTGGAGGCCGTCCAGGCCGCTGCCGCCTTGGGCACCAGCTTCGGCACGCCCACGCCCGGTGAGGTGGAGTTGGCAGCCGAGATCGTCGCCCGGACCCCGGTCGAGCAGGTCCGCCTGGTCAACTCCGGCACCGAGGCGACCATGTCGGCGATCCGGCTGGCCCGCGGCTTCACCGGCCGCTCGAAGATCGTCAAGTTCGCCGGTTGCTACCACGGCCACGTCGACGCGCTGCTCGCCGCCGCCGGCTCCGGCGTGGCCACCCTGGGCCTGCCCGACTCGCCCGGCGTGACCGGCGCGGCGGCCAGCGAGACGATAGTTCTTCCGTACAACGACATCCGGGCCGTCGAGGAGGCGTTCGCCGCCGAGGGCCCGCACATCGCCGCGGTGATCACCGAGGCCGCCGCCGGCAACATGGGCGTGGTGGCCCCCCGCGACGGCTTCAACCAGCAGCTCGCCCGGATCGCGCACGCACACGGCGCCCTGCTCGTGGTGGACGAGGTGATGACCGGGTTCCGGGTCTCCCGCGCCGGGTGGCACGGCCTCGACGCCTCCGACGCCGACCTGTGGACGTACGGCAAGGTCATGGGTGGTGGCCTGCCCGCCGCGGCGTTCGGCGGGCGCGCGGACATCATGGCGCGGCTCGCGCCGGCCGGCCCGGTCTACCAGGCCGGCACCCTCTCCGGTAACCCGCTCGCCTGCGCCGCCGGCCTGGCGACCCTGCGGCTCGCCGACGACGCGCTGTACCAGCGCCTCGACGAGACGGCCGCCGTCGTGGGCAAGTTGGCGTCCGACGCGTTGGCCGCCGCCGGGGTCCCGCACCGACTGTCGTACGCGGGCAGCATGTTCTCGGTCTTCTTCACCGACGCCGACGTGGTCGACTACGACAGCGCGCGCACCCAGCAGGTGCCGGCGTTCAAGGCGTTCTTCCACGCGATGCTCGCCGCCGGCGTCTACCTGCCGCCGAGCGCGTTCGAGTCGTGGTTCGTGTCGGCGGCGCTCGACGACGCCGCTCTGGAACACATCGCCGACGCGCTGCCGACGGCGGCGAACGCGGCGGCAGCGGCCGGTCACGGGGGGTAGAAGACCTTGAGCAAGACGGTGGTCCACGTGCTTCGGCACGGCGAGGTGTACAACCCCGACCAGATCCTCTACGGCCGGCTGCCCGGTTTCCGCCTCTCCGAGCTGGGCGTGCAGATGGCCAAGGCCGCCGCGCAGGGCCTGGCCGAGCGGGAGATCGTGCACGTGGTGGCCAGTCCGCTGGAGCGCGCCCAGCAGACCGCCGAGCCGATCGCCGCCCAGTTCGGGCTGCCGGTCGGGGTGGACGAGCGGCTGATCGAGAGCGCCAACTGGTTCGAGGGCAAGAAGGTCTCCCCGGGTGACGGGTCGTTCCGCGACCCGCGCAACTGGTGGGTGCTGCGCGACCCGGTGACCCCCTCCTGGGGTGAGGCGTACCGGGTGATCGCCGAGCGGATGTTCGCCGCCGTGCACGCCGCCCGGGTCGCCGCCGAGGGACGCGAGGCGGTGCTGGTGTCGCACCAGCTCCCGATCTGGACGTTGCGCCGTTACGTCGAGCGCAAGCGGCTCTGGCACGACCCGCGCAAGCGGCAGTGCGGGCTGGCGAGCCTCACCTCGTTCCACTTCGACGGCGCGAAGGTGGCGGGCATCGGCTACAGCGAGCCGGCCGCGCACCTGATCGCTCTCTCCGCGACCGCCCGGACGGCCAAGGGGGCCTGATGAACGCCCGGAGGTGGACCGCCGGTCTGCTCGCCACCGTCGCCGCGGTGGCGCTGGTCGGCTGCACGTCGTCGAAGGCGCAGGAGAAGACCTGCACGACCACCACCGACGGGATCTTCGAGTGCGCGCCGGACCAGCGCTCCGCACCCCCGAAGGTCGCCGGTGAGCTGCTGCTCGGCGGCAGCTACGACGTCAGCGAGGCGCGCGGTCAGGTCGTGGTGGTCAACTTCTGGGGTTCCTGGTGCGCGCCGTGCCGCGCCGAGGCGGACGACCTGGAAGCCGTCTACCAGGCCACCAAGGGTTCCGGGGTGACCTTCCTCGGCATCAACGTCCAGGATTCGCGGGACAAGGCCAAGGCGTTCGAGAAGGGCCGGGTCACCTATCCGAGCCTGTTCGACCCGGCCAGCAAGACGGCACTTTCGCTGGACATCCCGCCGAACAGCGTGCCGGCGACGGTGGTGCTCGACCGGGACGGCCGGATCGCGGCGGTGATCCGGGCCGCCGTCAAGCAGGAGGGCCTGCAACCGATCGTCGAACGGATCGCCGCCGAGAAGTCGGCGTCGAACTGATGGGTGAGACCTTCGAGCAACTGGCCCTCAGCGGGCCGCTGCTGCTCGCCATCGGCGCGGCGGCGCTCGCCGGCCTGGTCAGCTTCCTCTCCCCGTGCGTGCTTCCGCTCGTCCCCGGCTACCTGTCGTACGTGACCGGTCTGGCCGGCGCCGACCTGGAGGGCCGGCGGCCGGAGGCCGATCCCGCGCCCGCCGGCGGGGGTGTCGCGGTCAAGGAGCGGGTCGCGCGAGCCGGCGCGGTCAAGGGCCGGGTGCTCGCCGGGACGCTGCTCTTCATCGGCGGCTTCACAGTCGTCTTCGTGGCCACCGCGATCCTCTTCGCCAGCATCGGCCGGGTGTTCTTCGACTACGAGCGCGAGTTGCAGGTCGGCGTCGGCGTGCTGATCATCGTGGCGGGGTTGAGCTACCTCGGGATGATCCCGGCCCTGCAACGGGAGTTCCGGATCTCCCGGTTGCCGTCGGCCGGGCTGCTCGGCGCACCGGTCTTCGGGGCGGTCTTCGCGCTCAGTTGGGTGCCCTGCACCGGCCCCACCCTCGGCGCGGTGATGGGCATGGCCACCGCCAGCGGCCAGAGCGACCGAGCCGTGGTGCTCGCCGTGGCGTACTGCCTCGGGTTGGGGATACCGTTCATCGTCTTCGGGCTGGGCTTCGAACGCCTGCTCGGGGTCTTTCGCGCCGTCCGGCGCAACAGCCGCTGGGTCACCCGGGTCGGCGGCGCCCTGCTCATCCTGATCGGTCTGGCCCTGGTCACCGGCGGATGGCAGAGCTTCGTGATCTGGCTGCAGACCACCGTCGGGGTGGGCGAGGTGAGCATCTGATGACGGTCGTCGACGACCGACCGGAGACCGCGGCGCCCGCGCCACGTCGCCGACCGAACCGGCTGCTGGCCCTGCTGCGCAACTCGTGGCGGCAGCTCACCAGCATGCGTACGGCGCTGATCCTGCTCTTCCTGCTCGCGATCGCCGCCATTCCCGGCTCGGTGCTGCCGCAGCGCGGGATCAGCCCGGAGAAGGTCAACGAGTACTTCGTCGACCACCCGGACTGGGCCCCCCGACTGGACCGGATCGGCGCGTTCGAGGTCTTCGGGTCGGTCTGGTTCTCCGCGATCTACCTGCTGCTGTTCACCTCCCTGATCGGCTGCATCACGCCCCGGCTGCGCGACCACATCCGCACGCTGCGGTCCCGTCCGCCGGGCGCGCCGAAGCGGATGGCCCGGCTGCCGCAGCACACAGTGCTGCCAGCTCCGCCCGGTGGGGCGGCGGCGATCGCCGAGGCGCTGCGCAAGCGCCGCTGGCGCGTCGAGGTGCGCGGCGACGAGGTCTCCGCCGAGAAGGGCTACCTCAAGGAGACCGGCAACCTGCTTTTCCACACCTCGCTGATCGCGGTGCTGATCGGGGTGGCGCTCGGCTCCTGGTACGGCTGGAGCGGCAACCGGCTGCTGGTGGCCGGCGCGGACAACGCGTTCTGCAACACCCGCCAGCAGTACGCCGAGGCGAAGCTCGGCCCCCAGGTGGACAGCGCCGACCTGCCCGGCTTCTGCCTGCGGCTGGACGACTTCGAGGCCCGGTTCCTGGCGTCCGGCCAGCCGGAGTTCTTCAATGCCACTGTCACCGTCGACGGTCCGGACGAGCCGACCCGCAGGGCCGACTTCTCGGTGAACTCGCCGCTGCGCCTGAACGACGCGAGCGTCTACCTGCTCGGCCACGGGTACGCCCCGGTGATCCGCTACACCGACCGGTTCGGCAACAGCCAGATCAGCGACGAGCCGTTCCTGACCACCGGCGACATGGGCCTGACCAGCGAAGGGCTGGCGGCCTTCCCGGACGCGAACGTCGACCCGGCGACCGGCCAGCGCGCACCGGATCTGCAGATGGCGTTCACCGGCATCTACCTGCCCACCGCGCCCGAGCAGGCGCCGTTCGTCCGCTCGCAGTACCCGACCGAGCGCAACCCGGCGCTGAACCTGGTCGCCTACCGGGGCAACCTCGGCCTGGACGCCGGCATCCCCGGCTCGGTCTACCAACTCGACCAGCGGCAGGTGCGGGCCGGCAAGGTCAAGGAGGTCGGCACCAAACTGCTCCGCAAGGGCGAGACCTGGAAGCTGGACGACGGCACGACAGTCGAGTTTCTGGGCACCGAGCGGTACGTCACCCTCTCCATCCGGCACGATCCCGGCTCGACGATGCTGCTGTTCAGCTGCGGCGTCCTGCTGGTCGGGCTGATGGGTTCGCTGTTCGGGAAGCGCCGTCGGGTGTTCTTCCGGGTGGTGCCGGCCGACCCCGGGGAAGGATCTCCGACGAGCGGTAGTAGCTTGATGGAGGTCGGTGGGTTGCCGCGTACCGACTATCCAGGGTTCGCCGACGAGTTCACCCAGCTGGTCGCCGCCGTCAGCGGTGCGGAACGGGCTGGTGCTGGCGCTGACTCCGCTGACCGGGCCGGCGTGCGAGAAGGAGCCGAGTGATGTCCGCACTCTCCGACAATCTGGTGACGTTCGCGATCCTGGCGTACCTGGTCGCGATGATCGGCCACGCCGTCGAGTACGCGCTGGGCAACGTGCGTACCCGGGTCGCCACGGCGGCTCCGGTGCGCGAGTTGGTCGGTGCCGGCGGCGGCGGTGTCGTCTCGAAGTCGCCCGCGCCGGTCCCCTCGTCACCCACTGCCGACCGCTCCGCCGGGCGGGCTCGGCTCGCGGGCCTGATCGGGGTGGGCGCCACAGCGGTCGCCGCCGCGCTGCACCTGGCGGCGCTGGTGACCCGTGGGCTCGCGGCGGACCGGATGCCCTGGGGCAACATGTACGAGTTCGTGCTCACCGTGACGTTCATCGGGGTGGCCGCCTGGTTGGTGGTGCTCTGGAAGCGACAGTCGCTGCGCAAGCTCGGGCTCTTCCTCACCCTGGTGATGGTGTTGCTGGTCGCCACCGCCGAGTTGGTGCTGTACGTGCCGATCGTGCCGCTGGTCCCGGCGCTGAACTCGTACTGGTTCATCATCCACGTCTCGACGATCGTCTTCGCGTCCGGCATCTTCCTGCTCGGCGTGGTGCCGGCGGTCGGTTTCCTGATGCGCAACGGGTACGAGCAGGGCAAGCGGAGCTTCCCGTACACCCTGGCCAGGCGGATGCCCGGCGCGGCCGGGCTGGAGCGGCTGACCTTCGCGCTGCACGCCTTCGCGTTCCCGATCTTCACCTTCGCGGTGATCGCCGGTGCCATCTGGGCCGAGGCGGCCTGGGGTCGGCCGTGGGGCTGGGACCCGAAGGAGACCTGGGCGTTCATCTCCTGGGTGGTGTACGCCGGCTACCTGCACGCGCGCGCGACGCCGAGCGTGAAGCGCAACGTGGCCACCTGGATCGCGGTGCTCGGCTTCCTCACCATGCTGATGAACCTGTTCGGCGTGAACATCTTCTTCACCGGCCTGCACTCGTACGGCGGGCTGGACTGACCTGTTCGATGACGCGCGGGCCGGCCACGGAATCGTCCGCGACCGGCCGGCAGCCGACGATCAGCCGCCGAACCAGCCGGGCACGTCGAGTCGGAACCAGTTGGCCGAGGCCATCGTGCCGAGGTCGTCTTCCATCGCGGTGACCCGTTCCGGGCCGAGCGTCTCGGCCCACTGTGCACGCAGCCGGTCGAAGATCTCGGCCGAGCGGCGTAGCCCGTCGGCACCGCGCGGTGTCACCCGCACCAACCGGCGTCGGGCGTCGGAGGGGTCGTCGACCCGCTCCAGGTAGCCGACGGCCACCAACCGGTCGACGGTCTTGCCGGCGGCCTGCTTGGAGATGCCCAGCCGCTGGCCCAGCTCGGTGGCGGTGGTGCCGTCCGCGCCGACGGCCTGGAGCACGAACCCGTGCAGCGGTCGTAGCTCCGGATGCCCCTTTCGGGCCAGCTCGGCGTGCAGGTCGTCGATCAGCGTCCGGAAGCCGGCCAGCAGCAGCAGCGGCAGCGCGAAGCCGGGACGCGCGGGATCAGCGGTTGCCATGTTCGACAACCACGTTTACTATTTCGTCAACCACGTTGACTATCGTAACGTCCGCCGAACCAGGATCAGGAAAGCAGGTCACCATGTCCGTCTTCACCGCCCACACCGCTGAGACCGCACCCACCGCCGCCCGTCGGTCCATCGAGGGAGTACGCGGCAGGTTCGGCTGGCTGCCCACCCCGGTGGCGCTGATGGCCGACTCGCCGCAGTTGCTCACCGGCTTCCTCACCGCCAGCACGGGCTTCGAGCAGACCGACCTCGCCCCGCTGGACCGGGAGGTGGTCATCCTGACGGTCTCCACGAGTCACGAATGCCATTTCTGCGTCGCCCTGCACACCGGCAAGCTCACCGGACTCGGCGCGACCCCCGAGTTGATCACCGCGCTGCGTGCCGGCTCGGTGCTGCCCGACCCGCGCCTGGAGGCGCTGCGCCGATTCACGCTGGCCGTGCTCGACCACCGGGGCGCGGTGCCCGACGACGAGATGGACGACTTCCTGGCCGCCGGCTACCAGCCCCGGCACGCGCTGGACGTGGTCCTCGGCGTCGGCGCGTACACCATGTCCACCTTCGCCAACCGGCTCACCCGGGCACCGCTCGACCCGCCACTGGCCGCCCACGCCTGGACGCCCGCCGCCTGACCGAAGACGCTGGCGGGCCGCGGTTCAGGCCGCCTGAAGGAAGTCGCGCAGCAGGGCGAGCATCTCGTCCGGGCGCTCCTCGTACAGCCAGTGCCCGCAGTCCTCGATCACCTCGCCGCGGACCGCGTCGGCGTACCGGCGGGCCTGCTCGGCGACCTGCCCGCCGAGGCTGGCCGCCGCCCCGACGGCCAGCACCGGCATGGTCAGCTTCGTGCCCCGGTACGCCGCGTTGTCGGCGATGTCCTGCTCGAACGCCCGGAAGTAGGCGAAGCTGGCCCGCAGGTGCGCCGGGTCGCGCAGGTGGCTGGCGAACTCCTCGATGTCGGGCGCGGCGATGCTGCCCTTGCGCACCATCAGCGCGTCGGTGAACTTGTCCACCCAGAGCGACTCCCGCCCGTCGACCAACGCCTCCGGAAGCCCGTTGCCGAGGGAGAAGTAGCCGAAGTTCCACACCCCGGGCCCGGCCGAGGTGAGCGCGGGGAACGTGTAGATGCTCTCGTCGGGGATCGGCGCCTCGCTGAGCACCAGCCGAGTCACCCGCTGCGGATGTGCGGCGGCGTACGCGTACGCCACCATGGTCCCCAGGTCGTGCCCGACCAGCCGAAGGTCGCCGGCCAGGCCGAGCTGGTCGAGCAGTCCGTGCAGGTCGGCGGCGACAGTCTTCTTGTCGTACCCGCCGTCCGGGGCGTCGCTGCCCCCGAAGCCGCGCAGGTCGGGCGCGACCACGTCGAAGGAGCGCCCCAACTCGGGCAGCAGGTGCCGCCACATGTACCAACACTGCGGGTACCCGTGCAGCAGCACCAGTGGCGGGCCGGCGCCGCCACGGACGTAGTTCATGGTGATCTGGCCGACCCGAGCCCGTTGCTCGGTGAACCCCGCCGGAACCCGTTCCCCGCCCATCGCCGCCCCCGTCCGCCGCCCCGCCCCGCTGCCGCCTGCCCGGCTACCCGCTCAAGCGCCCGCCATGCCCCGAGGCGCTGACGGCGGGTGATCGCGAGCGTCACAGCACCCGGCTTGGGTCGTGCGGGAGCCGGTGGGAGACTGGGCGGCATGGCGGCTCGTGGCTTCCCGTACACCGATCTCAAGGACTTCATCGCGGCGCTGGAGCGCGCGGGGGAGTTACGCCGGATCGACGTCCCGGTCGATCCGACCCTGGAGATCAGCGAGGTGGTCACCCGCACGGTGCGGGCCGGCGGCCCGGCGCTGCTCTTCGAGCGTCCGACCCGGGGCGAGATGCCGGTGGCGATCAACCTGTTCGGCACCGAGAAGCGGATGGCGATGGCCCTCGGCGTCGACTCGCTGGACGAGGTCGGTGCCCGGATCGGCGCGATGATCAAGCCGGAGCTGCCGGTCGGCTGGTCGGGCATCCGGGAGGGCCTCGGCAAGGTCATGCAGCTCAAGTCGGTGCCGCCGCGCAAGGTGAAGACCGCTCCCTGCCAGGAGGTCGTCTACCGGGGTGAGGACGTCGACCTCAACCGGCTGCCGGGGTTGCAGGTCTGGCCCGACGACGGCGGGATCTTCCACAACTACGGGCTGACCCACACCAAGCACCCGGAGACCGGCAAGCGCAACCTCGGCCTGTACCGACTCCAGCAGCACGGCCGCAACACCCTGGGCATGCACTGGCAGATCCACAAGGACTCGACGGCGCACCACGCGGTCGCCGAGCGGCTCGGGCAGCGCCTGCCGGTCGCGATCGCGATCGGCTGCGACCCGGTCGTCTCGTACGCGGCCAGCGCGCCGCTGCCCAGTGACATCGACGAGTACCTGTTCGCCGGGTTCCTGCGCGGCGAGCGGGTGGAGATGGTCGACTGCCTCACCGTGCCGTTGCAGGTGCCGGCGCACGCGCAGATCGTGCTGGAGGGCTACCTGGAGCCGGGTGAGCGGCTGCCCGAGGGGCCGTTCGGCGACCACACCGGCTTCTACACGCCGGTCGAGCCGTTCCCCGTGCTGCACATCGAGGCGATGACCATGCAGCGCAAGCCGGTCTACCACTCGATCGTCACCTCGAAGCCGCCGCAGGAGGACCACGGCCTCGGCAAGGCCACCGAGCGGATCTTCCAGCCGCTGCTCAAGCTGATGATCCCGGACATCGTCGACTACGACCTGCCGGCCGCCGGCGTCTTCCACAACTGCGCGATCGTCTCGATCCGCAAGCGCTACCCGAAGCACGCGCAGAAGGTGATGAACGCGATCTGGGGCGCGCACCTGATGTCGCTGACCAAGCTGATCGTGATCGTCGACGAGGACTGCGACGTGCACGACTACAACGAGGTCGCCTTCCGGGCCTTCGGCAACGTCGACTACGCCCGCGACCTGCTGCTCACCCAGGGTCCGGTGGACCACCTCGACCACTCGTCGTACCAGCAGTTCTGGGGCGGTAAGGCCGGCGTCGACGCGACCCGCAAGCTGCCCACCGAGGGCTACACCCGCGGTTGGCCGGAGGAAATGAGCATGAGCCCGGAAGTCACGGCCCTGGTCGACAAGCGGTGGAAGGAGTACGGAATCTGATGGCCGTCATCGACGCACCGACGGCGAGGCCGGGCCGGACCAGGTCCTTCCTGAAGCTCGTCGCCGTCGAGCACTCCGTCTTCGCGCTGCCGTTCGCGTTCCTCTCCGCGCTGGCCGCGATGCAGGGTGCCGGCGGGCGGGTACGGTGGCTCGACCTGCTGCTGATCACCGTGGCGATGGTCGGGGCGCGGACGTTCGCGATGGCCGCCAACCGGATCCTCGACCGCAAGATCGACGCGCGGAATCCGCGTACCGCCGGTCGGGAACTGGTCACCGGAGCGGTGAGCGTGCGGACGGCCTGGACCGGCGCGGCCGTCGCACTTGTGGTCTTCCTCGTCGCCGCCGCCCTGCTCAACCCGCTCTGCCTGGTGCTCGCGCCGCTCGCCGTGGTGCCGCTGGTCGTCTACCCCTACGCCAAGCGGTTCACCAACTGGCCGCACGCCATCCTCGGCATCGCCCAGGCGGTCGGCCCGGTCGGCGCCTGGCTGGCGGTCACCGGCACCCTGGACGGCTCCGGGCCGGCCTGGCTGCTCGGCGCGGCAGTGGGGCTGTGGATCGGCGGCTTCGACCTGATCTACGCCTGCCAGGACTCCGAGGTCGACCGGGAGATCGGCGTGCACAGCGTGCCCGCCCGGTACGGTCGGCGCTTCGCGCTGCACGCCTCCTCTGTCGCGCACGTGGTGACCTTCGCCCTGTTCGTCTGGTTCGGTGCGCTGATCGGTCTCGGCTGGCTCTGGTGGATCGGGCTGGCGCTGACCGCTGTGGCGTTCGCCTACCAGCACCTGGTGGTCACCCCGACCGACCTCAGCAAGGTCAACCGGGCGTTCTTCACCGCCAACGGGTTCGTCGGCATCGCGCTGTTCCTCTTCGCCCTGCTCGACCTGGTGGTCCGGCTCGGCCTACGGCTCTGAGGGCGGGTGGTCCGGCTCGGCCTACGGCCCTGGGGCCGGCGGGCTGGTGCTGACCGGGTAGCGGGCGCTCTCGAAGGTCCAGTCGATGGTCCCGCGCACGGCGTTCGCGATCCCGTCGAGATGGTCGGCGACCGCCTCGTCCAAGGCTGGGCCGAACGACGGCACCGCGGCTCGCAACGCGACGAAGCGCCGCATCGCCTCCCGCCAGTGCTCGGCAGCCCGTTCGGCCGCCTCCGTCTCCGGCACGCCCAGTTCGGCCCCGATGGCGAGGACCAGGTTGTGCCCGCCGGCGGTCACCCGGTCGCGTTCCAGCGAGGCCAGGTCGTTGTACCAGGAGAGCAGGTCGTTGCCGGTGCGGGCGATCTGACGCACCAGCGGGTGGTGGTAGACCGGGTCGGGCAGTGGCCGGCCGCTGACGAACTCCACGAGCGGGTACGACACCTCCGCCGCCGAGGTCGACCGACGTAGCTCGACGTACTCGGCCACGCTCGGACGGCGGCCGGCCTCCTTGGTGACGGCCTCCTGCCAGGTGCCGTCGAGGTGTCGGGCCACCGCGTCGGCGAAACGCTGCCGCCACCGCGCCGGCATCCGGCGGCGCGGCTCCCGCCAGGCCAGCACCAGCAGTCGCCGCAGCGGGCCGGTCAGCCCGGCCTGCCGCAGTCGGGTGCCGTCGTGCAGCAGCGCCAGGGTGCCGTTGCGCAGCGCCCGGATCTGCTCCGGCGTCAACCGACTTGGCCCGTCGCAGGCGTCGTCGACCAGGAAGAACCAGGTGAACAGCGCGGCCAGCACCCGCAGGTCGGCCTCGGTCGCCGCCGGGTAGAGCCGCGCGGCGTACCTGGCGAAGGCGCCCCGGGACAGCCGGCGCAGCGCGGCATCGTCCAGTGGAAGGCCAAGCTCGGGCAGCAGACCGAGCAGCCAGTCCTGCACACGATCGGTGTGTGGTGGTGGAAGCCGGGGCGGAATCGGACATTCGGCACGCAGCGCCCGGAGGATCTCGCCGGTCGTCACCGATGCCTCCTCTTCGAGATGGTTCCGGTGCGAATCGCCAGCGGCAGCATGTCAGGTCGATGGGATGCGCAGGTACCCCGTCCGACATGTCGGACCAGACCCACCCCGGGGGTGCCCACCAGCGGACCAGCCGGACCAGGCAGGCTGGGGGCATGCGGATACCATGGGTGGTCGGGGTCTCCGGTGCCTCCGGCACGCCGTACGCGGCGGCCGTCATCGGCGGGCTGCTCGACGCGGGCGAGCCGGTGGACCTGATCGTGTCCCGGGCGGCACGACTCACAGTGCTCGACGAGACCGGCCGACCCTTCCGTGACGGGCACTGGGCCGAGGACCTCGCCGCCTGGCTGGATCGGGACCTGACCACGGCGGATGTGCGGCACTGGCCGGCCGGCGACCTGGCCGCCGGGCCGAGCAGCGGCTCCTACCGGGTACGCGGGATGGCGGTGGTCCCGGCCAGCACGGCCGCCTGCGCGGGCATCGCGATCGGGCTCTCCAAGGACCTGTTGCAGCGCGCCGCAGAGGTCAACCTCAAGGAACGCCGTCCCGTGGTGCTGGTCCCCCGGGAGACACCGGTGACCCGCAGCCATCTGGAGCACCTCATCGCCCTGCACGACGCTGGCGCGGTGGTGCTGCCGGCCAGCCCCGGCTTCTACGGTGCCGGGGCTGCGGCCAGCGCGCAGCAGCTGGTCGACTTCGTGGCCGGCAAGGTGCTGGACGCGCTCGGCGTCCCGCACACCCTGTTCCGGCGGTGGTCCGGCCAGCTCGGCGCAGCCCGAGGCTGAGCCGGCGCAGCCGGAAGCGAAGCCGTCCCGCTCGCGCTGGCATCGTTGCCGCTGCTCAGCACGAGCGGTGCCGCCGCCCGGCGGTTGGTCGAAGCGGGACGCGGACCGGACTGGTGTCCGGTCCGCGTGGCGTTGTCCGCACCAGTTCAGTACATGCCGGCGTTGGCCGGACCCGGCCCCGTGGATGCCGCCGGCCCCACATTGCGTGGCTTACCGACCTCATCCACCTCGTCCAGCATGCCCTCCCCCTCAAGCAGGGCTCGCACCTCGGATTCCCGAAACCGGCGATGCCCGCCTGGAGTCCGGATGCTTCCTATCCGGCCGGCCGCCGCCCATCTCGTCACAGTTTTCGGGTCTACCCGAAACAGCGCGGCGACCTCACCCGGTGTCAGCAGGCGATCTCCAGTGTCCACAGCCCCCTCCTCGCGTCGACGAAGCCCCCGGCTGAACACACTGCCCCCGGCTGGTGCGTAGCCCAGAGCCGTCATGAGGGACGTATGGCAATTACAGCACCAGGGACATGGCCTGTCCGCCCAAACGCGAAAAATGCACTGAGTGGGGAGTTAGTAATGTTACTGGTGCTACCTCTGCCCTGACCGGCGGTTTATGAACAGTGACTCACCGCTCAGTCCAACGGGTGCCGAAGGCCGCACGTTACGTGTCAGCGGTTAAGGTCACTCTCTGTGGATGCCATCGACCTGAGCCTCGTCGACCTGCTGCGCGGCAACGCCCGACTCTCGTACGCCGAGCTGGCCCGACAGGTGGGCCTCTCGGCCCCGGCCGTGCACGAGCGGGTCGGCAAGCTGGAGAGCAGCGGCGTGGTCCGGGGCTACCGCGCGGACGTGGCCCCGGAGTCGATCGGGCTGGGTGTCACCGCGTTGATCGGCATCGTGGAGGACTCCGGCGCCGACAGCGACGACATGCTCGAGTCGCTGCGGGTGCTGCCCGAGATCGAGTCCTGCTACTTCATGGCCGGCGTGGAGTCGTTCCTGCTCAAGGCGCGGGTCGGCACGATCGCCGAGCTGGAGCAGTTGATCGTGCGGTTGAACCGGACGCCGGGGGTGGCCTCCACCCGTACCGCCATCGCGCTCTCCACCAAGTGGGAGAACCGCCCCCAGCCGGTCGGCCCGCCCGCGGCCTGACCGCCGCTTACCCCTGGTGTCGCCCGGGCGGCCGGCGGTAGCGTGCGCCGATGACCCCGCCGGCGCGTCCCGTGGCCGTGGTGACCGGCGCTGCCGGCGGCCTGGGCCGCGCCATCGCCACCGCGCTGCACACCGACGGTTGGTCGGTGCTGCTCACCGACCTCGACCCGGTGGCGGTGCGGAGCGCCGCTGCGCCGCTCGGCGGCTGGTCGGCCGCCCTGGACGTCCGGGACGAGGACGCCTGCGCCGCCGTCGCCGCGAACGCGGCAGGTCGGGGCGACCTCGCCCTCTGGGTCAACAACGCCGGAATCCTGGTCACCGGGGCGTCGTGGGAGCACGACGCCGCGACCCGCCGTCGGGTGCTCGACGTGAACACCCACGGTGCCATGAACGGCACCCTGGCCGCGCTGACAGTGATGCGCGGGCAGGGCCACGGCCACGTGCTCAACGTCGTCTCGTTGGCCGGGCTGGTCGCCGCGCCCGGCGAGACGGTGTACGCGGCCAGCAAGCACGCCCTGCTGGCGTTCAGCCTCGGCACCCTGTCCGACCTGCGGATGGCCGGGTACCGGCGGGTGCACGTCTCCTGCCTCTGCCCGGACGGCATCTGGACACCGATGCTGCACGACCGGCTGGACGACCCGGGGGCGGTGGCCTCGTTCACCGGATCGATGCTGACCGCGCAGCAGGTGGCGGCCCGGGCGGTCCGGCTGGCCCGCCGGCCACGTCCGGTGGTCAGCCTGCCCCGCTGGCGGGGAGCCCAGGTACGCCTGTTGGACGCACTGCCAAGGCTGGCTGTCGCACTCACCCCGCTCGTCCGGGCCGCCGGCCGCGCCGGTCAGCGCCGCCAACGCCGCAGGTCAACGCCACCGGACCCGCGCTGACCACCGCTGGCCCGCTTGCTAGGTTTCCGAGCGTGACTCATCTCGACCGGTGCGACGAATCCAGCCGAACCTGGGTGACCGAGGCGATCGCCGCTGTCGAGGCAGACGCGAACCGGTCCGCCGACACCCACCTGCTGCCGTTCCCGCTGCCCCGGGAATGGGGGATCGACCTCTACCTCAAGGACGAGTCGTCACACCCCACCGGCTCGCTGAAGCACCGGCTGGCCCGCTCGCTGTTCCTCTACGGGCTCTGCAACGGCTGGATCGGGCCGCGCACCACGATCGTCGAGGCGTCGTCGGGTTCCACTGCGGTCTCCGAGGCGTACTTCGCCCGGATGCTGGGCCTGCCGTTCATCGCGGTGATGCCCGCCTCCACCTCGCCCGAGAAGATTACGCAGATCGAGTTCCAGGGCGGTCGGTGCCACCTGGTGGACGACCCGGCGAGCGTGGTGGTCGAGGCCCGGTGGCTCGCCGAGGACTCCGGTGGGCACTTCATGGACCAGTTCACCTACGCCGAGCGGGCGACCGACTGGCGGGGCAACAACAACATCGCTGAGTCGATCTACGCGCAGTTGGAGCTGGAGCGGCACCCGATTCCCGCCTGGGTAGTGGTGGGCGCCGGCACCGGGGGCACCAGCGCGACCATCGGCCGCTACGCCCGGTACCGCAGGCTCGCCACCAAGCTCTGCGTCGTCGACCCGGAGAACTCGGCGTTCTACCCGGCCTGGCTGGCCGCCGACTGGTCGGTACGCACCGGGAAGGGGTCCCGCATCGAGGGGATCGGCCGGCCCACGGTGGAGGCGTCGTTCCTGCCCTCGGTGGTGGACCGGATGGTCCAGGTGCCGGACGCGGCGTCACTGGCCGCCATGCGCGCCGGATCGGCGCTGCTCGGCCGCCGGGTGGGCGGGTCCACCGGAACCAACCTGTGGGGCGCGTTCGGCCTGATCGCCGGGATGCTCGCCGAGCGTCGGACCGGCTCGGTGGTCACCCTGATCTGCGACCCGGGCGACCGGTACGCGGACACGTACTACGCCGACGACTGGGTGGCCGCCCAGGGCCTCGACCTGACCCCGCACCTGGCCACCATCGACCGCTTCCTGGCCAGCGGGGCCTGGCCCGCCTGAGGCGGCCAGCGGGACCTGCCTGGGGCCGTCAGCGGGGCCTGGTCCTCTGAGGCCGATCGGCCGGGCCTGGCCCGCCGGCCCGGTGATCAGCGCGGGTCGATCCGTTCGGCCAGCCCGGGGTAGCGCACCACGTAGCCGCTGTCGTCCAGGTCGATGTCGGCAGTGAAGGTGCCGCTGGCGAAGCGCACCCGACCCGGCCCGAGCCCGGTGTAGATCTGCTCGGCCGGCACCACCTCCAGGCCGGGCAGCAGCACCCAGGCGACGGTGATCCGGTGCGCCACGTCGGCCGGCTCGGCCGCCATCCGAAGCCGGTGGACCGGCAGGGTGTTGAACAGCGGCGAACCGCTCAGGTCGACGTCGAGCGCGTCGGCCAGCCGGTCCGGGTCGTCCGTACCCGGCAGACCGGCCCGGCGGTGACCGGCCGCGACCAGGGCCGCGTCCAGGTCGCCCTGCTCGGCGGTGGTCACCCGCCAGCGGCCGGCGGCCCGCTCCAGGGTCACCCGGCGCAGCCAGCCGAGACCCTCTGCCTCGACCTCGACCCGGGTGGTGGCCCAGTCCGGCGTGGTGGTCAGCTGGTAGCGGGCGGTCCACGGGATCGGGTCCACGGCGAGCAGAGTGCCCCGGGCCGCCAACCCGTGGCCGTCGTCGAGCAGGACCTGCTCGCTGCCGGCGGTGTCAGTCCGGGACCAGAAGATTGACTTCGGCATGGTCGGCATGAGCCGGACGTTACGCGACCTGCTCGGTATCGGCAGGGCATGCGCGAACGCCGCCGCGAAGCCTGGGCTTCACGACGGCGTTCGGTGGATCAATCAGTGGGTACGCGCTGCCGGTCGCCCGCCGAAACCGCGCCGATCGTCACGTGGGCGGTCCTCGCGGGGCCGGTCGTCGCGGGGCCGGTCGTCCCGGACCCGGCTCTCCGGGCGGAACCCACCCCGAGCGTCCCGGTCGCCGAAGCGCCGCTCACCCTGCGGGCGGTCGCCGAAGCGGCGCTCGCCGGTGGGCCGGTCGCCCCGACCGTCGCGGTCACCGAACTGCGGCCGGTCGCCGAACCGCCGCTCGCCCTGCGGCCGGTCGCCGTGTCCCCGGGTGTCCCGATCGGCGTAACGCCGCTCGCCCTGCGGCCGGTCGCCGTAGCTCCGGTCGCCCTGCGGCCGGTCGCCCTGCGGCCGGTCGCCGAAGCGCCGCTCACCCTGCGGGCGGTCGCTGTAGCTCCGGTCGCCCTGCGGGCGGTCGCCGAAGCGGCGCTCGCCGGTGGGCCGGTCGCCGTAGCGCCGCTCACCCTGCGGGCGGTCGCTGTAGCTCCGGTCGCCCTGCGGCCGGTCACCGTAGCCCCGCTCGCCCTGCGGCCGGTCGCTGTAGCTCCGGTCGCCCTGCGGGCGGTCGCCGAAGCGGCGCTCGCCGGTGGGCCGGTCGCCGAAGCGCCGGTCGCCCTGCGGCCGGTCGCCGTAGCGGCGCTCGCCTCCCGTGCGGTCACCGAACCGACGCGGGCCGCCGGAGCGGTCGTCGAACCGGCGCGACCCGCCGGAGCGGTCGCCGTAGCCCCGGGGCTCCGCCTCGACGCGGACCGGGACGCCACTGGGCTCGCGGGCGCCGACCAGCTCGGCCAACGCCGCGTCCCCGACCCGGACCCGGGTCTCGGCCGGCGCGACGCCGGCCTTCTCCATCATCGCCAGGGTGGTGCGGCGCTGCTTGGGCAGCACCAGCGTGGCGACAGCGCCCGACTCGCCGGCCCGGGCGGTACGCCCCGCGCGGTGCAGGTAGTCCTTGGGGTCCTTCGGCGGGTCGACGTGCAGCACCAGGGTGACCCCGTCGACGTGGATGCCTCGCGCCGCCACGTCCGTGGCGACCAGCACGTTCATCCGGCCCTCACGGAACTCGGCGAGCGTCTTGGTGCGCATCCGCTGGGTCTTGCCGCCGTGCAACCCACCGGCGCGTACGCCGACGGCCGCGAGCTGCTCGACCAGCCGGTCCACCCCGAGCTGGGTACGGGCGAAGACCATTGTCCGACCGTCCCGGGCGGCGATCGAGGCCGCCACCGGGAACTTCTCGTGCGGCGGGATCAACAGCATGTGGTGGTCCATGGTGGACACCGAGGCGGTGGACGGCGCCGTGGAGTGGGTGACCGGGTCGGTCATGAACCGCCTGACCAACGCGTCGACGTCACCGTCCAGGGTGGCCGAGAACAGCAGCCGCTGACCGTTCGCTGGCGTCTTCGCCAGCAGATCGGTCACCTCGGGCAGGAAGCCCATGTCGGCCATCTGGTCGGCCTCGTCGAGCACCGTGACCTCGACGTCGTCGAGCTGGCAGATGCCCCGCTCGATGAGGTCGCCGAGCCGGCCCGGGGTGGCCACGATGATCTCCACGCCGCGGCGTAGCGCGTCGATCTGACGGTCGTACGGAACGCCGCCGACGGCGGTCTTGAGGAAGATGCCGACGGACTTGCCCAGCGGCACCAGGGCGTCGTTGACCTGCATGGCCAGCTCGCGGGTGGGCACCAGGACCAGGGCGCGCGGACGCATCGGCCGGGCCCGGTTGCGGTTGGACAGCCGGGCGATCATCGGCAGCCCGAAGGCGAGCGTCTTGCCCGAACCGGTCTGCCCGCGGCCCAGCACGTCGCGGCCGGCGAGCGCGTCCGGAACGGTGGCCCGCTGGATCTCGAACGGGCTGGTGATGCCCTGCTGCGCCAGCGCGCGGACCAGCGGCTCGGGCAGGCCGAGAGCGGCGAAGCTCATCGGCTCGGCGGTCTCGGTCGGCTCGGCCTGCGCGGTCGCCACCGGCGCGGTGCCGGCCTCGCTCGGGGGGACGTCGAGCTGCTCCCGGGCGGCGTCGGCCGCCGGGACTGAGTTGAAAACGGACGTAACGGTGCTGGGGTCAGCAGAGGTGGTCAACAAAAACCTTTCGAGCGGGGCGCATCTTCGCGATGGCCTGCCGCGGCTTTACCGCCGGATCGCCCGCAAGATCGCCCAGGGGCGCACACCACGCGCGCCGGGTCAGTGATCTCAGCCAGTGTACGGCGGTCTGGCGAAGCCGCCAGCCGGTTGACCGACCGTAGTGGGCGGACTCACCATCGCTGGCGCTCGCTGGCTCACCCCTTGAGCACGCTGCCCACCAGACCGTCCAGGGCGTCGCCGGCCAGCAGGACGACCATGACACTGATCGCCACCAGCAGCCCCAGAGCGGCGGCCAGGACGATCATCACCCGGGCGTTACTGGACCGCTCGGCCGGCGTGTCGGACCAACCCTGGGCCAGGATGTGCCCGGTCAGCGAGCCGGAGGTCTCCACCGCGTTGGCGGGTATCGCGACAGTGGTGAAGCCGGCGCCCTCGCCGTTGCCGTAGACGGTGCCGGCCAAATCGGTGCGACTGTCGTGCCGTCCACCACGGGCGCCGGCAGCGTCCCGTCCGGCGGAACCACCCGGTGGGCCGCTCGCCGGCGCTGTCATGCGGGAGTTTCCGGTGTTCCCGGTCGACGAAGAGGCCCCGGCGGCGGACGGTGGCCAGCTCGGCAGCGCTGGCGCGGGCACCACCGGTGGCGCGGAGGGAGCTGACCCGGCCCATCCGGCACCGGACGTCGGGCGGGTCGCCCCACCGGGGGACGGCCACCCGGCCGGCGGTGCGGAGACCGAAGCGCTGGCTCGTACGCCGGGCGTGTCGGTCATCGCGGGCGGCGGCGGAAACGGCGGTGCCGGCATCGGGCCGGGCGGCGCCGGTGGTGCCGGCACCGGCGGACCGGGTGGCGGCAGCGGCGGGCTCGGGACGGGCGGCGTCGGCGGGCCGGGGATGGGCGGCACCGGCGAGGGCGGCGGGGTCGGCGGGCCCGGAACGGGCGGAACCGGACCGGGCGGCGGCGTGGGTCGAGGACCCGGCGTCGGCACCGGGTCGGGCGGGTACGGACCCGGGGCCGGCGCGGGCTCCGGTTCCGGTGGCGACGGCTGGGTCGGCCCGGGGCCGGGTGGCGTGGGGTCCGGTTCCGGCTCCGGAGTCGACGGCGTCGGAGGCTGGGCCGGCTCGGCGCCCACCGGCGTGGCTCGATAGACGGCGGGCGCGCTCTCGCGACGGTCCGGGGTGCCCAGGGCGCTGGCAGTGCCCCGGCTGCTGCTCGGAACCGTGGCGCTGGCCCGGGCCGACGCGGAGGAGTCGCTTCGCTGGCCCGGCAACGACACGTCGGCCGGGCTGGCCGAGCCGGTCGCACGGTAGGTGGTCGCGGTGACCGGAGCGCTGGCCGGCAGGTCACTGCGGGAAGCCCCGGCGGTCCCGACGCTGGCACGTGCGCGGACCGGTGCGGCGGCCGGGCTCTGTCGCTCGTCGCCCGCCGATGCGTCGTCATCGGCGTCGGTCGAGGCGTCCGCGCCGACCACTGCCGTGCCGCTGCCGACCGTGCCGCTGACAGCCGGGGCGGCGTCGCTGTCAGCGGAGCCGGCGGCCGTCGAGCCGGTGTCGCTGCCTGTCGAGCTGGTGGCAGCCGGGCTGGCGTCGCTGGCGGCCACCGGGTCGGCGGTGTCCGGCCCTGGTGGACCGGCCTGGTCGACCACGGGGTCGACAGTCTCCGCCGGATCTCTCTGCTCGGCCATTTCCGCCCTCCGCGCCATGCTCGCACCCGGACCCGTGACGTCGGGTCGGATGTGCCTGGTTGTCACGGTGCCACAGATCTTCCCGAGCGGACAGCCGGAGCCGGTCGTGGCGGATCAGCCCGTGGCGCTGGGGCTGCCCGTCGCGCTGCCACTGGCCGTCGCGCTCGTGCTGGCCTTCGGCGTGGTCGTCGGAGACGCGCTGGCCGTCGCGCTCGTGCTGGCCTTCGGCGTCGTCGTCGGAGTGGTGGTCGGGGTGTTCGACGGCTTCGGCGTGGTGCTGCCGGTCGGGGTGGGCGTCGGGGTGGTCGTCAGCGTGGGCGTCGGCGTCGGCTTGGTGGGCTTCGTGGGCTTCGTGGGCGTCGGCTTGGTGGTCTTCGTGGGCGACGGCGTCGGCTTCGGGGTCGAGACGGGCGGGGTCGGGTTGGTCACGACCGGTGCCGGCACCGCGCCGATCACCCGGGTGGCGGCGTACAACCGGGACCAGCGGACGACCGAGATCTTGACGACGTCGCCAGTGGTGGGCGCCTGCACCATCTTGCCGTTGCCGATGTACATGCCGACGTGGTGGATCGTCGTCCAGCTGCTGCCCGAGGCGAAGAAGAGCAGATCGCCGGGGAGTAGCGCGCTCTGCGGGACGGTACGGCCCCGGGTGGCGGCGTACTGGTCGCGGGAGACCCGGGGCAGGTCGAAGTAGTCGGCGCCGGGGGACCGGTACGCCGCCCACATCAGGCCGGAGCAGTCGAACTGGTTCGGCCCCTCCTCGGACCACTTGTACGGGTCGCCGAGCTGGGCGAGCGCGTACCGGACCGCGGCCAGTGCCCGGGGGTGCGCGGCCATGCCGCTGATGCTCTGGTTGGAGACGTAGCCGGCGCCGATCTGCTGCTCGGCGGCTTCCTGCTGACGTTCGATCTCGATCAGCGCGGCGGCGTTGTCCCGGCGCAGCTTGAGCAGGCTCGCCTCGGCGGTGCGGAGCGCCGTCTCACCGGCGGTGAACTCCGCCTCGGCGGCGACGAGCAGATCCTTGGCCTGGCTGTGCTTCTGGTACGCGGCCTGCTCGCCGGCGCGGGCCCGGGACAGCTCCCCGGCCACGCCTGTGGTGCCGCCGTCGACCTTCTCGCCACGGGTGATCGCCTGGAGGCGGCTGAGCCCGCGGATGTCCTGGGCGAAGTCGCCCGGCGGCAGCGCGGCGGCGGCCTTGACGGCCTCGGCGGCGGCGGTGTCGGCCGTCTGCTGGGCCCGGAGCAGGGCATCCTGTGCGGTTGCCAGGGCCTTGCCGGCCGCGTCGAGCTGCGCCTGGGCGTCGACGCGTTTCTGCCGACTCACCAGCAACGCCTCGCCGAGCGCGCCGACCTGGACCTCACCGGCGGAGATCGCGGTGGCCAGCGGACCGTTGCCGATGTTGACCACCGGAGGGGCGGGCACGCCGGCGACCGGCGCGCCGCCGGGCAGCTGAATCGAGCCGGTGACCGCCGGGCGCGAACCGGTGTCCGGCACTGTGGTCGGCACGCCGGGCTCCGCGTACGCGGGGGTGGCCAGCACGGCCGCGGCGATCGCGCCGAGCAGGGCGGCCCAGAGCTTCGGACGTAGGACCGGCGAGATCACCGGGCTCCGTCGTCGCTGCCGTCGCCCGCGCCCGCTGTAGACCATGCCGCTCCCCGTCCAACCGCTCGTCGCCGCGCTCGGTGGGCGCGACCGCCGGGACGGTACCAGTGTGTGTGTTCCGCCCCACCTTGTTACTACCGCACCGCGCCACTCATGTCGATGCGTTGTCGGGTTACGGGAGGCTGAGAGTCTGGTGAAGTGGGTCGCTGCCGGTGACCGTGCCGCCGGGCCCGTCGGCGCCGCGACGTACGCTCGATCCGGACCGCAGGTGGAAGGGACGTGCCATGGACGCCGGACTCAAGCGTGAGCTCGAAGCGAAGGTGTACGCCGGTGAGCGGCTGACCCGGGAGGACGGGGTCGCCCTCTACGAGAGCGACGACCTGACCTGGCTGGGGCGGCTGGCGCACCACAAGCGCACCGAGCTGAACGGCGACCGGGTGATGTTCAACGTCAACCGGCACCTCAACCTGACGAACGTCTGTTCGGCGTCGTGCGCGTACTGCTCGTTCCAGCGCAAGCCGGGCGAGAAGGACGCGTACACGATGCGCATCGACGAGGCGGTCCGCAAGGCCAAGGAGATGGAGGACGAGCAGCTCACCGAGTTGCACATCGTCAACGGCCTGCACCCCACGCTGCCCTGGCGTTACTACCCGAAGGTGCTGCGCGAGCTGAAGGCGGCGCTGCCGAACGTCAAGCTCAAGTGCTTCACGGCGACCGAGGTGCAGTGGTTCGAGAAGATCAGCGGCCTGAGCGCCGACGAGATCCTCGACGAGCTGATGGACGCCGGCCTGGAGTCGCTGACCGGTGGCGGCGCGGAGATCTTCGACTGGGAGGTCCGGCAGCACATCGTCGACCACGCCTGCCACTGGGAAGACTGGTCACGCATCCACGCCCTGGCGCACAGCAAGGGCATGAAGACCCCGGCGACGATGCTGTACGGCCACATCGAGGAGCCCCGGCACCGCGTCGACCACGTGCTGCGGCTGCGCGAGCTGCAGGACGAGACCGGCGGCTTCGCGGTCTTCATCCCGCTGCGCTACCAGCACGACTTCGTCGACTCGGCGGACGGCAAGATCCGTAACCGGATCCAGGCGCGCACCACGATGGCCTCGCCGGCCGAGTCGCTGAAGACGTTCGCCGTCTCCCGGCTGCTCTTCGACAACGTGCCGCACCTGAAGAACTTCTGGGTGATGCACGGGCTGTCGGTGGCGCAGCTCTCGCTGAACTTCGGCGTGGACGACCTGGACGGCTCCGTCGTCGAATACAAGATCACCCACGACGCCGACTCGTACGGCACCCCGAACACCATGCACCGGGACGACCTGCTGCACCTGATCTGGGACGCCGGCTTCCAGCCCGTCGAGCGGGACACCCGCTACAACGTGGTCCGGGAGTACGACAAGGCCCCGTCGCTGGCGCAGCGGCGCGCCGAGCCGCAGCAGGTCTGGGCCTGAGCCACCACGTACCCTCGCAGTCGATGACCGAGCAACGAGGACCTGAGCAGCAGAGCGGCTTTCCCCGCCGGGACGCCGAGGGCCGCATCCGTACCCTGGGCGATCTGCTCGGGGTGTGCCTGGCCGGCCTGGTCATCGGCGTGCTCGCGCTGGTGCTGTTCGACTGGGCGTTCGCCTCGATCGGCGCCGGCGACTTCGGGCACACGAACGGTTGGCTGGCGGTGATCCTGCCGGCCTGGCTGTTCTGGGACGACTTCCGGGCCTGGGAGTTCGGCGCGGCCCGGGTGGTGGCCGCCGTGGTCGCCGCCGCCGTCGGGGTGTTCGCCGGGCTGCTGATCGCCGGTCTGGGCGCGGGGTTGCCGCCGCTGCTCTCCGGCGCGTTGGCGGCCGGGGCGTTCACAGTGGCGTACGCGGCCCTCTGGTTCCCGGGCGTCCGCTGGCTGGCCCGCCGGACCGGCTGACCACGACCGCCCGTCGGGCGGTTCGACCCTTCCGCCGGCAGCGGCGGGCGACGGAGAGAACGGAGTGGTGCAGGTGAGCGCCGCGCTGAAGTACACGCTGGGCCGGATCGGGCTGTTCGTCGCCGTGCTCGCGGGCCTCTGGCTGATCGACATGAACGTGTTCCTGAAGCTGATGCTGGCGCTGGTGTTCTCCGCCGCGCTCTCCTTCTTCCTGCTGCGCGGGTGGCGGGACGAGATGGCCGGGGAGATCGCCGAAGCGGCCGAGCGCCGCCGCACTGAGAAGGAACGCCTCCGCTCCGCCCTAGCCGGCGAAGACGACCAGCCCCCCACCGACCAGCCCTCCCGTTGACCAAGAGGTTTGCGTCACGGAATCGGCTTCCGGTGACGCAAACCTCTTGATCACCCGCGTTCGGCGGGGCCGGGCGGGGTGGGGCCGGGCCGGGTGGTCTACCAGTTGGTGGAGCCGGGGACCTTGGGCCAGGGCTTCGCGGTGGGCTTGATCAGGTACGCGATGCCGCCGGAGCCGCCGGAGACGCCGCCGCTGGCGTTGGTGCGCTTGGTGCGCAGCCAGATCTGCTCGAACTGCGCACGCTTGTAGACGTTGCGCACCACGTCGTTGCTGGACGAGGCCGGGTCGTTGACGATCACGTCGCCGTCGGCGGTGAAGCCGACCACCACGAAGAGGTGCCCGGAGGTGCCGTAGTTCGCCCCGTCCAGCTCACTGGCGAGGAAGGACTGGCTGGTCACGACGGGGATGCCGGCGGCGATGAAACGCTCCAGCTCGTCCAGCGAGTGCAGCCGGGTCACCCGGCCCTCCAGCCCGGGGAAGCTGGCCGCGTACGCGGTGTTGAACGGCCAGTTGCCCGCGCCGTCGTAGGCGTAGTCGTAGGTCATCCGGGCGGCGTGGTTGACCGTCGGGTCGGGGTAGGTCGGGTCCACCCAGGAGGTGTCGGCCGCCGACGGTTTGCGTCCCCAGTACTCGACCACCATCTCCGTCGAGGTGGGTGAGCACCACGCCTCGCCGCCGCCGTCGTACTCGGGGTAGTGCCCGGAGTGCACGTTCTGCGAGTAGCGCGGCACCGGCAGTTCCCGACCCCAGGCGATGTGCCCGGCGCTCGGCGGCACCGTGAACCGGTCCGGCACCGTGGAGCTCATCGCGCCCAACATCCGGACCACCGGGGCGGCGCTCTGCCCTGGTGTGCGGTAGAGGGTCAGCTTGAGCTGGTACGAACGCAGCAGCACCCCGGCGGCGGCGTCGTCGATGCTGAAGGTGTCGGTCCAGATCGTCGACCAGGGGTCGCCCTGCCGGTTGACGCTGGTCCGCAAGATGTCGGTGTCGCCGGACGCCCAGCGACCCAGGACGTACCACGGGGTCTGGTCGCCGCTGGTGTAGCTGCCCTGCATCTCTACCTGGATCCAGGTGCCGGCGGGGGTCTCCGCGTTCCAGGAGGCGATCAGCTCGGTGGCGTCGAACCCGACCCGGGTCACCGGCGAGGTCCAGGTGCCGTACTCCCAGGTGCGGGTGGCGCCGGTGTGCGGGTCCGCGTACTCGATGGTGCCGGCCGGACGGGCCAGGGTGACGCCCGCTCGGGCGCCGGGCACGACGCGGGTGCCGTCCCGGCTGCCCCGGTGCCAGTCGGCGGGCCCGGACCAGTCCTGGTAGGTGATCTGCTCGTCGTGGGCGGGGGCGGGCGGGTGGACCGCCAGCGCGGGCGCGGCGCTGGTGAGCAGGGTGAGCGTGGTGACGCCGGCGAGGGCGGCCGCGCGCAGGCGGGATCTGGCCATTGGTGCTCCGCGGTGTCGAGGGGGCATCGTCGCTGGTGAGTTTTCCGCTTGGAGGGAAGTTTCGCCAGATGTTGACTGATCGAAAATCATTGCCGCCACGATGATCCACCTGGGATGGCCAACGCAGCGATCAATATTGATATGACCATGTGACAGGTGGTGAAGTGTCCTTCACCGAGCGGGATCTTCCGCCCATCGAGGAGGTAGTCCATGGCCCTCCGCACGCCCACCCCCCTCCGCCGTGTCCTGGTGCTCGCTGTCATCACCGGGCTGGGCATCGTCACCGTCGCCGCCGGCCCGGTCGCCGCCCGACCGGCACCGGACCGCACCGCTGAGCAGGCCGCCGCCGGCTACCGGGTGCTCGGGCCCCGGACCCTCGCCGACCGCAACGCGGTGGCCCGCACCGGAGCCGCCATCGACTACTCCGAACACGGCGTGCTGCACATCTCGGCCACCGCGGGCGAGGCCGCCGCGATCGGCAAGCTCGGCTTCCGGCTGGAACCGCTCGCCCCGCCACCCAACGCCGAGCGCGGTGCCGGCGACTTCGGCGCGCTGGCCTTTCCGCCGGCCGACTCGAACTACCACGACTACGCGGAACTGACCGCCGTCGTGAACCAGGTCGTCGCCGACCACCCGGCGATCGCCCGCAAGATCAGCATCGGTTCGTCGTACGAGGGCCGCGACCTGATGGCCGTGAAGATCTCCGACAACGTCGGCACCGACGAGAACGAGCCGGAGATCCTGTTCAACTCCCAGCAGCACGCCCGTGAGCACCTGACCGTCGAGATGGCGATCTACCTGCTCAACCTCTTCACCGACGGCTACGGCAGCGACGCCCGGATCACCAACATCGTCAACGGCCGGGAGCTCTGGATCGTCCCGACGGTCAACCCGGACGGCAGCGAGTACGACATCGCCACCGGGTCGTACCGGTCCTGGCGCAAGAACCGGCAGCCCAACAGCGGCTCGTCAAACGTCGGCACCGACCTGAACCGCAACTGGTCCTACAACTGGGGATGCTGCGGCGGCTCGTCCGGCAGCACCTCGTCGGAGACCTACCGGGGGCCGTCGGCGTTCTCCGCGCCCGAGACGCAGGCGCTGCGCACCTTCGTCAACGGCCGGGTGGTCGGCGGTGTCCAGCAGATCAAGGCCAACATCGACTTCCACACGTACTCGCAGTTGGTGCTCTGGCCCTACGGCTACACCACAGCGAACACCGCGACCGGGATGAACGCGGACCAGTACAACACCTTCGCCACCATCGGTCAGCAGATGGCGGCCACCAACGGCTACACGCCGGAACAGTCCAGCGACCTCTACATCACCGACGGGGACAGCATCGACTGGATGTGGGCCACCCACAACATCTGGGCGTACACGTTCGAGATGTACCCGGGTTCGTCCGGTGGTGGCGGCTTCTACCCGCCCGACGAGGTGATCCCGGCGCAGACCTCGCGCAACCGGGAGGCGGTGCTGATCCTCAGCGAGTACGCCGACTGCCCGTACCGGGCCATCGGCAAGCAGTCGCAGTACTGCGGCGGCGGTGGCGGCACCACTGTCTGGTCGGACACCTTCGAGACCGCCACCGGCTGGACCATCAACCCGGCCGGCACCGACACCGCCACCCTCGGCGCGTTCGAGCGGGGCGCCGCCCAGGCGACCACGTCCTCCGGGGCCAAGCAGCTCACCCCGTACGCCGGGTCCAACGACCTGGTCACCGGCCGGCTCGCCGGCGCGGCGGCCGGCGACTACGACGTGGACGGCGGCGTGACCAGCGCCCGGTCCCCGGCGGTGAGCCTGCCGTCGTCCGGCACGCTGACCCTGTCGCTCGCCTGGTACCTGGCGCACGGCTCGAACGCCTCGTCAGCGGACTACCTGCGGGTGAGCGTGGTGCACAACGGCGGCACCACGGCGCTGCTCACCCAGGCCGGCGCGGCCAGCAACCGCAACGGGAGTTGGGCGGTAGCCAACCTCAACCTCACCCCGTACGCCGGCCAGTCGGTCCGCGTGCTCGTCGAGGCGGCGGACGCGTCCGGAGCCAGCCTGGTGGAGGCGGCTGTGGACAACGTCACCATCACGTCCTCCTGATCGGGTGGGGCCCCGTCCCGCCCCGGCGGGCCCCACCACCCGCTCCGAAACCCCAGGATCTCGGAC
Organism: Micromonospora sp. H61; assembly: GCF_018070325.1. Lineage (GTDB taxonomy): Bacteria > Actinomycetota > Actinomycetes > Mycobacteriales > Micromonosporaceae > Micromonospora > Micromonospora salmantinae. The sequence continues at coordinate 44,607 of NZ_JAGPXY010000046.1, forward strand.
ATAAGCCTCCCCGCCTCGCCTGGTGCGGGTGTCCGAGGTATCGACGACTGCCGACCGGCCCTTGATCGATCCGGCACGTCCTGGCGGTGCGCTACCGTCATAGCGACCAGTCCGCAGCGAAGCCGGTGCGAAACCCGGCGCTGTCCCGCAACTGTGATGCCCCACCGGTAGGTGGGGACGAGCCAGGTCGCCTACGGATCGGTCGCGAAACGCGCTCTCGAGGAAGGGCGCCTCGTGGGCGGGCGTACGAAAGTCCCTGTCGGCGAAGCACCACACTCCTCGACCGACAGGAGGCCCCCATGTTCAGACGTACCCCTCGGCTCTTCGCGGCGACCCTCGCGGTCACCGCACTCGCCCTCGGCGCCTGCGCCGAGAAGGCCGACGACCAGCCGAAAGCCGGCACCGCTGCCGCCGCCTACCCGGTCACCGTCGGCGCGCTCACCCTCGACAAGCGCCCCGAGAAGATCGTCGTGCTGTCGCCCACCGCCACCGAGATGCTCTTCGCGATCGGTGCCGGCCCGCAGGTGACCGCCGTCGACGACCAGTCGAACTACCCGGCCGACGTGCCCAAGACCGACCTCTCCGCCTTCCAGCCGAACGCCGAGGCGATCGCCGGTAAGAACCCCGACCTGGTGGTGCTCTCCGACGACCGCAACAAGATCGTCGAACAGCTCGGCAAGCTGAAGATTCCGGTGTACCAGACCCCGGCGGCGGTCACGCTCGACGACTCGTACCGGCAGATCACCGAGCTGGGCACGCTGACCGGGCACGCCGACCAGGCCACCGACGTCGCCACCCGGATGAAGGACGACATCGCCAAGCTGGTCAAGGACCTGCCGCAGCGCGCCGAGAAGCTCACCTACTTCCACGAACTGGGCCCGGAGCTGTACAGCGCCACCAGCAAGACCTTCATCGGCTCGCTCTACAGCCAGGCCGGTCTGACCAACATCGCCGACCCGGCCGACGCGGACGGTAAGAACTTCGGCTACCCGCAGCTGTCCCAGGAGTTCATCGTCAAGGCCGACCCGGACTTCGTCTTCCTGGCCGATGCCAAGTGCTGCCAGCAGAGCGCCGACACGGTCAAGGCGCGCAGTGGCTGGGCCGGCCTCACCGCGGTGAAGAACAACCAGGTCGTCGCCCTCGACGATGACATCGCCTCCCGCTGGGGCCCACGGGTCGTGGACCTGCTCCGGGTCATCATCGGCGCGGTCGCCAAGGTGCCCGCGTGACCGTCGTCCGTCGGTGACCGGGCCGCGACAGGTGTCCGATCCGGCACCAACCGGTCGGCCGGCCGAGCCGCCGCCGTCGTCCCCGCGGGCCGAGCCACGTTCCGCGGCCCGGCCCGCCGGGCTGCCGTCCTCCGGGGCCCGGCGGGCTGGGCTGCCGTCCGGGGCCAGGCCCGCCGGGCTGCGCATGCGGTGGCTGGTCGCCGGGTTGGTCGCGGTGCTCGTCGCGCTCGTCGTCGGGGTGTCCCTCGGCCCGGTGAGCCTGCCCCCGGGCAGCGTCGCCGCCGAGCTGCTCAACCTGTTTCCCGGGGTGCACCTCGACAGCGGGCTGACCGAGCGTGAGATCGCGATCGTCACCGAGCTGCGCCTGCCCCGGGTGGTGCTGGGCCTGCTCGTCGGCGGTCTGCTCGCCCTCGCCGGTGGTTGCTACCAGGGCGTGTTCCGCAACCCGCTGGCCGACCCGTACCTGCTCGGTGTGGCCGCCGGCGCCGGCCTCGCGGTCACCGCGGCGATCGCTCTCGGCGGCGCCGGCCGGCAGGGCACGCTCTCCGGGTTGCCGATGACCATTCCGCTGGCCGCGTTCGCCGGTTCGCTGCTCGCCGTCACCATGACCTACGTGCTCGGCGCGGCCGGTGGGCGACGCGGGTCACCGGCCATGCTGATCCTGGCCGGGGTGGCGGTTTCCGCGTTCCTCTCCGCCGGGCAGACGTACCTCCTGCAACGACACGCCGACAGCATCCAGCCGGTCTACTCCTGGTTGCTCGGTCGGCTGGCCACCGCCGGATGGCACGACGTGCTGCTGGTGCTGCCGTACGCCGCGCTGACCACAGTCGTGGTGCTGCTGCACCGCCGCGAGCTGGACGTCCTCGCGGTCGGCGACGACGAGGCGAGAAGTCTGGGCCTGCACCCGCAGCGCACCCGATACCTGTTGATCGCCGCCGCCTCGCTGGGCACCGCCGCGGCGGTCTCCGCGACCGGTCTGATCGGCTTCGTCGGCATCATCGTGCCGCACACCGTCCGGCTGCTCGCCGGGTCCAGCTACCGGGTGATCCTGCCGATGTCACTGCTGTTCGGCGGCGCGTTCCTGGCGCTGACCGACGTGGTGGCCCGCACCGTCGCCGCTCCGTCCGAGCTGCCGATCGGAGTGGTGACCGCCCTGCTGGGCGGCCCGTTCTTCGTCCTCGTGCTGCGGACCGCCCGGCGAGTGCTCACGTGAGCCGCGAACCCGCCGCCGGCACGCCGGCCGTCGAGGTGCGTGGGCTGCACGTCGCCCTCGGTGGCACGCCGATCCTGACCGGCGTCGACCTCACCGTCGCCGTCGGCGAGTGGGTCACAGTGATCGGCCCGAACGGCGCCGGCAAATCCACCCTGTTGCGGGCCGTCGGCGGCCTGCTGCCCGCGCCGAAGGCGATCACTCTCTTCGGTACGCCGAGTGCCGCGCTGCGCCGTCGGGACCGCGCCCGGATAGTGGCCACTGTGGCACAGTCCCCGGTGGTGCCGCCCGGCATGTCGGTGCTGGACTACGTGCTGCTCGGCCGCACCCCGTACATTCCGACCCTGGGCCGGGAGTCGACAGCCGACGTCGACGCCGTGCACGAGGTGCTGGGGCGGTTGGACCTCGCCGGCTTCCACCGTCGCGAGCTGGCCACCCTCTCCGGCGGCGAACGGCAGCGGGTGTTCCTCGCCCGCGCGCTCGCCCAGGGCGCGACGCTGCTGCTGCTCGACGAGCCGACCAGCGCGCTCGACATCGGCCACCAGCAGGACGTGCTCGAAGTCGTCGACCAGCTACGCCGCGAGCACGGCCTGACCGTGCTGGCCACGATGCACGACCTCTCGCTGGCCGGTGAGTACGCCGACCGGATGGTGATGCTCGCCGCCGGTCAGGTGGTGGCCGCCGGGACTCCGCCCGAGGTGCTGACCGAGGAACTGCTCGCCACCCACTACCGGGCCAGCGTCCGGGTGGTCCCCGGCGCCCACGGCCCCCTGGTGGTCCCCGTGCGTCCCACCCGCCCCTGAGCATGCAGACGCTGGGTCAGGGGCCCAGGTCGATGACGGAGAAGAGGGCACCCTGGGGGTCGCGGAGGGCGGCGAAGCGGCCCGCCGGGATGTCGCGGGGCGGGACCAGGATCGTTCCGCCCAGCTCGGCGGCGCGGGCCGCGGCGGCGTCCGCGTCGGCCACCGCGAAGTACACCGTCCAGTACGCGGGCAGGTCGGCCGGGAAGTCGTCGGCCAGCGGCGGCATCATCCCGGCGACGATCTGGGTCCCGAGCCGCCACCCGGTGTACGTCATCGCGCCCACCGCCTGGTCGTCGGGCTGCCAGCCGAACACCAGCTCGTAGAAGACCTTCGCGCCCTCGGGGTCGGGGGTGACCAGCTCGTTCCAGCTCATCGCGCCCGGCACGTTGAACACCTCGGCACCGGCCATGGCCAGTGGCTGCCAGACGCTGAACGTGGCGCCGGCCGGATCGGCGAAGACTGCCATCCAGCCCCGGTCGAAGACCTCGAACGGGGGTACGACGACCTGCCCGCCGGCCCGCTCGACCCGGCCGGCGACCAGTTCTGCGTCGTCGGTGGCGAGGTACGTCGACCAGATCGGAATCTGGTCCGGTATCGCGGGCGGGCCGGCGCCGGCCACCGGCTTACCGTCGAGCAGGAAGACCGTGTAACCGCCCGCCTCGGGCTCCGGGGTGACCTGGCCGGTCCACCCGAACAGCTCCGGGTAGAAGCGCCGCGCGTCGGTCAGGTCCGGGGTGGCCAGGTCGGCCCAGCAGGGCGTACCCGGCGGGACGGTGCTCACGTCAAGACCCCTCTCGGCCCGGGCGGCCACGGCGGCCCCCTGCCGGAATCCTGGCACCGTCCCGCCGCGGCCCGGGGCGGAAACGGACGAATCGTCAGCTGAACCGGCGACCCTCGTCCCGCCGGTACGCCCAGCCGGCGAGCGCGGCGAGCAGCACCACCCAGACACCGAGCATGATCAGTGCCAGCGGCTCCACGTCGTAGTCGGCCACCGACGCCCACATCAGTTCGGCAGCGCCCCGGGTGGGCAGGTACGGCGCGATCGTCTCGATGAAACCGGGCGCGTCGCCCGGCGCGGAGAGCAGGCCGCCGCCGAACGCGAGCGGCAGGAAGAGCACCTGCGCCACCACGATCGCCGCCTTGCTCGGCAGCGAGTAGCCGATGGCGAGCCCCATCAGCGTGAACGGCACCGAGATGACCGCCACGGTGCCGAGAGCCAGCAGGAACGCTGCCGGGGTGACCTGGGCCGCGGTCAGCGTCGCGCCGATCACCACGACCGGGATCAGCGAGAGGTAGGTCAGCGCCAGACCGGCCAGCACCCGGCCGGCGAACCGCGGCGCGGGCCCGGCCGGCAGGGTCCGGGTGTACGGGTTCCAGGGCTGGTCGCGGTCCTCGGCGACACCGACGCCGTACTGGAAGATGTTGGCGCTCATCACCGAGAAGGTGATCATCGACGCGGTGGCGTAGGTGGCACCGACCGCGTCGTCACCGGCGAACGGCACCACGAAGAAGATCATGGCGGCGGCCGGAAAGAACGCGCTGCCGAACACTGCCACCGGGATCCGGATGATCTCCAGGAGTTGGTAGCGGGCGTGGACCAGGGCGAGCTGCACTGTCGCCTCCTCAGACTGTGGTGGGTCGGCCGCCGGCAGCGGCGGTGGTGGGTCGGTCGGTGCCGGCGGGCACGTCTCCGCTGGTCGCTTCTCCGCTGGTGATGGCGAGGAACGCCTCCTCCAGCGAGGTCGGCCGTACCTCCAGGTCGGTGAACGGGGTCTGGGTGGTGACCAGCGCGCGGACCAGCTCGTCGGCGTCGGTGGTGAGCAGGTGCAGCCGACCGTCGACCCGTTCGGTGCGCACCACCCCGGGCAGGTCGGGCAGGCTGTCGGCGATC
>NZ_JAGPXY010000047.1 GCF_018070325.1 Micromonospora sp. H61
CAACGCCGCGGCGGCGTCCCGCAGCTCCGTGGCGCGGGCCCGCAGCTCCCGCGACGCCGGGGTCACCGACGCCCCGCGGCCCGGTGGGGTCAGGTCCCCGCCGGCCGCCGTCCACCGCTGGGCGATCGATGTGACGTCGCGGCCCTCGTCCCGGCTGGCCGCCAGCTCGTGCGGCAGCAGGTCCTCGGGCTGAACCCAGGTGATCCTCACCGGGTCTCGCCCCCAACCCCCCGGGTGGCACCGGCGGCCAGCCCGGCGAACCGTTCCGCCCGGCGGGCGAACCGGGCCTGGTCGCGCTCGAAGACCTCGCCGGCCACCGTCGCCAGGACCCGGGCCGGCTCCACCAGGTCGGTCCTGGAGGCGGTGGCGACCACTTCGGACCACTCCGCCGGCACCGCGTCGGCGCCACCGAGCGCCCCGGCGATGGCGGCGGCCATGGTGGCTGTGGAGTCGGCGTCCCGGCCGTAGTTGACCGAGCCGAGCACCGCGGCCCGGAAATCGCCGCCGGCCACCACGAGCATGCCGAGCGCCACCGGCAGCTCCTCGATGGCGTGCAGGCGACTGGGCCGCCGCGCGCCGAGGCCGGGGCTGCGGTACTCCTCCCCCACCGTGTCGTAGGGGGCGACCGCGGCCCGCAGCGCCGGGATGGCCTGCTTCCAGTCGTGGTGGCCGCGGGCCTCCTTGACCACCGCGTCGATTGCCGCGCGGGTGCCGTCGCGGGCCAGGTCCAACGCCGCCGCGACGACGTCCTCGACGCCCGCGCCGGGCGTCGCGGCCGCCGCGACCGCTGCCGCGAACACGGCGGCGGCCTCCCGCCCGTAGCTGTGCTGGTGCGCGCCGGCGATCTCCACCGCCTCGGCGTACGCCCCGGCCGGGTCGCCCGCGTTCACGATGCCGACCGGGGCCATGTACATGGCCGCGCCACAGTTGACGATGTTGCCGACCCCGGCCTCGCGCGGGTCCGCGTGGGCGTGGTGCAGACGGGTGACCAGCCACCGCTCGGCGGCCGCGAGCCGGTGGAAGGTCACCCCGTCGCGCTCCAGGTCGGGGATGTACACCACCCGCTCGATCAGGTCGGGAACCAGCAGCTCCACCACGTCGTACGCGTCGAGGTGGTCCCGTTTGGCCGCGTACGCGCGGACCAGGGCGTGGGTCATCAACGTGTCGTCGGTGATGTGCCCGTCGCCCTTGTGGTACGGCGCGAGGGGTCGCGCGGTGGCCCAGTCGGCGTGGTACGGGGGCACGATGCCCTCGACCCAGCCGCCGAAGCGAGTACGGATCTGCTCGGGCAGCGCCGTCTCGGTGGCGCCGCCCAGGGCGTCTCCGACAGCGGCGCCGACCAGGCAACCGACCGATGTGTCGAGCAAGAGTGACATGTCGTTACCTCAGAACCTGCTTGCCACCGTCGACCAGCTGCGTGCCGAGCTGATCGAGGGTGATCTTGTTGGCGAAGTACTGCTGGAGGGCCGGGGTGGCGTACTTGGTCTTCCACTCCGGGTAGCCGTCGGCCTGCTGGAACGGGGCGACGGTCAGGTCCGTGGCGCTGTCCGCGGCGACGTCCCAGCCCTGCTTGCCGGCGGTGAGCTTGACCAGTTCCTCGTTGGCCTGCTTGCCGGTCGGCACCAACCAGTCGCCCTTGGCCAGGGCTGCCATGTTGGTCGGGTTCAGGAAGTACTCCAGGAACTGCGCGGCCTGCTTCTTGTGCTTGCTGTCCTCGGAGATCGACAGCGTCTGCGGGTTGGCGGCCTGCTTGGTGGAGAGCCCCTTGATCGGGGGCAGTGTGACCCACTCGAAGCCGGCCGGCGCCTGCTCGACCATCTGCTGGCGCAGCGACACCGAGCCGGGCAGCATCGCGTACTTGCCGCCGAAGAAGCCGGGCAGGGTGTCCGCGCCGCTCATGCCGAGCGCCTCCGGGGAGGCGGACTTGGCGGTGTAGATCATGTCGTGGATCCGCTTCGGGATCTCCTTCTCCGCGTCGCCGACCTTGACCTCGGCGCGGCCACCGTCGCCGTAGAAGAACTTGCCGTCGTAGTTGAGTGCCAGGTTCAGCACCCGGTTGGTCGGCGACTTCAGCGCCCAGGCCGCGCCGTACTGACCGGGCTTGGTGAGCTTCTGCGCGTTGGCCTGGAACTCGTCCCAGGTCCAGCCGCCGTCGGCCGGCGGCACCGCGACACCGGCGGCGTCGAGCAGCTTCTTGTTGGCGATGACGACCTGCGACTCCAGCAGGAACGGCACACCGGTGACCTTGCCGTCGACGGTGACGGTGTCCCAGATGCCCTCGTCGATCTGGCCCTTCAGGTCGCCCGAGACCAGGTCGGAGAGGTCGGCCAGGTAGCCCTGCTTGCTGAACTCGCCGATGGAGGACGCCTCGTAGTGCACGATGTCCGGCGCGTCGCCGCCCTCGAACGAGGTGAGCAGCTGGTCGTGCACCGAGTTCCAGTCACCCTGGACGTACTCGACCTGGATGTCCGGGTGCTCGGCGTTCCACTTGGCGACCAGATCCTTGTTGACCTGCAGCGACTCCTTCTGCCAGGCGAGGCTGAGGAAGCGCAGCTTGGCCGGGCCGTCGGTGGCCTCGTCGTCGCCGCCGGCACCGCACGCGGTGAGCGCGCCGAGGCCGATGACCGTGACCGCGGCGGCCGCCGCGAGTCGACGGAATCGGGTACGGAGCATGGGGGGTTACCTCCTTGGTGGTGGTGGTTGGGGGGACGGTTCAGCCCTTGACCGCGCCCGCGAGCGACCCGGACGAGAGCCGGCGCTGCATGAACGCGAAGAAGATCAGGCTGGGCAGCGTGGCCAGCAGTGAGCCGGCGGCCAGGGGTCCCAGCCGGGCGGTGCCCTCGATGCCGACGAACCGGGCCAGCGCCACCGGCAGGGTGGCCAGCTCCGGAGTCTTGATCAGCACCAGTGCGAAGAAGAACTCGTTCCAGGCCGAGATGAAGGAGAACAGCGCGGTCGCGACCAGGCCCGGGGCGAGCAGCGGAAAGACCACCCGCCGCAGGATCTGCACCCGGGTCGCGCCGTCGACCGATGCGGCCTCCTCAAGCTCCCTCGGGATGTTGCGGACGAAGCCCTGCAGCATCCACAGTGCGAACGGCAGCGCCCAGACCACGTAGATCAGCACCAGCCCGGCGTGCGTGTTGGCCAGGCCGACCTGCCGCAGCACCAGGAAGATCGGGATGATCAGCAGCACGAACGGGAAGAGCTGGGACAGCAGCACCCAGCCCAGTGCGGCGGTGCCGAGCTTGGAGCGGAACCGGGCGAGGGCGTACGACGCCGGCATGGCGACCAGGACGGTCAGCACCGCCGAGGCGAGGGAGACCTGGAGGCTGTTGAGCGCCGCCCGACCCAGCTCCTGCTCGGTGAAGGCCTGCACGAAGTTCTGCAGTGTCGGGTTGTCCGGGATCAACGTCGGGTGCAGGCGTACCAGTTCGCGCGGCGGTTTGAACGCCGTGGAGAGCAGCCAGACCAGCGGGAACCCGAGGAAGATCAGGTAACCGGCGAGCGCCAGGTACTGCAGCGTCCGGCTGGTGCGGCTCGGTTTTCCGAACATGTCAGTTCGCCTCCCTGAGCCGGCGACGGAGATAGACAGCGAGCAGCGCGATGATGATCACGACCATGACGTTGCCGAGCGCCGCCGCGTAGCCGTAGTTGCCGTAGCGGAACGCCTCCTCGTACGCGAACAGCATCGGCAGCATCGTCTTGCCGCCCGGTCCACCGGCGGTGAGCACGTAGACCAGGCCGAACGAGTTGAAGTTCCAGATGAAGTCCAGCGAGGTGATCGCCACGATCACCGGCGCCAGCGCGGGCAACGTGACGTGCCGGAACCGGTGCCAGGTGCTCGCCCCGTCCACCGCCGCCGCCTCGTGCAGCTCGCGACCCACGCCCTGCAGACCGGCGAGCAGGACGACTGTGGTCTGCGGCATACCAGCCCAGACCCCGACGATGATCACCGCGGGCAGGGCGGTGCTGAAGTCGCCCAGCCAGTTCGTCCGCAGTCCGTCGGCGCCGATGCGGTGGAAGAACTCGTTGATCAGGCCGGCGTCGGGGTGGTAGACGAGCTTCCACAGGATGCCGACCACGACCGGCGGCATCGCCCACGGCACGACGGCCAGCACCCGCGCCACACCGCGGAACCGCAGTTGCTGGTTGAGCAGCAGCGCCAGCCCGAGGGCGAGCAGGAACTGCAACACCGTCACCCCGACCGCCCAGAGCAGGCCGATCTTGAACGAGCTCCAGAACAGCTCGTCGCCGAGGAGTTCGCGGTAGTTGGCAAGGCCGGTGAAGCTGACCTCGACGTTGCGACCGGCGCGGGCGTCGGTGAAGCCGAGGTAGATGCCCCGCAGCAGCGGGAACACCGACAGCACCAGGATCGGCAGCAGCGACGGCAGCAACAGAAGGTAGATGGTGGTGCGGTCGGAGCGGAACCGGTTCGGCCGGCGGGCCGGCTCGGCCCGCTCGACGTCCGGCCGCTCGGCCAGGGTGGTCATGCGGTCACCCCTTCGCTGGACGGGTGGGTGGTCGGTGGGCCGGCCGGCCCGGTGGCGGGTCGAGGGACCGGCAGGGTCGCGGCGCTGGACGCGCGAACGACGAGACTTGGCGGCACCTGCTCGCGCCGCGGGGGCAGAGTCGCGTCGGCGATGCGTTGCAGGAGCAGTTCGGCGGCTCGGCGACCACGCTCGGCCGAGCCGAGCGAGACGCTGGAGAGCTGGGGAAACATCATCCGGGCTAGTTCGGTGTCGTCCATGCCGACCAGGGCGACGTCCTGCGGCACCCGGCGACCGGCGACCAGCAGGGCGTGCAGTGCGCCGACCGCGATGAGGTCGTTGGCGCAGACCAGGGCGTCCGGGTCGGCGCGGGCGAGCAGTCGCTCGGTGGCGGCGCGGCCGGCCGCGTACTGGAAGTCACCGACCTCGATCAGCTCGTCGTCGAGCCCGATGCCGTGTCGGGCCAGGGCGGCCCGGAACCCGGCGTCGCGGGCGGCACCCGGAACGGTGTCGAGCGGGCCGTTGACGAAGCCGATCCGCCGTCGGCCGGTGGCGACGAGATGGTCCACGGCCAGCGCCACGCCGTGCCGCGAGTCGGTACGCACGTTGTCGATCGGAGCGTCCGCGCCGAGTTGGCCGACGACCACCACCGGCACCGGACTGTCCACCAGCGCGGTGAGGTGATCGTCGGTGACCCGGATCGGCGAGACGATCATGCCGTCCACGTAGCGGTTGGCCAGTCGTCGCAGCAGGGCGGTCTCGTTGTCGATCCGCCCGCCGGTGGCGTGCACCAGCAGTTGCCGCCCGGAGGACGCGACCACTGCCTCGATGGCCCGCATCATCTCCACGTAGACCGGGTTGCCGATGTCCTCCACCGCGAGTGCGATCAGGCCGGTGCGCTGGGACTGCAACGACCTGGCGATCGCGTTGGGCACGTAGCCCACCTCGGCCGCCGCCTCGCGAACCTTGCGGATCGTCTCGGGGCTGCCGCCGACGCCGTTGAGCACCCGCGAGGCGGATGCGATGGAGACGCCGGCGCGGGCGGCGACGGTGTGCACCGTGGGCCGGCCGTCCGCCGGTTCCTGTAAACGTTTACGACCCACGTCCGGCACCTCCACCCGATAGCTGTAAACGTTTCCGGGGAGTCTGCTCCGCAGGCGCCAGAGAGGTCAACCCCCCGTTACGAAAACGTTTCCAACCCCCGTACCAGCAGACCGGACCGCCGTTGATCAAGAGGTTTTCGTCATCCCGCCCGGCGTGGCGTGACGCCAACCTCTTGATCACCGACCTAAGGGCGAGGCAACGTCAGGGGCAGCTCTCGGGCTGGCCAGCGGGAGCGGAGTCTGCGGTCGTGGCTGGCCACGACGATGGCACCCGGGCCGGTGCCCAGGGCGTCCTCCAGCTCGTCGCAGAGCGTCGGCGAGAGGTGGTTGGTGGGCTCGTCGAGCAGGAGCAGCTCCGGCGGATCGGCGACGAGCACCGCCAGGGCGAGCCGACGGCGCTGCCCCACCGACAGGTCGGCCACCGGGCGGCCGAGGTCCGCCGGGGCGAGCAGCCCGAGGGACGACAGCGGTACGACAGCGGCCCGCTGCACGCCGACGGCCGCGTCGAAGACCTGCCGGGCCGTGCGCCGCGCATCCGCGAAGACGGTGTCCTGGGCGAGCAGGCCGATCCGCAGCTCCGGTCGTCGCCAGAGCGTTCCGGCACCGGCCAGGTGGCCGGCGAGCACGGCGAGCAGAGTCGACTTGCCCGTGCCGTTGGGGCCGGTCACCAACAGCCGGTCGCGGGACCTGAGCTCCAGGTTCGCCACCCGCAGTCGGCCGCGAACCTCCAGCCGGTCCGCCGTGACGATGACCCCGTCGCTGTCGCCGACGGCGAGCGCCGGCGCGTGGAAGCGCAACGGCTCCGACGGCACCGGAACGGGGTCGCGCTCGATCGTCTCCAGTCGACGGACGGCGTCGCGGACGCGACGGGAGATCTGGTTCTGGACGCGGCCGGCGGTGTGCCCGTACCCCATCTTCTCGCTGTCGCGCGGGCCCCGGCCGTGGGCGACCTGGTGCCCGGTCACGGCGGCGGCCTCGCGCAGCTCGGCGAGGAGCGCCTGCTCGTCGTCGTAGCGCCGGCGCCACCGTTGCGCCTCGGCGCGCTTCGCCGTCAGGTAGGCGGTGTAGCCGCCGCCGAAGCGGACCGGCCCGTCGACCGCCGGGTCGAGGTCGATGAGATCGGTGCAGACCGCGTCCAGGAAGGCCCGGTCGTGACTGGCCACCACGACGACCCCCGGCATGGCACGAAGCTGGTCCTCGCAGAACGCCGCCGCCGCGTCGTCGAGGTGGTTGGTGGGCTCGTCGAGCAGCAGCGCGCTCGGCCGGCGGACCAGCATCGCCGCGAGGGCGAGCCGGCCACGTTGCCCGCCGGAGAGCGCGCTTACCATCCGGTCGTGGGGCAGCCCGCCGAGGCCGAGGCCGTCGAGGACGGTGCGGGCACGCCGGTCGGCGTCCCAGGCGTCGCGGTCCTGCGCCCGTTCCAGCACCTCGCCGTACGCGGCCAGCAGCCGGTCGTGCCGCTCGGTGCCCTCCGGCGAGTCGGCGAGCGCGACGCCGATCCGGTCCAGTTCGGCGAGGTCGGCGCGGGCCTCGCGCAGCGCGTCGTCGAGGACCGCGGCGATGGTGGTGGATGGACGGAAGGGCAACTCCTGGTGCAGGAAGCCGACGTCCGGTGGGCGCGTGACGGTGCCGGAGTCGGGTTGGTCGACGCCGGCCAGGACCCGCAGCAGAGTCGTCTTGCCGGTGCCGTTCTCACCGATCAGGCCGATCCGGTGGCCGGGCGTGGCGGTCAGGGAGACGCCGTCGAGCACCCGGCGGTCGCCACGGACCCGCACGAGGTCATGGGCGATGAGAGCAGGTCGAACAGACATGGGGAACCTCGGAGAACGACTATCCGGGGCGCACACCGGCACCCCGGCGGAAGCAGGACATGACGACAGTGGCCGCGGCGACTGAGGCGCGATCACGCGCCCGTCGGCGGCCGGTCCGGGTGCTCACCCGGAGATGTCGTCGTCACCTGCCACGCCTGCTCCGATCTCCGAAAACTCGGGCGCAAGGATAACTCGGCGTCGCTGGCCCCGGCTCAGCTCCCGCCAGTGCGGGCACCAGCGCGCAGCGAGTCGATGGTGAGGTCGAGGACGGCTTCGAGGTGGTCGATCTTTCCGGTGGAGAGCAGCAGCAGCACACCGCCCTGGATGCCGGCGAGCAGTGCCGCGGCGGCCCGGTCGGCGTCGAGGTCCGGGTCGACGTCGCCGGTCGACTGCATGTGCCGGATCCCCTCGGTGATCGCCTTCTGCCAGCGCCACATGAGCCCGGTCACGATGGCCTGCGCGCCGGGCGCCCGTCGGCCGGTCTGGCCGAGCAGACCGTTGAGGGGGCACTTCACCCCCTGGGCGAGGTACCGCTCGATCAGTCGGTCGCGCCAGGCGAGCCAGGCCGGCCAGGACGTCAGGTTGCTGAGCATCGGCTCCTGGTCGAGGAGCACCTGGTCCGCCTCGTGCTGGGCCACCGCGAGCAGCAGCCCTTCCTTCCCGTCGGGGAAGTAGTGGAAGAGCTGGCCCTTGCTGGTGCCGGTGTGGGCCATCACGTCCTCGAGGCGTACCTCGTCGACGCCGCGCTCGCGGATCTCGGCGGCGGCGCCGGCGACGATCCGCGCCCGGGTCGCCTCGCCCTTGCGGGTCAACGCCCGTGTCATGCGACCTCCTGGGTTCGGACCTGCGGGTCCAACCTATCTCGGTTTCTGGACTTGCAGGTCCATTTTTGCCGAGCAAAGGTCGGGAACGCGCGGCCCGCAGCGGGCCGACACCACGATCGGGAGGGCACCACCGTGAACCACTACTACCTGCTCGGGCGGTCCGGTCTGCGGGTGAGCCGGCTGGCGCTGGGCACCATGAACTTCGGCGTCGACGGGTTCCACGCCGCGTACGGCAAGACCGAGGAGGAAGCCGAGCCGATCTTCCGGCAGTACCTGGAGTCGGGCGGGAACTTCATCGACACGGCGGACTTCTACACCGCCGGCGAGAGCGAGAAGATCCTCGGCCGCTTGATCGACCGGGCCGGCGTCCGCGAACGACTCGTGCTCACCAGCAAGTTCACCAACACCGTCGACCCGAGCGACCCGAACGCCAGCGGCAACGGCCGCAAGCACATCATGCGGGCCGTGGAGGCGTCGCTGCGCCGGCTCGGCACCGACTACATCGACCTGTACCTGCTGCACACCTGGGACCGGATCACCCCGGTCGAGGAGGTCGTGCACACCCTCGACGACCTGGTGCGCGCCGGCAAGATCCGGTACGCCGGTCTCTCCGACGTACCGGCCTGGTACGCGGCCCGGGCGCAGAGCTACGCCGAAGCGCACGGGCTGGCCCCGATGATCAATCTGCAGCTCCCGTACTCCCTGGTCAGCCGGGGCATCGAGGCGGAGTATGTGGCGATGGCCCAGACCATGGGCATGGGGCTCACCGCGTGGAGCCCGATCGCCAGCGGCCTGCTCAGCGGCAAGTACCGGCGCACCGGCGACGGTCTGAGCGGCAGCGGTCGGCTGACCAATCCCGACGCCGGAGGTCGCGAGGTCAGCCCCAGCGAGTGGCAGGTCATCGAGGCACTGGAGAGCGTGGCCGCCGACCTGGGTCGCAGCATGGCCCAGGTCGCGATCAACTGGGTCGCGACCCAGCCCGCCGTCGCCTCGGTGATCATCGGGGCGAGCAGCGCCGAGCAGGTCGGCAGCAACTTCGAGGCGCTCGACTTCGAGATCCCGGCCGACGCCCGCCGCCGGCTCGAGGAGGCCAGCGCGCCGGAACTCGGGGCGCCCTACGTGATGTTCACCCCGCAGTACCAGTCCTGGGTGGTGAGCCCCGGTCTCGGCATCGGCGACAAGCCGGCCGGCTACGCCCCACCGGTCTTCAACAGCGCCGCCTAGAACCTCGCGCGCAGCACGCCGCCGGCCCCCAACCCCCTGCCCGCGATCTTGCACTTGCTGTCCCGGCATAAGGGGCGTCCCACTCATGTCGACAACCAAAAGTGCAAGATCGGCGGGGTGGGGCGGGGCGCGGGGCGGGGCGGCGGGGTTACCGACGGGTCGGGGCGTCGTTCGTCGGCGCTGGCTCACCCTCGTAGAGGGCGACGTACCGCCGACGCCACTCGTCACCGTCGGCGCCGAGGGCGGCGAGGTTGAGGGTGTTGTGTTCGACGCCCAACGCCGCCGGCAGGGTGCACACCCGCAGCGGTATCGCGTTCGCGTCGGCGATGCGGCGCGGCACGTCGACCGCTGCCCTGAGGTCCACCACGCCGTCGAGCGGGCTGATCGCGACCGCCGCGGACCGTAGACCGACCCGCCGGGGCGGTTTCGGCAGGCTACGGGCGATCGTCAGGTACTGGGTGACGGCGGCGAGCGAGTATCCGCGCGACGTGACGCGATCCCGCAGAACGCGGCGCCCGTACAGCACGATGAGCGGTCTCACCGCGTAGGCCGGTGCCTGTCGCGGATTCGGGCCGAAGAACGGCGACAGCAACAGCAGATGCCGTACGACGTTGCCCGGCACCTGGGCCAGCCAGGCGGCCAGCACGGCGCCGCCGGAGATCCCCACGACACCGACCTCGTCTCCCAGGGCCGCCGCGACGGCCCAGCCCTGCGCGGCGTACGTCGTCAGCTCACCGGCCTCGACCCGGTGGTGGGCCCGCCGGTCGACGGTCCCGTGCTGGGGCGCCCGGGGAGCCCAGACGTTGTACCCGCTGTCGAAGAACTCCTCGGCCAGCCCTTCGTACTGCTCGGGCGCGAGGGTGTACCCGTGCAACAGCAGCACGGCCCGGCCGGTACGGGAGCCATGGCTCAGCAGGCGACTGCGCGACTCCGGTCGCACCGCCGGATCGGCCGCCTCGGCGGCGATGATGGCCGCGGCGGCCCGGGTGGCGGTGTCGAAGTCGAGCGGTCGGGCCGGCGCGACCCGTAGCCCACGGCGGCCCACCGGCCAGAGGTAGAGCCCGGCGACCGCCGCCCCGACGAGCGCCAACCCGCCGACGAGAAGCGCGATGATCTCCGGCATGGTCAGATGCTGACAGGGGCTGCGCTCGGCGTCGGCTGAGGGGGTGCACCCGGGTGACCGGGCGCACCCGGTCAGCTATTCCTGGCTGTTCGGGGGCGCGAAGACGACCCGGGAGCGCAACTGCCGAAAGCCGGTCCGCTCCAGCTCCGCCAGCACGGTCACCCGGTGCGACTGCACGTCGGCGATGACCTCGCGGGCACCGCCGGCGGCCAGCACCCGGACCGCCTCGGCCAGCAGCTCGGGCCGGGCCGCCTCGTCGAGCAGGCCGAGATAGGCGAGCAGTGGGAAGCAGGCATCGCCGGCCGTTCCGGCCAGGCCCACCGGTTTACCGGCGTCCACCGCGACGCGCCACCCCTCGGTGGCGTCGCCCAGCCAGGCCAGCGGGTCGGTGGCCAGGTCGACACCGCTGACCGCTAGTGCGTTCTCGACGCCGGTCAGCACGTCCGGCTCGGCGATCCGGGCAACCAGGGCTTTGATCTCCGCCGCGTCGACGGGCGCGCGGAAGTCGTACCGCCCGGAGGACGCCGGCAGTGGGGTGCCCGTCCAGGAGCAGCGGAGCCGCTCCCCCCGCTCGACCAGCCCGGCGAGCCGGGCGGCCTCCATGGGTGCCCGGACCACTGCCAGCACCTCGGGTCGACGCCGCCAGTGCGCCGGCAGCGCGGCGTAGTACAGCACGGGACCGCCCAGCGCCTCGTGGGCGGCGCGCAGCAGCTCGGCGCCCACCTCCGGCTCGGCGTCCAGGTCGAACCGTTCCAGCCATGGGGCACCGATGGCACGTGGCGGGAGGACCCAGGCCGCTCGACCGACCACCCGGCCGGCACGGAGGGCGACCCAGGTGTGCTCGGGACGGTAGCCGCCGCCGGCGATCCCGTCGGCGTACGCGACCTGGCGCAGTTGGGGCAGCGGATCAGGCATGGAGTCGAACAGGTTTTCCTCGCCCGCGACGAGCGGACGGATGACGAGATCAGTCATGGGTTGGTCCTCCGGGAAGCGCGCGCCCCGGATCAGATCCGCGCGGACGCCGGAGCGCGGAGGGGGCGCAGAACATCGGACATTGTTCTGACCTCCTTCCAGCTCGACGGCGTGCCCGACGACCTTACGCGCCGGGGTCGCCGGCACGCAACGGATCGTCACAGCGTCGGGTTGGTTTCCGCCCCACGCTTGTGGGCACGCTGGTCGTACACGGTGATGCCGGCCAGGATGATCGCCGCGACGGCCGCCACGGCGACCGGCGGGAGCAGCACCATCGGTGGGGCCGCCAGGACGAGCGCCACCACGCCGAAGTACAGCGCCCGACACCGCGGGGCGGATCGGTTGGCCCGCTCCAGGGTGCTCCGCCCGATCAGGAACAGCACCGGGCCGCCGAAGATGATGGCCACCAGAGCCCAGTCGATCGGCGGGTGCGGATCCTCGATGACCTGTCCGAAGCCGACGGCGGTGCAGATGATGCCACCGACGATCAACAGCAGGCTGTAGCTCGCCCACCGCGACAGTTGGATCCCCTCCCCGCTCGGGGTCGAGGCATGGCCGGATCTGACGTGGTAGAAGTAGATCCGCCAGAACGAGACGACCGCCACGAACGAGGCGACGAGGGTGATGGTTCCCTCGGTGGTGAAGCCCGGGAAGCTGACCGCGGCGCCGGCTTCGAGCACCACCTCGGCGAGGGCGATCATGAAGAACTGGTTGTACCGCTCGGCGAGATGCTCCTGCGAGACGGTGACCCCCGAGCTGGTGAGCTGTCTCCTTCCCATCCGGGGCAGGGGGTAGGTGGTGGCGGCGCCGATCAGCTCGATGGCGAGGGCGAGGGTCCAGAAGATGCCCCGACCGAGGCCACCACTGATGCCGCCGCTGATCCAGAGCACGCTGGACGCCAGGTGCCAGGTCAGCACCCGGAGCGCGAACGCCTGGCCCGCGTGACCCCGCAGGGCGAGCGACGTGAAGAGCGGTCGACCGACCTGGATGACGACGTAGGTGCAGGCGAATATCACGCCGCGTTGGCCGAATGCCTGCGGCAGGGTGACCGCCAGCACCAGCGTGCCGAACATCGTCGCCAGCAGGACGGCCTGCAGGTCGGGGCGCCGGGGGTCGTAGGTGCTCGCCAGCAGGGCGTTGAGCGACCAGATCATCCACATCGCCGTGAAGAACAGGACGGTCTGACCGGCCTCGGACAGCAACGCATGCCGGACGATGGTCAGGTCGTCCGCGATCCGCCCGGCGAGGCGGGCCAGCGCGAAGACGTAGACGATGTCGAAGAGCAGTTCCAGGACGGTCGCCGAGCGGGGGCTCCTACTGTCCCCGAGCCCACGAAAGAACTCGGTGCGCGTCAGCACGGACGGCGAGACAGCTCAGCCGGCCAGGGCCGCCGGCACGGGCACACCACTGTGGTGACCCTGTTCCGCTGCCATCGCCCCCGAGCCTCCCTCGCCGACCGGCCCCGCTTGATCCCTATCTGCGTATTTTATCCATCTTCATCGGGTCGCCGTCGCTGATGGCGGATACCGGGTCGTCGGTACGCCGGATCATCTGTGCCGTCACCCTGCGGTACGAGCCCGGGTCGACCGGGAACAGCCACTGCCGGGCCCGGGTCAGCGGGCCGACGTTGAGCCCCAACTCGTCGAGCACCTCGTCGACGTTGTGCATCGAGAACGGGATGATGTTCGTGCCGCGAGCGTGTCGTCCGTTGGTGCGCTTCGTCATCCAGAACAGCCGGGCGCGCACCTCGTCACGCATCCGGACCTCGGTCGGCAGTGTGAGCCCACCCCGCAGGTACGCGGCCGTCCAGACCGCCGCCATCTCCGCGCTGAGCGGGCTGAAGAACGACGAGTTGTAGCCGGCGAACGTCAGCCGCGGCACGCCGATCGGCAGGATCTGCCGGTAGAGCATGAAGTTGCCGGCGTCGTCCTGGAGCCGGGCGTGCAACGCGTCGTCGAAGAACGGCACGTGCTGGCGGAAGCCGGTGCCACAGATCACCAGGTCGGCGGGGAGCACCGTGCCGTCGGCCAGGCGGGCGGCGGGCCGCCCACCGTCGACCAGCAACTCGGTGATCACCTGCTCCCGGTGCACGGCGATGCGGCCGTCGGTGACCCGCTCGAAGAACCCCTCGGTGGCGAGGCTGACAGTGCTGCGGGCGATGTCCTCGAAGCTGCCGTTGGGCACGAGACCCAGCTCGCGCAGGTTGAACTGCCGGGTCGCGACCGAGCCGACACTGTCGACCATGCGCCGGCGCAGACCGTTCCCCGGGCCGTGCAGGAACCGCTCGAAGCCCTTCAGGTGCAGGTAGCGGAAGAGCGCCTCACCCATCCGGGTGAGCAGCAGGTACTTGTAGTTGAGCGCACCACCGAGCTTGCGGGGCATCTTCCAGAGCAGCTCGCGCGCCACCACGTGGGTCTGGGCGGCTACCTCGCTCACCGGGACCGCCACGTCGCAGGACGACTTGCCGTACCCGACCACGAGGACGTTCTTACCTCGAGCCGCCTCGATGTCGTGGAACTCCCCCGTCGCCAGTACGCGCCCTCCGGCGGCGGCGAAGCTCGCGTGCCCGTCGAAGGACGGGACGAACGGGTCGGAGAAGATGCCGTTGGCGACGATCAGGTGGTCGTACCGTTCCACAGTCAGCGGGTCCTGGGCGCCCGCCGGCCGCGAGGTGACCAGCCACCCGGTCTCGTCGTTGACCAACTCGGCCGAGGCGACCTCAGTGGACAGGCGCAGCGCGCTGGCCAGCCCGAACTTCTCCACGTAGCTCTCCAGGTACCGCTGGACCTGCTCACCCGACGGCCACTGCGGGTAGTCGGCGGGCATCGGCAGGTCGGAGAGGTGGTAGGTGCCCTTGTCGTTCTGGGTGTGCAGGCCGGGGTAACGCCGGGTACGGCTCCACACCCCACCGACGTCGGGCGCGCGCTCGAACACTGTGACGTCGAATCCGCTCTGCCGCAGCACCTTCGCTGCGCTCACACCGGCGAATCCGGCACCAACGACGGCAATCCTCATGATCTCCTCCGAAGGACGTGCGAACGGTGCCGACGCTGACCGCCCGCGGTGCTCGCACGCTAGCGAGCAGGCCGGGAAGTTCGCTATCCGCGCGACGCGGGCGCTGTCCGCAGTACGCGGCCGGACCCTTTTCCTGTCGGGTCGACGGCTTTCGGGTCTGGTCCGGCCCGGTCACGCCTTACGGTCAGCGCGACGGGACGCCCGGGAGGTGTCGGATGGATGCGATGACGGTCCGGACGGACGACGTCGACCAGGCTCGCGCCGAGGTGGGCCGGGTCTTCTGTCCCCACCGGCTCACCCCGCAGGCGGGTGTGCACAGCGTGCAACTGCGGATGGCGGCTCGCCGGGCCGGCGGTGTGGGCGTCATCGACCTGGACTACGGGCAGGCGGTGCGCATCCAACCGCCCGCGTTGGAGACCTTCTACCTCGTCCAGATCCCCAGCGCCGGCAGCACGATGGTCCGGCACGCCGGTCAGACAGTGACCTCGACCCCCGACGTCGCCTCGGTGCTGTCCCCGTACGACTCCTCGGACATGCGGTGGTCCGAGGGATCGCCCCACCGGATCTTCTACGCCGACCGGCGAGCCGTCGACCGGGAACTCGCCCGCCTACTGGGCCACCCGGTGGACGACCCGGTCCGCCTCGACGTCGGCATGCTCATGACCACGCCGACCGCGCGGGCGTGGGCGCGCGGGGTGGCGTTCCTCGCCGACGAGCTGTCCCAGCCGGCGGACGCGTCCCTGTTCGACCACCCACAGGTGGCCGCCCGTTTCGAACAGGGACTCATCGGCAAGCTGTTGCTGGCCCATCAGCACAGCCACTCCCACCTGCTGGCCGAGCCGGGCCAGCACGCCCACCCCGGGCGTCTCGTCCGCCGGGCCTGCGCCCTGATCTCCGAACACCACGGGGAGGCACTGACCGTCGGCGACGTCGCCGAGGCGCTACGGGTGAGCGTACGAACACTGCAGGACTGCTTCCGCCGTGAGTTGCAGACCACCCCTACCGCGTACCTGCGGGCCTGCCGGCTCGACGCGGCGCGCCGCACGCTCCGGTCGGCCGAGCCGGGGGCGTCCGTGACGACTGTTGCCCTGCAACACGGCTTCGTGCACCTCGGCCGGTTCGCTACCGAGTACCGGAGCCGCTTCGGCGAGACGCCGTCCACGACCCTGCGTCGGTGACGACCGGTCAGACCGCCCGGGCCACGCAGATCCGGGCGCCCAGGCGTGGACCCGCCTCGTAGATCAGGTAGCCCACGCCGCCGTCGGTGCCGAAGCTCGGTGACGCGACCCGACCGTTGTCGGAGGCGATCGGGCTGTGGAACACCCCGAGATGCACCTCCCGGTCGAAGCCGTTGCCGACCTCGGTGAGGTGCATTCGACCGTCACCGCCGTGGTAGACGACGTACGCGGTGCCGTTGCGGGTGAGCAGATGTGGTGCGGAGATGTCGCTCAGGCCGTCGCCGGCCGGCGAGATCAGCGGCTCCGGGGCGAACTGCCACTGGTCCCAGCCGTTCGGCGACCAACCCCAGAAGATCTTCCGGGTGCCGGGCCGCACGGTGTGCGCTCCCATGTAGAGCATCACGTACTTGTTGGCGAGCCCGGTCACCCGGTGCTCGAAGACCCGGGCGTACGACGTCTCGGTGGTGTTCGGCACGAGCCTGGTGCTCAGGATCGGCGTCTCGTCGCTGAAGGTGATGCCGTCTCGGGACCGGGCCACCCGGGTAGTGGTGTTCTCCCCGTGGAAGTAGAGGAAGAACTCCCGGCTGGAGGCGTTCCAGACGACGTGCGGGGACGAGACGTGGCTGACCGTCGTGGTCGGTAGCACCCGGTCGACGATGGGGTTGCCGGGGTGCTCGGTGTAGGGGCCTTCCAGCCGGTCGGCGTAGGCGAGGCAGATCCCGCCGGGCGCGTCGTGCGGGGCGTAGTAGAGGTAGTACCGCCCCTTGGCGCCGGTGATCTTGTCGTAGACCCCGCGCACACAGGGAAAGATCGTTTCGCCGGTGGGGTTGTAGGCCAGTGGGCGGTCGAACGCGTCGCGGACGTACCGGTAGCTGGGGAAACCGGCCGGCCCGGCCAGCGCCGGCGCGCCCTGGAGCAGGGTGCCGGCACCGCCGGCGGCGGAGGCGGCGCCGAGCAGCGCCGCGCCACGCAACAGCCCGCGCCGGCTCAGCTCGGTGGGTCGGCCGGAGGGCGGATTCGGGTACGGGTGTGCCATCTGGTGTCTCCGATCGTGAGGGGACGCTCGTCGATCGCGGAGCGTGAGTGGTGGCGCGACGGCGGCCCGGAAGGCACTGACGAGAGCGCAACCAGCGTCACTGTCGGTGATGTGGCTGCCTGGCCGGTGGCCCGGGGTCGTCATCGACGAGTCTGGCCGGGTCCTCAGTCGACCGTCAAGGTGCTAATACGAATTATCGAGCGGCTTTCGTCGGCAGAACTTCTCCGCCCGAGGGTCTTGACGGCGACGCCGGATGCGCCGCACCATTTCACCTCACCGACGCTAATGCGTATTACCCCGGTAACGATTGGACACGGAACGTGACTGGTTCGCGCAGGCGAGTCACCCAGCACGACATCGCCCGGATGACAGGCGTCAGCCAGGCGACCGTCTCGCTGGTGCTCAACGGCCGCGACGACGGCAACGTCAGGATCGCCCCGGAAACCCGGGAACGGGTCCTGCACGCCATCCGCACCACCGGATACGTCGCCGACCCGGTCGCCCGCCGGCTCGCCGCGCGGCACAACCGCATCCTCGGTGTCTTCACCTACGAGCCGGTCTTTCCCACCGGCACCGGCGACTTCTACCACCCGTTCCTGGTCGGCATCGAGGAGTGCGCCGAACGGCTCGGCTGTGACCTGCTGCTGCTCACCAGCGCGCCGGTGGCGGGCGGCCGGCGGCGGATATTCCACGACGACAACCGGCTCCGCCTGGCCGACGGCTGCGTCCTGCTCGGTCGATCGCTGGACCATGACGAGCTGACCCGGCTGGTCACCGAGGGCCAACCGTTCGTCTCGGTCGGCCGCCGCGACGACGCGGGCGGGCCAGTGCCCTACGTCGGCGCCGACTACCCGACCGCCACCGCCGCCGTGGTACGCCGCGCACTGGCCGCAGGTCACACCGCGCTGGCCTACCTGGGCCAGGGCTCCGGCCCCGAGTCGCACGCCGACCGGATGCGCGGCTTCCGGGCCGCGCTCGACGAGGCCGGACGCACGCCACGGCACCTGCCGACCACCGACCGCTCCCCCGCGGAACTGCTCGACGCCCTGCTCGCGGCGGGCGTCACGGCGGCGGTGGTCGAGGAGTACGCCGACGGTGTGGCCATCGCCCAGCTGGCCCGCGAACGGGGCCTCGACATCCCGGGTGACCTGTCCATCCTGGCGCTCGGCGACCCGACCCGGCCGGCCAGCACCGACATCGACTTCACCGGCTTCCGCATCCCCCGCCGCGAGATGGGGTGGCAGTCCGTCGAGGTGTTGACCGGGCTGCTCGAGGCGGACCCGGAAACCGTGCCGCAGCGGCTGGTGCCCTGCCAGCCCGTCGACGGCGCCACCCTCGCGCCGCCGAAGGTGACCCCGTGAAAGGACAGCTCTTGCCAGAGATGCAGGCCGAAGTTCTGATCGTCGGCGGTGGACTCGGTGGCGTCGCCGCGGCCCTCGCCGCGCTGCGCGCCGGCCGTTCCGTGGTGCTCAGCGAGGAGTACGACTGGCTCGGCGGTCAACTCACCAGCCAGGCCGTACCGCCCGACGAGCACTCCTGGGTCGAACAGTTCGGCGTCACCGCCAGCTACCGCAAGCTGCGCGACGGCATCCGGGACTACTACCGCGCCTACTACCCGCTCACCGACCGGGCCCGCCAGGCCACCGCGCTCAACCCGGGGGCCGGGCACGTCAGCCGGCTCTGCCACGAGCCACGGGTCGCGGTGGCGGTGCTGGAGGCGATGCTCGCGCCGTACCGGGGGGCCGGCCGGCTGCGGCTGCTCCAGCCGTACCTGCCGGTGGGGGCCGACACCGACGGCGACCGGGTGACCGGGGTGACCCTGGCGCACCGGGACAGCGGCGAACGGGTGCACGTTGTCGCGCCGTACGTGCTGGACGCCACCGAGACCGGCGAACTGCTGCCGCTGACCGGCACCGAGTACGTCACCGGCTTCGAGTCGCGGGGCGAGACCGGGGAGCCGAGCGCGCCGGACGAGGCGCAGCCGGAGAACATGCAGGCGTTCTCGGTCTGCTTCGCGGTCGACCACGTCGACGGCGACCACACCATCGACCGGCCGGCCCGGTACGACTTCTGGCGGGCGTACCAGCCGCCGTTCTGGGGCGACCGGATGCTCTCCTTCCGCTCACCCAACCCGCGCACGTTGGAGATCTCCGAGCGCAGCTTCACCCCCAACCCGGACGACGACCCGTGGCTGGTGATGGCCGACCAACGGCTGAGCCCGGGCGACGGCAACCTGTGGACCTTCCGGCGGATCGCCGCTCGGCGCAGCTTCGTCCCGGGCAGCTACGACAGCGACATCTGCCTGGTCAACTGGCCGATGATCGACTACTTCGAGCAGCCGCTGATCGACGTGCCCGACCCCGCCCACCAGATCGCGGCAGCCCGGGAGCTCTCCCTGTCGGTGCTCTACTGGCTGCAGACCGAGGCGCCGCGCGCCGACGGCGGGACCGGCTTCCCCGGGCTGCGGCTGCGTGGCGACGTCACCGGCACCGGTGGCATCAGCATCGGCGGCGACGTCGCGCACAGCGGTCTGGCCCAGGCCCCGTACATCCGTGAGGCGCGGCGCATCCGCGCCGAGTACACCGTCGTCGAGCAGGACCTGTCCCTGGCGGTACGCGGCGACAAGGGCGCGGTCAGCTACCCGGACGCGGTCGGCGTCGGCATGTACCGCATCGACCTGCACCCGTCCACCGGCGGGGACAACTACGTCGACGTGGCCTCGTGTCCCTTCGAGATCCCACTCGGCGCCCTGATCCCCCGACGGGTGGAGAACCTGCTGCCCGCCGGGAAGAACATCGGCACCACCCACATCACCAACGGTTCGTACCGCCTGCACCCCGTGGAGTGGAACATCGGCGAGGTCGCCGGTCTGCTCGCGGACTTCTGCCTGGCCCGCCGGGTCACTCCCCGCGCGGTGCGTCACACCCCCGGCCTGCTGGCCGAATTCCAGAACCGCCTCGCCGACGAGGGCGTCGAGCTGCGCTGGCCCGACATCGCCGGCTACTGAGGGAGAACCCTGATGAGGAAACGGTTGACGGCCGTCGTCGCGCTCGCCGCGATGCTCGGCCTGAGCGCGTGCGGCGGCGGCGACAGCGCCGGCTCCGACGGCCCGGTCTCGCTGCGGATGACCACCTGGTCGGCGAACGAGGCACACCTGAAGCTGTTCAACGACATCGCGGCGGAGTACCAGAGCAGCCACCCCAACGTCGCGAAGATCACCTTCGACCCGATCCCGTTCGAGAGCTACACCACCACGTTGACCACCCAGATCGCCGGTGGAAACCCGCCCGACCTGGCCTGGGTCCTGGAGAACGCGGCTCCCGACTTCGTCTCCTCGGGCGCGCTGCTGCCGCTGGACGAAACCCTGCGCAAGACCGACGGGTACGGCTTCGACGAGCTGGCGCCGGCCGCGACGAAGCTGTGGCAGGCCGACGGCAAGCTCTACGGCTACCCGTTCTCCACCTCACCGTTCGGCATCTTCGTCAACACCGACCTGGTCAAGGCCGCCGGCGCGAAGAGCCCGGCCGAGCTGATCGCCGCCAACGCCTGGACCTGGGAGAACGCGGTGACCACCGCCTCGGCGGTGGCCGCCCGGACCGGCAAGGCGGGCCTGGTGGTACGGGACTTCGACTACAAGGGCTGGGACAACCTCTCCACCATCTGGACCGGCTGGGGCGCCCAGGCGTGGAGCGCGGACGGAAAGACCTGCGGCTTCAACGCCACCGAGATGGTCGACGCGATGGCCTTCCTGCACCAGGCGATCTTCACCGCGAAGGCGCTGCCGGGCCCGGGTACCGCCGCCGACTTCTTCGCCGGCGAGGCCGGCATGACGATCACCCAGATCTCCCGGGCCTCGCTGCTGGAGAAGCAGAAGTTCGGCTGGGACCTGGTGCCGCTGCCGGCCGGGCCGAAGGGCAACTACTCGGTGATCGGTCAGGGTGGCATGGGCGTGTTGAAGAAGGGCAAGCACGCCGCCGTCGCCGCGGACTTCCTGGCCTTCCTCACCAACCCCGCCAACTCCGCCAAGCTGGCGCAGTTCTTCCCGCCGCCGCGTACCCCGCTGCTCACCGCGGCGACGCTGGCCAAGACCAATCCCCTGCTCAAGCCGGAGCAGTTGCAGAGCGTCGTGATCGACGGGATCGCCAACGGGGTGGTGAAGCCCAACCACACCGGGCAGGCCGAGCTGAGCCAGGCCGTGCGGTCGGCGCTGGACCCGATGTGGAAGGCCGACGCGGACGTGCGGGGTGTGCTCGACGGGGTCTGCTCGGCGATCAACCCGCTGTTGGCGAAGTAGGGGATCAGCGATGCCGGTCCTGACGGACAACGTGGCGGGTCGGGCTGAGCCCCGGCCCGCCCCGGGCGGCACGGCAGCGTCGCCGCGACGCGGGTGGTGGACCAGTCGTCGACGTGACCAGCTCGCCGGCCTGCTCTTCGTGACCCCACAACTGGTGGGTGCGGCCCTCTTCGTGCTGCTGCCGCTCGGCCTGGTGGTCTGGTACAGCCTGCACGAGTGGAACGTGCTCGCGGACACCTTCGACTTCGTGGGCACTGACAACTACCGCGAGCTGGTCGACGACCCGAAGCTGCCGGGCGTACTCCGGAGCACGCTGTTCTTCTCCGTCGGCCTGGTCGTGTTCAACCTCGCCCTGGCCCTGCTGCTCGCCGTCCTGCTCAACCAGCGGCTGCGCGGCACCGTGGTGTTCCGGACGCTGTTCTTCTCACCGGTGGTGGTCTCGCTGGTCGCCTGGACGATCGTCTGGGGTTTCCTGCTCCAGGACAACGGCGGCGTCAACGGGGTGGCCGGCGCGGTCGGCCTGGACGGTCCGAACTGGCTGCGCGGCGAATGGACCGCGCTGCTGTCGGTGATCGTCGTCCAGGTGGTCAAGAACGTCGGCCTCAACATGGTGCTGTTCCTCGCCGCGTTGCAGGGCGTGCCCGCCGAACTCTACGAGGCGGCCCGGGTAGAGGGGGCGAGCCGGTGGACCCAGTTCCGCCGGATCACCGTGCCGCTGATCAGCCCGACCATCCTGCTGACCTCGATCATCACCGTGGTCGGCGCGCTACAGGTCTTCGCCCAGATCGCCGTGCTCACCCAGGGCGGCCCGGGCACCTCGACCACAGTGCTCGTCTACTACCTCTACCAGCAGGCCTTCCAGTTCCACCAGTTCGGGTACGGCTCGACGCTGTCGGTGCTGCTGTTCCTGATCGTGCTGACGCTGACCGTCGTGCAGTGGCGGATGCGCAGGAAGTGGGTCTTCCATGAACAATAGGCTCCCCTTGCGGGCCCGGGTGGCGATCTATGGGCTGATCTGCCTGCTGGCCATCCCATTCGTCTTCCCGACCTGGTGGATGGTCACCTCGTCGTTCAAGCCGGTCAGCGACATCTTCGCGTTCCCTCCGTCGCTGATCCCCACCGAGCTGAGCTTCTCGGCGTACCGGCGGGTGTTCGAGCTGCAACCGTTCGCCCAGCAGTACCTCAACAGCGCGTACATCGCCGCGGTGGTCACCGTCGGCACCCTCGCCGTCTCGTCGCTGGCCGGATACGCGTTCGCCCGGATCCGGTTCCGTGGTCAGCACGCGCTCTTCCTGGTGGTGCTGGTGGGCCTGCTGATCCCGAGCGAGGTGACCATCGTGCCGCTGTTCCAGATGTTCAACTCGGTCGGGATGATCGACACCCACTGGCCGCTGATCCTGGTGCCGACGCTCGGCGCGCCCAGTGTGCTGGCCACCTTCATCATGCGGCAGTTCTTCATCACCCTGCCCGGCGAGTTGGAGGAAGCCGCCCGGGTGGACGGGCTGGGCCGGCTGGCGACCTTCTGGCGGATCGCGCTGCCGCTGGCCCGCCCAGCCCTCGGCGCGGTGGCGATCTTCACCTTCCTGCACAGCTGGAACCTTTACCTGGAGCCGATCGTCTTCCTGTCCACCCCGGAGAAGTTCACCCTGCCGCAGGCGCTGACCCAGTTCGTCGACGCGTACGGCGGACCGATGTGGGACGTACAGCTCTCGGCGGCCTCGATGACGGCGCTGCCCGTCCTGGTCGTGTTCGTCATCGCGCAGCGGCAGTTCATCGAGGGCCTCGCCCACACCGGTCTGAAAGGATGATCCATCTGACACTGCTCCGGGCCGACGAAACTGTTATCCGGGTACGGCCGGCGAGTCTCCTGAGGTGAGGCGTTGGCGGGGTTCCCCCGCCACCGCAGCATGCAACAGTGCTGCGACCACACACGAGGGAGTCGAGACGATGCGCGCAACCGGCCAGGGTGAAGCGGACGCCGCGAGGGGAAACCGGGGCGTCCACGCGGAACCCCGACGCGGGATGCTCGGCCGCCTTCCGATCGGCGCGCGGCGGCTGCTGTGGCCGCTCCTCGTGGCCGCCGTGGTCGCCGTACTGGTGACGGGTGTGATCGTCGTGGTGCAGCCCACCGGGCCGACGCCCGCCCCGGCGGCGACGCAGGCGCTCGACGCGCCGCCGCCCGCGAGCCCGCAACCCGGCGCACCCACCGCGACCACGACCGCCGCCACGACGAGCCCGGCGGGGACGACCCCGACGTCGACGCCGACGGCGAAGCCGACATCGCGGCGTCCGGTCGCTCCGGCGGCCCCGGCGGCGACCTCGAAGCGCAAGGGCGTCGGGGTGTGGACCTTCGACGGCGTCAGCCAGGCGCTGGCCAACTCCGGGGCGAGTTGGTACTACACCTGGGACGTGGCCCACTCGGGCGTCACCAGCCCGAAGGGCGCCGAGTTCGTCCCGATGATCTGGGGGGCGAAGAGCGTCACCGCCACCAACCTGCAACAGGCCAAGAAGAACGGCCGCCACCTGCTCGGGTTTAACGAACCGGACCTGAAGGGTCAGGCGGAGATGACAGTCGAGCAGGCGTTGGAGCTGTGGCCGCAGTTGCAGGCCACCGGCCTTCCGCTGGGCAGCCCGGCGGTGGCCTGGGGCGGCGACCGGCCGGGCGAGTGGCTCGACCGCTTCATGGCCGGGGCGAAGCAGCGCGGCTACCGCGTCGACTTCATCGCCCTGCACTGGTACGGCGGGGACTTCACCACCGCCAACGCGGTCAACCAGCTCAGGTCGTACCTGCAGGCGGTGCACGACCGGTACGGGCTGCCGGTCTGGCTCACCGAGTTCGCCCTGATCGACTTCTCCAACGGCGTCCGCTTCCCCACCCAGGCACAGCAGGCCGCGTTCCTCACCGCGGCGACCCGGATGCTGGGTGGCCTGTCCTGGCTACAGCGGTACGCGTGGTTCGGCCTGCCCGCCACCGACAAGGACCAGACCGGCCTGTTCCGTACCGGCAGCGCCGCGACCGCCGTCGGCCGCGCCTACCAGGCGGCGCGCTGACCTACAGCACGTCGACGTGGTCCCGCCAGGAGTGCTGCGGCTCGTACCCCAGCACCCGGCGGGCCTTGTCGATGCTGAGCAGCGTCTCGTGCTCACCCAGCTCCTTACGGATCTCGACACCCGGGTAGACCTCGGCCATCAGGCTGGCGCTGGACCTGCTCATGACGGTGTCGGCGTTGGCGATGACGAAGACGTCGGCACCGGGCTGGTCGTGCGCGAGCGCGCGCTCGACCGCCTGGGCCCCGTCGCGGGCGTCGATGTAGCCCCACAGGTTCCACCGGCGCAGCCGCGGGTCGGCGTCGAACGACGGGAACGGGGCGTAGTCCTCGACGTCCATCACGTTGGAGAAGCGCAGCCCCACCATGACCAGCTCCGGGTCCCACCGGCAGAAGTGCCGGGCCATCTCCTCCTCGAGGGCCTTGTTGAGCGAGTACGTCGACTCGGGCCGGGGCGCGTACTCCTCGTCGACCGGCGCGTACGGCGGTGGGGTGTCGAACGGCAGCCCGAGCACCGTCTCGCTCGACGCCCAGACGACCCGTTTGATGCCGGCCGTCCGGGCCGCGGCGAACACGTTGTACGTCGCGGCGGAGTTGTTCGCGAAGGTGGTCGCGTTCGACATCAGCCCGGGGGCCGGCACCGCCGCGAGGTGCACGATCGCGTCGACGCCGCCCGCGTGCTCGTCGGCGCCCCCGGTGAACGCCTCCACCACCTGCCCGTAGTCGGTCAGGTCGACCAGCAGGAACTCGCCGTTCACGTCGCGCGGGTCGCGGCCACCGGCGCGGTCCACTGCCAGCACGTCGACGCCGACGGCGCGCAGGTGGGCGACCACGGCTCGGCCGAGCTTGCCGGTGGCGCCGGTGACGACGACACGCCTGGGCAGTGCGGGGTTGGTCATGACCACATCCTCGCCGGGGGCAAACGAGGACCCACACGGGGGTGCGGCGTTACCCCTAACATGATCGACATGGACATCACGATTCACACGTGCTCCCTGCCGCACACCGACCCGGATGCCTCCCTGGCCTTCTACCGCGACGCCCTCGGCTTCGAGGTCCGTAGCGACGTCGGTCAGGGCACGATGCGTTGGATCACGGTCGGCCCCGCCGACCAGCCCGGCACGTCCATCCTCCTGGCGCCGCCGGCCGCGGATCCCGGGGCCACCGAGGACGAGCGCCGCACCATCACCGAGATGATGGCCAAGGGCACCTACGGCTGGATCCTGCTGGCCACGCGGGACCTCGACACCACCTTCGAGAAGGTGCAGGCCGGCGACGCCGAGGTCGTCCAGGAGCCGACCGAGCAGCCGTACGGCATCCGCGACTGCGCCTTCCGCGATCCCGCCGGCAACCTGGTCCGCATCCAAGAGCTTCGCTGAGCCGTCCGATCCTCGAGGGCGCCGTTCGGGACAGCTGACGAGACCGGTCAGGAATCAAGAAGCACCGGTCGTCGGGCCGCACCTAGCGTGACCACCATGACATCCATCGCATCCGTCACCCTCGACGTGACCGACCCCGCGGCCGCCCAGCGCTTCTACAGCGCCGCCTTCGGTCTGGACGAGCAGATTCGCCTGCGGGCCTCGGACGCACCGACGAGCGGCTTCCGGGGGTTCACGCTGGCGCTCACGGTGTCCCAGCCGGTCACCGTCGACGGCCTCATCGGCACCGCACTGGACGCCGGTGCCACGTCCCTGAAGCCCGCCGCGAAGTCGCTCTGGGGCTACGGCGGTGTCGTGCAAGCCCCGGACGGGACGATCTGGAAGATCGCGACCTCGGCGAAAAAGAACAGCGGCCCCGCTACCCGGCGGATCGACCATTTCGTGCTCCTGCTCGGAGTCGCGGACGTGGCGGCGAGCAAACGGTTCTACGTCGAGCGCGGCCTCGCCGTGGCGAAGAGCTTCGGCCGCATGTACGTCGAGTTCGTAGCCGGGTCCAGCCCCGTGAAGCTGGCGCTGTACCGACGTCGTGCCCTCGCCCGGGACGTCGGCGTCGCCCCCGACGGCACCGGATCGCACCGACTCACGATCGGCGGCGACGCCGGGCATTTCACCGACCCGGACGGGTTCGCCTGGGAAGCCGCATCGCTGGCGACCGCGATGTGACCGGAGGAAGCATCGTCGAGGGCATCGCCGAGCCGGTGGACATCGCCGACCCGCGCGTACCACCATGATCGGGGCCTGCGGGTGCGTAACGTGCAGGGGTAAACGTTGTCGCGACGAGGAGACTTCATGTCCAAGCCACCGCTTCCCGAGGCCGCGGTCGCCATGCTCCAGAAGCCGAACCCCGCCGTCATGACCACCCTTCGCAACGGTGGCCAGCCGGTGTCCGCCGCCACCTGGTACCTGTGGGAGGACGGCCGGATCCTGGTGAACATGGACGAGAGCCGCCGCCGACTGGAGCACGTCCGCAACGACCCACGGGTGTCCCTCACGGTGCTCGACGAGGCTGGCTGGTACACCCACGTCAGCATCATCGGGCACGTCGCCGAGCTGCGCCCCGACGAGGGCCTGGCGGACATCGACCGGTTGTCGAAGCACTACACGGGCAACGCGTACCCACGTCGCGAACGTGCCCGGGTCAGTGCCCTGATCGAGATCGACCGCTGGCACGGTTGGGGCGCGCAGAAGGACAACAACCAGGTCGGCTGACCGTTTGCCGTCCGCCCTGTCGCCTCGACGGCTGCCGTCGGGGCGACAGGGCACCGGCCGTCAGGGCGTCAGGGCGGTGGCGGACCGGGCGCCGACGCGGGTCACCAGGTAGCCGAAGGCCGCCGCGGTGAAGAACATGACGATGCCGTAGACGGCACCCGGGATCGCCATCTGGGTGCTGTTGAGCAGCGCCGGGCTGAGCGCGATGGTGATGGCCAGGGCGCTGTTGTGGATGCCGATCTCGAACCCGGCGGCAGTCGCGGCGCTCCGGTCGACACCGGCGAGGCGCGGCACCCCGTACCCGATGGCGAGGCTGAGCAGGTTGAAGGCGAGCACGGCCAGGCCGACCGAGACGAAGTAGTCGGCGATGTTCTCCCGCTCACCGAGCACCGCGCCGGCGATCACCGCGACGAGCACGACGATGGAGAGGATCCGGACCGGACGGTTCAGCCGCTCGGCCAGGTGCGGCATCCGCGCCCGGATGAGCATGCCGATCGCGACCGGGACGAGCACGATGGCGAAGACCTGGAGCACCTTGTCGAACTGGAGGCCGATGCTCCTGCCGTCGGGCAGGAAGTACGCCGCCGACAGGTTGACCAGGATCGGCAGGGTGAACACGGCGAGCACCGAGTTGATGGCGGTCAGGGTGATGTTCAGGGCCACGTGCCCGCCGAACAGGTGGCTGTAGAGGTTGGCGGTGGTGCCGCCCGGTGACGCGGCCAGCAGCATCATGCCGACGGCCAGCTCGGGTGCCAGGTCGAACGCGAGGACGAGGCAGAAGCAGAGCGCCGGCAGCACCAGCACCTGGCAGACCAGGGCGATGACGGCGGCTCGTGGATGGTCGGCCACCCGGCGGAAGTCCGCCATTGTCAGTCCGAGACCCAGACCGAGCATGATGATGCCGAGGGCGACGGGTAGTCCGATCAGAGTCACGGCGGAGTCCATGGCACAACATCGTTACCACCCGGTAACGCCGTCACAATCCCCCATGTGGCTGGACGGCTCTTGACCCCGGAGGGTGATCGGCTTAACTTCATCAATCAGATAAGTGTCTTTACTAATTCTGCTTGATGTCTCGTGGGAGTGTGCCGATGCGACCATTCCGCCACCGCCGTCTCACCGCCGTCGTCGCCCTGGCGACAGTGCTGGTCACCGCCGCTCCGCCCACCGCCGCCAGCGCCGGTGACAACCACCAGCGCCGGACCGGCTACCACCGGGTCGGCTACTTCACCCAGTGGGGCATCTACGGCCGGGCCTTCCCGGTCAAGAAGCTCGAAACCTCCGGGGCGGCGAGCCGCCTCACCCACCTCAACTACGCCTTCGGCAACGTCAGCGAGGACGGCAGGTGCTATGTGGACGGTGGGCCGGGCGAGGGCGACGCCTGGGCCGACTACCAGCGTCCCGTCCCGGCCGAGGAGAGCGTCGACGGCGTCGCGGACGCACCGGGCCAGGCACTCAGCGGCAACTTCGGCCAGCTCGCCAAGCTCAAGGCCAAGCACCCCAAACTGAAGGTGCTGATCTCGTTGGGCGGCTGGAGCTGGTCGACGTACTTCTCGAACGCGGCCCGCACCGACGCCTCCCGCAAGGCGTTCGTCACGTCCTGCATCGACCTCTACCTCAAGGGGAACCTGCCGGGCAGCACCCCGGGTGCCGGGGCCGGCGTCTTCGACGGCATCGACCTCGACTGGGAGTGGCCCGGCTCGGAGGGTGAGCCTGGCAACGTCATCCGCCCGGAGGACCGGGAGAACTTCACGAAGCTGCTCGCCGAGTTCCGCCGGCAGCTCGACGCGTACGGGCGCACGACCCGCGCGCACCACCCGCTGACCGCGTTCCTGCCGGCCAGCCCGGCCACCATGGACGCCGGCTACGAGGGCCGCAAGATATTCAAGTACCTGGACTTCGCCACCGTGCAGGGGTACGACTTCCACGGCGGCTGGGACGCGCGGGCCAACCAGCAGTCGGCGCTTCGCGTCCCGGCGGGCGCCCCGGACAACCCGGACTTCTCCGTCGAGGTGGCCATCGACGGATGGATCGCCCGTGGCGCGCCGCGCGACAAGCTGGTGCTCGGCATCCCCTACTACGGTCGCGGCTGGACCGGCATCACCGGCGGCGGCAACGGCCTGTTCCAGCCGGCCACCGGACCCGCTCCGGCGACGTTCGAGGCCGGGTACGAGGACTACAAGAAGCTGAAGACCCTGGCCGGTAACGGCTACACAGTGCACCGCGACCTGCGCGCCGGACATGCCTGGTTGTTCGACGGTACGACGTTGTGGACGTACGACGACCCGGCGGTCGTGTTGCAGAAGACGCTCTACATCCGACGGGCCGGCCTGGCCGGCGCCATGATCTGGTCGCTCGACGGCGACGACGACAACGCCACGCTGACCAAGACGATCGGCCTCGGCCTGACGACCTGGTAGCCGTACCCGATCCACCCGGCCCGTCGCCGGCCGACCTCTCGGCCGGCGGCGGGCCGTTTACCGCTGCACGGGTGTCACCGCGCGCACCGCGGCCTCGATGAGCGCTGTCACCTGGTCCATGTCCCGAGCCCGGTGCACGTCCACCTCGGCCGACCATCCGTCGGGCCGGGTGAGTTTCACAGTCACATCGTCGCGGCGGTGGGTCAGCCAGCTGGCGATCGCCTGCACCAGCACCATGGCGGTGCCCGCGTCGCTGACCGCCACCCGCAGGACGTCAGTGGTGTCCGCCGACATCCCGTCGGGGGGCGTCGTGGTCACCCCCTCCCGCAGCCGATCCTCAGCGCGCAGCCAGGACGCCAGCGAGCGCCGAGCATCGGCGGACGGAAGATCCGGATGGACCGAGAGCATGATCATCTCCGGCACGTCTCCTCCTCCCAGACGACGACAAGCCCACGCCACCATCCTGCCATTCCGCGTCGGGACCGGCACGCCGAGTAGTCAGCAATATCGATCTACCCTTGACCGTCGTATCGGCGGTTCATAGGCTCCGGCCACTGCGAGGTTGTTCCCGAGAAGGGAAACACGGCTCATGGCCCCATCGATGCGTCAGTTCCGGATCGTGCCTGCCAGGCGGCTGGCGAGTGCCGCCACGATCGCGCTCCTGCTCGGCATGGTTCCCCTGCTGGGCGGCACAACGGCCGCGAGCGCCGCCCAGCCCTCCCGGTGCAGTGACGACCCGACGGCGCGGTTGAGCACGGTGCCTGCCCCGGAGACCGTGCTCGGCTTCCCGCTCGGCGCCGGGCAGGAGCGGGTCGTCACCAACGACGAGGTCCGGACCTACCTCGGGGCCGTCGATCGCGCCTCCAACCGGGTCGTCACCGGCGTGATGACCACCAGTGTGCTCGGCCAGCCGTTGCCGTACGCGGTGGTGTCCAACGAACGCCACGTGCGGCCCGCCGCGCTACGCGAGATCGCCGACGACGTCCGGGACCTGCGCGACCCGCGCCGGACCAGCGCGCGAACGGCCGCCCGGACGGCGAAGGACAGCCCGGCCATCGTCTGGGTCACCGCGAACGTGCACGGCGGCGAGAAGAGCGGCGCCGACGCGGCACTCAAGACGCTGTACGAGCTGGCAGCGGGCCTGTCCTGCGCTGTCGCCCAGCGCAACGACAACCTGGTCACCATCGTCGTCCCCACCCAGAACCCGGACGGCCGCGACGCGACCCGCCGGCAGAACGAGTTCGGCTTCGATTTGAACCGGGACTGGTTCGCCCGCACCCAGCAGGAGACCGACGGCAAGCTCGAACTGCTGCGCCGCTACCCGCCGCAGGTGTTCATCGACGCACACGAGATGGGCGGTCGGCAGTACTTCTTCCCGCCCAACGCCGACCCGATCCACCACGAGATCGCCGGTGAGGCGGTGGACTGGATCAACCGCATCGGCGAGGCCAACAAGGTCGGCTTCGGCTTCAACGGCGCCTGCGACGACACCGCCTTCACCGAGTGCTACTTCAACTACGACACGTACGACATGTTCTTCATGGGCTACGGCGACACGGTGCCCACCACCGGCTTCGGCGCGGCCGGCATGACGTACGAGAAGGGCAGCGCGTCGGCGGTGGCCGACCGGGTCCAGCAGCAGTTCCACACCCAGTGGTCGACGCTCGGCTGGGCCGCCGCGAACAAGCGCGAGGTGCTGGACGGCTACTTCGACATCTGGACCGACGCGCTCGCCCAGGGCAGGGCGGGCACCCTCGAACCGAACGAGGTGGTGCAGCCCACAAACGAGGTGCAGTTCCCGGTGCCGGACCTCACCATCCGCTCGTACTTCCTGCTGCCCGACCGGCAGCTCGCCGACGTCCGCCAACTCGTCGAGCGACTGCGCCGGATGGACGTCGAGGTGTACGAGGTGCAGAAGGCGACCCGGGTGCCCACCGTGCGGGTCTTCGGCGGGCGCAGCGCCACCAACGTGACGGTGCCCAAGGGCGCGTACTGGATTCCGATGGACCAGCCGCAGAAACACTGGATCCAGGCCGTCATGGGCGAGGACCCGTACGTCCCGTTCCCGTACTTCTACGACGTGTCGTCCTGGAGCAACCCGCTGCTGATGGGCGTCAACACCATCTACACCGGAGACACCGTCCGGCCGAGGGCCGAACTGGTGCGCAAGGTCTCCGGCGGTCGCACCGGCGCGGCGTGGCCCTGGGGCTCGTACACGTACCCGCTCGACTCGGCCGCCGCCGCGGAGTTCACCTTCAACCTGCTCGGCCGTGGCGTACCCCTGGTCCGTGACCTCACGACCAGCCGGGTCGCCATCCCGGCGGCCACTGTGAACCGGACCGTGGACGGGCTGGCCCAATCCCTCGGGGTCACCCTCACCCCGGGCGGTCGGCCCGCCGGCACCCGCCTCGACCTGCCCGACGTGGGGTTGTTCCAGGGCGCCGGCATCTCCACCACCTCCGGCTCGCACGGCGAAGCCCGCTACGTGCTCGGCAAGCGGTGGGGGCTCGACCTCACACCGGTCACCACCGCCGACATCAACGACAACACCGAGGCGTTCACCGGGCGTACCGTGCTGCTGGTGCCGGACGGCAGCAGCGCCACCGGCGGTCTGACCGCAGCCGGGCAGGCCAACCTACGTGACTGGATCGGCCAGGGCCACACCTACCTCGGGCTGCGCAACGAGGGCACCCGGGTGGCCCGCGCCGCCGGGCTCACCTCGACCACGGAGAAGACCAAGCCGGCGGACTACCTGGTGATCGGCTCGCACCTGCGTGTCGACGTCGACCAGGACAGCCCGGTGGCGCTGGGTCGCCCGGCGGAGGACTTCGAGTTCAACAACAGCGACCCGGTCCTCACCCCGAGCGCCACCGGGACGAACGTGCTCACGTACCCGACGGGTGACACCTTCTGGGCCAACGGCTACACAGTCGGGGCGGACACGTTGAAGGGCACGGCGGCCGTCGTCGACGAGCCGACCGGCGCCGGTCGGGCGGTGCTGTTCGCGTTCAATCCGCTCTTTCGCGCGTACAACGAAAATGGCCTGCACCTGGTCGCCAACGCGCTGCTCTACCCGGCGACCGCCGCGCCCGACGCGCGACGCCCGGCCGGCGTCGACGCGGCACGCGCCAGCGCCGCCGCAGCGCCGGTGCCGCCGGACCTGGGCGGCGGCTGGCGGCCGATCACCATCCAGGTGGCGGCCGGCGACCTGGCCCGCACCCGGGCGATCGTCGAACGCTTCACCGCCGACGCGCAGGCGTCCGAGAAGAACGGCTCGGCGTACGTCGTGATCCCAAACCCGCAGGGGCTCCAGGTGGACGAACACCCGTTCGCAAGAGATCTGGTACGCGCGCTGAACGCCGCCAAGGTGCCGCTGCGGTCGGTGGTGGGCTGACGGAGCCCGCACAGCGAAGCGCCCGTCCCCTCGGCTGGGGCGGGCGCTTCCGTTCGTGCTAGGGCTATGACCGCCGGGGGACTTCGGTGACGAACGCCCGCCAGGCCACCGGCCCGAAGACCAGCGCCGGCCCATCGGGGTCCTTTGAGTCCCGCACGCCCACAACGCCGGGCAGGTTGTCCGCGACCTCGACGCAGTTGCCGCCGCCGGAGCCGCTGCGGGTGGACTTGCGCCACGTAGCGTCGATCAGGTCCATGACGTCACCACTTCCTTCATCAGATCCAGCGACTGCTGGCGGGGTAGCGCCTCGCTGCGAACCATCTCCCACCTCGACATGAGGGTATCCACATCGTCGTCGCGGTCGATGACGACGCCGCCGAGTTGGTTCTCCATCTCGGCCACCCACTTGTGGTCGGGCAGCCGGGCCAGGCTGAACGGCCCGGTCAGGCCGACGTGCATGCTGACCTCGTCCGGCAACAGGTGAATGCTGATGTTCGGGCGCTCCGCGAGGGTGGTCAACTGCTTGATCTGCCCCGCCATGATGTCGCAAAAGTCCGTGCGGGCGCGGCGGAGCACCGCCTCGGCGATGACGGCGACGAAGTGCGGGGCAGTCGCCTTCGTGAGGGTCTCCTGCCGGCCCATCCGGTGGGCGAGCCGCTTCTCGACCTCGTCGTCGCTCAGCGTGTCGTTGCAGCGGATGACGGCGCGGCCGTAGCTCTCCGTCTGGAGCAGGCCCGGAACGAGGCTCGGCTGGAAACACCTGAGCTGCGTCGCCGTGCGCTCCGCGTCCAGCCACGGCAGAAACCAGGACGGGGCGCCGAGCTTGCCCACCATGCGCTCGAACAGCCCGCCGTTCTTGAACGCCCGGTCGGCGCCCTTGATGAAGTCCAACGTCAGCGCCCGCGTCTCGCTCTCCACCGCGCTGACGTGGGAGGCGCTGAAGCCGGCGCCCCGGCCGAAGGCGTCCTGGGTCATCCCGGAGGCCCCTCGGGCGCGGCGAATTTCGGCCACGATGAACGCGGCGAGCGGGTGCGGCAAGTCGGCCATTCGGTACTCCCCCACAACTACTCACACCGCTATCCCGGCGTGGAACGCTTCGCCAGCTCGATCCGATCCGGCGAGCGTTGCCTCAGCGTAGTTGTCTCCACAGCAGAGCGTCAGTAGCGACGCGGCTGGTGGTGGGGGGACAACGAGGTCATGAGTTGTCGGCGGTATAGATCGCTAGTTCTGCTCGTGCGCCGCCTGCCGTGCCAGCAACTTCTCCTTTGCCGCTGGCCAGGCGTCGTCGACGATTGCGTACAGCACCGTGTCACGCCAGGTGCCGTCCGCCCGGCGCCGGTGCTTGCGCAGTACGCCTTCGCGGGACGCTCCCAATCGCTCGATCGCCTGCTGAGACCGAATATTGTTGATGTCGGTCTGCAGCGCGACCCGGACCGCGCCGAGGGTTTCGAACGCGAACGTCATCATCGTGAGCTTCGAATCCGTGTTCAGGCCTGATCGCCACCAGGCCCGGCCGAGCCAGGTGTAGCCGATGGACAGCGCCAACAGGCTGGGCTGCGGGTCGGCGAACGATGTGGTTCCGACGAACTCACCGTTACACGTGTCGATCTGGGCGTAGGGGAGTCTGGTGCCGGTGGCTCTGGCGGCGAGCGCGGTGGTTATGTGCCGGGTCGCGTCCTCGATGGTGACGGGTTGGAGCAGCGCGCCGCCGGGTGGACTTTGCCAGCGGAAGACTTCGGCGTCGTCGGGTTCGGTGCCTGCCGCCGCCAGGTAGCCGGGGACATGTTCGAGCGTCAATGGCTCCAGCCGGATTCTTCGACCGGTGAGGACTGGCAGCGCGTACCAGAGGTGTTCGTGAGCCACGTCGCGCATGTTTCCACACGATCTTCACGGTCACGATGTGGTTTCGTCGAAGCCGGATCGACCGACCGGGACGTGCGGCTGCGCGACGCGCACGACGAAGAGGCCGACACCTTCGCGGACGGCCGGGCCGCCACTCTGACGGTCAGCCGACCCGGTGCCGTGAGCCGGCTGAGGTTTCCCGCCGACGCCGGTCGTCGCGTCACCGTCGAGGTGACGCCGCCAGCCTGCCCGACCGGTGCGGAATTCTGCTCCTGAATGGCCCGGCCGGCGACACGGTGGAAGTGGCTGCGTCATCGGCGGCACGGGGCGGTTCGAGTCGGGCCCGCTGCCGAAGGGCGGCACGTACACCCTCGTGCTGGACCCGTGGGCGGACGACACCGGCTCAGGCACGGTCATCATGCGTCAGGGTCGCTGACTGCGGCGGCTGTTGTGGGGCCGGCCTTTCCCGGACGAGCGCGATGCCTGTGAGTCATCTTGATGACTCACAGGCATCACACACTTCGGGGAGTGCGTCAGGGGCCAACCCGAGCCGCCGTGACCATCGACGCCCTGGCCGATCGGTCAGCCGGTGGCGCAGATGGTGCCGTTGAGGCTGAACGCCGTGGGCAGCACGTTCGGCCCTCCGTACGCGCCGACGAAGCCGGCGCTCACGGTGCCGCCGGCGGCGATCTGCCGGTTGTCGGCGGTGGGCGTGACCCGCACCGTGGTGCCGACCTGCTCCCAGGTGGCGCTCCACCCGCTGCTCACCTGCTGCCAGCCGGTGGGCCACGCCCAGGTGAGCGTCCAGCCGTCGATCGGGCTGGACCCGTTGTTGGTGATGTCGACGCCGCCGATGTAACCGTTGCCCCAGTCGTTGTTGGCGGTGAAGCGGACTGTGCACGTACTGGCGGCGGGGCTGCCGGTGGCGAAGGTGAGCGGCGGTGAGGCC
Organism: Micromonospora sp. H61; assembly: GCF_018070325.1. Classification (GTDB taxonomy): domain Bacteria; phylum Actinomycetota; class Actinomycetes; order Mycobacteriales; family Micromonosporaceae; genus Micromonospora; species Micromonospora salmantinae. Next base: position 35,368 of record NZ_JAGPXY010000047.1, read on the forward strand.
CAGGAGACCCGCCCGGCGGTGTCGCGGGCCAGCACGTTGACTGTGTACCGGCTGCCCGGCACGAGGTTGTCGACAGTGAACGAGGTGGTAGCCGTCTCACCGAGTTGCTCGCTGACCGCGCCGTGCTGCCGGTGCACCTCGTACTTGGCGATCGGGCTGGCGCCCGGGGTGGCCGTCGGCCAGGTGATCGTCGCGGCGCGGTCGGTGACACCGCTCGCGGTCGGCTGGCCGGGTGCGGCCGGCCGACCGGCGGACGCGTCAGCCGCGCGCAGCACCAGCGTGGTCAACGAGTACGCCGGCAGCGTCCGGCTGGTCGCCGAGCCGGACTGGCTGGTGGCGATGCCGGTGGCGCCGTTGGTGAGGGTGGACACCGTCGGCGCGACGGCCGACGGGGTGAACCCGGCGTAGTCGATGGTGACCGGGTGGTCGTTGTCCGGGTCCTTGTTCACCAGCAGCACGGCAAGGTCACCGTTGCTCCGGCGAACGGCGTGGGCGGTGACCAGGGGCTCGTCGGTGCCGGCGCGAACGAACTGGTCGCCGGTCTTCGCGAAGAGCTTCATCATGCTCAGCCCGTGGTACGGCGCGAACGGTGTGTTCAGCGGTGGTTGGCAGACCGAGCCGTCCTCGGCGCAGGCCCCGCTGGAGAGCATCCCGAAGTCGCCGTAGTCGGTCTGGCCGGCCACCTGCGTCACGGTGCCCATGCCGTTGTGCACGTTCCACCAGTGGGCGGTGAAGACGCCGTTCTCCAGCAGAGCGCTGTAGACGTCGGCCAGGAACAGCGCGCCCGGTTGGGTGTTCCGGCCGGCGTCGACGTTCAGCTCGGTGAAGCTGATGCCGATCCGGTCGGCGTTCGGGCCGGCGTACCGGGCGAGCTGCCGCCGCAGCAGGTAGATGGCGTCGGGGAGGTGGTTGACGCGGGTCAGCGACTCGGCGGCGGTGCCGCCCGGGTACCAGTGCACGTCCACGAAGTCGATCTTCGGGCCGGCGATGGAGAGCACTGTCTGGTTCCACGGGCCCAGATCGCTGCCGGCGGTGATCCCGTCCGGCCAGTTGCCCGGCATGGTCAGCACCGCTCCGACCTTGATGCTCGGGTCGACCGCCTTCATCGCGTCGGCGTACTCGACGACCAGCCTCGCGTACTGTGTCGCGCTCTTGTCGGGGTGGTCGTCGGCCTCCCACGCGGACCCGTAGTGGCCGTTGCCGTAGTTCTCGTTGCCGACGGTCCAGTACCGCGCGTCGTAGCCCTTCGTCACGTTGGCGTACCGCACCCAGTCGGCGGCCTCGGCGGGCGTGCCGGTGCCGTAGTTCGCGATGATCATCGGCTGCGCGCCGACGCGCCGGACCGCCGCCATGAAGGTGTCGAAGTCGGTCCCCGGCGCGACGTAACCGCCGGGCGCGGTGTGGTCCTTCCAGTGGTAGATGTCGGCGTACGAGCCGCCGGGGTAGCGCATCATCTGCACGCCGGCATCTCTGAGCAGGTCCGATGTCTCGGCGGTGCCGAGGTTCGAGTCCCAGATGGCGTGGTTGACGCCGAGAGCGGTGTCCGGCACGGTCGCCAGTCCCGCGCGGGTGTTGACGGTCACGGTGACCGGGTCGACAGCCGCGCTGGCGGTTGGTGGGTTGACGCCCGCGAGCGCGCTCGCGGCGAGCAGCAGGCCCGTCAGGAGTGCTGTTCGGGTCTTCGGTTTAGGCATGGGCGGGGTTCCTTCGCGCAGATGAGCCGCCCGACCGGTCAGGGTGCGACGCGGGGACGGGCGATCTCGTGGACGGCGGACTCTGGTTGGTCCATCGCTCGTGTCACCGTCCCCCGGAGATCACATCTGGATCCCGGTTGCCCAGTGGACGGTGGTCGGCCCCGCGCGCGGCTGTTCATCGACGTATCACAATGGCACTGCCGGCTCGACAATCTCAAGTCGCGTCAGCGGACGCTCGACAAGAGATCGACAGACGTCATACGTTACAGCTTGCCGAACGTCGACCGCCTGCGCCGGACCGCCGCGCTGCCGCCGGCCGTGGTCACGGTCGCCACCCCGGCGTCGGCCGCGGCGCTCACCCAGGTGACCAGCTTCGGCACCAACCCGACGAACCTCCAGATGCACCTGTACGTGCCGGATCGGGTCGCGGCCCAGCCGGCCCTGCTCCTCGCCCTGCACTACTGCACCGGCAGCGGTCCGGCGGTGCACAGCGGCTTCGGGCTGAGTACCCTCGCCGACCACTACGGCTTCATCGTGATCTACCCGTCGGTGACCCGGAGCAGCAAGTGTTGGGACGTCTCGTCACCGCAGGCCCTGCGGCGCGACGGCGGCAGCGACCCGGTCGGCCTCAAGTCCATGGTCGACCACGTTCGGAGCCGCTACCCGGTCGACGCCAACCGGATCGGTGTGGGTGGGTTCTCCTCCGGCGCCATGATGGCCAACGTCATGGTCGGCCTCTACCCGGACCTGTTCCACGCCGGGTTCAGCTCCTCCGGGGCCCCGTTCGGGTGCTTCGCCACCACCAACGGCGCGGAGTGGAACAGCGAGTGCTCCGGCGGACGCATCGTCAGGACCGGGCAGCAGTGGGGTGACCTGGTCCGCAACGCCTACCCCGGTTACTCCGGCAAGCGTCCCCGGTTCCAGATCTGGCACGGCACCACGGACACCACGCTGAGCTACGTCAACTTCGGCGAGCAGATCAAGCAGTGGACCAACGTGCAGGGCGTGTCGCAGACCCCCAGCTTCACCGACTCCCCGCAGGCCAGCGCCACCCGTACCCGGTACGGGGGCACCGGCGGCACGGCGCCCGTCGAAGCGATCAGCTTCCAGGGGTACGGCCACTCGATCCCGTTCGACGCCGCGCAGGCCATCCGGTTCCTCGGCTTCGACGCCACGAGCCCCACCACCCCACCACCCGGCGGCACGTCGGCACCGCTGCGCAACACCGGCGCCAACCGCTGCCTCGACGTCCCGTCGCGGTCGCAGACCAACGGCACGCAGCTGACGTTGTGGGACTGCAACGGCGGCGCCAACCAGCAGTGGACGTCGACCGCCGCGAAACAACTCCAGGTGTACGGCACGAAGTGCCTGGACGCCGAGGGCGCCGGAACCTCGCCGGGCACCCGGGTGATCATCTGGGACTGCAATGGCGGCACCAACCAGCAGTGGAACGTCAACACCGACGGCACGGTGGCCGGTGTGCAGTCCGGCCTGTGCCTGACGCCCAACGCCGCCGGAACCGCCAACGGCACCCCTGTGGTCCTGTCGAGCTGCAACGGCTCGAACAGCCAGCGGTGGACCCGAAGCTGACGCGGTGATCGACGGCGGCGTACCCCGTCGGTTGCTCGGGCGGGTGTGCGTCCCGCTGCTCGGGCCCGGACTCCGAGCAGCGGGACGCGACCCGGCGGCCAGGGCTGGGGCCGACGGTCGCCATCAGGGCGGCCCAGGCGCGGGCTCCTGCCCAGCGGCGTCCGCTGGGCAGGGTGAGCGGACCGGGTTGTCGTCGCACGACTGTTCCGGCTGCTGCGGTGCCCTGGAATCGCGGTGGCCGTTCATGCCTCGGCCGCGTGGCGCGCGGGTCGCCCAGTGGTGGTCTCGGGCCGTCTCGCGCCGGCCACGTGCCACCCGCCCCACGCCACGATCGTCGTCCGTCACGCATCGGGCCGATGGCGACAGCCCCGTCGCAGCGGCCCGAAGTCGGTCGAGGATCGACGACTGTCCGTCACGTTAGCGCTAACAGTGAGCGATTGTCCATAGACAACGTTCTTTGTCCGCTGGTCGGGACGGTCGCGGCTACGCCGACGACAGTCGTGTGCACTGGCGGAATAGCCTTGCGGCATGCGGGGGCGATTCAGCGGGGCCAGACGGTGGTACGGGGAGCACCGGGGGTTGGTCCGCCGTACGGTCCTCGCACTCACGGTGGGGGTCGTGGTGCTGACCGGCGGCACGGTGGCCAGCGTGACGTGGATCCGCGACACCGCGGAGGGCCACCTCTACGGCGAGGCCGAGGTGCCGGACGCCCCGGTCGCCCTGGTCCTGGGCACCAAGGTGGACGCCGACGGCACGCCCTCACCCGTCCTCACCGCCCGGCTGGAGATCGCGCGGCGGCTGTTCGACGCCGGCAAGGTGCGGGCGATCCTCGTGTCGGGCGACAACATGAACGCCGACTACAACGAGCCCGCCGCGATGCGGAACTGGCTGGTGCAGCGGGGTGTGCCAGCGCACAAGGTGGTGCCGGACTACGCCGGCTTCGACACGTACGACTCGTGTGCGCGCGCTGAGCGGATCTTCGGGGTGCGGCGAGCCACTGTGGTGACCCAGTCCTTCCACCTGCCGCGCGCCGTGGCGCTGTGCCGGCGCCTCGGCATCGACGCCAACGGTGTGGGCGACGACAGCGCGAAGCGGTACGCCCAGACGTGGTGGTTCAGTTCGTCCCGGGAGAACGGCGCGTGCCTGAAGGCCGCGCTGGAGCTGCTCTCCGGTCGGGACCCGGCGCACCTCGGCCGCCGGGAGACGGGCGTCGACGACGCGTTGCGCGTCGACTGAGGGAGGTCACGAGCGTGGTGGTGCGGCGCTGTCGCGGACGATGAGTTCCGTGGCGAGTTCGACCCGAGGGCTCTCGGTCCTCTCGCCGCCGGCGAGGCGTAGCACGGTCCGCGCGGCCAGCATGCCCATCTCGGCCAGGGGTTGCCGGACGGTGGTCAGCGGTGGCGAGCACCAGCGCACCTCCGGCAGGTCGTCGAAGCCGACCACGCTGACGTCGTCGGGCACCCGCAGACCCCGTTTGCGGACCGCCTCGTAGACGCCGAGCGCCATCTGATCGCTGGAGGCGCAGATGGCGGTGGGAGGGTCGGGCAGGGTCAGCAGTTGCGTACCCGCGGTGAAGCCGGCCTCGTGGTAGAAGTTGCCGGGGCGGATCAGGGCGTCGTCGATGGGGATCCCGGCGGCGCCGAGGGCGGCCCGATAGCCGTCCATCCGGGCCCGGCTGCACATCAGGTGCGGTGGGCCGGCGATGAAGCCGATGCGGCGGTGGCCGAGGCTGATCAGGTACTGGTTGGCGCTGAGACTGCCCGCCCAGTTGGTGGCGCCGATGGTGGGTGACTCCTGCGGGTCGACCCCGGCCGGGTCGATGATGACGACCGGCAGGTGGAGCCGGCGCAGCTCGGCCTGCAACGGTGGGTTCACCATCGAGGTCACGAAGATGATTCCCTCGGTGGAGCGCGTACGCATGTTGTCGAGCCACTGCTTGGCCGAGGAGATGCGCCAGTGGATGGCCGACACGACGGTGCCGACGCCGCTGGTCTGGCCGACGTCCTCCACCCCACGGATGATCTCCACGGCCCACGGGCTGTCCAGGTCGTTGAAGACCAGGTCGATGAGGGCGGCGTCGGTACGCCGTGACGGTGAGCGGCGGCGGTAGCCGTGTCGGTTCAGTAGCGCCTCGACGCGTTCCCGGGTGTCGGGGGCGACGTCGGAGCGGCCGTTGATGACCCGGGAGACGGTGGGCACGGAGACTCCGGCCAACCGCGCGATCATGGCGATGGTGACGTTTCGGCCGTTCTCCGTGCCCACGGTCCCCCCTGCGGAGCTATGGATCTCCGAAACTTTCAATGCTTCGCCGGTAATGTCGATCGATGGCCGGCACGCTACGAGCTGTTGTCCCAGCGGTCAAGACCTCTGTCCTATTGCGAAGAGACCAGCTAGCGTAAGCAGGGCTTCCAGTGATCCGGGACCACGATTTTCCGGAAGTTCCAGACAGTCCGTCCAGAGGAGTGCTCGTGTCGACCGACATCGCTAACGTGGCGACCGCTACCCGGTCGATCCGCAATCCCGTCCTCGCCGGGTTCCACCCGGACCCGTCGATCCTGCGCGTCGGCGACGACTACTACCTGGCCACCTCGACCTTCGAGTGGTATCCGGGAGTGCTGGTGCACCACTCGCGTGACCTGGTGAACTGGCGCAGCCTGGGTGGGATCATCACCGACCGGCGCCTGCTCGATCTGCGCGGCTGCGGTGACTCCAACGGGGTGTGGGCGCCAGACCTGACGTACCACGACGGTCAGTTCCACCTCGTCTACAGCGACGTGGCCAGCTTCGCCAGCGGCTACTGGGATCCGCAGAACTTCCTGGTCACCGCCGAGGACATCACCGGCCCCTGGTCCGATCCGGTGAAGCTGCACGGGCGCGGGTTCGACGCGTCGCTGTTCCACGACGACGACGGCACGACCTGGCTGCTGGGCATGAGCGCGGACTGGCGGCCCGGCCGCGACCGCTTCGGTGGCATCGAGATCCAGCAGTACGACCGGGCCGCACGCCGTCTGGTCGGCAGCCCCCGCATCCTGTTCACCGGCTCCCCGGTCGGGGTCACCGAGGGCCCGCACCTGTACCGCCACGACGGCTGGTACTGGCTGATCACCGCCGAGGGCGGCACCAGCTGGGAGCACCAGGTCACAGTGGCGCGGTCCCGGGAGCTGTTCGGACCGTACGAGGTGGACCCGGACGGACCACTGCTCACCTCCTTCGGGCGGCCCGACCTGCGGTTGCAGAAGGCGGGTCACGGCAGCCTGGTCCACACGCAGAGCGGCGAGTGGTACCTGGCCCATCTGGTCGGCCGCCCGTACTCCCCGCTGGGCAACTGCGTGCTGGGTCGGGAGACAGCGATCCAGCGGGTCGAGTGGCCGTCGGGCGGCTGGCCGCGAATCGCCGGAGGGGTGCCCGCGGACGACGTCGTCGCACCCGACCTGCCCGCGCACCCCTGGCCGGCGGAGCCCGAGACGGACCACTTCGACGCCCCCGAGCTGGGCCGGTGCTGGTCGACGCTGCGTCGGCCGGCAGCCCCGGACTGGGTCGACCTGCACACCCGCCCGTCGTACCTGCGGGTCCACGGCGGGCAGTCGCCGGTCGGTCGACGGGCACCCAGCCTGGTCGGGCGACGCGTCGGCGCACGGGAGTGCTCGCTGGAGACCGTTGTGGAGTTCGAACCGGCCGACCACCGTCAGCTCGCCGGGATCACCGCCTACTACAACACGCTCAACTGGCACCACCTCTACCTGACCCGGGCAGACGACGGCCGGACGGTGCTGGAGCTGCTCAGCTCCGACAACGGGCGGCGCACCGCGTACCCGGAGCTGACAGTCGATGTCGACGGCGTCACCCGAGTCGGCCTGCGGGCCGTCTTCGACGGGCCGGCGGTGCGCTTCGACTACGACCTCGGCGCCGGTTGGCAGCGACTACCGGCCGAGCTGGACGCGACCATCCTGTCCGACGAGCACGCCGCGCTGATCATCGACGGTGAGCCGGCGGCGTGGGGCTTCACCGGTGCGTTTCTCGGCCTGTGGGTGCAGGACCTGGGCGGCGACGGCGTGCACGCCGACTTCGACCTGGCCACCTACCGGGAACAGTGACCACGCGGACGGCACTCGGCGGGTGCCGTCCGCGTGCCCACTCGTCCTACCTGGCCGGGGCGGCGACCGCCCGCAGCCGGCCGAGAGTGGTGCGGAAACCGTGGCCGGACGCGGCCGGGTCCTCGGCGTTCAGGCCGTTGACGGCAATGGTCTGCGAGCGGGTCGTGGCGACGGCCTCCGCGTCGGACCCGTTCAGGTCGAACACGCCGAAGTCGCCGCTGAGCGTCCGGAACGTCGGGGCAGCCGGGTCCCGGGCGAGGTAGAGCACCACGACCTGGCCGGCCTCGAGCTTCGACATGTGCGCCATGCATGGTGGCGTACCCGCGCAGCTTGCCCTTGATCGGCGAGGGCGCGACGTCGGTCGCCGTCCCGTCACGCCTTGCGGTCGTCGATTGACGAGGAATCGACGTACTGGTATCTGTTAATACAGTTTCCAGATGCTCGCGGGTGCCCGCCGAGGCCGAACCGTCGCGCCGGGCCACCGACCGGCTGGCGGCACGCCGCCCCTTCCCCGAGGAACACCCCATGGTTCACAAGAGAACAGCCGCCTACGTCGTGGGCACCCTGCTGATCGGCGTCGCCGCCGTCGGCTACGGCCTGCCGGCGGCGAGCGCCGCGACCGCCGGGCCGATCACCGGCCTCGGCGGTAAGTGCATCGACGTGGCCGGCGCCAGCTCGGCCAACGGCACGCCCGTCCAGCTCTACGACTGCAACGGCAGCGCGGCCCAGACGTGGACCGTCGGCAACACCGACACCTCGATCCGGGCACTCGGCAAGTGCCTCGACGTCACCGCCGCGTCGACCGCCAACGGCGCCAAGGTGCAGCTGTACGACTGCAACAACACCGGCGCGCAGAAGTGGACCGCCAGCAACGGCACGCTCGTCAACTCCGGCTCCGGCAAGTGCCTCGACGTCACCGACCGCAGCACCGCGAACGGCGCCCGGTTGCAGATCTGGACCTGCGGCGGCACCACGAACCAGCGGTGGACCCTGCCGGGCGGCGGCAGCACCCCGACGCCCACCACCCCGAGCGGGACCAACCTCGACGACCCGGCGAAGAAGAACGTCGCCATGCAACTCGTCTCGGCAGCGGAGAACTCCTCGCTCGACTGGCGCGCACAGTTCTCCTACATCGAGGACATCGGCGACGGACGCGGCTACACCGCCGGCATCATCGGCTTCTGCTCCGGCACCGGCGACATGCTCGAACTGGTCGAGGCGTACACCCGCACCAAGCCGGGCAACGTGCTCGCCGGCTACCTGCCGGCGCTGCGCAACGTCAACGGCACCCCGTCACACGCCGGTCTCGACCCCAACTTCCCCCGCGACTGGCGGACCGCGGCCACCGACTCGGTGTTCCAGGCCGCCCAGGAGGCCGAACGCGACCGGGTCTACTTCAACCCATCGGTACGCGACGGCAAGAACGACCAGGTCCGGGCACTCGGCCAGTTCGCCTACTACGACGCGGCGGTCATGCACGGGTACGAGGGCATGCGCCAGATCCGCAACCGCGCCCTGAACCGGGCCAAGCCGCCAGCCCAGGGCGGCGACGAGCGGACCTGGCTCGACGCGTTCCTCGACGAGCGGGTCGTCGAGATGAAGAAGGAGGTGGCCCACTCGGACACCTCCCGCGTCGACACCGCCCAGCGGGTGTTCCTCAACAACGGCAACTTCAACCTGAACACGCCACTGGTGTTCGCCGTCTACGGCGACCAGTTCCGCATCGGCTAGTTCGGAGCCCGCAGACGCTCAGGGCGCCGCGAGGCGGCGCCCTGAGCGGTTCTCGGGACCGGGAGCAGCCTTGCCTTGACGCTGACGACAAGGTTTAGCCTGGTTGCGACAGGCTGGTCGAGGAGGTCTGATGCTGATCGGCGAGCTGGCGGAACGAGCAGGCACGAGCACTCGAACGCTGCGCTACTACGAGGCCCACGGGTTGGTACACCCGCAGCGTTCGGCGAACGGCTACCGCGTCTACGACGAGGCGGAGCTGCGGGTCGTCCGGGAGATCCGGGCGCTGCTCGACGTCGGCTTCGGCCTCGACGACGTCCGTCCGTTCGTCGCTTGTTTGCGAGCGGGCAACACGTCCGGCGACGTCTGTCCGGATTCCGTGCTGGTGCTGCGACGCAAGCTCGCCGAGGTCGACGACTACCTCGATCGGCTCGGAGCGGTCCGTCAGCAGTTGCACAGCCAGCTCACCCACGCAATTGCGCACCGGGAGGAACCATGTCCCAGGAGACGAGCGTCAGCTCCCTGATCACCGTCACCGACGACACGTTCGCCGAGCTGGTGCTAGCCAGCAACCGGCCCGTGGTCGTCGACTTCTGGGCGGAGTGGTGCCCGCCGTGCAAGATGATCGAGAAGAGCCTCGTCGAGCTGGCAGGGGAGTTCGGCGACCGGATGGCCATCGCCAAACTCAACTCCGACGACAACCCGCAGGCCACGCGGCGCTACGCGGTCATGTCCCTTCCGACGCTACTGGTGTTCCGTGGGGGCGAGGTCGTCGGCTCGGTCGTCGGGTCCAGGCCGAAACTCCATCTGCGGCAGAGCCTGACCATGCACGCCGGCCTGTGACCTGCCACCGCCGGTCGAGTGCCGCCTCCTGCTGTTGAGCGTGGCGACGGTGGTCCTCACGGTGGCGGCACGGGTCCCCGCCGGGCGGGTGGTGGAGACGATTGTCGATGGCGCCGACATCGGCGTCGTGATCTGCGGGTGAGCTGACCCCTGCTGCTGCGACGGTGTCCTCGACCCGTACCACAGTCCCCAACCGCCGCCTGGGAGGAGTCCGGCACCGACGAGTCCCTGATGACCAGCCGGCACATCGATCTTGGTGACTGAAAATGTCGTACACCTGTTCTAGTGTCGGGCCATGGTCGAGGAGTTGGCGCAGGCAGACGATGCGATCGCTGCCTGCGCCGATGCCGCCGCCTGGGCCCTGCCGGAGCACGACCTGATCGCCGCGCTCGACGCCGCGCACCGCCTCCAGCAACGCCTCGCCGCCGTCACCCTCACCCTGATCCGTGAGGTCGACGGCCGCGGCACCGCCCGCATCCACGGCGCCTCCACCACCGCCGTGTGGCTGCGCGAACGCTTGCGACTCACCATCCCCGCCGCCCGCCGCCTCGTCGACCTCGCCACCGCCCTCGACACCGGCAACCCCGGCATCCGGCAAGCCCTAGCCGACGGGCACCTCAGCCTCGACCAGGCCCGGGTCATCACCGACACCGCCACCACCGTCCAGGCCACCGCCGGCACGCAGGCCGCCGACAAGGCCGTCAGCCTGCTCACCGACTGGGCCAGCCAGTTCGACCCCACCCACCTGCGCAAACTCGGCACCCGCATCCTCGACCACGTCGCCCCCGACATCGCCGACGCCGCCGCCCAAGCCGCCTTGGACGCCGAAGCCCGCCGCGCCGCCCGCGACCGGCACCTCACGTTGTCCGAACAGACCGACGGTCGACTGCGACTCACCGGCACCCTCGACGCCGAAACCGCCACCCTGTTCCGCGCCGCCATCGACCCACTGACCGCCCCGTCGGGACCAGACGACACCCGCCCCCCTGGGCAACGCCGCCACGACGCCCTCGCCGACATCTGCCGACTCGCCCTGCGCACCACCGAACTGCCCGAACACGGCGGCGACCCCGCCCAGATCGTCGTCACCACCAGCTACGACGCGCTGACCCGGCAGCTGAGCAGTGGCACCCTCGACACCGGCCTCAGCCTCACACCCGAGGCCGCGCGCCGACTCGCCTGCGACGCCACCATCCTGCCCGCCGTCCTCGGCGGCGCCGGCCAGGTCCTCGACGTCGGCCGACAACGCCGTCTCATCACCGGGCCACTGCGCCGCGCCCTGGTGCTCCGCGACCGCGGCTGCGCGTTCCCCGGCTGCGACCGCCCACCCCGCTGGTGCGACGCCCACCACATCCACCACTGGGCCAACGGCGGCCCAACCAGCCTCGGCAATGCCGTCCTGCTCTGCGGCCACCACCATCGGCACGTCCACCAGGCCGACTGGGTCGTCCGGCTCGGCGACGACGGACATCCGGAGTTCATTCCACCCGCCTGACTCGACCCCGAACAACTCCCCCGCCGCAACCACTACCACCGACGAACGTAGGGGTAGGCAGCCGAGAACGATCGTCCATGTCGGGTCGACACCGTCGCCCACCGCACACCGCCTTAGGCATCCTAGGAGGCTGGTTGGCCAGGTACCCACTGTGCAGGCCGAAGCGTCGAGCGGCGCGTCTCGGGCGCATGCCGGCTGGGTCGAGAAGAGAGCTGCTCACAACGGCTCGCGCTGACCCGCAGCAGCTCACGACCACCTGCGACGGGCCGCAACGCCGCGTCGGCCTGCGGGCCAGGTGACGCCGTCGCAGGCCAGCAGGCGCCCGACGACCCGCAACAGCTCACGACCGCCCGCGACGGCCCACCACGACCCCGCAACGCATGCAACTGCCTACGCCGCCGGCGACGGCCCACGACGACCCGCACCGACCCGCAGCGACGGTTCGTGGGCCAACATCCACGCGCCAACGCTTCACGGACGCCAGCTCGTCGTCGTTGAGCGCGGTACCGCATGCCGTCGACGGCATCGACGCGGTCCTTGGCTACGAGCACCGTGAACAACCCGTAGCCACAAACTTGCGTGGCGACTTGACCTCAAGCTCGGGTGAGGTCCTAGCCTCCCGGTATCGGAGGTTACGCATGAGCATGGAATTCACGGCGTGGACGTCTTTGCACCACGCGATGAACGCGCAGGAAGAACGACCGCTGTCCCGCGCCACCTTGAAGCGGATCGCGCAGTTCGCGCGGCCGCACCGGGCCCTGATCGTCAGGTTCCTGCTGTTGAGTGTGGTGACGGCGGTCCTCACGGTGGCGGCACCCGTTCTCGCCGGTCGGGTGGTCGACGCGATCGTCGACGGCGCCGACAGCGGCGTGGTGATCCGGTTGGCCGTACTGATCGCCGTGATCGCCCTCGCCGAGGCCGGGCTGGGTCTGGTGACGCGATTTCTCTCCGCCAGCATCGGTGAGGGGCTGATCGTCCAACTGCGGACGGCTGTCTTCGATCACGTTCAGCGCATGCCGGTGGCGTTCTTCACGCGGACCCGCACGGGTGCGCTGGTCAGCCGCCTGAACAACGACGTGATCGGCGCGCAGCGGGCCTTCAGCGACACCCTGTCGAGTGTGGTCGGCAACGGGGTCACGCTGATGCTGACGTTGGCCGTGATGCTCACCTTCTCCTGGCAGATCACGCTGTTGGCGCTCGTCCTGCTGCCCATTTTCGTTCTCCCGGCCCGCCGAATGGGTTCGAGGCTCGCTCAGTTGCAGCGTGAAGCGGCCGAGCACAACGCGGCCATGAGCACCCGGATGACGGAACGCTTTTCCGCACCCGGTGCCACGCTGGTCAAGCTGTACGGGCGGCCGGCCGAGGAGTCCGCCGAGTTCGCGGCGCGGGCCCGTCGGGTCCGGGACATCGGCATCCGCGCCGCGATGCTCCAGTGGGTCTTCATCACCGCGCTCACCGTCGTCGGCTCGCTGGCACTGGCCCTGGTCTACGGGCTGGGTGGTCTCTACGCCCTACGGGGCAGCCTCGACGCCGGGACGGTGGTCGCCCTCGCGCTGCTCCTGTCGCGGCTCTACGCACCGTTGACCTCACTGGCCAGTGCCCGGGTCGAGGTGATGAGCGCGCTGGTGAGCTTCGAGCGGGTGTTCGAGGTCCTCGACCTCAAGCCGCTGATCCTCGACAGGTCCGACGCCCGGCCACTTCCGGAAGGCCCGGTCGCGGTCGAGTTCGACGGGGTCCGGTTCGGTTACCCCTCAGCGGACAAGGTGTCGCTCGCATCCCTTGAGGACGTGGCGAAGCTCGACACGCGTGGCGGTGAGGAAGTGCTGCACGGGGTGTCGTTCCGCGCCGAAGCGGGGCAGATGGTGGCGCTCGTCGGCTCCTCCGGGGCGGGCAAGTCGACTATCGCGCAGCTCGTGCCTCGCCTGTACGACGTCGAGGACGGCGCGGTGAAGCTGGCCGACGTCGACGTACGTGAACTGTCGGCCGAGTCGATCCGAACGGCGTTGGGCGTGGTGACCCAGGACGGGCACCTCTTCCACGAGAGCATCCGCGCCAACTTGGCGTTCGCCCAGCCGGACGCGACCGAGGACGAGATGTGGGAGGTGCTCAGTCGGGCCCGCCTCGACGACCTGATCCGCTCACTTCCCGATGGGCTCGACACCGTCGTGGGCGAGCGCGGATACCGCCTGTCCGGCGGTGAACGGCAACGGCTCACCATCGCGCGCCTGCTGCTGGCTCGTCCGCGCGTGGTCATTCTCGACGAAGCCACAGCGCATCTCGACTCCACCTCGGAGGCGGCGGTTCAGGACGCCCTCGCCGAGGCGCTGACCGGCCGGACGAGCGTGGTCATCGCGCACCGGCTCTCCACCATCCGGGCGGCCGACCAGATCCTCGTCGTGGAGGCAGGACGCATCGTCGAACGCGGGCGACACAGTGACCTGCTCGCGGCTGGTGGCCGCTATCACGAGTTGTACAGCACCCAGTTCGCCCAGGACCAGCCGACGGTCCAGGAGCAACGCGTCGCCATCTGACGCCCGCGGTGGTCGGTCCGCTCACGAGGGACAGCCCGACCACCGCGTCGCAGCGCGCCGCCGCTCACCCCAAGGGAAGCACCCGGGGTGAGCGGCGACCGCGGTCAGTCGTTGTCGTTGTCGTCGTCGTCCTTGTCGT